>NZ_JAHKNF010000010.1:0-266979 GCF_018860125.1 Bacteroides sp. HF-4919
TAAAAACACATGATTTTTGTATATAAATCAGAAGAGAACAGAAAACAAAATCAGACAGATAATAAACTGTTTTTTGTTAATTCATAAATACCTGTGGTTTAAGATATTGGGATAACAATCAAAAGAGGAAAATCATTTTTTTTATTAAACATTTTGTAGTTCTAAAAATACCCCCTATCTTTGCGTTCAATTAAACGAACGTCTATTGAAACACTCGCTTTTTCAATTAATATCATACTATATACCAAATAGTTATCTAATCAGAAGCGTTCATTTTCTCTTTAATTCCATCTTTACTTGCCTACCGATAGTTTCCTTTCTACCTTTGCCACAAATTAACAACATTTAGTTATTAACAAAATAAAAGAAATTATGGACAAAGAAAAAGGATTATTTCAGATTGCGGACAAAAGTGTAAAAAAACGCCATTAGCGAAGCACAACAATCTAATACAGAAATAGTTAAAAAAACAAGAGGCAGAAAGAAAGGAATACCGATACGTGGAATAATTTCGCATAAAGGAGAACTTATCAAAGCGTTGATAAAATCCTACATAGAAGATGCGAACATACAAAATATCAATACATGTCAGGCTTCACTCGCACGCTACATCAATGAAAAAAGACTAATCGGAAATATTAAAAACGGAGTATTTAAACCATTATCCATCAGTTCAATATTAGTCTATATCAGCAGCATTTGGGAAGAAGTAGAAAAGAATAGACAGCACAAACCCGCCATCCACAAAAATACGCACAATGAATTATGATAATCCGTCTTACATGAAACGCCCCCTATCTTCGTGGCGATAACATTTTATCAACTTAAAAAATATACGTATGAAACGGAAAAAAAGACCGGCATCACAAAGTGAAGCCATGAAACTGAGATGGAAGAGACGGATTGTCTTTGAGAAAGGATATACCGAACAATGTGCCGAATGGATGGCGGAGCGCCTGGAAGCATTAACAGACCACCTGCAATACGGGCACGCAGCCATCGCTTATCAGAAGCAGAACGGAGATTTCAAGCTGGTGAAAGCGACACTGATCTACTATGAAGCGGAATTCCACAAGAAGTATGATCCCACACAAATTGAAGGTGCAGTAGTCTACTGGAATGTGGACGAACAGCGATGGACGACATTCCAGGTGGAGAACTTCATGGAGTGGAGACCGATCGTATAAGGTGGGCACCACAGATTACACGGGATTTTCACAGATGAATGATTTCTATTTTGAGGAATCAAGTGAAAACGTCTTTGGGAATCCGGTGTAATTCGGGATAAAAGTATTACGGATAAAAAACAACTAATCTAAAAAAACAATGGCAATAGCATATGACGGGATCAACTATTTCCCGATAGGCGTAAACTTCATGGAAGAGAACGCAATGGAAGTGATAGAGGCAAAATACGGAATAAAGGGTTCGGCAATCGTATTGAAGCTGCTTTGCAAAATATACAAGGAGGGATACTTCATCCGTTGGGATGAGGAGCAGTGCCTGATCTTTGCCAACAAGGCAGGAAGGGAAGTGCAGGCCGCTGAGGTACAGGGGATCATCGAAATTCTCTTCATCAAAGGGATACTGGACAGAAACAGTTATCTGGAAAACGGAATACTGACTTCGGAAAGCCTACAGAAGGTATGGCTGGAAGCTACGAAGCGGAGAAAGCGAGAGCTGTCGGAGCTCCCCTACCTGATGGTGAGACCGGAAAAGGAAAGCGGCAAACCGGACAATGCATCCACACAACAGGAAATTGAGCAACTCAAGCCGCTTAAAGAAGGGAAAGCATCTGCCGGCACAGGAAATGTAGTACATGATGTAGC
The DNA here is from genome assembly GCF_018860125.1 of Bacteroides sp. HF-4919. Classification (NCBI taxonomy): domain Bacteria; kingdom Pseudomonadati; phylum Bacteroidota; class Bacteroidia; order Bacteroidales; family Bacteroidaceae; genus Bacteroides; species Bacteroides sp. HF-4919. The sequence goes on from NZ_JAHKNF010000010.1 coordinate 1,830, forward strand.
CGTTAACGCAAAAAATGCATGCAATTCCGGACAAAGTAAAGTAAAGAAAAGTAAAGCAAAGGAAAATAAAGAATTACCCCCCTCAGCTCCCCCCAAGGGGAAGGAGGAAGAAAGGAAGGAGGATTCTGCTTCTCTCCCGATACCGGGATACGCTTTCAATACGATGACGCACAATTATCCGGGACTGACGGATACGCTCCAAAGATTGGGGATCAACGAGGTAAGCGAGGTAAATGCCATTCTCAGGCTGTCGGACTATGGAAGAAAGGGAACGACGGTGTGGCGGCTGATTGCCAACACTTGCTGGAGTGACATAGGGGCAAAAGGAAGGTATCTGATAGCGGCACTGAATAAGGCAAAAAGGAAATAAACGGATAGTGCAAGTCCTCTGTGTATAGTTGACAAAAAAGCAAGTATATCGGTTTTAGCCAGCAGAGACCTTCAGTGAGACAAAGAAGTAAAGGTCAAACTTAACAAGCTGAAAAACAAGCTATTCAAAGTACAAAACATCTGTCAGTAAAAGCTTTGTTTTAACACAGAGTTAAAGTTTATTCTTTGGATGCAAATAACAAGTGTTTTAAATGCAAAAGACTTGTTATTTGCACACAAGAATAAAAATGGCCGAGAAAGGGTGTTAACAATGTTAATAATAAGGATAACAAACTGTATTTACGTACTACTATATAAGAATACTTTCTTGTATCAGAGAGACCACTCTATTTTAACGAAATCTTCCAATCTATATAGTAAAGCGCATAAAGGTTTATTCCATGGTTCAACACAAATAGAGAATCTAGCCTGAAATCATTAAAAGCTAAAACGGATACCGGAATTCCAAACCCATTCCCAACGCTTATAAACAACGTTGTACTGATACTCTACCCCTGTTTTTAACTGTAATTTCTTATTAAGGCTATAAGAAAAACCTGTGCCCACATAATATGGAGTAGCTGTAGTTGGCAATATTACTGTTCGGTTCTTATCAATAGTATAGCCACCATAAACACGATACGCCAAATGGTCTGTAAACTTGAACTGTATATCAGTTTTCCTCTTTATCAATACTCGGGGATCCCCTGTGTCTAACTGGGATTTTATAAATAACTGTTTATTGCCCAACATGTAGACCTTCATGAAGAGTGAATCTTGCCAGATATTCAACTCATTAACTTTAAAAGTGGATATATGGTATTTACTAAAGACGTTAGGTCTGTAGAATAGGAAATCTTTGATTGGTAAAATGGCAGAACGAGATTGAAATTTAAATAAGCGTCGTGGAGAAGAAAAAACTCTGTCAAGTTCTCTCAATACCTTCTGGTTAATTCGGATTTCAGCTTGTCCTGCCAATACTTTCTTTAACTTCAAAGAGTCATTTTGTGTCCACACATTTTGTTCTTGTCCTTGCATGACCAAAGGCAAACATAAAGAAAATATGATAAATAAAATGAATCTCATCAACACTTTGCCATTAATTAAGAATAATCAATAATATATTGCATTTCCTTACTTTCATACAATGGATAAACAAGTAACCATATATTATAATTAAGAACGTGAAACTTCGATTTGCCCCTACGCACCCCCATAATATTTAATATCATTAAGCATTACTTCACAAGTGTATGGAATACAGAATTAAAAGCAACCATTTTTAGTCTTGACTATCATTTTCACATATAATAATGCAGAATCACTGCATAGCCTATAAGTGCATATTTCCAAATTACATCCTAAATCATCTATAAATTAACATTATAGCTTTTATAAGCTATTGTTCTTGACAGCGACAGATAAAATTATTATTTTTGCACTTGAAACAAAAAGCAAAAAATATGTATGCAACCATTTCTGCAGATATAGTGTCTTCCACTTCATTATCAGCATCTAAAGCCATTGAACTGAAGCAAAGAAACTATGCCACTTGCTTCAAAATAAATTCCGAAAAATACAAACAATTGGTTATTACTAAGGATACCGCTAAAACCGAATATGTTCTTGCAGGGACCTTCTTAAATTTTGGAATAGCACTGCTTTGCGAATTATTGGCTGCAAAATGAGATGGAAAATCTTCAGGAGAAATACAATGCTCTAATTAAGAGGTATAATACCCTATTGGATGAAAACGAAGAGTTGAAATCAATTCTTCTACAACACGGCATTGTATATCCTGCCAAGAATATTACGAACGAGTCGACATTCTCTTCCATCACGTTCCCTCCCATCAAGCTCTCTCTCGATGAAAAAGTTGCCTTGTTTCGCAGTTTCTTCAAAGGTCGTGAAGATGTCTTTGCACGAAGATGGTTTAGCAAGACCGCTGAAAAAGGTGGCTATCAACCGGTCTGTATCAACGAATGGTACAGAGGTGTCTGTGACAAAAAACGAAACAAGTGTACAGAATGCCGGAACCGAAACTTTGCTCCTTTGGCAAACCAAGACATCTATCGCCATTTGGAGGGAAAAGATGAAAATGGATGTGACGTAATTGGGCTATATGCTATCACCCTCGACAATAAATGCTCTTTTCTATGTGCCGATTTTGACGACAAGAATTGCACTCACGGATACAAAGAGGATGTATTGGCTTTCATTGCAGTTTGCAGGAACTGGGAAATTCCATACAGCATAGAACGCTCACGCTCCGGTAACGGGGCGCACGTATGGACTTTCTTTAAAGAACCTATACCTTCCTACAAAGCAAGGAAATTAGGTAACACCATCCTGACAGAAGCCATGAAACTAAACGGGCGTATTACATTTGATTCATACGACCGCTTCTTCCCCAATCAAGACAGGCTACCAGAAGGTGGTTTCGGAAATCTGATAGCCTTGCCATTGCAAGGCAGAGCAAGAAAAGCAGGCAACAGTGTTTTTGTAGATGAAGAATTTCTACCTTTCAAAGACCAATGGGCTTATTTATACGGTATAAAGAAGATAGATGAAAGTGTTGTGGATGGATTACTGGCTCAATACCGGCAGGAAGATTTTGGAGCATTGGCAACATCTTCAGAGACAAAACCGTGGGAGTCCCCTATTATTCAGAATATTACACGGAATGATTTCGATGGGAGGCTGAAAATCAACAAGTCGGATAAGATATACATTCCGCTGCACTCCATTTCCGATACGGTAGTCAATCATCTTAAACGTATCGCAGCATTCAAGAATCCTGAGTTCTACAGTAAACAGGCTATGCGAATCTCCACTTACAATGTTCCTCGCATTATTTGTCGTGCCGATTTCACAGATGAATATATTGTAATGCCTCGTGGTTGCGAAGACGCAATAACAGCAATGCTATCATCTCTTGGCGTCACTTATGAAATAGTAGATAGAACTAATCAAGGCAAACATATTGCCGTAGCATTTAAAGGCAAGGAACGTGAAGAGCAATTAAATGCCATCAATACCCTCATGGCTCACACCAATGGGGTACTATCAGCAACAACCGCTTTTGGAAAAACCGTAACGGCAGCAGCATTGATTGCCCGAAAAAAGGTAAACACGCTCATACTGATTCACTCAAAAGCATTGCTTTTGCAATGGCACGAACGCCTTTCCGAATTTCTTGACATTGATTTCACAGAACCAGATATTCCCAAGAAGCGTGGTAGAAAGAATGCTTTCTCACCCATCGGCTGTTTAGATTCAACCTCAAACACACTACATGGAGTTATCGATATTGCACTTATGCAATCATGCTTTGAAAATGGTGAAGTCAAGCCTTTCGTTCAAGAATACGGAATGGTCATTGTGGATGAATGTCATCACGTGTCTTCCGTAACATTCGAAAATGTACTTAAAAACATCACATCGCATTTTGTTTACGGGCTTACGGCTACGCCAATCCGTAAGGATGGTTTGCAACCCATCATCTTTATGCAATGCGGACCGATTCGATACTCGTCTGATGCTAAAGCGCAAATAGAAAAACAATCGTTTCGGCGTTATCTTGTGCCCAGATTCACATCTTATCGTCCAATAACTGATGACAAACAGTCGTTTACGGCATTATCGCAATCGCTTTCTGAGTCTGAAATCCGAAACACACTTATTGTAGAAGACGTGCTGCATAATGTAGCGGAAAGTCGCACTCCTATTATATTGACAAACAGAACATCTCATGTGAAATTGCTTGCCGAGATGCTGGAACCACATATCGCCAATGTAATCCAACTGACAGGAGAAGGGTCAACTAGGAACAAGCGAGAAGCCTTTCAAAGACTGTATGACATACCGCAAGATGCCCCTCTTGTGATAGTGGCTACAGGAAAATACATTGGCGAAGGATTTGATTATCCACGATTGGATACGCTATTTCTTGCTCTTCCTATATCATGGAAAGGGCTGGTTGCCCAATATGCAGGTCGTTTACACCGGGAGAGAGAAGGTAAAACGGATGTGCGTGTCTATGATTATGTTGATATACACGAACCTGTTTGTGAAAATATGTACCGAAAACGGCTCAAGGGATATGCTGCTATTGGTTATAGTGTATTGTCCAAAGACAACCCTACCTTGTTTAACAATATCGATAGTTTACAATCATCTTCGTATGAAGGACAGATTTTCAATGGAAGCACATTCCGTCAGTCATTTACAAAAGCATTGAAAAGTTCAAAACAATCCATTGTAGTATCTTCTCCAAAACTCTATCACACAGAACGAAATGCATTTGTCAAAATCCTAAAAAAACTTCAAACAAACGGCATTGAAGTAGCGATTATTACATCCGCTTCAAACGAACAAACAGAGTATCTAAAAAATCAAGGATTATTCGTAAGGGTTGTACCCAATTTGTCATTATGTTCATGTGTCATAGATAAATCTATAGTTTGGTATGGTAGCATTAATCTCCTTGGTTATCCGACAGAAGAAGATAGTATCATAAAATGTCCAGGTTTCAAACTTGCAACCGAACTTTTGGATATCATTTTCTGTAGCGACAAACAACACGACATCACGACACAATGATTAAAATGTAATGACAATGGGACGAACAAGTAAAGGCAAAAAAGAAAATAAAGGAAAAATAGATTACCTGTTCCAGTTTCTCAAACTCAGTATCTAAAGAACTATCATTGTGTAGTTTATATCCAACAAGATCATAATCTTAACTAAGGCATCATCAGATAAAACAATCGACATAGAAAACACAAACCTTCTTAAAGTTACAATTGGTCTGATTTCAGTAACTGTAATGGTTTTCTTCCATTTATTCCACCGATAACTCCACTCGTTCTTCTTCCTTTGAACAACGGGAACATTTTTTACTCCTGAATGCCTTGTTTATTATTATCCAATTAAGAAACGGTACAAAAAAAGCCCCATACCGGGAAGCTGTCTTTTATATTAATTTATTTTATTTCTTTGGGAAAATGTTTCTTTATATGGAACCATTTACTTATTTTTGCATCAAAATAAAAGTAATGGAAGTAAAAGCTAAATTCAAGGTTGTATATTCAAAGGAGGCAGACGATTTTCTGAATCACTTACCCTCAAAGATCAAAGACAAGATCATCTACAACATTGCCAAAGCGAAGTTTGTGATTGACCCCGAACTCTTTAAAAAATTAGATGATACGGACATTTGGGAGTTCAGGACATTCTATAAGAAAGTAAAATACAGGCTGCTGGCCTTTTGGGACAAAGATAGCGGCGCAGACACGTTGGTGATTGCCACGCATGGATTTATCAAGAAGACTCAAAAGACACCGCCCAAAGAAACAGCCAAAGCCGAAGAGATCAGAAAAGCATATTTTAACTCAAAAAAATAAAGCGTATGGAAACAATGAAGTTTTATACAGAAGAAGAAATATTAGATAGGCACATAGGAGAAAAAGACACTCCCAAGAGAGATAAGTTTGAAGCGGACCTGCATTCGTTTCTGATTGGCGAAGCGATCAAACAAGCCCGGCAATCAAAGAATCTGACCCAAGAAGAATTAGGTAACTTGATCGGGGTGCAAAGAGCGCAGATCTCCCGGATCGAGAACGGGAAGAACCTGACTTTTTCTACTATTTCCAGAGTTTTCAAGGCTATGGGAATAAGCGCTAAACTTGAAATTGGCAATTTAGGAAAAGTCGCTTTGTGGTAACCCGGATATAAAAAAGAATAGTCTATATAAACCGTATAGGCTATTTTTGTATAATCAGTTCCTTCTTGCTTGCTTCTAACACCTCTTCTCTTTCCGGTCTCTCGCCATCAAATGATACCATTTCTCTAAATCCGAAACCCCTGCAGTTCCTAATGAAACGCACCACGGAAACAGGTGTGTAATTTATCTGGAAACAGGTAAATTTACCGCTGAATATTACCGGGAAACAGGCTTTTTATTAAAATCGAGGTAATGTTGCCTCAATTTACCCTCCACTTGCGGGCCACTCCTCAGGCAATCACTATTGCCATAAATTACAGGCACTAAATCCCACATACTTGATATGTTGTATGAAATTGTATACCAAGTATCAACTTACGAATTCATCAACTAAAAATCCCTCAATAAGCCCCTATTCCGGGCTACGAGGTGATAAATTACAATAAACTGGCAATAAATTCTTATCTTTATCACAGCATAAAGAGAGATTTTGAACTATCTTTGTGGTAGAATAGATTAGCAAACAAGCAGATCTATATAGTAAATCATATATTAACTACTTAAAAATCAAAAGAGAATATGTCAATGCATACTTGGTTTGAGTGTAAGATCCGTTACGAGAAATTGATGGAAAACGGAATGAACAAGAAAGTTACTGAACCTTATCTCGTGGATGCACTCAGCTTTACAGAAGCAGAAGCACGCATTATTGAGGAGATGACCCCGTTCATTACAGGAGAATTTACCGTATCGGATATCAAACGAGCCAACTATAGTGAACTTTTCCCCAGCGAAGAAGAGGCTGCTGACCGCTGGTTTAAGTGTAAACTGATTTTTATCACACTGGACGAAAAAAGCGGTGCCGAAAAGAAAACATCGACTCAAGTTTTGGTGCAGGCCGCCGATCTGCGCGATGCTGTAAAGAAGCTGGATGAAGGCATGAAAGGTACAATGGCTGATTATCAGATCGGTTCTGTTGCTGAAACAGCAATTATGGATGTATATCCGTATAGTTCTGAGCCTAATGATAAACCGGAAGTATAATTTTGGAATAGAAATAAATATAACTCACCACAGATTACACGGATTCTCACAGATTAATAATTTATTTTACTGGGAGTTAAATTAAAATATCAGTGTTAATCTGTGTAATCTGTGGTGAACTCAAAACTGGTAAAAAATGAATGTTACTGATAACTTAAAGCAGGTCCTGGCCGAATTGCCATCCGGCGTTCGACTGGTTGCGGTTTCGAAATTCCACCCGAACGAAGCTATTGAAGAAGCTTATCGTACAGGACAAAGAATTTTCGGAGAAAGCAAAGTGCAGGAGATGACAGGCAAGTATGAAAGCCTGCCCAAGGACATTGAGTGGCATTTTATCGGGCACTTGCAGACAAACAAAATCAAATATATGGCTCCGTATGTGTCCATGATTCATGGAATCGACTCGTACAAGTTGTTAGCGGAAGTAAATAAACAAGCTATCAAAGCAGGAAGAGTCATTCGCTGTTTGCTGCAAATACATATTGCCCAGGAAGAAACCAAATTTGGTTTCAGTTTTGACGAATGCAAGGAGATGTTGAATGCCGACGAATGGAAAGCACTGGCAAACATACAGATATGCGGACTGATGGGAATGGCTACCAACACAGATTCGAAAGAACAAATCGAACGGGAATTCCGTTCTTTAAATTGTTTCTTCCACGAAGTGAAAAAACAATATTTTGCTGACGAACCGACTTTTTGCGAACTCTCAATGGGGATGTCCCACGATTATCACCTCGCCATTGCAGAAGGCAGCACGCTGGTAAGAGTAGGAAGTAAAATTTTCGGGGAAAGAGTTTATTAATAATTGAAACAATGAGACAGAAAATTCATTGAAAAACCATTAACAATAATTACCATGGCCGACTTAAAAACAACCTTTGCGGGATTGACTTTAAAAAATCCTGTTATCATCAGTAGTTCGGGACTCACTAACAGCGCTGCTAAAAACGCTAAGCTGGAAGCAGCCGGTGCAGGAGCTATTGTCCTGAAATCACTGTTCGAAGAGCAAATTATGCTGGAAGCTGACCGCTTGAGAAACCCGTCTTATTATCCGGAAGGAAGTGACTATCTGGCTGAATATATCCGCAATCACAAACTGGCTGAATATCTGGAACTGATTAAAGAAAGCAAAAAGGCCTGCACCATTCCCGTCATTGCAAGTATAAACTGCTATACTGACTCAGAATGGATAGACTTTGCCAAGCAAATAGAAGAAGCCGGTGCAGATGCGCTGGAAATCAACATTCTTGCTTTGCAATCGGACATCCAATATAAATATGGTTCATTTGAACAGCGTCACATCGATATCTTAAGCCATATAAAGAAAACGATTCGTATTCCGGTTATTATGAAGTTAGGCAGTAACTTTACGAATCCGGTAGCCCTGATCGATCAACTATATGCCAACGGTGCAGCGGCAGTTGTTCTCTTCAACCGTTTCTATCAACCGGATATTGATGTAGAGAAGATGGAGCATACTTCAGGAGACGTGTTCAGCAACGCGTCCGACCTTTCGGCAACCCTGCGTTGGATAGGTATTTCTTCATCATTGGTTACTAAAATAGATTATGCCGCTTCGGGAGGTATTCATAAACCGGACGCAATCGTAAAAGCCATTTTAGCCGGAGCATCTGCCATAGAGGTATGCAGTGCCATTTATCAGAACACCAACTTGTTTATAGGAGAAATGAACCGTTTCCTGGGTGCATGGATGGAAAGAAAAGGCTTCAAACACATCTCGCAATTCAAAGGTAAATTGAACGCCAAAGATGTAGAAGGTATCAATATGTTTGAACGTACTCAATTCCTGAAATATTTTTCTGAGAAATAAAGATAATAACGATGAACGGTGAACAAGCTTCACAGCTTGCTCACCGCTCTTTTTAATCCATAGTTCTTTTTAAATTCAAATTTCATTGAGACGCTTCAGGTCTGTAATTGGCCTACAAAAATTTCTGGTAAGCTTTTGCTAATTTTTCATCATAACGATTCTCCTTATAAGCAGGACCATTGTAACGTCTGGCAAACTCTGCCCAGTCTTTGGCTTGCAAAGCGGGAAGCATTCCGGATTGTTTGATAAATCGGGCAGACAATATTAACTGGCTGCATTCACTCGCACACATAGCTTTTACAAAACTGTCGACACTCTTCTCTCCGCAGGCCGCATAGTTAAAACCCATAATCTGGAACATCCCCCAACTGGCAGAAGCATCCGCTGCTTCATGATTGATTTGGCGGGCTTGTTCCAAACGATCGTATTCACCCATACCGCCTTTATAATGTCCTTTCTCCCATTTGGGATAGAGAATGTTTTCATTCCCTTTCACATGCGATTCAGGATTGATATTCCGCTTTTTCAACTGATTCCAGAAAATATGACCTTCGAAAAGGATAGCGGGCTTACCGGGAGAAAAGAATCCTCCTTTTCCGCCTGTCTCCACTTGCTGTACGGCTTTTAAAGCAGCCACTTCCACATCGAGCAATCGGGCAACAAGAACAAAATCTTCTTCTGTCAAACGTTCAGTAGTGGGACGTCCTGTAAAAAACAGGGATTCCCAGGTACGGTATCCCACGATCCCATCAGCATCCAGTTGGCTTTTCTGTTGAAAATCAACAACCGATTCTTTCATTTCCTGTGTGAAAATCCGGCTTTCATTCACTGAATAGCCATTGCGTTTCAGCCCCTGACACAACAAGAGAGCTTCTTCGCCTTCATAATCCAATTTAATCGTTTTCATATTCCAATTAGTTTTTATTTATCATCTCATCTGTCCTGCCTTTTCCAGCTCGTAAAGCGACTTATAGGCACGATATATAAACTGGAAGAATTCATAACCGGTAAAATAACCGTCTGTACCAATACCGCTATTTCCCGATGAAGTACCACTAAAGAATTTTCCGTCCGGCAGAATGTCCGTCTGGACAAGTTTGGGATAATAAACTTCTTTCCATAATTTCATGTCTTCACCTGAGAATGAAGCACATCCCTTTTCTGCCGGAAATCTGTTCACGTACTTTTCCAGCATTGCCGCACACTCCATCAGGAGTTTTTTTTGTTCATTGGCGTTTGCGCCCATTTTATTTAATATAGGATTCATACTCTTTTATTTTTTAATGTTTAATTCAAATCTTATTTCACTAATCCTGGGTTTAAGACCCATATAGTCAATCTTTAAGACCGCAACTGTATTTTCCTTGTTACGACAAGTCACCTTGTTAGTAAAATACAAATTCCCGCTTTCGTCCGGAAAAACAGCAGTGCAATGCAAGTGCTCTCCTGTCTGGCGATAAGTCAGCAAACGCTGATCGCACATACGCAAGAAAAACAAAAAGGCATTTACAAAACTATCGACATGGATAATCCGTATTTCGGGATGATAACTACTGAGAGGCTTACCGACCAGTTTGTTATCTTTCAACAGAAAACAACGTGCCTGTTCCGCACATTTGTCTGCCGACATCGCAACGGAAGGTTCATTTATCGTTATTTCAGCTGCATTATCCACTTCCGGCTGAGGAACGGCTTCCGAAACTACAACAGTTTCCGTATTTTCCTTTCGGAACGGATGGCGGATCTTCTCCCCCACCCGTTTGAAAAAAGTTAATTTCATAGTCCGTACACTTAGCCGTTGAATTTGCTCTTTCTCTCCAGATTCTCTTGTGCATTCTGCACTTTCCGTAATGCGTCAAAAGCCGGTTTTGATTTCATACGGTCTATGTTCAGACGCAAGTGACAGGATGGACATTGCAAAGCATTGGATGTCAACAACTCAAAAATCGATGTTTCAATAAACGTTCCGCATTGCGGACACTTCATCCCGGCTTTCTGTTCACGGGCATGTTCTGCTACATTATTCATTTCTTTCCTCCTTCCGTTATTTCTTCAGTTTCAGTCTCTTCTACTTGCATATTGCTTGCCGTCAGATGTAGTAAGTTGGACAATCCGGCAGGCACATCTGCCTGACGCATCTTCACCTTTACTTTCATATTCGCCGACAAGCTCTGCTGCACATTTGAGGTGCTGCTGCCCTCTCCCTGTTTGGGAGCCAGCGAAGCCCGGAGTTTAAATCCTCCCCCACTTTGCGGCTCACTCACGCTTTTGCCTTCTTCCAGCGAGAATTTCTCTTCTGCTGTCTCCGATAAAGCATCCAGGATTTTAATATCAAAATCGAAATCCGCCTCCTGCACTTGTAACAGTGGCAAAGGTACCAGCGTAAGTATCGGGATACTCACACTTTGTTTTCTTCCTCCACCGGCATCCTGACTCTGATAGTTGAACGTAAGCATACGTATCTTACCGGTCCGTCCTGTTGCAGGATCATAAGATTCAAATGCTATTTTCATCAAATAATCCAGATATCTTTGCGAAGATAATGAATCTGCTTCAATTGTTGCGATCAAAGGACCGGCAATTAATTGCTGAAGTTCCATTACCTGACTACTAACGCTCCTAACTTTCTTTTTATCCATATTGTACCAATTGATTAGGATTGATTATCGCATCACAAAATCTTCCAGTAACGAATCATCGTCCGTTTGACTGACTGAATAATTGCGAGGACTGAACTTGATCTTAAAACTGTGTATCGCTTCTTCAGGCATATTCATCAGTTCATCAGCCGTGATGGCCACATCCAGCTGTGGAAATGAATGAAGACTTTTGAAGTTAGCGTCTACCGAGAGCTTTTTCACAATAGCTTCCATCGCTTTTATAATGTTCTTTTCAGCGGTATCACGAAGTTTTTCTCCATCTTCTCCGGCAAAAAGATCATCAAGGTCCGTATCATAAAGAAACTTTTTACGCACGACATCCGTCAGCCTGCTGATCACAACATCGTTGTTCACAGAACCATTACTGCTGTCCACAGCATCATAGAGGTTATTCCGGAAAGAGTTTCTCATATTACGGCTCAGAAAAGTGCAGAATTCCTGATGAAGTTTGTTTTCTTTTTTAAGCCGTTCAAAGAAGTGTTTCTCTCCTTCATTTCTCTCTATATCCGAGGTCATCACTGTAGTGGCGGCACTGCTGATAGCTACCCTCGCAACCTGTTCGCACAGTTCCTTGAGGAATTGACGGAACTTATCATATTTGATATTAAACTGTTGCTGACTTTCCGATGCACTTTTCACACCATATTTTAAATCCAGTTCCATATCGCTGACCATGACATTAGGCAGTTGAAAATCTTTCGCCTTTCCGTCTTTCCCGTAAGAGTCGCCAAGCGACAATGAATAAAGGTTGGCCTCGTGCTGTGCCGAAACAATATCACGCAATATAGAGCCGATTACTGAACTTAACTGAGCCATATTATGAGTTCTTAAGTTTTAATTAATGTTATGCCGGTGTCCCAGTCTGAGGAGCTGCCGTATCTTTCTTCACTTCGATAATAACTTCCTTCTTGCTTCCCTCTGCTTTGACAGTGTATTTACCTTCCGGCAAATCGATAATTTTACTGTCACCACTTACCTTAAAGTCAGCAGCGTTGGCACCGGTTCCGGAAATAGTCAGTTTTTCAGGAGCCAGCAGACCATTAGGATCCTTATAGGTAGCAATCAGCTGTACTTTCTCTTTGCCATCTTCAATCAGCAGCAAGTTGCTGTTCACTTCCAATGTACCGGTTGGATCGGAAACATCCAATGAATTACCCAGCAATTCCAGGATTTTAGAAAGACCTGCCGGCATACTGTCCTGTCCGGCTTTTACAGCCACGTCCATAGTATACTCTACACTGTACTTAGAATCGGAAGTCGCTTTAGAGTCCTTTTTCGATGAATAGCTTGCATTCATATTGGCATTCATCTTGAAGCATCCCAATCCCAAACTGGCCGAAGCCTTCAGGGCCGCATCTTTGGATACTGACTCGTTTGTTTCTGCTGCCGATGAAGAAGAAGCACTGATATTAGCCTTAAAATTGATGTCCACTTCACGGATTGCAATATAAGGAATAGGAACGATAGTCAGCAACGGAATATTCAACTGAACCAGGCGTCCGCCCTGAATGAATGAGAACGAAACGTTAACCGCTGTTTTCTCACCGGTTTCCGGATTCACATTAATACCCACGTTCTGAATAAACTCCCAAGTTGTTTTTGCTGCTAAAGCCTGCGCTTCCACACATGCCTTCAACGGGCCACCAATAATAGAACCAAACGGAATCGACTGCAACGCACTGGTTGCAACTTGCGACGGTGTTTTGTCAACTGCCATAATAATTGTTTTTTAAATTTGTTACTTAATTGTTTTTTCTCTTTTGTAAGCTTACGATGCAAAGGTAGTGCACGTTCTTTGCGTAGTAAATTTTTAATTTTAGACGGAGCCGGATTTCTTCCCACTCCCTTTCGTCACTTTCCCAATGCCCGTTTTGAATAAATCTTATGGAAACAGGCTTGAAAGTCCTTTTTGTGAGATTCACTCACCGGCAACATCTTTTTCCCGATGTGTACGTAGTTACCGGCAAACCCGGTCACTTTAAAAAGATTGATAGCATACGACCGGTGGATCCTTTTAAATTTGCTACAAGGCAGATCATTGTTGAAAACACGATCCAAAGGATAGCTCACTGTTATCTCGGCACCATCCTCCATATAAATGACACAATAACTTCCGGATGCTTCCACCCATAAGATTTCATCCAGAAGCACCCTTCTGTACTCATCACTGAAGTACACAAAAATAGCATTATCAACCAATGAGTTTTCCGACTCACCACAATAACAATACGGTTTGATCAAGTTCTCTTTCATAATTATTTTATTGTTAGTTAACTGAAGTACGTCCATGCGATTATTTAGCATAATCTCCTCCGGGAGAAAAGTACAAAGTATGTTTCAGGCTGTCATAATAAAACAGAATACAACCCTCTGCCCGGATATACCCTTTTGTGGGTGAACTAAGATGAAGAGGATAGCGGACCGGACAGACTCGTCCGTCATTAATACGATGATGAACAATAGCAAAATATCCTATGCTGTCTGTCCCTAATGTTATGTCCGGACGGTCTGTGGATGATTTCCATCTTCCATACATACCGTCCGGCATTTCTACCGGACTATGCCGGCAGCTTAAAAACACAGGCATGATAAAGACAAAATACAAAAACAGCCTGTATAGACCTCTATTTTTGCTCATAACTTAACTTATTAAATTTCATTTAGTGCAAAAATAGGATTTTATTAACTTATAGAAATTTTACGTTCTGTATAGTGCGCTTTTTTTTCCGAATACCAGATTATTCTTTCCGAAAGTATTCTCTTATAAAACACATATAAAGTTTAAAACACCCTTTTATCAATAGAAAAACAAATATAAATTCACTTTTAATACTGAAATAAAAAAATACCATTTTATATTAATATCTGTCAATGTGTTTCTCCCACAGGTTTATATAGGATGGCATTGATACGCTGTTCTTCATAAATAATTAATTGATGGGTAACCTCTGCAAGATCAGACTTCATGTGATATAGATAAGTACGCCCGGTTAATCTTTCTTCCATAATCCGTTCCAACTCCTTACCTATATTATCAGAAGGATCGATCTCCATAACACGTGGTATGACGGCTCTGGAAACAGCAGATTCTCCTTCCTGCCCCTGCAAATAATCGTATTGGGACAGCGTATAGTCCATCAACTGCTCATAGTTCAGTTTTTTCCGGGAAGCCATCGTTTCCGCCAAAGGAATATAGTAAAGAATATCTTTGATAAAAGAACTGTATTCAGTCTGTATCCGACGCACCAATTGCATATATTTTTGCTCTTCCGGCGAAAGGCGGGAGGAGGTGAAAGAAAAGGATGCAGCAACCATCTGATATTCGAGATTTTTATTGATCTCGCTCAAGACCTCTTTGGCATATGCATAATTCTTCATGGATATGGATGAAACGATGGTATTCAACACATAGAGATCAATGGATTTCAGATTCTCTGCCAATTCTTGTTTAAAACCGGTAAACCAATCTTGTTGCTGAGTATAGATGATGGTATCCAACTGCAAAAGTTTCAGGTCATGGTGGAGTACACCGGTTTGACGAAGTGTCTTGTTTAAAATCAAGATTGAAATGACTCCGCCAATGATTCCTCCGATGTAACTACCTCCGAAACCAATCCAGGTGGGCACATCGTCCGCACCCGGCATCAGGGTCAACGGATTCAGTCTGATCAATGCCCAGTTGATCGGAAAAGGAAGTACAAGAGTCAGCCCAAGCAAAATAAGAAGATCCTTCTTACCCAAAGTGAAATTGTCTGTCTGCATAGATACTTACTTAAAAAAAACAGTGATCAGTTGTTCCAGTGATTCGCCTTCCAGAAAGTGCCAATGATCTGTCGGTAATCGCAGGACAGAAGCATTCGGATAATATTTGTTCCACAATCTTTCGCAATTGTCATATTCAGTCCGGAATATACGGTAGTTTTCCTCTGTCCATGCCTCTTCGGGAGACAATCCGGCCTGTTGATGGAATAATCCGGATAACAACACAATCACCTCTCCCTGATAAATCAGGTTGGGAGTCGTACTGAAATAAATATCAATGATTTCGTTCCGTTCACGTATCATCTCGTCAGTATCTCCGGGGAATATCAGTAAAGGATAATTCCGGCACAAAGCGGGATTCTGCCAGGCCTGTCCGTCGAGTGCGAAAACCTTCGGTGTTATCCCCATAGAGCGGCGTAACAACTCGGCCAGGCCGATTGCCAGTTCGGCACCCATACAGAAACCGGTAAGCGCGTAAACAGTACGTTCCCGGATCATTGGTTGTACCGCCCGGGCATAATATTCCAGCAATCCCGTAACATCCGCGGCCACTTTCCAGAAGTGATCGTAAACAGCATCTATCACAAGAATATCATATTTTTCGTATAAGCGGTCGGCAAAATGAAAATACCAATGATTGAAATAAGCAGACCCGCAAACCAGAATGATAACCGGCTTTTTGAGATTTTGCTGCTTATACCAATAAACGGGTTCTTGCCGGGGAACCACCAACAGCCGGCGCAGAGTATCGGTAGCATAAACGGCAGATACACTAATCGGGCATCCTCTTTTATTTGCCTCGGTAACCAGCCTCAGTATATCCAACGAAGTCATTCCGAGGTCATCAATCAAACCGGCCTCAACACTGACCCGGGGTAAATTCAGCATTTCCTTCAAAATATCACATAAAATGATTTCTCCCGGATGCACCGGAGGGACATACTCCAACTCCACCGGAGCAAAAGGCGGGAGTGAACGAGTATCGATCTTATCATTCATTGTACGCTGAAAACGATCTACCACCTGCCATAAATTAGGTATCATGTAATAAGGAAGTTCCGACCGTAAACGTTCTTTTACATCTTCCGGATGAAAACAGCCGGGCACTGATGGTTGCAAGTAAGCACCCAATAATTGCCGTCCATTTTGCTCCACTACCACTACGTGAGATTTCTCAACCTCCGGGTCCTTATTCAGGCATTCCGTTATCTCCCTCAGTTCAATACGGAATCCCCGTATCTTGACTTGTGTGTCCTTTCGTCCGATAAAACGTATAGAACCGTCAGGCTGTTGCCGGACCAAATCGCCCGTCCTGTACAACCGTTCCCCATGATAGAAGATAAATGATTTTTCATTCAACTCTTTATTCCCGATATATCCGGGTGAAACCTGTGGACCACTCAAATAAAGCTCTCCTGTTGCTCCACCAACCACCTGTTGAAGATCTTCGGACAAGATATGGCAGGTGGTTCCTTCCAGCGGATAACCGATATTGTCGTACGAAGTCTCATCATTTACAATCCGTATGGTGCTGAGTACCGTATTCTCTGTCGGACCATAGACATTCATCAACCGGTATGGCTGTTGTTTCAGCCTATTAAACAACTTTTCACTGATAGCCTCAGCACCAAACAGCAAAGTCTTCATGAACGGAAAGTCAAGATTGGCAAACATGCCCAATAATGAAGGAGCGAAAAAGGCCACATTCACTTGCTCACGCCTGATCAGTACGTCCAGCAAAGAAATGTCCCTGCGTTCCTCCTCCCCCGCCAAAACCAAAGTCCCCCCAATCGGCACACACATCATTAACTCTAATATGGAGGCATCAAAACTGATACTGGCAAAGGCGAGATACCTGTCCGAGGGGTTGGCTAAATGATAAAGTTCCGTATTCATCAGGTTCTTTGTAAATGTCCCCAGATTGGAATAACTGATCTGTACCCCCTTGGGATTTCCTGTCGTCCCGGAAGTATATATGATGTAGGCGCAATCATCGGGGAAGACCTCGGCATATCCGTCAATGGAGGGGCCGGAGAGTGCTGACAAGTCCAGATGGAGCTGGCAGACTTCCGGAATTCCACTGACTTCATCCGGTGAATCGGTCAATAACAAAACCATACCTGCATTTTCGGCCATGTATCGTTTACGGTTATCCGGCAAAGCAGGATCTATGGGCAGATAAGTCGCCCCCAATCGAAAAATGGCCATAATAGCAGGAACCAGCGTTTTATTCCGTCCCATACAAACTCCGATACAGACATTGCGGAAGCCGGATGCATGAGTCACCGGAAAATGTTGACGGACAATTTGCGCTATTTTCCCGGAATAACGTTCCAGTTCCTGATAAGAGACAGTACCGTCTTTCGCAATGACGGCCGTTTGGTCACCCCAAGTAGAGAATGACTGAAAAAAAGTTTCTTGAATATTTGTTTTCATTATTGTTTTTTGATTTAGAAATTATACAATATACTACCGGAAATCCACCGTCCTTTCTGCCGGATGGGGATATTTGCTCCTCCACATTCATATCGGTTATTAAAGAGATTCTCAACTCCCAGACTGCCTTCTATCTGTTTGTACCTGCATCTGGTAGTGAAAGAGAAAACAGTATAGCCCGGCAGACGGACAGTATAATTGGTGGCATCTCCGTTGAGTCCGTTTTCCAATACGCTGACCTGTGTATAGCAACGGCTATTACAATTCATTTTTACATGGGCAGACCAGTTCCATATTTTCTTCTTTACCAGGAAATAGCCGGCTACAAGGTTTACGGAAAAATCCGGCACATTGTTAACCGACCCGTCGGTAACAAAGAAATTGGTATAACCCAATACTCTCTGATAGCACAAGTTTGCATCCAGATTTAATCGGTTTGCCCGGTAACGCGCGGTTACCTCGATACCTCCCATATCCAGCAGACCGGCATTTTCGTAAATACGGGTTTCCGGTTGGGTAAACAGAAAATGGGAAGCCCGGTTGTAGAAAAGGTTGCATTCAACATCTATATGAAAGGGGCGATAATGATAGGCACAAGTCAACTGGTACGAACTCAGATATTCAGCCTGCAGATTCTCGCCACCGGAGTAAGTATCCATATCGTTGTTTCTGTAATAATAGGGTGCATCGACAAACGACCTGGAATAACTGGCTTTCAGATTCAGTCCGTCCCGAAGATAAATAAGCGATACACGGGGAGAAAAGGCCTGCATTATCCGGTTATTTCTCCGTTTCTTATAGTCGTATCTGATTCCGGCATTTACAATCCAGTTTTTATGCAGATTATGTTTGAATTGAAGAAATACGTTTGCGTTCATTTCGTGACCAGTGTAAAGCCGCTTGTCGGTCCATGTCCTGACTATTTCTCTGAAATTCATACCTTCCAGGTATTCAGAATCATAAAGTGCATACCGATTCCACTCCACGCCGCCAAGCATATTACCTTTTCCGTATCTTCCCCAATCGTAAGTATAGCTCACACGAGTGTTAAAGCCAACATTGAAGTCCATCCAGCGGATGTATTGAAAAACTCCACGATCCGGAAAAATGAGTTTGGTGCTGTCATTGGGATTGAGGTAAATAGGGTAATCCTGCAATGTATCTCCTGCGGTTTCATAACGTACATTTTTGTTCCAGTCGGTGTAGAACGTCGTACTGAAGCTCACATTTTGCCACGTACGACTGTAAACCGCCTGCTCTCTGGCCGACCATCTGGAATATCCCGGACCGGCACCATCAAAAGTGCGGAACTTCTTATAAGAGTAGGGTGAAGCAAAAAGCCACATGCTATAAGGCTGCCTTTTTTTAGCATAGTTCATACTAAAACTGAAAAGTAAGTTTCCCCGTTGCAGTTTAATGCCGCCATCCAGAGCGGGCAGTTCGGAATAACCGTCCAGATAAATAAATCCGTCTCTCGGATAAAGGGCATATTGTTTGCCGGCAGGGACAAAAACCGGCTCTCCCGTTGCACGATACAAGGAAAACCATGCCATAAAATCCATGTTCATGTCGTGTTTGCCCAATAACAAGTCGACAGCCAGCTGCCCCCGGTCTCCGGCACCGACAGATACGGCACCATTACGAATGTCCACCCCGTCCTTAGTGACAATATTAATCACGGCTGTCAGCGCCACGCTACCGTAAAGCGAAGAAGCCGGTCCGCGAAGCACTTCTATCTGTTTGACTTTAGCCAGACTAATACCATAATCCGGCGAAACAGCATTCGTGATGTAACTGTTCAGGCGCTGCCCATCCTGCATAACCAGTATGTTTTCCTGTCCGGACGAATAGACTCCCCTCATAGCCAGATTCATCTCTTCATTGGAAGACAAACCGGATATGCCGGGAACATAAGCAATCAATACGTCACGCAGGCATCGGGCATGAATAGCCCGAATCATCTCCTCTGTAATCAGAGTGACAGGTACAGGAGCTTCTTCCGGAGTCTCCACCTGTTGCGAAGCCGTGACCAAGGTTACTTTAGTCTCCCTGTGCTTCCTGACCATGTCCGCAAAACGTTCCGGATCCTGTAACGAGATATAATAGTAGGGTTCGTCCTTCAACAACAATGAAACATATTGTTCCGCTTCTGCAAAACGGTCCAAAGCCAGAAGACATAAAGCAGCCAGGCGGCATGCCTCGGTGCGCATCGTCCCCCGAAAAAACGGCAGATTCTCCTCCAATATACGGCAGGCTTGATCAATATCTCCAGTTTTATAAAGCGCTTCTGCCCTTACAAATGAATTTCGGACACTGTCTGCCGATTGTGCTGTCAGTTGCACGGCAAAAAAACAGGAGAAGATATATAACAACAGGTAGCGTTTCATGTGACCGGGATGATAAAACGAAAACAAGTATATTCATGTTGAACCGAATCAAACAGCACCTTTCCGTGATGTTTGTTTTCTATAATATCGCGGACGATCGACATTCCGAGCCCTGTCCCCTGCCCGACCGGTTTAGTCGTAAAAAAAGAGTCGAACAATCTTTGCTTGACTTCCGGACTCATACCTTCTCCATTATCACGGATGGTAAGCACGATTCTTTTATCCAGCTTTTCCAGACTCACCGTTATCTCAGGAGAATATCCTTCGGGAGTATCCAGCCATTTTCTCCATACCGCATAGCAGGCGTTGTTCATCACATTCAGCACTGCCCTGCTGAAATCCTGCGGAATCAGCCGGACCGGAGGAATGTCTTTGGCATAGTCTTCATGAATGGCAATATTAAAATTCTTGTAGTTGGCACGCATTGCATGATAAGCCAGCCACACATATTCTTTGGTCAACTTCTGTATCTGTGAAGGCATAAACTCATCATCCTTACCCCTGGAATAGAGTAGAATGCCACGGATAATACTAATAGCCCGGTCACCATGTTCTCTGATCTTGTCCATGTTCTCACGTAATCCGGAAAGTATATCTTTAATATCTTCCAGCGATTCTTCCGGAATACGGTTCCCGGTTTCATCAACAATGGTATCCAGATCGGACAACAACTGCCCGGACAATTTACTGAAATTAATGACAAAGTTCAGTGGGTTCTGTATTTCGTGGGCTATACCGGCACTCAACAATCCCAATGACCCCAACTTTTCCTGTTCTCTGAGCCGTGCTTCCAGCTCTTCAATTCGTTTTTCTTGTGAAATGTTTCTTTCCATAATCAATCTTTTTAAGTACTATATCATTATTAGCTTATATAATCCGACGGGATACTACGCTGTTAATCAAAACAGTGCATTTACCGACTTATTACACCGTCAGGTAAATGCTTTTACGCCGGCATGTAAATGCTTTTACGTCGGCAGGTAAATGCCTTTACGCCGGTATGTAAAAGCATTTACATATGCTTGTAAAAAGCAGGATGAACGGATGTTCCGTCCGGAAGGTACAGATCATCCTGTCCCGTCCTCCCATAGAGGCAAAGTAATGGCAAACTCCGTATATTCATCTTTCTCTGAGCGTACTGCTATCTTTCCACGATGATTGAGTATGATTTCCTTGCTCAGATACAATCCGATACCTGCCGCCTCACCGGTTGTCTTCGTCGTAAAGAACGGATCGAAGATTTTCTCAAGGATACTTTGTTCAATGCCCACCCCATTGTCGTATAAGCAGATGACTGCCTGTCCGTTTCGGCTTTCCAATGACAGACCAATCTCAGCCGGATATATATTCTTGCCATACTTCTTGATTATGGCATACATGCCGTTGTTAAGAAGACTCATAATGGTTTTCCCCAGTTGCTCGGCATTTCCGTTAATGAACAATGGTGTATCGGGAAGAGAAGTCCGGACCGAAATGTGCATTTCACTGATCTCCTTCCGGTAATAACTCTCCAGCAGTTCCATGTCTTTCCGGCACAAACCCGTCAATTCTATCTTCTCCAGTTGCTTGTTACGGTCTTTCAAAACCTCCTCCATAGCCTTCAGCACACGAGTAGTATTGCTTCCGTGTTCTTCTATTTTTGCCAGGTTATCTTTCATCATGGCTATGACATCTACCGAATCCAGATAAGTGTCTTCATCCAAAAGCTTTTGTGCACTTTCCAGGTTCTGATATAAATCCTGCAATAACCCCGAAGTCAGGTGAGAAAAATTATTAATGTAATTCAACGGATTCAGGATACGGTCGATCAGCCCTTGTGTCAGTTTACCGACAGTGGCCATTTTCTCTTGTCGCACCAAATCATCTTGTGCCTGCCTCAGCTCTTTCAATGCCTCTTCCAGCTTCAGGGACTTTTCCTCTATTTCATTTTTTTGCCGCACCAACTGTCCGGTACGTTGACCTACAAGATTCTCTAACCTTTCCTTCTCTTTCAGCAAGTTGTGCATCCGCCATTTAAACAGCAGGAACAGTATCCCTCCCAAAGTGACGGCATACAAAACGAGGCTATACCACTGTAAGTAAAAAGGAGGTGACAGCGAAAAACGGAATTGTTTTATTTCGCTTATCGTACCGTAAATATCACGTGCCTGCACGCAAAATGTATATGTACCCGAAGGAAGATTGGCATATTCCTTCTCTGTCCGGTAATCCCACGAACTCCATTCCGGATCGTAACCGACCAGACGGGATCTATATTCATTGGAGCCCGTGAAACAGGCCGCATCCGTGGCAAACGAGAAACGAATGGCGCGGACATCATCTCCAAAACGGGATATATCGTCGATACGTTGGTTTGCTGCCTCCGGATTTATCGGTAAATCCCCTCCCCGGTATATGGAATCGCGGTTCAGACAAACCTCACGAAGATAAATACGAGGAACAAACGGAGTAAACGCCTGTGCTTTGCCAAGATCCATCCGGATCAAACCAAAATCCCCCCCAAACCAGGCTGCATTCCTTTCTTCTATATAAATTACCCGCACAACATAGTTTCGAATTGCATGCAGGCATTGGTTTAATTTCCCGGTATTGTCCTGCGGATGCGTCACTTGCAACTCTTTACCCTTCAGATTCGTTTGCCAATTGTATCCGCGGCTGTCCGTATATCCGGTCATCACTTCTTCGTTTCCCCTTGGCTGAAGGACGAAAGAAGTTCCATCCCCTTTCTGCAGATAGATTTCTCCATACATGGTTTTTGCCCATACAGAATGATCTTTTTTCACTTCCAAATGTACCACCTTCTCAATTCCGGAAACTCTCCCGACCTGCCTTGTCCGGGTAGAATACCGATAAATCCCGTCCATAGCTCCCATTAAAATATCGGTGCCATCCGCGAATGTTAGCGAATAAGCTGCGACCTCTGTAAGTTTTCTCAAACGGTCATAATCCCCGACAGCATATATCCCATCACTGGTAGCCGCATATAACTCTCCTTCCGGAGAAAGCACAAGTTGCCAACAAGCTTGCGTAATCCCCCTGACAGGTACAAAGACATTGTGCCTCCATACATATAACCCCTGTAAGGTGCCGGCATACAGCATCCCCTTGTAGTGGATGACTGACACGACCTCTCCTTTCAAACCTTCATAGGAAGTAAAGCGGCTGAATAAAGAAGGAGTGAATACATGGAATACCCCATTATCAGTGGCCCCCCAGAGGTTCCCCCGCCCATCGGTGGCAACAGAAGATACGGAATTGCTGCACAGACCGTTATTCTCGGTTATAGAAAGTAGTTCTTTCCCTTCACTGTCGTTCACCGACAATCCACGGCCGATATCCTCCAATGTCGTTTGCTTCTGCCACTTCTCCTGCAACTGAACCGGAAGTATCTGTGTGGGAAACAGGAGGGTATCTTCCTGAACCGTATAACATCGGCCCGATGTCGTTTTCAGGTAAATAAGTCCGTCAACTTCCGCCATATCATCCAATTCACCGAAAGAAGAAGGGTCCAGATCGGACACAATGGTTCTCAACACGACACATCCGCGTTCATCACGCTCTATCCTTCCGAATACATTGTATCCTCCTGCCCATATCCTATCCCCCGAATCGCGGAACAGACGGGTGACACGGGAAAATCCGGGCGTATAGATTGTTTCCCAACGATTGTAATCATAATGAAGAATACCCTCGAAATTGGCAAAATAAACATTCCCGCAGCTGTCACACACAACGTCGAAATTACGATTGTGCGCCTGATACACAGAAGACGGATAGTTCACAAAGAATGGAACTCCTTCTTGTGAATCCGCACATATCGGGCAAAGACACAACATCAATAAGAGTATCTTTTTCATGGCTGGTACGTTTTTAAATAATAAGATTCAAATGGTATTTGCTTGCCGACATAGTACTCCCATTCTTCCTGTGTGAAGTCGCGTCGCAATCCCTGACGGACAACAGTAGCCATATGATCGGGCGAAACGGGTATCCGGTATAACCGGCCCTGTTCGTCTCCCATAAAAATGGATGTACCATCCGGATGAAGGCAGAAAGAGTGAATCCATCCGCTGCTTGTCATAATTACAGCAGATTCCGTCTTCCCTTTATGAAGATCCCATAAACGAAGTGTACAGTCATAACTGCTTGAAAACAGTTTATTCCCTTTCCGGAAAATGGCGGTGACGGCGGCCTGGTGTCCGATCAGCTTTTGCTGGACATTCCCATCTTTGTCACATATTAAAATGGTTCCTTCCCTACACCCCACGGCATACCTTTCATCAGAAAGAGAGCAAAAAGAGGTAACCCTCCCCCCTTGCGACCACCCCTCTATAAACCGGACAAATTGACCGGCAGATGAAAGCAAGGCTACTGTTCCATTCTTTAAAAAGACATAGAGGTTATCTCCTGACTTCCCGACACAAGTGACCGGATACTCCGGCTGAAAACAAAGCTGTATCTGATGGCTGATACAGTCAAAAGCATAAATACCCGTTGCAGAAATAGCTAAAAGCCGGTCGGAAGCAGCCGGAATCAATTGCCGGTATTTACCTTCAGGCAAAAGGTAAGCAGCCATACCGGCAGAGTTCACGGAGACAAGGCATCCGTCATAGGACAGGGCATACACCAGAGAATCCGAATGGATCAGCACATCCCGAAAATCATAACGGGAATCACTCAACAGAAATCCGGATGTGTACGTTTGTCCATCTCCCGACTTCCAACATATCATTTCACCGTATTTACTGACAGTGACCAATCCCGGCAGAGAATCCCGGCAAGTCTGCGGGTTTCCAATTGTTTCGTGCAACAACCTGATGCCGGTGATAGCCCCCTTGTGTCTAAACCAAAGTTGATCTTGCCTGCAAGATAAGGACAAAGCGTTGAAGACAGCCGGATGATACACATCACCATCATAGTGTTTTGTGAACTGCCAGGAAGTATATGCCAGCAACGAGGCCAGTTCCATGTTGCCGGACCGGTATTGGGTGACAGAAAGCGTACCCAATGAACGTCCCAAGGCCAGAAAAGCCAACGTATCGGCCACTCTCTTCGATTGTTCAGCCTGTAGTTGTCGTTCCATTGCCAGATTCTTCTGTTCATCCGCCAACCGATAGGCTTTCTCAGCCTCCCATTGTGCAGTAAATGCCTTTTCACGAGCTATTTCCGCCTGCTGCTGCATTTGATTAGCTTTCCGGGTCTGCGCGACAGCTTCCTGCCTTCTCTTTTCGGAAATGTCTTTTTGCTGATAGGCAATCTCCTCCATTTGCTGACTGACACGTTGGATAAGAACCGACTGCCTTTCTTTGTCCTGAAACTCCTCCAAAGACAAAGTCAGACGGTCTTTCTCCAATTCCGAATGACGATAGGCCCGGTATAAAACCAGACAAACAGTCAACAGTACACAAGGGACTGCTATGATCCAACGGATTATATTTTGGCTTAACTTGATCATCATACAGGTTCATCTTCCGATTGCGGATACTTCTTTTTAATGGTTAACCGATTCTCTTTATTGACGTAGGCATACGCCACATCATCCATCATTTCACGTACCAGAAAAATCCCCAATCCCCCTATCTCACGCTGTTCCGGCGGTAATGAAATGTCCGGATCGGCTTTAGCCAGAGGATTGAACGGAACACCTCCATCTATGAATTCCAGGACAATCTCTCCACCTTCATCCCATAAACACAGAGTCAGGTAACCGTCCGTTTCCTGCGGATAAGCATAATTGATAATATTGACTATTATCTCCTCACTTACCAAACGGAGGGCATAAGACAGGGAGGGATGTGAAGTAACTTCACGGCTATGCATCAGCATATCGAGAATTTCATCCAACCTCCCGACGACAGGGCGAAACTGAAGTAACGTCATTGCTCAGGTATTTTTTAAGATTGTGATAATTCGTCAAGGGTCTGATAGAAACGAAAAAACTTATCGAATCCGGTCATGTGCATTACGTCCTTAATCTCTTGCGACACACCGACAAGACATACATTCCTGCCTTTAGCCTTTGCCAGTTTAAAGGCGTAGAGCATAACGCGTAATCCGGCACTGGATACGTAGGAACAATTGCTGAGGTCCAACGCCACAGAATGCCCTTGCTCAATAAGAGCTACAATTTTAGTTTGTTCGTCAGCGCTTGTATTTGAATCCAAAACGGCACCAACTGGATGAATTTCATACTTTTCCATAGTTTTCTTATTTTTTAGTATTATCTGATTCGTTGAAGAGACAGTAAAGTGATATCATCGGACTGAGGATAATCTCCGGAGAAAGCCCTGACAGAGTGAAGCACCTGCGTAACGACCTCTTTCGCTGAAGTATCTTCTTGCAAAGCACCCAGAACTTCCTGCAGTTTGCCTTCCGAGAA
This sequence comes from Bacteroides sp. HF-4919, assembly GCF_018860125.1. Lineage (NCBI taxonomy): Bacteria > Pseudomonadati > Bacteroidota > Bacteroidia > Bacteroidales > Bacteroidaceae > Bacteroides > Bacteroides sp. HF-4919. Next base: position 28,426 of record NZ_JAHKNF010000010.1, read on the forward strand.
TTGTTCGCGTTTATCATTGAAGGCTTCCGTTACCCCATCGGTATACAGAAGTAGAGTATCTCCGACTCCAAACTCCAATGTATTACTTTCAAATTCAATGTCATCGAACACTCCGACCACAAAATTGGAAGCGACAGGCAAGTACGCTGCCGATCGGTTTCTCCGAAGAATAGATGGAGGGTTATGTCCGGCATTGGTATAATCCATTACACCGGTCCTACAGTTATAGATCCCATAAAAAACCGTCACAAACATAGAGTCCATACTTTCTTTGCACAGCAGTTTGTTGGCATAAGTGAGACATTCAGCCGATGATACTCCCCGGAGAGCGGTTGCCCGAAGCAGTGTCCGGCTAACGGCCATGAACAAAGATGCGGGTACACCTTTCCCGGATACGTCGGCAATCACCAGACCTATGCGCTCGTCGTCAATCTGGAAAAAGTCGTAAAAGTCACCACCTACATCTTTGGCCGGGGTCATGGAGGCATAGATATCGACCATTCCCGCCAACTCAGGAAAAGGCGGAAAAGAACGGGGAAGAATGGTTTGCTGGATTTCTCCTGCAATGGCCAGGTCATTCTTGATAGACTCCAGTTGATTGTGTTCCTGCTGTGACTCCCGGATATAACGGACTTGTTCAATTGCTTTTTCAATAGTCCGCGATAAGTCTTCCAGATCTATCGGCTTGGTAGCAAAGTCGAATGCCCCCTTATTCATGGCAGAACGTATGTTGTCCATATCTCCATAAGCAGAGACCATAATACATTTCATCGCCGGATTTTTCAATTCATTGATCTTGGCCAGCAAGGTCAATCCATCCATCTCGGGCATATTAATATCGCTTAGGATAATATCGAAATCAGGAGTTTCCAGAAGTTTCTGTAAAGCCTCCAACCCATTATGGGCAAAGGCAAACTCGTATTCACCTTTTCGTATCTGTCGCCTGAAGTACTGGGTAAGCAATACCTCTAAATCGAGTTCATCATCTACACTTAATATTTTTGCAGCCATATCTGTGATTATTTATAAATTTCAATTTTCTATTCAGACTTTTATGACGGCAAAAATAGAGAGTGCCCGACCCGGTTACAATTTTATATTTTAAACCGGAAGAATGTTTTTCCGAATGAATGCTATTGTCTTATAAGCATACAGGGCCGCGTGTCCTTGTCCCTCAAGGAAAGCAATCAAAAGACCGATTCCTCCTTTTAAAAGGAACTATAGCTTATTCGGAATTTATATTTTCAGGATAGGGCTTTTCTTTTCACTTTTGCTGTCGTAAGCTTACAAAGAATAAATAAAAACGGGCGGAACCGAAAAGCCGGAAATAGAGTAGGAAGAAAGTTCTCTTCAATACAGGAGAATAAAATATTTCTCAAGAAGAATTATGATTAAAGTAAATTTCCCGAAACCGCTGCTGATTCAATCAGTAGCTTTCAAAGATGTATTCCTTCGGATGGATGGAAATGGAATTACCCAAGCCAATGGTGCAGGTGCAGGAAAAGTAAGTTGCCAGAGAAATATGTCTCCTACCGGAGCATTTAAAGTACAAGAACAGAAAAATGGTACGTTTACCATTGAATCAGTAAAGTATCCCGGGGTATTTCTCCGCATGGACGGAAGTGGCATTCGTGGCTTTGCAGGATCGGGTGCAGGACATGTAAACTGTCAGTTTGGAGCGAGTGACTGGGAACACTTCAAGCTGCACGAACAGAACGACGGTTCATATACCATTGAATCAGTTGCCTTCCCGAATGTATTCCTCCGCATGGACGGAAATAACCGGTCGGCTAAAGAAGAAGATTTTGGTACAGTAAACTGCCAATACGGAGCAAGTACCTGTGAAAAGTTCTATTTATTGAATATGCCTGAAACAGGCAAAGTAAAAGATATGTTTAACAAATTTGCGAAATAGCAGAAGGTATTAATACATAAAAAAATCAGAAGTTATAGTTAAACCTATAGCTTCTGATTATATAATTAAGATCAAGATATTCCGGCAGGTTCTGATGATTAGTCTTTCTTATCCAATGCCTCAAAACAAGAGTTTTTGCTCACAAACTCCGGAACAATATCTTTCATGGCAGCTACGATCTTCATCTGATCATAGGTATAACTTACATCGATTAATTTCTGGATTCTCTCTTTCACTTCGTCATAATCATACTCACGCACAGTGGCAATCATAATCTTTTCGTGGTAAGTGGGCTTGGTCAGCTCTTTCACGTTGAGCAACTCTTCGTACAGCTTCTCACCATGGCGCAAACCGGTAAATTCAATCTTCACGTCCGTACGTCCCGAAAGGCTGATCATTCGCTTAGCCAGATCGACAATCTTCACGGGTTTACCCATATCGAAGATGTAGATTTCTCCGCCATTACCCATACTACCGGCCTCCAATACCAGACGACAAGCTTCGGGTATAGTCATGAAATAACGGATAATCTCAGGGTGAGTAACAGTTACAGGACCTCCACGCTGAATCTGATCGCGGAAACGGGGAATAACCGAACCGTTAGAGCCTAATACATTACCGAAACGAGTGGTAATGAACTGCACCGAACGAGTGCCTTCCTTCTGTAATTTTTTCGCTAATGACTGTACATAGATTTCACAGATACGCTTTGAACATCCCATTACATTGGTCGGATTGACAGCCTTATCCGTAGAAATCATCACAAATTTCTCCGAACCGAATTTAACAGCAAGATCGGCAAGCGTACGTGTACCCGACACATTAATCTGAATAGACTCCGACACGTTGTCTTCCATCATCGGCACATGCTTGTAGGCGGCTGCATGAAATATGTATTGAGGCTTGTATTCACGGAAAATAGCTTCCATGCGGGTAGCGTTCGATATATCAGCAACAATCGTCTCAGCATCGATATCACGCCAACGATCTTGTAATTCCAGACGAATGTCATGTAACGGAGTCTCAGCCTGATCAATCAGGATCAACTTATATGGGTTGAAAGAAGCAACCTGACGCATAATCTCACTACCAATAGAACCGGCAGCACCGGTAATCATCACTCGTTTACCTTCCAAATGGGAAGCAATCTTATGAATATCTACCTCGATAGGTTCGCGTTGCAAGAGATCTTCAATCTGTATTTCCTTCAGTTGGGTTTTATTGAGTGATTGTCCGCCCCATTCGCTCAGAGGAGGAGCGGTCAGCAACTTCACGTTATTGGAGAGCAGCGTATCAATCATGTCGGACTTTTTCAGTTTCTCCATCTTAGCCGGAGAAACAATGATGGTATGCACATCACGGTCGTTCATGTTTTCAATTAGTAGTTCGTCGTTTGGAAACACCTTAGCTCCCATCATAACTTTACCAATCAACTCCGGCTCGTCGGCTATAAAACCACGAAGACGATAATGATTACGCAAATTTACACGCAGAGACTTGGCTATGTTCACTCCGGCCTCTTTGGCACCATAAATAAATACGTTAGTGGTATGACTACCATCGAAGTTGAGCACTTCAAAAAACATCTTAACTACTATACGCGAACAAGCCATCATGGCAAAATTGATCACGTACGCCATAAACAGCACGCTGATGGCACCAATCCGGACACCCAGATAAGCGTCCAGCAGAACACTCAGAATCATCAGTACCCCATAAGAGACCGTAAGCGACACAAAAATGCGCATAATGTCCACAAACGAAGAAAAGCGAAGTACATTTGAATAGGTACGGAATACCCGGAAGAAAATCAAATTAGCCACTACTGTCCAAAGAATGGTCTTATCTATCGTAGACGAATCCAGAAAAATGCTGCGAAAATCGTAACGAAGCGAATAGGCAAGCAAACAGGATGCGACAATAATAAATATGTCAATCAATAGGATAGTCCAAATGGGCAGTACCTTCGCGGAAAGATACCGATGGAAAAAATTCTGTTTCATTTGTTTTACAGTTTTTGTTTTAGGCGGTGCAAAGATACACTATTTTCACTAACCCGTGCGTTTTTATTTGACAAAATAAAGTTTTTAACACAATAAAAGTGGAATAATAGTGTAAAAAAGGGACGGAATTCTCTTCTTCCGTCCCTTTAAAATATGGATATTACATTAAGTTACTTGCCAATTCACTCAATTCGCTGCGTTCACCTTTCACCAGATTGACATGTGCAAACAGGTTCTGATCTTTCATGCGATCGATCATATACACCAGACCATTAGACTGACTGTCCAGATAAGGTTGGTCAATCTGTTGGATATCTCCGGTAAACACCATCTTGGTTCCCTCTCCGGCACGGGTGATAATAGTTTTAATTTCGTGTGGGGTCAGATTCTGTGCTTCGTCAATTATGCAGTAGGTTTCGCTAAGGCTTCGTCCGCGAATGAATGCCAAAGCCTCGATCACCAATTGCTCGCTCTTCTGCATATCTTCCAACCGCTTCACTTCGGTAGAGTTTGAGGCAAACTGACGTTTTATTACATTCAGGTTATCGAACAGGGGTTGCATATAGGGTGCTACCTTTTCAGTCGCATCTCCCGGAAGGAATCCCAAATCTTTATTGGAAAGGGCTACAATAGGACGTGCCAGCAGAATTTGTTTATATTCAGTAAGTTTTCCCAAAGCTGCGGCCAGGGCAAGCAATGTTTTACCGGTTCCGGCCTTACCTGTCAAAGCCACCAGTTTTATATCGGGATCATTCAGAATTTCGAAAGCGAAACTCTGTTCCGCATTACGCGGTTCGATTCCATAATTTTTCGTTTTATTTACCCGGCAGACCATGTGTGTAAAGGGATTGTAACGGGCAAGCACACTGCTGCGATCACTCTTAAGAATGAAACATTCGTTGGGACGAAGAATGTCCTTAAAATCAAATTCATTGATATCCAGCCCTTCTCTGGACGAGTAAATACGGTCGATCAACTCCGGTTCTATGTTTTCGAATACCTCGTTCGATTTTTCGAAAATATCGACATTCACAACCTTATCGGTGATATAGTCCTCGCAAAGTATCCCTATGGAACGGGCTTTCATCCGTAAGTTGACATCCTTAGTCACCAGGATATTTTTCATTTTCGGATATTTCCGCGCCAGAAACTCGGCTACAGCCAATATCTGATGATCCGGTTTACGGGCAGGAAACGATTCATGTACTTTAGGAGCTTCCGAATCACCTGTTATAATAAACAACTTGCCCAGTCCTTCGCCCAAAGGGGCGCCATGGGTGAACAGGCTATCGTCGGTTATTAAATCAAGTTCGCGCACAAACTCACGCGCATTGTAATTGATTTGTTCGTTACCTTTCTTGAATTTATCCAATTCTTCCAAAACAACAATCGGAAGATAAATATCATTCTCCTGAAAATTCTTCAGGCAATTGTAGTCGTGGAGAATAACATTCGTGTCGAGCACAAAATTTTTCTTTGTTCCCATGATTCTTAGATTTAAATGTTGATATTTGCAATCAAAAAGACAATCGACACCTCTGTGTTGAATTGTTGCAACTAAGATAACAAATAAAAAGGCAAACAAAAGAAGTTGCCCGTTAAATATTATAAAACATGAATTATCAGGAAACTTTAGACTACCTATACAACAGCGTTCCCATGTTCCAACAGGTAGGAAGCAGTGCATACAAAGAGGGACTGGAAAACACCCATGCATTAGACGAATATTTGGGACATCCTCACACCACGTTTCAAAGTATCCACATCGCCGGAACTAATGGAAAGGGCTCTTGCTCACACACATTGGCAGCAATCTTGCAGTCGGCCGGATATAAAGTCGGGCTCTATACTTCGCCCCATTTAGTCGACTTCCGCGAACGTATCCGCATCAATGGCGAGACCATTTCACAAGAATACGTGATCCGTTTTGTGGAAAGCCACCGTTCTTTTTTTGAACCATTGCATCCTTCGTTCTTCGAGCTGACTACAGCCATGGCATTCCGATACTTTGCCGACCGGCATATCGACGTAGCTGTAATCGAAGTTGGACTGGGAGGACGCCTGGATTGCACCAACATCATTCATCCGGATTTGAGTATTATCACCAATATCAGTTTCGACCACATGCAGTTTCTGGGCAATACACTGGCAAAAATAGCGACAGAAAAAGCAGGTATCATAAAAAAAGGTGTACCGGTTGTCATTGGTGAAACAACCGAAGAGACTAAGCCCGTATTTTTGCAGAAAGCTCAGGAAGTGGAAGCTCCTATCATCTTCGCAGAAGAAGAACAAAGACTAAAAGGAGCAACAAAATTCAAAGCCTGTACGAACAGAAAATGGACAGAATGTCCGGAAAAACACTCCAGTGCTGTACAAGCAGAAGAAGCAGAAGCTGTTTCCGGCTGGATCTACGAAAACGAGACATATCCCGAACTGGAAGGAGTATTGGGAGGTTCATATCAACTAAAAAACACAAATACACTCTTGTCTGCTCTTCCCATCCTGAGGAAGTCAGGTTATAAGATCAGTGACAATGACGTAAGAAACGGTTTCCGGCAAGTAGACCAAATGACCGGACTACAAGGACGCTGGCAAAAATTGAGAAACTCTCCCACCATCATTTGTGACACGGGACACAATGTAGCAGGTATCTCTTATATCGTAGAGCAACTAAAGCAAATGAAATATGAACGTCTCCACATGGTCATCGGTATGGTGAATGACAAAGACGTCAGTGGAGTACTGGCTTTACTGCCTAAAAATGCAGTCTACTATTTCACCAAAGCGAGCGTCAAAAGAGCTCTGTCAGAGACTCTGTTACAGCAAATCGGAGCCTCTGCCGGACTACAGGGCAACACTTATCCTGATGTTCAATCGGCTGTAAAGGCCGCACAAGAAAAAAGCCTCCCGAAAGACTTGATCTTCGTAGGAGGCAGTAGCTTTATTGTAGCCGACTTATTATCGTGCCGCGATACACTCGATCTCGACTAAAGCATCTTTAGGCAAGGCTTTCACGGCAACAGCCGAACGGGCGGGAAATGCGCCTTCAAAATAAGTTGCATATACCCCATTCATTCCGGCAAACAAAGACATATCCTGGAGGAAAACTGTCGTTTTTACAATATCTGACATGGTCAGACCGGCAGCCTCAAGGATATGTTTTATGTTTTCAAGAGACTGACGGGCTTGTGCTTCCACACCGTCGGGCATCAGCCCCGTAGCTGCATCGATAGGAAGCTGACCGGAAACAAATACCATTCCATTCGCTTCAATAGCTTGACTGTAAGGACCGATAGCTCCCGGTGCCTTATCACTGCAAATTACTTTTTTCATTTTACTTGGTTTATTAATGATTGACATTTATGGTAAAGTTGATATCCTGAGGATGATAAAAAACTCCTATCAGGAAAGTTCTTATGAAAACAAAGATAAGAAAAAAATATAAGAGCTATGCAGTATTTGGCAAACAAACGTATTTATATATATGAATACACAAAAGAATCAGAATAACTTTAACCGAATAAGACCTAAACTTTAACAAAATGGAGATGTTAGAAATGGATCTCCCCCATAAAGAGAGAGGTTATCGCAATGACGATAACCTCTTCTCTTTTATATTTCCGGCACTTTATTTACAATGCTTCTTAATCAGTTCATCCACATTAGGATCGCCAAGTTCTTTTGCTTTGGCAAAACTTGCACAAGCCTCTTTTTCTTGCTTCAACTGAATCTGGCAAATTCCTAACAAACGATATGCTTCGGCATATTTCGGATCAACAGTCAATGCATCTTTCAATGCTTTCTCGGCCTCCGCATAGCGTCCCACACGCAGGTTGACCACTGCCAACTCTGCCCGATAAGTGAGATCTTCCGGATTCAGCTCGATTGCCTTTGTGATATCATCCAAAGCACGCTGGAATTGTTTGGCTTTGAAGGCAGCCTGTTCCCGATAATAATAAAACAAATCGTTAACACTGCCATTCACTGCATTGAAATATGCATCATAATCGGCCAGAGCCGGACGATACTTTTCTACATTCATATACATCTGGGCACGTTCCAACAGATAGGGAGCCAAATCTGCTGTAATGGGCGTCGGACAATGGGCAATACAACTATCCAGCAAAGCAACGACCTCTTCGGGAGCAGCTTTACTCAATTCCTTTGCCTTGGCAGCACTGAAGAAGGAAGCCGGAGATGCCAATTCGGTTCCGTTCACTTTGTCATAGCTGGTAAATGCACCGGCATAATCCTGCTTGGCAAAAAGAATATCTCCTTCAAGTTGACGGTATACAGGCAAATCCTGAACAGCTATCGCACTACGCACATCCGCCAGAGCCTTATCATATGTCCAATCCTTATAAGTGGTTTCAGGTTTACTCAATTGATAGTTGTATATCAACTTGGCTATGTTATAATAAACATCATCCTTTTTCTGTGCAACCTTCAGGGCATGCTCCAAATCGGCAGCTGCTTTATCCATATCTTTACCTGCAAACACATAGTTCCCTGCACGGCGAAGATAGCCATCCGCACTGTTCGGGAAAGTTTTGATAAAATCATCAAGGGCAACGGCATAAGCCTCAGGAGTAGTTTGCGTAGAAGCGATAAACAGGTAAACCAAAGCCTGATCTTCATCTTCAGGCAAGCCTTTCTTTATACCGATTGCATTCAGCGCGGCGTCGCTCAGTGCAAGAGCATTGATATTCTGTGACATGGCAAAAGCTGCACCTGCTGCATAACTAATAGAGGTAGTATCCTGTCCGGAAGCTTTTTGTGCCACTCCGAACACTTTACCGTCTGCTGTCGTTACCGGACAACTTACCATCTTATCTTTCAATACCATATCCAGTGTATAATAATGATATTTATCACCACCGATATTATCCACCTTTTTCACTTTGCCGCTGGTCACGTTTCCACCTTTCTGAGTGGAATAAGGTAACAGATAGACTTCGGCACCTACAGCCGGAGCTACAGTGGATACCTGTAATGCCGGCACCTTCTTTACTGTTATGCCGACACGGAACTTTATGATATCATACATATCATTGGCTCCCAGAATACATTCAACCGGCATTTTCTCTCCTTCGGAATTAATGATAACAGCACGCTGAGCTCCTTTAAACAAAGAATAGTCAGACAGAGCCACTCCGTCTTCGGTCACAAAAAATCCGTTACCGGTATTCTGAATTTTGTCGTCTTTATCATACGTAACGATGGAAAACACCGATCGTTTCGCCTTCTCTACCCATTTGGGGGCTTGCGCTACACTCCATTGTGACAGGAGACAAAGCACAAATGTGAATAATATGCTCTTTTTCATGTATTTGAATGTTGTTTTAGTTTGTACGTTGTTTCACGCCTTCATAAATCAGGATACCAGCGGCTACCGACACATTGAGTGACTCAATACTGCCCAACATCGGAATCTTGACCCATTCGTCGCATAACGCAAGGTTATCGTACGAAACACCGGTGTCCTCGGCGCCCATAATGATGCACATCGGACCGGTATAGTCGGCCTTCGTATAATCATAATCACCCTTTTCGGTAGCAGCCACAATGCGGAATCCACTATCTTTCAGATATTGTAAAGTTGTCTTTAAGTTCTGTTCACGACAGACAGGCAAAGTATGCAGAGCTCCGGCTGAAGTCTTCATCGCATCCGCATTGACCGTAACACTTCCTTTCGCAGGAATAATGACAGCATCCACTCCGGCACATTCGCAAGTACGGGCTATGGCACCAAAATTACGCACATCCGTAATCCCGTCGAGCATAACAAAGAACGGACTCTTACCTTCCTCAAAGAGGAAAGGTACCAGATCTTCGGTCTTCTGATACGTCACCGAAGATATGAATGCCACTACACCCTGATGATTTTTACGGGTGATGCGGTTGATACGTTCCACTGGGACGCGCTGAACAGGAATCAGCGTACCTTTCAGAGCAGCAAACAGCTCCTTGGACAAGTCACTCTGAATGTCTTTCTTCACCAAAATCTTGTCTATCTCTTTACCAGCCTGAATGGCTTCAATCACGGCGCGGACGCCGAAAATCATTTCGCTTTTATCAATCATGTAATTGTCTGCATTTTTAGAGTATGCAACTCGCCATTGTTCATTGCACGCCACTATATACTTATTTTATTATTTTTCTCTCTTTCAAAGAAGGTTCCAGCAATGCCCTTGCATTGCTTAGTGCAGCCTCGGTCAAAGTGGCACCACTCAGCATATGTGCCAACTCTTCTACCCGTTCTTCGTCAGTCAGACGACGAATATGGCTATTCGTTTCCGTATCATTATCCCGCTTGTATACCTTATAATGGGCACATCCACGGGCAGCAATCTGAGGCAAGTGGGTGATACTGATCACCTGCCTGTTTTGTTCACCCATCTCTTGCATGATGTCCGCCATGCGATCTGCAATCTCACCGGATACTCCGGTATCGATTTCATCGAACACAATAGTGGGCAATTTTACGGCTCCTGCTATCATTGCCTTGATAGACAGCATAACACGAGCTATTTCACCACCGGACGCAACTGAAGATATACTCTGCAGCGCTCCGTTCTTATTGGCAGAGAATAAGAAGTTCACCGTATCTTCTCCTTGGGGACCCAATTCTTTTTTCAGCCCCATTTCCACTTGGAAGCGGACATTGGGCATTCCCAAAGGAATCAGACGAGCTGCCATCTGCTTTTCCACTTCACGGGCAATCTCCGTACGGGCCTTCGTCAGGACAAACGCCTGTTTCTTTACCTTATTATATTGCGCATCTCTCTGTTCCGTCAATTGAGCTATCCGATCATCATACGAAGTAATGGCAGCAAGTTTCGTTGCATATTGCTCTGAAAGGACGATCAACTCTTCTACTGTCTGAACACGGTGTTTTTGTTCCAAAGAATAGATCAGGTTCAACCGGTCATTCACTTCTTCCAGCCGGGATGGATTGAACTCGACACTCTCTCCCTGATCCGATATTTCCTGAGCTATATCTTTCAGTTCTATATAAGTGCTCTCCATCCGTTCAGCCAATTCTCCGGCAGGCTGGTATACCCGCTGCAATCCATTCAGAGTACCCAAACTCTCTTTCAAAGCAGGCAACAGTCCTCCTTCGTCTGAGACAAGAGTTTGCCCTACCCGATATAATCCGGCTTTGATATCTTCGGCATGTGCCAATGTTTCGGCCTCCTGTTCCAATTCTTCCTGCTCTCCGGCAGAAAGATGTGCCTCCTCCAATTGTTCTAACTGGAAACGGATATAATCTTCATCCGTTTTGCTCTGTTCGGCCAGTACAATCAGTTCGTCAAGTTCTTTACCGAGCTTCTTCCATTCCTGATATAAATAATGATATACATCCAAAGCCTCTTCGTTGTGGGAAAGTATATCAAGTACATTGAGCTGAAAACCTTCTTTGTTAAGCAACAGATTCTGGTGCTGCGAATGTACATCGATCAATTGCTCGCCCAATTCTTTCATTTGTGTGAGCGATGCAGGCGTATCGTTAATAAATGCTCTGCTTTTGCCGGAAGACTGTACCTCACGGCGAAGTATACATTCAGGCTCATACTCCAGCTCGTTCTCTTCGAAAAAAGCTTCCATATGATAAGCTGATATATCGAACCTGGCCTCAATAATACATTTCGAAGCACCTTGCCGAATAGCCTTCACATCAGCACGCTGTCCGAGTAAAAGTCCGATTGCGCCCAGAATAATGGATTTCCCGGCACCGGTTTCACCGGTAATCACAGAAAATCCGGTTTCGAAACGGATATCAAGTTTCTCAATCAGAGCATAATTCTGGATGTATAATGAACGTAACATAAATCACAATTCTTTTATCATTCGATCAATAATATCTCTGGCTACTTCAGTCTTGGATTTTAACGGATAATCGGTTCTGCCTCTACAACTGAGAATACTGATTTTATTTGTATCGTAACGGAAACCCGCACCTGCATCATTCAATGAATTCAGCACAATAAAATCGAAGTTCTTCCGGATCAGTTTTCCTTCGGCATTACGCTGTTCATCATTCGTTTCAAGAGCAAAACCAATTAATTTCTGCCCCGGTGTCTTCAGTTTACCCAATGCAGCAGCAATATCGTGGGTGGGCTTGAGATGTAACATCAAATCATCTCCCTCCCGTTTTATCTTCTTATCGACTACAACATCCGGAGTAAAATCTGCTACTGCAGCACATAATATTCCGGCATCCACCAATGGGTATTGCGCCATAGCAGCCTCATACATTTCCTGAGCAGACTCCACATCAATACGGGTAATGTGTGAATGATATACCTTCTGTTGCACCGGTCCGGCTATCAGCACTACCTCCGCTCCGCGACGGGCACACTCCTCTGCTAATGCAAATCCCATTTTACCGGAAGAATAATTACCAATGAAACGTACCGGATCAATCTTTTCATAAGTTGGTCCGGCTGTAATCAGCACTTTCTTTCCAGCCAGCTCGCCCGTAGAGGAAAAGAACTCATCAAGTACCCGGATAATATTCTCCGGTTCTTCCATGCGCCCCTTACCTACCAAATGGCTTGCCAATTCTCCCGAAGCCGGTTCAATGATATGATTACCGTATGAACGCAGCGTATCCAGATTCTTCTGGGTACTGGGATGCGCAAACATATCCAAGTCCATGGCCGGAGCGATAAACACCGGTGCCTTCGCTGACAGATAAGTCGTGATCAGCATATTGTCTGCTATGCCATTTGCCATTTTACCAATGGTAGAAGCCGTCGCAGGCGCTATCAGCATAGCATCTGCCCAAAGCCCCAAGTCTACGTGGCTGTTCCACGTTCCGTCCCGCTGGGCAAAAAACTCACTGATAACAGGCTTACTGGTCAAAGCGGACAAAGTTATCGGAGTAATAAACTCCTTTCCGGCAGGAGTAATTACGACCTGTACCTCCGCTCCCTGTTTAATCAAGCCGCGTATAATGTAGCAAGCCTTATAAGCAGCAATGCTACCGGTAATGCCAAGTATAATTTTCTTTCCGTTCAGCATAGTTATTTTCCCGTTAACTCACGCAGGCGAATCTTCGTCAACATGGCTTTTGTATTCAGCGTAAAGTCACTATTGAGAATCCAACTGTAATATCCGGGATCTTTTTTCAGCACTTCACTCACCGGCTGGCCTTTGTATTTGCCAAAATTAAAAACCTCCACTCCATTGTCATCATACACCATACGTCCGGCAAAATCCACATTCTTGTTATAGCTTGAGTAATCGGCCAGGAAAGACATATCGTTTTGCAAATCTTCCGGATAGCGGTCAAGTTGAGCCATCAGAACCTCGTACGTGGCGCGGGTATCGGCTTCCGCTGTATGTGCATCTTCCAAATTACGGCCACAATAGAATTTATAAGCAGCCGAAAGAGTACGTTGTTCCATCTTATGGAAAATTACCTGTACATCAACAAATTTGCGCTTACTCATATCAATATCAACCCCGGCACGAAGAAACTCTTCCGCCAACACAGGAATGTCAAAACGGTTGGAGTTGAAACCAGCCAGATCACAACCTTCAATGTCATTCGCAATGCTTTTTGCCACCTCCTTAAAAGTAGGACAATCAGCTACGTCAGCATCAAAAATACCATGAACGGCAGATGATTCGGCAGGAATAGGCATTTCGGGATTAATACGGAGAGTTTTCGACTCTTCATTCCCGTTCGGATATACTTTAAGATAACAGATTTCTACAATTCGGTCTGAGTTGATGTTAGTCCCGGTCGTTTCCAGGTCGAAAAAGACAATAGGGTTCTTTAGGTTGAGTTTCATTATTTATACGGTTTTGTTTAAATTCACCACAGAGGACACCGAGTACACAGAGCTTCAATTCAAAAGAATGATATCTCTGTGATCTTTGTGTCCTCTGTAATGAATCCGATTCTATTTCTGTTCCGCAGTTAGTCGTTCAGCATCATCGGCATCAGCAGCATCAACAAATCTTCGTTTTCTTCCTGTTCTACCGGAATAACGACACCTGCTCTTGACGGATCAGCCAATTCGATGATCACTTCCTCTGCCGAGATATTATTCAGAATATCGATCAGGAAAGTAGATTTAAAGCCAATACTCATTGCTGCACCGGCATATTGGCACACCTGTGTTTCCTCTGCAGAAGTAGAGAAATCAATATCCTGAGCCGAAACCACTATCTGGTTTTCCTGCATACGGAGTTTGATAAGACTGCTTGCCTGTGAAGAGAAAATGGATACACGACGCAAAGCACCTATCAGCTGCATACGGTCTACCGTCACTTTGTGCGGATTGTTTTGTGGAATCACTGAATTATAATTGGGGTAGCGTCCTTCAATCAGACGGCAAACCATACGATAACTTTCGAGCGTGAAGACAGCATTGCGTTCGTCAAACTCGATCACCACCATACCCGATTCCTTAGGCAACAGGTTCTTCAACAAAGTTGCCGGTTTTTTGGGCAAAATAAATGCAGCACGTTCATTTCCGCGTGCAGCCAATGTTTTACAACGTACCAACTTGTGTCCGTCCGAAGCTACCATTGTAATGTCTTCAGTCGTAATGTCAAAGTAGATACCATTCATCACCGGACGGAGTTCGTCATCGGCAGTAGCAAATACCGAACGGTTAATGCCTCCCAGCAATATCTGTGCTTCCATCTCCACACGAACCGCATTATCACCGAGTGTAGCCGATTGCGGAAACTCATCGGCATTCTGCCCCATCAGGCTATATTTACCATTTTGGTACTGTACCGTAATTTCATAGGTATCCGGCTTTATTTCGAATGTCAACGGTTGTTCCGGAATCTCTTTCAATGCATCGAGCAACGTTTTTGCAGCGACGGCAAACTTTCCGTTAGAATCACTCTCGTTCACCTCAACCGAGGTTACCATCGTAGTTTCACTATCAGAAACAGTCACAGACAGTGTTCCGTCCTCCAACTGAAAGAGAAAACAATCTAAAATAGGCAGCGCATTTTTTGAGTTTATCACACGGCTAACAGCCTGTAAATGGCTGGAAAGTGCAGTACTTGAAACGATAAATTTCATATAATCTGTGATTTTAAATTTTATATTTTTGCAAAGCACAAAGTTACAAAAAAGATCGAGGCAGCACAATAAAAGAGAAGAAAAAACAGGAGAATATTCGTCGGATATCCCTAAAAAATTGTAACTTCGCCGCACAATTTAAAATTATCGCAATGGAATTTACAGGAAAAATTATCGCTATACTCCAACCCAGAGGTGGAGTTTCTAAGACAAGCGGCAACGAATGGAAGGCTCAGGAGTATGTAATCGAAAATCATGATCAATATCCAAAGAAAATGTGTTTCGACATCTTCGGAGCAGACAAAATAGAACAATTCAACATCCAGATGGGTGAAGAGTTGACCGTATCATTCGATATCGATGCACGTCAATGGCAGGATCGTTGGTTCAACAGTATCCGTGCATGGAAAGTAGAGCGTGTAGGCGCAGGCGCACCCATGACTCCGGGAGCTCCGGTTCCTCCTCCGGCACCATCTTCAGCACCGGAATTCATTGCCGGTGATGCAAAAGACGACTTGCCTTTCTAAGCAAACATGCCTTAGTATAAGACACAAAACCCCGAAAGCTATCCAATTTCTTTCGGGGTTTTGTGTCTCTTACCGTAGTCAGGAAACATCGTCAGAATCACCTTTATAAATCAAAACCACATTAGGATAGACAACTCCGTCAGTACAGGTAAACTGTGCAGAAAGAATAAAATGACGGAAGAACTCCTGATTGCGAAAGAAAAATGCAGGTATCAACCTGACGTAGTTCTCCGGCTGGGAAAAAGTTTCTCCCAAGTCAGCCACCATCATAAAGTTATATGACGGAGAAAGATTTACTACCGCTTCCTCGTATCCGGGAGTATCGTTCAGAATTTCTTTTTTATCCAGGCAACGGACATATGTGGCAAGACTCTCCGCATCCGGAGCCAAAATCAGTCTCTCTCCATAGAAACAAGCATAGACATATAAGGCAGATTCCGTGATTCCGGTCAATTGCGTAAACAATGTATTACGTGGCAACACATAAAGCGTATAAGCTCTTAAAGGCGTATTACAGAAAGTAGTACGTGGCTTCGGAGGGCCGTCCACTTCTTTCGGAGCACTCCGGAGTACTCCTTGCAACACCCGCTCAGCCTGCTGGACATCCTTCAAGGGAATGCTCATCACCGCACAAGGATTCGCAAGAGTGTCCGCCGAATGGAACAGACAGGTCACAAGTTCGCCTCCGGCATTATCCTTGAGGAATGCAAGCAGTTCTCCGTCCCGGTCCCTGATATAGTCTGAATAGGTTGATGTTGTATATTCCTGCCGGGCAGTAAAGTCAAGCATCGCCTGCATATCCGTCACCGACCGTTTATTGAAAAAGAAAGTAGAAGCCGGCAGGATGTCTCCCGGAAAGTCTTCTACAGGTTGTTGTTGCCGAAGCACGTTCATAAAAGTCATACAGGTATCAGTATCATGACTGACTCCAGAAAAGTAAATGGCATCCCCGTTCATTTTCATATCAAATTCGGTCCATCCCCCCAATTGTGTACACGAACGAATCCCATCGGTAGCCTTGCCCATACTCAGGGGTTGCATACGAGCATAAATAGTAGCCGCTACACGGGCACGCTTGTCTTCATGCACTTTTACAAAAGAGCTGTCGGTCAGCAAAGACTTTTTCGACAAACGTGCGTCGATCACTTGTTCTATCAGCTTCTTCTGATAGCTCACCGCCAAAAAATCGGAAGTGAAGTAGCAAGCTAAAAAGCTATCATCCGGCATCGGATAGATACGTATCTCCTCCCCTTTATAATCAAACAGTTTTGATGGGAAACTGCTTGAACAGTATTTACGTATAAATTTCTCCACTAACTCATAGTCACCATTTCCCAAACTGCAATACAACACCTGGTTGCGGTCATTATCCGGCTCATGAAAACTCAGCAACACCTTATTCATCTGTTTACTCAACCCGTGAGGCGTATCTTCCAACAATGTATAAAGATGGAGTTTCAAATAAGAAAATAATTTGGAAATATAAAGGAAATGCTGATCTTTGCTACAGCTCAGTTCATTGATACTCTGTATCATTCCGGCAAGATCATCCGTTTCGAGAACCACAGTGGCCGAGCGCGGAACAAGCGCATAAAGATTAAAGTCTTTACGCCCCTCAACCGCCGATAATCTGAAAAAAGAAAACATAGCAAAGCCTGTACACAGTAGTACAACAGACGAGATTACGGCTATTTTCACTATCGTACGGAGTTTCATGGCGTTCGTTGTTTATCGGCTCACTGCAAAAATAATAAATTCTCCAAATAAAACAAAATATACTTAAAGAAAGAATTATTAAGCATTAATCACTAACATTCTATTTCAAGCCCGTCGAATGCAAAATGCACATGCGGAGGAAGTAGTTTTTCCACATCTGCCTGAAGTCCAATATGATGACTCATGTGAATAAACCAGGTTTCCTTTGCCCCAATGCGTTTCACAGCCTCCAGCGCTTCAGAAAGGCTTTGATGGGTGTTGTGTGGCGCTACGCGCAATGCATTCATCACCAGCACATCTACCCCTTGCAACTGCTCAAACGATTCATCAGGCATGGTCAGCATATCAGTAATATATCCGAGCTTACCGATCCGATATCCCAGAATGGGCAGTTTGCCGTGCATTACCCTCAAGGGCAACACTTCGATATGATTAACAAGAAACGGACGATTGGGTTCAATCTCACGCAAAGGAATATTCGGAACTCCCGGATAAGTATGTTCCACAAAACAATAAGGCATCCGGCTACGCAAACGCTCAGCCGTATACATTTCGGCATAAATAGGCACTTCTCCGAAACGACAGAAAGGGCGTAAGTCGTCCAATCCTCCCACATGGTCGTAATGTTCGTGGGAAATCAATACTGCATCAATCTTACCAAACGGGACATGTAACATCTGTTCCCTGAAATCCGGACCGCAGTCCATCAATAAAGCAGTATCCCCGGCCTGAACCAACGCCGAGGTACGAAGACGATGATCTCTCGGATCTTTTGAAGTGCAAACCGCACAAGTGCATCCAATCTCGGGCACTCCGGTAGAAGTCCCGCTACCAAGTATTCTTATTTTCATTTCAGATAAAATTCACCTCCGGATGAATATCTATTCCAAATTTCTCTCTAACCGAAGCGCGTACTGCATCCGAAAGTGCTATAACATCCGCGCCTCTGGCTCCTCCGCGATTCACCAGTACCAGCGCTTGCTTATCATGTACCGCTGCCGGTCCCAAAGCTTTACCTTTCCAGCCACACTGATCAATCATCCAAGCGGCAGGAATCTTTATCCGGTCGGCATCGATTTCGTAAAAAGGCATATGTGGATACTCTTCTTGCAACGCTTCAAATTTGATGCGGGACACAATCGGATTCATAAAGAAACTTCCCGCATTACCCATCACCCGGGGGTCCGGCAATTTCTCCTCACGGATGGCGATAATCACCCGGCGCACGGTCTCCAATGTCACCGTAGGATACTTCTCCAATTCCCGGCGGATAGTACCGTAATCCAACGTATAATATTCCTTCTTACTTAACTTAAAGCTGACATAAGTGACAAAAACACTCTTATTTGCAGGACGCTTAAAGATACTGTCCCGATAGGAATATCCACACTCCGAAATATCATAAACACGTTCTTTCCCCTCAATGTTCAAGGTCTCCACCCGCACAATCAGATCTTTTACCTCAACCCCATAAGCCCCGATATTCTGCACCGCACTGGCTCCCACTTCTCCGGGAATCAGGGAGAGATTTTCCGCACCGTACCAATTATGCTTCACGCAATAATCCACAAAGTCGTCCCAGACTACACCTGCACCTACACGAACGACAATATCATCATCCGTTTCGTCCACCACCTCTACTCCTTCGATACGTGAGTGTAAAACAGTACCTTCGTAATCTTTAGTAAACAGCAGGTTACTGCCTCCCCCAATGTGCAAATAAGGAGAAGTCACTTGTCCTGAATCAATCAACCGATGCAATTCATCCACTGAAGAGTACTCCAAAAAACGAGCTGCGGACACATCGATGCCAAAAGTGTTATGTGATAAAAGAGAGTATTTTTGTTCCATAATCATAAAAAGCAATCACTAAATACTTGTATCCTCAAACTTATACAGTTCCCATCCACTGTCTTTGCGCTGGAAATAGAGGATATTGGAGAACCCGTTGCCAATACCTTTCAATGCCAATATCTTGTGTGAAGTATTGTCATCATTCTGCTGTCCGTAATTAATATTCGAAAGCTTATCAGTAGGCAATACCGGCTTAAAGGCAAACCATTGGTTCAAGTCAAGTGTAGTTTCGAGTATTGAGAAATCATCATCCGGATCGGTGGTAACAAACGCAAGCGGCTGCCGGATTCGGTGACTCTGGAAGATACTGTCTGTTGCAAAGTGCCCATAGAATTCGACGAAATCCTCATTCTCGCTTTTCTCAATCGGACGCAGATTGATTGCTTCAAGCATCCACGCCCCTTTAATTCTTTCAAAATAATATTTCTTCACCATTCGTTTCTTGATGAAAATCCATTCCACCTGAACGGAAGTGAGTGAAGTATCCCCTACCATGTCCATGTCCTCTTCCCGGTCGAAGAGCAAGGTATAATAACTCTGTTTAGTAAACAAGTCATCGTGCTTCCAGTACTTCTTATCAATTTTTGAAGCTCGTTCTCCGCTGTAGTAGGGCAACGGAAACACTACGCGCTGCCTTTGCAGAGCGTCATCAGAAGCAAAGTTATAGATAAAGTCGTCAAACGATTCGTCAGCTTCAATCGGTTTAGGTTCGTCCGAAGCCTTCTCTTTATCAATGGAGTCGGCTTTGTTCACCATAGCCGAATCTACCAGATGTGTAATAGATGCAAAGGGGTCAGCGTCAGTCTTTTTGTTGTTTCCACATGCGGCAAACAACACCAGGACGGTGACTCCCGCCATTATTGTTTTCATTTTAATAGTTAGCAATGTGTCGATATTCCCATGTGCCAACCGGTTTTCAAAACCATTTCATTATTCCGGCGGGCACATGGGCCTATATCATCACATTATTTTAATTTAGCTCTTAGTTTTTCAAGCATATCTACTGTCATACTCTCCAAATCGTAAGCCGGTTTCCAGCCCCACTCTTCGCGGGCACAAGAATCATCCATACTGTCAGGCCAGCTATTGGCGATGCGCTGTTTCAGCGGGTCTACCTTATATTCCATTTCAAAGTCAGGAACATGTTTCTTGATGGCAGCATAAATTGTTTCGGGTGCAAAGCTCATAGAAGCGATGTTGAAAGCATTACGGTGTACCAGTTTCGTCGGATCAGCTTCCATCAGCGAGATAGCTGCGTTCAGCGCATCCGGCATATACATCATATCCATCAGTGTTCCTTCCGGAATCGGACAGATAAACTTCTCTCCTTTTACGGCAGAGTAGTAGATGTCTACTGCGTAGTCAGTCGTACCACCTCCCGGAGGTGTCACATTCGAAATGATTCCCGGGAAACGCACGGCACGTGTATCTACGCCATACTTATTAAAATAATAGTCGCTCAGCAACTCCGTGGTTACCTTGCTGATACCATACATAGTGCGCGGACGCTGAATGGTATCCTGCGGTGTCTGCACGTGAGGTGTGCTTTCGCCAAACGAACCGATCGAACTCGGAGTAAACACGGCGCATTTGTTTTCGCGGGCCACTTCGAGTACATTCCATAATCCGTCGATACCGATTTTCCAAGCCAGTTTGGGCTTCGATTCGGCCACAACAGACAGCAGGGCTGCCAGGTTGTAGATTGTGTCGATATTATACTCCTTCACTACAGAGGCGATCATCTCCTGATCTGTTACATCGACTACCGCCGACGGACCGGATTCTTTCAATTCCCCTTTGGGCTCTGCCCCGTGAATATAACCTGCTACTACATGTGTGTTTCCGTAGCGTTTACGTAGTTCCATCGTGAGCTCCGAACCAATCTGGCCGGTTGCTCCAATTACCAAAATATTTTTCATTATCTTTACTAATAAGGTGTATTAAGCTAAATGGTGCGCAAAGTAAGCACTTTTTTTTCATTTTTATACCAAATATATGTTGTTTATTCCAAGAAAAATTGTGTCCTTTGCAAAAGAAACTAAAACCCCAAACACTATGTACGGTAAAATGAAAGAACACCTCAGCAACACGATTGCTGAAATTAAAGAAGCAGGCCTCTACAAAGAGGAACGCTTAATCGAAAGTGCACAACAAGCTGCTATCACTGTTAAAGGCAAGGAAGTACTGAATTTCTGTGCCAACAACTACCTTGGATTGTCTAACCATCCCCGCCTGATCGAAGGTGCAAAGAAGATGATGGACCGTCGTGGATACGGTATGTCTTCTGTACGTTTCATCTGCGGAACTCAAGATATACATAAGGAGCTGGAAGCCGCAATTTCAGACTATTTCAAAACCGAAGACACTATTTTGTACGCAGCTTGCTTTGATGCCAACGGCGGTGTGTTCGAACCGTTGTTCACCGACGAAGATGCCATCATCTCCGACTCACTGAACCACGCTTCTATCATCGACGGAGTACGTCTTTGCAAGGCAAAACGCTATCGTTATGCCAATGCAGACATGGCCGACCTGGAACGTTGCCTGCAGGAAGCACAAGCCCAGCGTTTCCGAATTATCGTTACCGACGGCGTATTCTCAATGGACGGTAATGTAGCTCCAATGGACAAAATCTGTGATCTGGCCGAGAAGTACGATGCCCTGGTGATGGTAGACGAATCTCACTCTGCCGGTGTAGTTGGTGCAACCGGTCATGGAGTAAGCGAACAGTACAACACTTACGGACGTGTAGATATCTACACCGGAACTCTGGGTAAAGCCTTTGGTGGTGCTTTGGGCGGATTCACCACCGGCCGCAAAGAGATCATCGACCTGCTTCGCCAGCGCAGCCGTCCGTACCTGTTCTCAAACTCACTCGCTCCGGGTATTATCGGTGCCAGCCTCGAAGTATTCAAGATGCTGAAAGAAAGCAACGAAATCCATGACAAACTGGTAGAAAACGTAAACTACTTCCGCGACAAGATGACTGCAGCCGGATTTGACATCAAACCGACTCAGAGTGCTATCTGTGCCGTGATGCTGTACGATGCCAAACTGTCACAGGTTTATGCGGCCCGCATGCAGGAAGAAGGTATTTATGTAACAGGTTTCTACTATCCGGTAGTTCCGAAAGACCAGGCACGTATCCGTGTACAGATTTCAGCCGGTCACGAAAAAGAACACCTCGATAAATGTATCGCTGCATTCATCAAAGTAGGTAAAGAATTAGGTGTACTGAAGTAAACCTTTATTTCTCTTCCATTGTTATTGTATATAAAAGTACGATAACAATGGAAGAACTTACACTCACGACACCCGCGCTGCTATTTTCAGCCGTTTCACTTATTCTTTTGGCATACACCAACCGTTTTCTCTCGTATGCCCAATTGGTACGCACTCTTCGCGACCGCTACATGGAAGATCCCTCTGATATCAATGTAGCTCAAATCGAGAATCTGCGCAAACGCCTCAACCTGACCCGTATGATGCAGGTATTCGGCATTGCCAGCCTATTCTTCTGCGTAGTTACTATGTTTCTTATCTACATCGGGTTGTTCCTGCTTTCCATCTATATTTTCGGACTTGCACTGCTTCTGTTAATCGCCTCTTTAGGTGTTTCTCTCCGTGAGATACAGATATCGACTCGTGCCTTGGACATCTACCTGAGCACAATGGAAGGAAAACTAAAACATTAAAAATTACATTTCCACACCACGCCCATAGGAGCCACATAAATAAAGTTCCGCTCCTCCCCACCGGAAGCAAGCGGAACTTTCACAAACAAAACAACAGATCGTTTATTACTTTATCAATCCATACCGGTCAGTCAGCCCGCTCCTGAATGCAACGTAGGGGAATTGCTTCACGTTCATGTCCTGTAAGAACAATACTTGCTTTTGTCGAAGCAGTTTTTCCTATTTTAAAATAACTCACTGTTTCCCCTCCCGAAGCAGTACCTAACTTATTTCCGCACCAAATTAAAGCAGATTCTCCAATATACGCAAACTGACTATCCAAATAATAATAACCGGTGAGCCGAACATAAGTCGTTAGTTTTTTATTTGTATCATATGCCATAACCATTCCTCCATGTGCACCAACACTATCCGAATTCATCACATTAGCACCATTGTCTGATGCTTTGACTGCTTGATTCACATTGCTAAACAGTGAAAGATAATTCTCAATCAGTGCTACACGCCATCCTGCCGGACACGGATCATGAACTGTCTTCTGAATATTCCAAGCATTCAGATATGTATTATTCCGATCACTGTCCGCTATCCATTTATGTACATTTGTCTTTTTATATATATTCAACGGATTCTGGTAAGCCGTCCGATAAGTCGCCTGAGCATTTACAGCCGGATCAAAAGGCAGGAAAGTGACTCCATCCGGCTTATATAAGCTTAATATTCCCACAATCGGTTTAGTCATCGGAGTAGGAAGATTCACTATCGTGATCGGCTTATTCGAATAACTGCTCGGATATGGATCTTTCCTTCCCCATTGATAATGGAATCCATGTGTCTTAAACTTCTCCACATCCGACGGCGGCACGCCGGCATATCCGGCCATAGCCCCCAGATTACGATCCATCATCGGTAACTGGTTTCCATGATTGCCATATGTAAATTTCAGTTTTCTTTTAGTCAACGGCTCTTGCACATCCGCATCACCTGTCGCGTCCGGGCGGTAGTCCGTCACCCACACATGCCAGCTCCAGAGTATCTTACCATCCGCACCATAAGCGGCAATCACCCCGCTACCACCGGTAGTTCCCGGAGCCACACGGCAATAAACACGGGCTTCCCCTTTATTCTTCACCGGATACAACGTCGGATCGGTTCCATCTGTCCGTTTCAAATCCACGATGTTCGTATGGTCATCCTCCGAAGTTACGATTCCCATTACCGGCTCACCGATGTCTCCATCCTCTTTGGTTTGCCAGAGCAGTTTCATCGTAGTGATTCCTCCGGAAGCCTCACACCAACCTTTCAATACATCGTTCGTTTTATCCGGATCTCCATTCTGTTGGTATGCCAGCGGATCAAAGCAGAAGCCACCTCCGGCGGATACCATAAAGCAATTGGCCGTAGGCACAAAGTTTTCATTATTTTCCGAAGCGGGTACAGGGTTGATATAGGTCACCCGTTTATCACTTGTCGGGATACCGCTATGTGCAAAGTTCACCGTATAATCATAATTCGCATTACTCTTAATGTCGAAATTCGTCGACTGCCTCCCGCCGATATAAACACGATAGTCCAGTTTAACTTTTGCATCCTGATCGCTCACCGCGACAAAGTTAAAGAAAGAACTTCCTTTAGGAGCATTCTCTTTTGTCCGTTGGGTTTCAGAGTTCGCTGCCGGTTTCTCTCCGCGCATATTGGCCGGTACCCAGCAAGAGTAACTTCCGCTTTGTGCCACATTTTTTATCTGCAAAGTAGTAAACTGATCCAGGATAGAAGGATAATTTCCCTCACTATCGGGGGTAGGGATAACCGCATAGTTCAACGGGACACTTTGGAGCAACAGTTGTTTCAAAGCATATCCACTCACGTTGTAGTTCCAGCTCACTGTCAACCGTGCGGCCAGACGCTTCAGCAACAAACGGGTATCATAGTTGCCGTCCGGACTTTGAATCACATACTTACCACCTGATTGCGCCACATTCACATGCTCCAAATGGAGTACATAAGGCATCTTCTTCATATCTTCACTATTCGAAGGATCAATAGCATTGATCACCGACGCATCTACCTCCATCACCTGCACATCCGATAAAAATTTGTTATTACTCAGTGTAGCTATGGCATTTCCATTACCCCGCGCCACTAACAGCAATTGACAGCCATTCGCAGGAGTTAATGTCACGTCTAAACGCTGACCGATCTTTACATCACCGTATACTCCTCCACTCAAACGGGCTTTTGTTTGCCCATCATACTGATAGATTTCCAAGTTATATAACTGATCGGGTACGTCTGTCGAAGCACGAGTCACCGCTTTTGGTGACCGTTTCACCTCAAAAGCAGCTTTGCTGCTTTCAACGGCGAGCCGTTGAGGATCATTATCACTTGAATCTTCGGCAAAGCCGAAGACCATCGATACCGTCACCTCTTCACCATCTGCCGGAGGAAGCACCGCCTCTTCCGTCCGGTCCTCGCATCCGCTCAACCCTGCCAGAAGGATCACTCCTCCCAAGAGCATTAACCATTTATTCTTCCAAGTCTGTTTCATATCATTATTATTCTTGTACACATCGAAACGGATAAGGTTCACCGATAACTCCCCAAGCATTAGCCGGGGTACTCAATTCTCCTGCCGCTATTTTTGTATAATATATCCGGTAGTTATTGCCATTTTTTGCTATCGTATTCGTTCCTTCGTATCCGGCGGCACTTCCATCAAATATCAAATTTCCATTGGCAAAAGACCGGTATGCCGTGACCGGGAACCAGGCTGTATTATCTTCTGTACGGGGAGAGGGCACACCACCTCCACCGGATACATTATACAGACGTCCACCCCGCTCGTGTGCACTACCATTTTGCACAAATGCTCCATTCGCATTAAACCAATATCCCTGCCCCGTGTTCCAGCCCTTGTACACTGTTTGATAGGGAGTCTTCCACCCTGCCGGACAAGGATCATAAAGAGTTTTAGAGTTATTATACAAATACTGATACTCCGTAGTAGTTTCATTCAAACTATACCAAGAGCACTTGCTATTGTCCTGATCGCTGCGCGAACCCGTTATAATATGCTCAGGATGCTCAATCACATATTGCAGCGTATTGCCATTTACTAATGTAATATTGGAATAAGCGGCCTTTCCCAGTTTTACCCCTCGTCCTTCTCCATCATAAATAACGTTGAGTTCATTCGCTGTTCCGTCTATCGACCCCAAGAACGGGTCCTTGCGCCCCCAATAGTACAGATAGCCTATCCGCTTTGCAAATTCCAGCAATGAAGCATTCTCACTGGGAAATCCTCCGGCAGTCGCGCACAGGTTCCGGTCCATAATCACTTTCCCAACATGCGCTCCCCCATCTTTGAAAGCATCAGTAGCATACTGATGTACACTCCCGTTCTGAGTCAACTGCTGTGCCTGGGCATAAGTAACAGAGGAAGTAATCCCCTGCGGCACATAATCGGTTATCCAAAGGTGCCAGCTCCATACAATTTCATACAACTGCTGTATTTCATCTTACCTCCTTCATATTATCTAAAATTCACTTCATTCGAGATGACTTCCACTTCATCGAACATAATCACGTTACCATCCGTAATGGTCACCCTTACGTCCGCACTATTGGCTCCGCTGATGTTGACGGTCAAATCATAAAGATAGCCCCGCTGGATATTATAGTCATTCATTAAGTTACCTCCCAAATAAACACGGTATTTCATGCCGATTGCGTCCGTCGCACCAGAATAAGTATAAGTTCCCTCCAAATCCAGATACGTGCATCCCGTCAACGCTCCACCGTCTCCCGGTCCTTTTCCTGTCAAGTTCTTTTCAGCGAAACTCCCCCCTGTACCTGTACCCCGGAGATTCTCAGCCATGTGGAAACTGCGGGTTGTGTTCACCGGGAAAGTACTTGTGCCATCTGAAGCTTTAATTTCCACAACTGAACCGCTAACCGACGACAGATCGGGATACCGAGCTGTCAATGCTCCACCCCCACGTGCATAAAGCGCACTCTTCTCAGGCAAGTTATATACTTTTAAAGCGGTGATTGTCGCCTTTGCGCCATAGTTTGCTCCATCCATTGAAGTTATATCGGACGAAAGCCTCCATGTCACGTTTACCTTGGCAAATGCACGAAGCAACGGGGCTACCACCACCAATTTACCCTCGGCACTGGCCGATATCAACGGGCCGGAAGACAGCAAAGTAGGATTGCTACTTTGAAAATCAACAGTGACCGCTTTCAGTTTCGATTCTTTTTCAATTCCGCTGCCACCTGCAACCGTCTGTTCCGCAAACAAATCGGAACCGGCATTGGCTATCACGTAAAACCGGCTTGCCGCTGTCGAGAAGTCCGAAGTAGCGACTTCAATAGTCATGTTATCCTTCGGAGTGCTCAGCTTTGAATTGTCGAAATACCGGGCTTTCAGAAATGTTCCATCCGCCAACTGCGTTCCGCTGTCACCAGTGGTACTATATTGCACTACCCATACATTATCAATCATCACCTCGTTCAGCGTTCCTCCTCCCCGTGTGTTCACCTCCAACACTCCCGGCAAACTCAACCGGAAGACCATGTTTCGCGATCCGGCGGAAGTCTCTTCCTCAGTGCAGCCTCCCATCGACGACAATAGAACCAATGCCATTGCCACTTGTCCCCAGAGATTCCTGAATCCTATTTTTACTCCATCCATATTGCTATTATAACTTTGTCTGTTTCTTCAAAACGATGATCCGGAAAAGCGTATCTATCCCTTTCCCAAATCGTCGGTATTCAGCGTAATTGTATTATATTCTTTCACGGCCAGCGTCAGATCGGTTGGTTTCAGAATACCATAAAACGTCAACGTAAAGTCAAACTGATAGGTCATTCCCGGCAACAACACTTTCTGTATCTCGGCAGGGAACGAACTGACATAAGGGGTATTCGTATAATAATCCACTGTCAGATCTACATCGAACTTTATCAACGTCGAACCATCAACGGGAAGCAATACCTCTTTGCTGCTCTCACGCCATGCAGTCGGATTTCCACCAGCCGGTTCCTGAAACGATTCAAAAGCGAATGAAGAGTCATAACCGGACGCCGTCCCCCATGCCGGTTGTCCCAGCGTATAAGTCAATGAAGGCGGCAGTCCCGTTATAGTCACCCTATTGGCTTTCAATTTTTCGACACGCACCGGCGAGCCGTCTTTGGCTCTTACCCTCACCTGCACCTGTGCCCCCATTCTCTTAAACGGATTGGGCAGCGTCACGCTCATGTGGGTCTCTCCCATCTGGTTGGGTTGTACCACAATCCCTTTCAGCGTAGTATACATAAAGTCTTTGCCGTTCCCGACCGGAATCGTACCGTCCGTCTTTAGTTCCGGTACTTCGGTCGAGGAGTTATACGACACCAGATAAAGATCGTACGTCCCGCGGTATAAATAGAGTTCACCCGTGGCCACTCCATTCTTCACCGTATAGGTCTTACCGTCCAGCGGTTGGGTCTTTGTTGTGGAAGCATTGGCCGGAAAAGCGTAAACCTGGAATGTCTTTCCGTCCGCCATATCCGCCGGATCACCGTCCACACGCGTCGACGCCTCTCCTGCCACCAAGCGGCAGAGCCGGAAACTGAGTGCCACCGGCTCTCCTTCATCTCCGCCGGAACCGGACGCCCCGGGCATGTCATCCCCCGAACACCCAGACAGCCCAAGACTCCCCAAGCAGCAAAGGCCACAACCTATCCAATATTTCAGTCTCTTATTCATCATCGTTCTATTTTTGTCACCACAGATTACACAGACTTCTCACGGATTAATAATTTATCCTGGTTGATATTGAAGAGTAAATAATCTGTGTTAATCCGTGTAATCTGTGGTGAAACTTAAATTCCAATACTCGTGTTCTGGTTCGCGTCACTCTTCCAGTCATCTATCTTCACCGAACTCAAGCTGCCCCCCATCTTGTCCACCGTAATCTGATAGACGTAGTGGTAACCGGCTTTCCATTCGGCACTTACCGATTTCGTCTCAAACGCATGGGCGTTTTCTGCCGACTCACCATTGATGCGAACCTTCAGGCGGAACGAAAGCACAGTTTCCTTTCCCGTCATCGGGGCTGTCAGGCAGCTCACATTCGGTGTAGCCTGCTGCTCTTTCAGCACGACCGGCCTTGCCGCATCGGCAAGCGTCAACAGGGAGGTGGACGACAGGCCATTGAGGACACCGGTCTTCAGGTTCATTGTACCCGTACCCGACTGCAAACGGCTGGTTCCGCTCTGTATCTCTATCTGCACCAACTCCAGCTTATCTTTATTCGCCGAAGCCGACTTCACAATCCGGAAACTGACCTTTGCCAAAGCGTGCTTCATCCTGAAGCTGACCGCCCGGGCACCCGAAGTGGCCGTGACCGGTGCCAGCCCCGAAGCGGGAGATACTCCATAGAGATAGTCCGGCTGATCCGTCGCCAGAAAATCGGTGGCACTGGCGGTAGTCATCACCGATACGGGTACAGTGTGGTTGCCGTCAGCCTGATGGGTCACTCCCGCCACCGGAGGATGACAGGCATACAGAAGGGCATTGGCGGTAATCACCGGAGCAGCATCCGCGCTCCAGGAGTTGTTCTGCAGCCGATACTCCGAAAACGGATTGCTGCCATAAGCCACGTGAGCCTCAGTAGTGGCATATACACTGATCGCCTCGACGGTGGTGACGGCCGCACGGGTGGCGGCACTTCCCTCTCCGGTTTCCACTTCCACCCCGGTCAGCCGCAAAGGGCCGCCCGCAGGCAACGGATCGTCCGCCCCGCACGAGGTGAATAAGGCTGCGAGTAGCAGTACGGCTCCCATCGTGCCCTTATGGGCTTTCCTATTCTTCATCGGTCTATATTCTTTCTGTTTCATCTCTCTTCTTTTCTCAGGTTGCGCTTCCCACATTTTCTTCCGCCACATCGCTGAAAGGCGCCACGGTGACACCCGTCAGAATCAGTTCGTTGGTGGCGGTGAAGTTATATTGGTAGTTATATCCCGCCTGTAGCGTAAACGGTGACGTGTCGGTATAAGTCTTTTGCGCCTCCGTCGTCGTTTTCAGCCTGATGGTGAACTGCCGCGAGCCGGGACAGACTATCGCCACATAGGTATGGCGAACGGAAGCCGTCGTGCTTCCCGAGGCGCAATACGGGGTTATGGTTTCCGAGGTACCTGCATCGGTACGAATTCCCGTCCCGGACAGACTGGCGCTCTCAGGTGTCTGCGACGACTGATAAGTCACCACCACAGTCACCTTCGCCGCTGCCGGCGCAAAGGTGAAGCTGCATTTATTTCCGTTCGATACTCCTGCCGCCGTCAACCGGTTGCTTTTCCAGAAATTGGTTGGCGTGCTTTGATCGGCAAGGATACCGCTGAATTCCTCCGGAAAGGAAGCCGCAAAAGACTCTGATCCGGTAGTGGTCAGCGCTGTTTGTCCGTCGGCCAGCCCCCAGCCACCCTCCGCTTTGCGCTGATAGAGTGCACTTTCGGCAGCACCACCGGATTTCGATATTTTTATCCGGTCGCCGGCGACGAACGTCCGTTTGTCATAGTCAGTCGCGTGCGTGTCCCCGGCACGGGTCTCTCCTTGTCCTATTTTCGCCGATACTTCCAACGGAACAGGCAACGGATCCCCTTGGGCGCACGCCGCCAGAGCCAGCGCAATCCATACTCCTCCTATCCAATTCGTTCTCTTACCGTTCATTGTTCATCATTTAATTTACCACAGAGTGACACAAGGTCACACAGAGGTTATTCGTTCATAATTCATTGTTACGTGAGACTTCCCGTATGCGACTCTCCGTTCTCCCATCCTTTGATCTCTTCTCCTACGGGCATCAGGATGTTGTTTTGCAACGTAAGGGTGTAACTGTAATGGCTGCCCGCCTTCCGCTCGCAAGTCAGGCTGGCGGTATAGCTCACTCCGTTGTAGTCGGTCACCGTAACGGTAACCTTCTTCTGCTCCGGCGTAGGTGATTCGGCTGTCAGCGGTGACAGGATGCCGTGCCAGGTGTATTTCGTCTCGTCCGGACGATACAGGTAGATATCTTCGTCAGCGGTTCCGCCGCTATAAAGCCCTTGACCTTGCACGGTCATATATGCGAAGGGTTGTGTCAACGCATTCTTACCCTCAAATGTCAAGGTCAACTTGGTGTTGCGGTGCACAAAGGCATTCTCGCCTCCCGTGAAGGAGAGCACCCCGGTTGCACCGGAAGTCACCCCGGCACTGGTACGGAGCAAGTTACTGTTGCGGTAGTTCTCACCGTCCACACCTCCCGTTTTGTTTCGTTGATCGGCATAAATGCCGGAGTAATCGGCGGGATACATAGCCTGATAGGTAGCTCCCGACTCAAAAAGCAATTCCGAGCCCGCTGCCGAAGGGGTCCACTCTCCTGTGGCGGAAAGCGTATAATCCACCGGAGCGGACGAACTTCCACCACGCGTACGGATGATACGGATGCGGTCGGCAGTAACGAAAGTGCTGCGGTCGTAACCATTGTCAGCGGCAACGGCACGGGTGGGCGCCACCGTCTGCGCCGCATCCGGCACACCTATTTCGGCGGTCACCGTCAGCGGAGTTCCCTCCGGTACGGAGGGCAACGCCGTGTCGTCGGCACATCCGGCCAGCACCGGCAGCAGACACACGATATAGAATTGAATTGCTTTCATACACATCATTTAAAAAATTATCATCCTATCGGCTTCATATCCTGGTCCACCGGAGTCTCAGCATTCCAAGGCAGAATGGCCGCGTCCTGCAAGGTCAGTCCCCGCTTACCCAGCGTCAACGTATATATGTATTGGTTTCCCCGATCCCATGCCTGATTGAAGACATCGGTCGTAAGGGTCAGTTCACGTTCGGTGGCGGTGTTACCCAAACCGGCTTCGCCCAGCCGCAAAGTCAAAGTGACCCGTGCAGACGATGCTGCCGCCGTTTTCGGCGCCACCAGTCCATAGGCCACGGTAACAGCTCCGGTGGTTCCTATCTTCTGCGGGTTTGCCGAAGGGGTGAAGGTTAGCTTACCACTTGCAGACAATCCGGATAGCGTCCCATCCGATAAAGCCATCGCGCCCGAAGTGCCCGTAAGAAAGGGTGTAGCGCCTCCCTCGGCGGTCAGGTGAACGCTTTTTACATAGTCATACACCGCATCCGCAGGCCGGTCAGTCGCATTCTGGATGCGAAACACCAGTTGTGCCAACGCATGTTGCAAGTAAATGGCAGGAGTGGCACTTTGGCTGTTGGCAGTGATGGGCTCAGCCGATCCCTGAGTGGAAGTGGCGGAACCGTACAGATAGTCATGGACGGAACAACCGTAGTCATTGGCTCCGTCAAAGGTCTGCCCCTCAGGCAGAGTTACCGGAAGTGTGGGCAGAGTGGTTCCGCTACCGGCCGTCAACGTCACGGTGGCAGGTGACCAGGCATGGAGCCTTGCCGTCCGGAGACTGACATAGGTAGGCGGGGTGCTGCTCCAACTGTTGCCGGACCCTTTGGTAAAGGTGGCTCCCGTGGCACTGCTACCGGGATAGAGACTACCATCCGGAGCTGCGAGGTAGATGCCAATGCTATTGATCCGGTCTGCACCCGTACCGATGCCATTGACAAGGGTACGGCTGGAGACGAGGGTAGCACCGGCATGAATACCGGGACGCAAGGGGACGCGGTCTCCGTCGGTGGCGGAAGAGTCTTCGCCGGAACAGGCACCGAAAAACAGAGCTACGCTCCAAAGGAGTAAAAAGGTAAATGGTCGGGTCATCTATTATTTGGTTTAATTCACCACAGAGGGACACTGAGTCTCACAGAGTTTTACTGTTCTAAACTGTTCATCATTGATCATTGATCGCTGGTCGTTCATCATTGATCGTTCCGTCCTCTGTGGTGAATGTATTTCATAACTATTACCTATTGTATTTCTAAAGAACCTCCGGTTTTTCCACTCCACTGGGCTACGGTCACGCTGGTGATAGAGAGTTCTTTACCGCTGAGCTTGACGGTGTAGAGGTAATTCTCGCCGGCTTTCCAGGCATTCGTCGCAGCATTACCGAGACTGACCGCATAATCCTGACCGTCAATCTTGAGGGTGACCTCTACATTCGTTTTGTCCTGCGTCGATTCGGGAAGCACCAAGATACTTACTTTTTTCGAGGCGTTCTGGGCTGTGGTTTTGGCATTATCAGCGTCAGCCGAGGCTTTCTGCAAAGTATAATTCGAAATACCTCGTGTATAGGTCGCTGCCGCAGGGCTGCTTCCCGGGGTTATCGTACCGTCCGAAATCTTCATTGTAGGATTGGTACCGCCATTATTCAGTATAGTGGCAGAATTTACATTCTTAAGCACCAACTTGGTTAACGCACCGGTATTCTTATAAGTATGATCCGCGTATACCCGGAAGCTGACCATGGCAAGGGCATGCTTCATGGAGAGAGTGACTTTTCCGTCTTTAGCGGATACGCCTTTTTTATAGCTGGCTTTCGGAGTACTTGTTTGATCGGCATACATATAGTCCACTTCTCCCGAAGCCGTAAGAAGCGCTGTACTGCTACCGCTATTATCTGTTGAAGCATCAATCGCAGCAGATTCTGTCCCCGGAAATACAGAGATATTCACGGTAGAATTAGCAGTCACCTGCCCGCTTCCGTTCACCTTCAAAGCGGTACCGGTTGTCGCAAGCGCCCCGCCTGTCCCCGGTTTATAGGCCGGATAATGCGCATAAATGTTCGCCTCTTCTGCCGAGAGATAAATCTTATCCGTACCGCTATTACTCCAACTGCCACCACTATAGGCATAGAGCCCGTAATTATTCGTCGCATTGTTGGTCGTCGCGTTGCTTGCGTATACCGCGATGCTTCCCATCGCAGCTCCGTCCGTAGCCGCATCTGTGCCTTGTATCGCGCTGCGTGTCAGTGCCACCTGCGGTGACACCTGCAATTCTACTCTTTCCTCTTCGTCCGGCCCTTCTTCGGGCAATGCGCTCTCACCGCACCCTACGGCAAGAAGCATTGCCGGAAGAGCAAGCAGCCAATGAACTTTCATATTATGGTTCATCATGTTTCGTTTTTCCTTTAATATATAATTCGTTTTTCTTTTGAGTTCACCACGGAGGACACAGAGGACACAGAGTTTTTTTTAGTCTTTCTATCTATTACCTCTTGAATAAATCCCCTCTGTGTACTCTGCGTACTCTGTGGTGAAATTACTCTGTGGTGAAATTATTCCGCCTCCAGGTCACCGTCCACCGTCACCGTAGTCCACGGTTGCACGGTCACGGAGGTGATTCCTAATTCATGGTCACCGATGGTCAGCGTCACGGTATGGGACATGCCTGCCTGCAACAGATTCTCTCCGGCGGCGTAGTTCACCGTTAAACCGCTGAACGTGCCTATGGAAGTTTCTACAGTCAGTGTATAGGTGCCGCCCGCCTGTAAAGGAGGCACCTGTATCGTTCCTATTTCCACGGGAACGGTGCCGGTCACCTCGGTTCCCGGTCCGGCAAGGCTCAGTGAGAGTCCGGCGGGATGATCCGCCGTAGCGCTGAACGCCGGCACTCCCGTAGCCAACGTCAAGTCCGCGCAAGGCAGCGCCCCGTTCACCGTAATCCGGCGGATGCTTACAGCCACTCCGTCCGTCAGGCCCTTGCAGGCTTTGAAGCAGAGCTGTGTGAGCAGATGGCTGAACTCCAGCGGACGGTCCGCCTTCAAGCGGTTGCCGGCAAAGCGCTCACCTTCCCACTTGTTGCCACGAAGCTCGGCGGCATAAAGCAGGTCGGTCTGTCCCGTAAGCACGAAAGACGCCACGCCGCTTACCGGAACGGCCGCCGGAGCGAAAGCGGTCAGGTAGAGCCAGTCGCCCGAAGGGGGGAATACAGGCTCGGCTTCCGCCGCCGCTTTCCACTCCATAGAGCCGTCAGTCCGGACCGTGGCGTCCCAAGCGCCTTCGTATGCCTCCGATAAAGAAGCGTAGTCACCCTTCACAGTAGAAAGTGCCACCGTAGCTTCGAACTCCTGTTCCGGCAGATTGCCGGCAGCGGCATCCCTCGACAGCGCTCCGTCCCGGGCACAGAGCTGCACCGGGACCCTCTCTTCCGTCAAGAGAGAGTCGCCGGCGGCCGTACAGCCGGAAACCCATGCGCCCAGCAGGGCGAAGAGGCCTATCTGTGTAAAAGAGTGTTTCGTCAACATGGGCAACAGGGAGATTTATTCTAATGTCGCGCTGCCGGCAGCACCGGCCTTCCATGGAGTCACGGTAGCGGTAGCCGTCACTTTGGTAGCATTCGCACCCTTCGGCTCTTTCACTGTCAAGGTGATCAGGTGGGCTTCGCCTTTCACTGTAGCCAGATCGTCTCCGCCCGCAGCCTTAACGGGCACATTGTGGAAAGGAATGTCTGTGCCACCTACATTGATAATGGCGCAAACCGTCAGTTTAGCCGCAGGACGGATCATGACCGGTGTACCCACTTTCACGGCTTCCGCCGACAGCACATTGTTAGAAATGCCCGGGACAGGAAGAGTACCGCTATTGATATTATCCCACGTCACATCGCCATTGGTGGCGTTCACCATGGTAGGACGATAAGCCTCCTGCACCTCAATGCTTTTCAGGCTGACCGTTTTACCTGCCCACTCTCCTTTGCTCTCGGCAATCGGTTCCAGTTTCATCGCAAAATTAAGCTGAGTGGTGAGGTGCTCAAAAACCAGGGCGGCTGTTTGCGATGCCCCGCTGTTGCCGGCCGCTACTTCCTTCGCATACATCACGTCCTGCTGTCCGTCTGTCTGAAGGATCTTTACTGTAGTCGCACTCACCTCACCTGCGGGAGAGACTGCCGCCAGGAAAGAATTCTCACTCGTATTTGACGCATGATAGTAAAGAGTAGGGTTCAGCCCTAAATCGGCGGCAGAACCGCCTACCGTGAAAGTGGTGTTCGACACAGTGGCGCGTGCATTCAGCGCTCCGTCATCGCCAACCTCGTTCTTGGTGACCGGAGTAAAACCCGACCAATTTCCCGATGTTCCGTCGTGCATCAGCACGGTAGCTGTCACCTCGGCTCCTTCGGCAGCCACAGCACGGCTGGTGGCCAGGCCCTGTACGCTCTGCGACACCCGGATAGGGGTTGCGTTCACCGGATTCTCGGGCAGACTGTCCGTGTCATTGCTTGAGCAGCCCGCCAATAGGAATGCCATGACCGCTACACTTAATTTCGTTTTCATCATTTTTTCTTAAGTTTATAGTTAATAATATAGTTGTTATTTCAAGGATTCACCGCTTACCTTGCCTCCATCCAGTTCGCCGCTTCCCGGTTTCCCCGCCTGCCACTCTCCTACTGTGGCCACGGCGCTTATCTCTACAGGATCGGGTGCGGAAGGTGAGGGTAACTCCACCTTCACCGTATACGAGATGCCTCCCTCGCCTGCCCCGCCTCCTTCGAAACGGATGGGAAGTTCCCGGTAGACCCGGTCGTGCGTACGGTCATCGTCCACGGCCAGCGTCAGGTCGAGGGTGAACGTAGCCGAAGGTTGCACCAATACATAGCCCGGAAGAGAAAGTTTGCCATCGGTAAACCCTAATCCGTCCCCTCCTTCCTCAACGGTATAGATGGGCACCGAAACCGTTTCATCCGCAGCGGTAAGCAGTTCCGTAGCAAGCGAAAGGCTGACCTCGCCCGCCAGGCCATTGAGGTGGAGCTCACGGATGCGAAACCCTTCGGTGTTTTCCGCCTCGATGGTGAGGGCAAAACTGAGCCGGGTCAGCAGATGGCGGTACATCAGCGATTGTTCTTCCGCCGGACCGAAAGGTGACGACAGCGAACCGGACTGTTCCCCGGTCAGCATCAGGTCTTCTTCGCCCGTGAGCCGGTAAGTCAGGCTGCCGTCCGCCTCCAGGGGAGCCGGGGGATAATATCCCCTCAGAAAGAGCGCCGAACCGTCAGCGGGATAATAGCGTTCGGGGGTGAGGCGGATTTCGTTGTCCGTAGCCACCCCGTCCCAAGCACCGTCGTACTCTCCCGTGCGGCTTCCATAGGCAATGCCCACAGAAGTTTCGCCAAAGGTGCTGACCAACGCACGGGTGCGGATGCCTGTGTAAAGCCGGATGGGGACAGGCTCTACCTCGGGACGCGGCTCAAGGGTGCGCTCGGTGCAGGAGCAGAAGCAGAAGCCAATAAGAGCGACCACTTTTATCATATATTTCGGCTTGAATATCATATTCCCAATCTTCTTGTTTTAGTTCACCACTATTATTAAAACCTATATCCCACGCCCACGTTGATCCCCGTCAGCCCCCAACGGACGGACGAGGCATCGTGATGATAGTATGCATGGGGCGGCTCGTTGTCGTAAGCCTTCGCCGAGGCATTGCGATAGCCTCCACGTATCCCGGCTTCTATCCCCCAATGGCGTGACAGGGGCAGATAGACACCGAAAGAAAGTCCGGTATGCCAGTAGCATCCCGTGCGGCTGGCACCTGTAGCGCCCGCATCTCCCGAAGGTGAAGGCTGATAATCGAAGTCGCCCAGTTGCCCGTAAACTCCCAGATAGAACCGGCGGTAACGCCCGTCTCCCCTAAGCCACAGGCGGGGTTCGAGGCTAATGCCCGAAACACCCCAGAAACGGTGCTCCTTCCCCCCTTTCCAACCGGAATATGCCGCCGAAGCCACCACTGACCAACGACGGGCAAAGCACAGTTCGGCAGCCAGGTTGGGACGGAAAGCCGCCAAACGGCCCTCCGGCGTCAGACCCGCCCAGTCGGACAGATTGGTTTTCAGGGAGAAGATGACCCGCGAGGGCCCGACCTGCGCAGGGTATGCGTGCTCCGCCGCGAGCGGGCGGGACTGTTCGTGAAGAGCGGGTACCGGGCACGTTCCGCCCTCCGGCAACGAAGGAGCCCGTGCGGGCAAAAGCGGATAACGGGAGGCATACCCGGCATAGCGGGAACGGCTCAGGGTATCGGCCGCCAACGGTTCGCGCAGGCATACCACCACCACATCGCGCTCCTCGTCGGGACACGGCACGGCATGGTTGTGTGTCACAAACCAGGCTTCTTTCATCCCCTTGCGGGTGATAAGTTCGGATTTCACACGGCTGCTGCGTACATAACCCAGCCGGAGATTATCGCGCACACTGCTCCCCGATGTACAGTAACCGTCTACGTGGATGCGCATCTTTCCATCCACGATGGAGGAACGGAAAGCGGTGACTGCCGCAAAAAGCCGTTTCAGTTCGTGGTCGTTGCCACGATAGTCGGCATACAGCACATCACGCCCCTGTACAAAACGGAATGTATGCAGCGAATCGCACCGCCGGGCAGGGCAAACGCCGCCCTCTTGTCCCAAGGCAGGGGCGGAAAGCAGAAAGACATATAGGAGCAGAAGTAAAATCCGGTTCATGGCAGACAATCTCTAAAAATCAAATTACAAACACAATTCCGTCAAATGAATCTCACCGAAGATGCTGCGCATCATCTGGTTGACCACACCCATACGGGAAGCGACTACCCCATAGCGTCCGTAGACACGCTGTTCGTCCACGTCGGGAGAAACCGGGTGTACACCCTCGTTCAGTATCAGCAAAAGGGATAAAAGGTTGACGGACTCCAAAGGCTTACAGAGTTCGTACGACTCCGGCTTATCCGGAGCCTCCCGACAGACACAACGAACCAAGCCTCCGCCTTCTAATTGAAGCAGAAGTACGGAAGCATCTTCAAAAATACAGTCAGCAGGATGGTAAGGACAGCCGCAGGATGTGTCCCGATAATAGATATAACGCAAAAGCCTGATGGCTTCCTGAGTAATTGCTGTAAGCATATTTTCTTGTTTTGTTGTGTGATGGCCGTTACTTTGTAGGTAACGGCACATGACAGACCGAAGTGTCAGCGGGCGTCTTACTCTCTAAACATCAGAAATAAAAACATTTATACGTTTAGCAACCGGCATAAAATGTCAATATCGCATTTAAACATTTAAATGTGAAAGCCACTCACATGCGGTTTTTCTTCATAAAAAGATAAAAAGGCAGGTAAAAAAGACAGTATGGAAGATTATTTGGAGATTTAAACGAAATTATTTACGGTTTTATTTGGATATTTGCTTTGTTTTGTTCACTTTTGTGCAATTATATTCGTGCCGTTACCTACAAAGTAACGGCTGATTATCAGACAGATACTACTACACAGCAGCATTCATCTGTCCCATAGTGTACTTTATGATTCCTTCGTTGACACGGTTCAACTCTTCCTCTTCAAAAGGTTTCAGGTACGTCTCCGTCACTTTAACGGACGAGTGCCCCATAGCATTGGCAATCAAGCCTATCGGTACTTTTTGACGGAAGGCGGTTGTTGCCCATGTATGGCGGATGGTATACGAACTGATGCGGACACCCAGCCCCAACACCTTGGAAAGCCTGTCCAGGCGATGGTTGAACTTGCGGAGTTCCCGTTGATACGTTTTATATCCCGCCTCGCTCCCCCATTCGCAAGTCCCTAGGATGGGGAAAAGATAGTCCGATCCCTCCTGAGGGTTTGCATCGAGATCGATCAGAGCCTGCGTCTCCGCCGAAACAAGGGCAGTCAGCGCACGCCCCGTCTTCTTACGCTTGTACGTCAGCCGCTTCTTGGGCTGCAAGCCCTCGGCAGGCAGATAGGCATAGTCGGCAAAAGACATCCCACGGAAACGATACATCAGGCTGGCGCGTACGCATGCCGTACGAAGCGACTTGGGAAGTGCGGAAAGGTCGGCATTGAGTATCCTGCTCATGACATCGGGTTCGATGGCACGCTTGATACCGGCACGCGTACCGGTGCCGACGTCGCTGAACAGCATAGGGTCATAGTCCTCTACTATCTTCTCGCGAACTGCCCTGCGATAAGCGGCTTTGAGCATACGGAGGTAGGTGGAAACCGTATTCTCCCTCTTACCCGCTCCCCTCAAATGATTTTCGTACCGTTTCAGACATTCGGGCGTGAGCACACCGAACGGAACAGCCTTATTTCCGCAAAAAGCGGAGAACGACTTCATGGCACAATCGTACACGTGGGCAGTGCCGTAACGCCCGCCCGACTTCATCTTTTTGACCAGAGAAGCCAAATAAAATGTTAAACTTTGTTTTTTCATATTTTATCAATTTAATTACAAATAACACCTCTCGCGCGTTCCGGTTCATTGCGGGCGCACGCGATGAAACATCAGGACAAATGACCAAATGCCCGATAAACAGAGGGATCGGGGGAAAAGAACTATTCAAAAAATTCATATATCTTTGCGCCCCAAAATGTAAATTAACTGCTTTTCGGCAGAAATTATAAACATTTAAATGATTTAAAAACATGAACAATCAACACCCAAACTGGCTACTCGAAGGATTCCATCCGATATCCACCGTAGCCATCGCTTATTTTCCGGACTTACAGGCCAGCAGTTCAGCAATCCGCCGCTTCCGCAGCGAAATACAGAAGCACCCCCGACTTGCCCGGGAACTGGCGGAAGCGGAATACCACCCGCACACCCTGATGCTTTCTCCCAGACAAATCAGTATCATCATCCGGCATTGGGGCATGCCGGACGAAGCAGGATTATTGATCACCCGAAACCCGGAATTGAGGGAGACTCTGCTCAATCGTGACCGGAAATTCGACTGATATATTCATATATCTTTTTTTGTTAGTATTTATTATATGGCCCACCTGATATTTTTGAAGGGTGACAAGACACCGCATAAACATCTGTGAACCAAACGATAAGAGACAGAGAAAAGGTGGCTCCGGCACTGGCCCACCTATGGAGGACGAAACGGGGAGGAAACGGAGCCTCAAACGCAGGCAAACAGAGCCTCCGTCACAGGCCGACAGAGGCTCTGCCGGAGAGAAACGGAGCCTCTGTAGCCACCCTCCCCAGCCTATCCCCCCCGAAAAACAAACAGGAAGCAACAGAGAGTGACTTGTTCCAACCAATCAGAACCCGTTTTTTGGAGAGAGGGCGAAGGGAGGGTACTTTTGCGGAGAGTTCACCACAGAGTAGCACAGAGCGACACAGAGTTTTTGTTTCTTTTTGATAACCGGTACACTTGAAAAAATATTTTCTCTATGTTACTCTGTGTTACTCTGTGGTGAGAAATCAGATTAGAAATCCATTAAAAACAAAACTGCCATGAAAACACCAACTGTCGAAATGCTGAAAAAAGGCTATATCGTCATCCCAAAATCTCTGTTAGAAAACTATTTCGCCACTCACGGACAAACAGAGGGACGATTCGAAGCCCTGATACGGGTATTGATGAACGTCAACTACTCGGATACGGAGTGCGACTCGTGCGGACAGCACTTCATCTGCCACCGCGGAGAATCACCCCACAGCCTGCTCCACTGGGCGAGCCTGCTGGGCTGGAAACGCACGCAAACCCGGCACTTCTTCAATGCAATGATCAAAGAAGGCATCATCGAGCGGCTACCCTCTCCCAACGGAATGATGCGGATACGAGTCAACAACTACGACTTATGGACGGGGAAGCTGAAAGCGTATGAAACGGGA
Organism: Bacteroides sp. HF-4919; assembly: GCF_018860125.1. Lineage (NCBI taxonomy): Bacteria > Pseudomonadati > Bacteroidota > Bacteroidia > Bacteroidales > Bacteroidaceae > Bacteroides > Bacteroides sp. HF-4919. Next base: position 69,713 of record NZ_JAHKNF010000010.1, read on the forward strand.
AACAGTTCGTCGGACCGGAGTTTCCACCTCTTCTGGGAAAAGTATCACGAGATGACGCAAACAGCCAAAGTAAACATCGGACGTGCAAGGCGCGAATGGAAAAAGCTGAGCGAACCCGAACGACAGGCAGCCATCGAAAGCGTGGAGGAATACTATTGTCACTTGAATGACACACGGTTCTGCAAACAAGCAGCGATGTATCTGGCGGATAAAGCGTTTCTGAATGAATATGAAATGTAAGGTACACGCGCGCGTACATTATATATAAACGAATCAGGGTTCACCACAGATTTCACAGATTAACACAGATTTAAATTTAAAAGGGGAACACCGAAAAATAGAACCGGAACTATGAGAGAAATCAATCGCTCACCACAGAGTACACGGATTAACACAGATTTATCTATTTCTCAATCTGTGTTAATCTGTGTAATCTGTGGTGAAAAACATTAAAACTCTGTGTACTCCGTGTACTCTGTGGTGAACAACCTTATCGCTGACCGAGCTGAGAGTCGATAAAGAAAATACCGGAATCACCGGCTCTCTTAATCTTATCGATAATGCCCTGTGCAGTAGCTTCTTCTTCTACCTGTTCGCGAACGAATCCCCAAAGGAAATCCTGAGTCGCTTTATCTTTTTCGGCTGCGGCCATGTCGACCAATGCATCCACTAATTTCGATACATGGCGTTCGTGCTCAAAGACGTGTTCAAACACTTCGAGGGGAGTACCCCAACCGGTAGGAACAACATCTACCTTATCTACTTTGGCCGTACCGCCACGTTTAATAATATATTCGGCCATGGCATAAGCATGCCCCATCTCTTCTTGAGATTGCTTCTTCATCCAATGTGCAAAACCGCTAAAACCTTCTCTTTCAAAATAGAAAGACATAGACAAATACAGATTAGAAGACCACATCTCGGCTGTAATCTGTTCGTTAATTGCATTCTGTAATTTCTCTGAAATCATAATCGTATTCATTTTAAGTTATTAAAATCACTACAAAAATAACAATTTTAAAAGATAGATTGTTCGGAGATTACACTAATTCCTCCGAAGTATAGCCCTTCGGTAATTCACGGCAGTTATAGCCGGAAGCCATAATCTCGCCATAAGCACCGGCGGAACGAAGGGCAATCAAGTCGCCACGCTTCACCTTATTCAGATCGACGGCTTTGCCAAAAACGTCGGACGACTCACAGATGGGACCTACCACATCGTAGGTCTCGACTGTCGTATCCTCGGAAGTCAGGTTCTCCATCTTGTGATGGGCCTGATAGAGTGCCGGACGAATCAGGTCGGTCATACCAGCATCGAGAATAGCAAACTGCTTGTTGGTGCCTTGCTTGACATAAAGCACCTTGGAGATCAGCGAACCGCATTGTCCCGTAATGGCACGCCCCAGTTCGAAATGTAAAGTCTGGTGCGGACGAAGTTTCAGATGTTCATCGTACGTACGGAAGTAGTCGGCAAAGTCCGGAATGGCCTGACGGTTGGGGTGATCGTAATCAATGCCCAGTCCGCCGCCTACGTTGATATGTTCCACGAGGATGTGACGGGCTTCGAGCTTATCCTGCAACTCGTTGACACGGTTGCAAAGCGCAATGAAATCCCCCATATCGAGAATCTGCGAACCGATGTGGAAATGAAGGCCGATAAACTTCACGTTCTTCATGCCCAAAGCCACATCGATCACCTTATCCATATCGTGCATGCTGATGCCGAATTTGTTTTCGGCCAGCCCGGTAGTGATATTGGCATGGGTATGCGCACCGACATTGGGGTTGATGCGGAAAGCAACGTTGGCTACTTTGCCCTTGGCAGCGGCCAGTTCGTTGATGACTTCCAATTCAGGAACCGACTCGACGTTGAAACAGAAAATATCGTAATCGAGTCCCAGGTTGATCTCCCAATCAGCTTTGCCTACACCGGCAAAGACGATCTTCCCGGCAGGAAAACCGGCTTTGATGGCAGCACGGATTTCACCTCCGCTGACACAGTCGGCACCCAGTCCGCTTTCGCGGATGATGGTCAGTACCTTGGAATTGGCATTGGCCTTGACGGCATAGTGTACACTGAAGTTGTCGTAACGTGCCACCTCACGGTTGACGCACGCCAGCGTGTCGCGAAGCACCTTTGTATCATAATAATAAAAAGGGGTCTGCAACTCGCGGAATTTATGAATGGGGAATACAGTTTTCATGTTGAAAAGTGACTAATGAGGTTTAAGTTGGAATCACCACAGATTACACGGATTTTCACAGATTAACAATTTATCTCGTTGATATTTCGAGATTAAAAGTTCTGTGTTAATCTGTGCAATCTGTGGTGAACCTAATTCATTTCTATTTGCCGTTGAACAGCATATCGCTGAGCGACTGCAAAGCAACCTTCTTGTCGCACTCACGAATCAGGAAGGAGATGTTATAGTTGCTACCGCCAAACGAAATCATACGCACGGGAATGTCGCGCATAGCATCGAGTGCTTTGGCTTCGAAACCTACGTTCTCCCACTCCAGGTCGCCTACGACGCAGATGATACACATGTCTTTGTCGACTGTAACGGTACCGTATTTCTTCAGGTCGTCCAGGATTTCGTTGAGGTGCTTGGTATTGTCGACAGATACGGAAACTCCTACCTCCGACGTACAGATCATATCGATGGAAGTCTGGTAGCTCTCGAAGATCTCGAACACCTTGCGGAGGAAACCGTGAGCAAGCAGCATACGGCTCGACTTGATCTTGATAGCAGTAATATTGTCCTTGGCAGCTACAGCTTTGATCTTACCTTTTTCCGTATCGTTGGAGATCAGCGTGCCCGGCGCAAGAGGGTCCATGGTGTTCAGCAGGCGGACCGGAATGTTGGCATATTTGGCAGGCTGAATACAGGTGGGGTGCAGAATCTTGGCACCGAAGTAGGCCAACTCGGCAGCTTCTTCAAAATGCAGCTGGCGCACCGGCGCCGTTTTGTCGACAATGCGCGGGTCGTTGTTATGCATACCGTCGATATCAGTCCAGATCTGGATTTCGGAAGCATGAATAGCAGCACCGATCAGTGAGGCGGTATAGTCGCTTCCACCACGCTGCAAGTTGTCAATCTCGCCATAAGCATTGCGGCAGATAAAGCCTTGGGTGATGTAAATTTCAGCATCCGGATAGAGTTCCAGTTGTGCCTGAAGTTTATCTTTAATATAGATAGGATCGGGTTCCGCATTCTTATCTGTACGCATATACTCCAAAGCCGGAAGCAATACGGACTTCACGCCACACTCCTGCAAGTAGTAGTTGACCATAGCGGTAGAGATCAGCTCGCCCTGTGCCAGCACCACTTTCTCTTCGAACAGGGTGAAAAGGTCTTTGGTGTACGAACGGATATAGTCGAAATGAGATTTTATGATCTCCAACCCTTTCTGTTTATACTCCTCAGTAGCGTAAAGCTCGTCAACATGCTGTTTATATTTAGCCTCCAGCTTATTGATAATCTCGTTGGCACCTTCCGGATTCTTCTTGTACAGATAGTCGGAAATCTCCACCAATGTGTTTGTTGTGCCCGACATAGCCGAGAGGACAACAATCTTTCTTTCACCATCGGTAATCAATTTGGCCACTTCCTTCATCCGCTGTGCAGAGCCTACGGAAGTTCCTCCAAACTTTAAAACTTTCATTTTCGTTACTGTGTTAAAATTAGTATGTATATTAATTATTTTCTCTTTTCACAAATTCGTCCGTCACATTGACAATGCGGTGTTCGGCACACCGGTATACCTGTCCGGGATATTCGGTAACCAACTGGAGATTATGGGTGGTCATCACTACCAATGATCCCGCCTGACAGATGTTGTGCAGCAGTTCGACAATGGCCTTTCCAGTCTCCACATCGAGGTTCCCGGTAGGCTCGTCCGCTAAGATAATCTCCGGCGAGTTGAGCACGGCACGCGCTATCACGATGCGTTGCTGCTCGCCACCCGAAAGTTCATTAGGCAGTTTATAGCCCTTATTCTCCATCCCGACAAGGTTGAGCACCTCAGCGATGCGCTCCCTGATCTCTTGTTTATTCTTCCACCCGGTAGCGCGAAGCACGAATTCAAGGTTGTCGTTCACTGTACGGTCGGTGAGGAGTTGAAAATCCTGAAAGACAATGCCCAGCTTGCGCCGCAACTGCGGAATGTGCTTGCGTTTGATGGATGTCATCCGGTAACCAAGCACTTCGGCTTCGCCGGAAGCCACATCAAGCTCACCATAGAAGGTCTTGAGCAGACTGGTCTTGCCGGAGCCTACTTTACCCACCAGGTAAACGAACTCACCTTTGTGCAGTTGCAGATTGACATCGCTCAGCACACAGAGTTCCTGCTGATGTATCTCTACGTCGGTATAGTGAATCAGTGTTTCGTCCATGAGTCGCTATGTCTTATCTGCAATTCGCGTGCCAGATCTTCGATGCGGTATCCTTTGGAAGTCAACAATACAATCAGGTGATAGATCAGATCGGAACCTTCGTAGATCAGACGGTCGTCTGTGCCGTTGGTGGCTTCGATCACGGTTTCTACCGCCTCTTCACCTACCTTCTGGGCAATCTTGTTGATACCGGACTCGAACAGGCTGGTGGTATAGGACTTCTCGGGCATCTCTTCGTGACGTCTGTCAATGAAATCCTGCAGCAACTTGAGGAACATGACAGGTTCTTCGTTCTTCTCTCCCCAACAAGTATCAGTTCCGGTATGACATACCGGACCGACCGGATTTACCTGAATCAGCAGAGTGTCTTTGTCACAATCTTCTTTGATAGACACGACATTCAGGAAGTTACCGCTCTCTTCGCCTTTTGTCCACAAACGGTTCTTGGTACGGCTGAAAAAGGTTACTTTCCCGGTTTCAACAGTTTTCTCGTAAGCCTCCTTGTTCATGAAGCCAAGCATCAGCACCTTGCGGGTGTCGTTGTCTTGTATGATAGCCGGAACGAGTCCGTTCATTTTATCAAAATCTAAATCCATGGTTCTTATGTTTTCGGGTTCACCACAGATTACACGGATTTTCACTGATTAATCTTTGATCTCTTTGATTATCTACGATTAAAAGTTCTGTGTTAATCTGTGTAATCTGTGGTGAACTCTTATTTAATTCATTTCTATATCGTCTTTTATCTTCAGGCTAAGATTTACTTACGCTTTCTACCTGACGGTAATTCCCTGGCCGCAAAGATACGATTTTAATTCGGGAATTTTAATTTCTCCGAAGTGAAAAACACTGGCTGCCAGTGCGGCATCTGCTTTACCAAGTGTAAAAGCATCGCGGAAGTGCTCCATCCGGCCTGCTCCGCCCGATGCGATAACGGGTATGGAGAGTTGGGAAGCCAGCTCCGCCAGGGCTTCATTGGCGTATCCGGTCTTCACTCCATCGTGGTTCATACTGGTAAACAGCACTTCACCGGCTCCGCGCTCCTGAGCTTCTTTGGTCCACGTCATCAGTTCTTTGTCAGTCTCAATACGCCCGCCGTTGAGATAACATTTCCACCCGTTCTCAGTCTGCTTGGCATCTACCGCAAGCACACATACCTGTGACCCGAAATGTTTGGCAATATCGTCTATCAGCTGCGGATTGCGAATGGCGGAAGAGTTAATGGAAATTTTGTCGGCACCGGCATTGAGCAGGCGGTCTACATCACTCAATTCGTTGATCCCTCCCCCAACAGTAAAAGGAATACTGATATTGGCAGCAATCCGCCGGACCAGTTCGGCAAAGGTCTTACGCCCTTCATGACTGGCGGTAATATCAAGAAACACCAGTTCGTCGGCTCCCTGCTCGCTATAGGCACGCCCCAATTCTACCGGATCGCCGGCTTGGCGCAGGTTTACGAAATTCGTCCCTTTCACGGTCTGCCCGTCTTTGATATCGAGACAAGGTATAATTCTTTTTGCTAACACGATTCTATATTTACGATTTTACGTTTGATTAATGGTTGACCACAAAATTACACAGAACTCCAAAGAGTGCAACGATTAAAAAAAACAGAACTCTGTAAAACTCCGCATTACCCTGTGGTTAAATAAATGCCTGAAGCTCTTGAAGAGTGATACGACCCTCGTAAAGAGCCTTGCCGAAAATGACGGCAGGCACCCCGGCTTCATGCAACGCTTCAATGTCGGCCACACTGCTCACTCCACCACTGGCTATCAGGTAAAGGGTGGGATGCTCTGTCAGTATTTCCTTATATAGTTCGAGGGAAGGTCCGGCCAGCATACCGTCACAACTGATATCGGTACAGATCACCTTTTCAACGCCCTTTTTCGTATAATCTTTTAGAAAAGGGAAAAGTTCACAGTCACTTTCGTCCTTCCAACCGTTGACAGCTATCTTATGATCTTTGACATCGGCGCCCAGAATGATTTTTTCACTACCGTAACGGTCTATCCAACGACAAAACACATCAGGGTTCCTGACGGCTATACTGCCGCCGGTCACCATCTGCGCCCCGTTCTCAAAAGCGATTATCAGGTCTTCGTCGCTCTTCAGCCCACCGCCGAAATCGATAATCAGCGAAGTGCGGCTGGCTATCAGGTCGAGTGTCCGGTAGTTGACCACATGATGTGAAGCAGCACCATCCAGATCCACAACGTGCAGACGCCGGATGCCGTTGGCCTCAAACTCCTTGGCAACCTCCACCGGGTTTTCATTATATACCTTTTTGCTATCATAATCTCCCTGGGAAAGGCGTACACACTTCCCGTCGATAATATCAATGGCCGGAATTAATTCTATCATCTGTCTGTTCTCAATTAACGGTTTAAACTTCCGGGGGAATCAGAGCTCCAGGAAATTCTTTATAATTCTCTCACCCGCCACCCCACTTTTTTCGGGATGAAACTGGGTGGCATAGAAGTTATCTTTATGCAAAGCGGCACTGAAAGGGTGGATATAATCGGTCTCGGCAGCCGTAAACTCACTGACGGGTACATAATAACTATGTACGAAATAAACAAATTCATCACGGGTGAATCCTTTGAACAAGTCACTCTTCAACTGACCGATGGTATTCCATCCCATGTGGGGTACCTTATCCTCGTGTTTCCGGGGCACAAAACGTTTTACGTCGGTATCGAAAATCCCAAGGCAACCGACGTTCCCCTCTTCGGAGAAACGACACATCAGCTGCATGCCCAGACAAATGCCCAATACCGGCTGGCGGAGTTCTTTAATGAAACGGTCCATACCACTCTCTTTGAGATGAAGCATAGTAGTCTCAGCCTCCCCCACCCCGGGAAAGATCACTTTATCAGCGGCTTTCAACACCTCTTTGTCAGAGGTAATCACCGCTTCCACTCCCAGGCGTTTCAATGCATAGTCCACAGAACGGATGTTACCTGCATTATATTTGATAACTGCTACTTTCATTTTAATGTACTACATTTAGTCCGCAAAAATAACGAATTATTGCAAAACCACGAAAAATCGGAGCAAGAAGTTTGAATTAAAAGATAGATTTATAACAGATAGAAAGATTTTCGGCATATAAAACGAATAAGTATTATCCGAAAGGGAAAACAGAAGGAAAACAGGGGACCAATTACACTATTATTTTTTCACACTTTTTTTTCAAACTAAATGGCTTAAAAATGAGGAACTAAGCCAAAATCGCTTCATTTTTTTCAAAAAACTTTTCGTTCAGCTATTGCAGGTTTCGGAAAAATGCCTACCTTTGCAACCGCAATCGAGAGAGATAGCGATTAAGAAATGAAATACTGGTGCGTTAGTTCAGTTGGTTAGAATACATGCCTGTCACGCATGGGGTCACGGGTTCGAGTCCCGTACGCACCGCATCTCAAATCTTAATAAAAAAATAAAATTGGTGCGTTAGTTCAGTTGGTTAGAATACATGCCTGTCACGCATGGGGTCACGGGTTCGAGTCCCGTACGCACCGCAGATATTAATAATAATTTTATATAATCCTCTGTTTTCTTTGATAAAACAGAGGATTTTTAGTATATCCATCAAAATACAGAATTAAAAGCAACAAAGCCTTCCTTATTGCATTCAAAAACCGACACGACTAATACAAAAGCAAACCACCTATCCGGAAATTAAAAAATAACTTTTGCCCAACATATTTAAATACATGCCGAACAAAAGTTATTCATAGCAGACTACATCACGCACAAAAACAATCAGTTCGCTTCCATTTGCTTATCAAACGCTTGTTGAATCAACTCCATGATATCATCCAATTCATTCATATTCGAAATACCGACTTCTACATCGCCATTGCCCCATCGTCCCAAGTTGGATACATCTTTGCACAAACCTTTTGGATCAAGTATATCTGCAAATGCTACATTTAGAGAAAGGCGCAACCGGGATTTCTGAGGCACGACATCCACAAAATTAGTATAAGCCTTAAAGGCAATATACAACTTCTTGAGTTCCTCCTTTACGGAAGGATCTATATTCATGATCCTTCTGCGCAAGGCCTGAAACAGAGTAAGTATGTCCCCCTTCAGATATTCATAGTGCTCTAACGTATACTCTGCAGAATCTCTCTCCGCAGATCTATAAACTTCGAGTGTCTCCGGCGATAATAACGGAAATCTCCATATTTCTTTAGCTTTCTCAGCCAATTGCCCCGCACGCACAAGTATCTGCTCTTCGTTCCACGAACTGATTTTCCTCAGATATGAATTGAGGCGAATAGGAGAATCGTCGAAACCTCCCTCCATACTCTTCTTTTCTTGGAACGGACGATCACTCAATTCCGAATTATAACCAGTCAGAGTCAGATTACCAAGTGTGTGTAAATATTTACCCTGGACTTCTACCCAACCTTCCCCTAACATTTCTTGCCACTCGTGTGATAGATTAGGATTTTGGGGCATAACATGCTCGATGGTATAATCAGAAATATTCACCATCTCCTTACGCTGAAAATTTTCCAACCGATTTAAAAGGTAGTTCCTGTTACGGAAATTATAAACATCTTTGGTTTGTAGGAAAGTAGTGAACTCCGTATCGTTCGGAAAGCGCTTATAACTATCCAGCAATAGGAATGCAGCTTTCAGGCCATCCATATAATTCGCTTTATCGAATGACTTATAGAGAGTAGCGAACGTCTTATTCAGGCTATTTGTCGGTATGCCGCAAATGGCGCGTCTGAACACATAATTCTCAACCAGACAAAGAGCTTCGTAGAACTCGTCCCTACTGATAACTTCGTTGACATAATCGTTGTACAACGGTAATAAAAACGGGTAACTAACGTCAACCCTCAACTGGCTGATGCGTTTGAAAGCCCCGCAAAGCTGCTTATCCGGCTCTTTGTGAAGCACCATGTTGACGTAATATCCGGAATAAGTATAAATGTCTTTGACTACTTCGCTGATCGTATCGGGAGCTTTACCCCCTATCACATAGGCCTTGAAAGCATCGTACACCATATCGATACGAGGAATGGTGCCTGTCTTCACTGATAAGTAATCGCGCATGAAGCTATTAAACAGCGCCGCATATTCACTACCATATCCTTGTTCCATAGGATACCAATAAGATTCATAAAGTGAGGTCTGCAAGTGAACTTCTTGTCCCATCAGCACGTAATTGCGAATCAAGTCGGCTTGTGATAAATCAAGTCCCGTACTGTTCATACTTTCAAATATCAATTGTGGGTTGTCCTTCTCCTTTTCAAGAGCCACATCCACAACAAACAGTCGCTGTACCCCGCTATAAATAGCTACCACATTCTCCTTGTTTATCTTACTTTTAAAGAAGTCATAGTTTTCAATGATGCGTTGTGACATCCCCTCGGACTGAGGAATCCCCTTCAATAAATTTATATAGGTATCTTTATCTCTGCGGGTCAGCAGAAGTTTATACCGCAATTCATTATCTTCTTCCGGGTTAATCAGATAATAGTTCTGAAGTTTAGTGAAGCTGGTATCTATCTCTACTGCATTCTCTTTTATAAAATCGGCAATAGCCGCTATCAGCAAAGAGACGGTGGTCAAGCGCTGCTGTCCATCAATAACCAGAAGTTTAGGCACATCGGACACTGTATGTATACTCTCCTGAAAATAAACGATAGAACCGATAAAATGTCCCTGGACGGCAGAGTCGTTGCTAATACGCAAAATATCATTCAACAATTGATTGCATTGAACCAGTTGCCAACTGTATGTCCGCTGATAAATAGGAATTACAAACTGTCGTGGTCCCTTTATGATGCTTAAAAGATTATTGGAAGATGCTTTCATAGATTATGCTTATTTTACAATAACAAAAGTATTCTTTTTCCCGATTATAAGAGAATAAAATAGGAAAATTATCAATAGTTTCCTGTTTTTGTCCGTTCATTGACCAATAATATTTCTCACTACCTTTGATTGAACATAATAGAGACAGAGCTTAATGATTGTCCACAATTGAACAAGGGAGTCAGTTTCCATGATAAAACTACAAAATTTAAAAAGGAACTTAAAACTCTGATTAAAACACGGGACAAGTGCACGAAGGACTTGAGAATCTTCTTGTTCGTAGACAATATTGATAGATACTCTGAGAAGAAAATCATCCAATCGATTGATTCTTAACTCAGAATATTCTATTACCGATATTTGTTAGTACTGGTCAGTAAAACTAAGGATGCATCTTTTGTCATCAGGCAAAAAGAGGAAACACAGGGAAATACGGTTGAAACATATTCCATCACTTTATTAAAAGATATCCATGTGAACCGAACAAACTACGCGATTCTATTGAATGTGCCCGATACACGGTTATAGCCTATTGAGAGCCGGCCATAGACTTGGGAAAATACATATAACTCGAAAAAAATACATTTTTTTTTGCTCACTCCTGAACAAAATGATTTCTTCTGCGTTTATAATTATGCAAATCGGCCTGAAGCGCTTTATGCCTATGGGAATATCCATAATAGTCGCACCGTATGCCTCCCCGGCATAGACAGGTAAGATTGCATAGTAGTTTTGTCGTGTTTTATTTTGTGTTTGTGTTGTGACGGTGCTGCGATGTGAATCGAAGTACCGTTTTTTTGTACCTACCTCTCAGAAGCTAAAAGATTTACCATAAAAGAAGCAGAATACAGAGTAACGGGTTAAATGTTCCGATGGACGAATTGTCCGTCGATCCAGAACGTGGCATGCTCAGAACGGAACTTCAGTAAAACGTATTCCGGATCAGTCGGTCCCTTTGGAAAATGGGCGATAAACCAGTCTTGCCAATACTTCTGTTTGAGTCCGGCATCTGTCACTACCTCCACTTCACCCGTCAGGGCAACGCTATTCCCTTGTTCGTAGAAACAAAGACCCGCTTTCGGGTTGCTCCGGAAATCTTTCGTTTTCACAGAATGTTCTCCGGTTGCCATCCAAATCTCAGAAATACCTTCCGAAGCAATCTTGCTCAAAGGGACAGGGCGGGGATATCCCTCTTGATTGACTGAACTGAGTATTACCGTTTCACAACCTTGCAGCAAATCTGCTGCTCTTTCGTTTAATGATTTCATTGTATATGATATTTAGATTGATAATCCCTGCAAATATAAGCTTGCCCACCTACCCCGGCGTTGTAAAAAAACGACTTTTACAGAATAAGAAGCAGACTAAATTTCTTACAGACATAGTTTATTTTACGCTCGCGATACAATGCCTGTACCCGAAACTAAATCCGAAACGCTTTTCTAAAGGAGATTTCCTTTATCACCCAACCGATATTTTATTTCTCAATATACGTCAGCAGCCCCTCTTGCGGTAAGGTCGGAGAAAGGAATGATTCTGCCGTACCGCCGGACAGTGTCTTAACCTCTTTCAGGAAGTGCGAAACATCGTAATATCCGGCATTCACCGCTACCGAGAGCAGGTTATTTGCCTCCGTCGTACTTTTCAGCAGATCGATCGCCTGCCTGAACTTCACAATCCGGCTGTATTCTTTAGGGGTAAATCCGGTAAACAGCTTGAACCGCCGTTCCAGATGCCGTTGACACAAACAGGCATCTTCTGCCAGCAAACGGATCTCCCGCTGACCGTGGTACAAATGAATGTGGTTTACCGCAAAAACAATCTGTTTGTCCACTACATCGTGCTTGTACATCGACCGCACCAATACTGTCTCAATACACTGAATCCTGCTCCGCAAATCCGGAAGCTCGTAGAGTCGCTCTGTAAACGAATCATCGAACAGCTTGATTCCCAAGTCGGCACTGCCGATCCGCTGACCAGCCAATTCCTGCACGGGCAGGTCCATGAATCGGAATAATCCGCAAGGATGAAAACGAATACCAACCATGTGAACCGTTTCGGTATACGTGACCAACTCCGAATAGCGTTTCATCGGTCCCACGAAAAACGAACGGCAAGACGGCATGATCCGCCCTTCGTTGCCTACCGGTTGTGTTATCCCGCCCAAAGCGAAAATCAAATCGGTACACCCATCCGGCAGGACGTTGATACGCATCCCATACTCAGGACTTCCTTTGAACTCCCAGATTTTATCGACGTAAGGAGCCAGCAGTCCACAAGGTTGATATTCTCTATACATACTTCAATTTCGGGCAAATATAGTGAGAATCACTCACACCTGCTATTTATCCGAATACAAACCGATATGGTTTCCTTCGCTATCGGCAAAAACAGCGAAATGTCCCCTGCCTTCAGCGTCGATCTTCGTCTCGGGGATAATGACTTTCCCGCCTTTCTGCAGGACACGTTCCAGCGACTTGCCGATCTCTTCGCAATAGAAGTGAATCAATGTTCCTCGCTCCGAAGGCAGGAAATCGGGTGCCCACGACACCGCTCCCACCGCTTCGCCCTGCTCCATGAAGCAGGCCATCTTCTCCTCTTCATACTCCGAGACCGCCAATTTGATGTCCAACACTGTTTCATAAAATCCTACCGCCCGGTGGAAATCTGCCGCCGGAATCTCAAAAAACGCAATAAACTTTTCCATTTTCTTTCTATTAATAAGGTGAATACTGTATGCCGGAAGTCACGTCTCCCAAGCACACCGCAAAAGTAGGGCAAAGCACCCGCCCCGGATAGTAAAAAACAGACATCATTCCTCCACGGAAAAATAATCGGAATAAGGAGCGCAAACAGCTAAGTATTCCGCCGGAGTATATCCCGAGAAGAGTTTGAACTCCTTAATCATGTGCGATTGGTCGAAGAAACCACATTCGCAGGCCAGTTGCGCAAACGAAATGCCCGGCTGGCATTGCAAGGTGTACAACGCCCGCTGCATCCGCACAATGCGCAGAAACTCCTTGGGAGTAGCGCCTACGTACTCCGCAAACACCCGCCCAAACTGCTTATTGCTCAGGCAGGCTACGTCCGCCAGTTGTGCCGTACGGATGTACGGATGGAGGGTTACCGCCTCCAAAGCGGTCGAAACCCGCTTCAAGTTGTATTCGGAAAAAGCGTAGAGACGGCTTAACAGAAACTTTTCTATCAGGCGGATGCACGCCGCCTGATCCGGCATATCGGCTACCCGCCTGCCCAGATCAACCAGCTGAGGATCGTCCGTCTCTTCGGTATTTACATTCATCCCACGAAACTCGCTAACAGGCATGTGAAGGAAAGCTTTTGCGGCAAAGGGCTGAAAAACGACTACGATCATCTCCAGCATCCCCGTAGACTCGACATCGGAATAGCCGAACGCCTGCCCGCTGATGAAAGAAGAGGGTTGCAACCGGCCTTCGGTCAGCGAAAGCAGTTGCCGCCCCCGGTGAAAGACCATCTGGACGCACCCCACGGGCAGCGTCCGTTCGGATACCGGCGCAAGCGCATCGTCGCTCAATACCCAGTAATGCCGGACATAAGGGACAAGTGCCGCAGCAGGTTTTATGATTCTGAATGATTGCATAGACTACAAATATATTGTTTTTTAGATCATCACGGCAAAGATAAGGTACGGGAAAAAGAAGGGATAGGAAAAAAGAGACAAAGAAAAGCAAGAATGGACAAACGCAGCTGATATTTAGAACGTACTTTTGTCCACCAAAACAAACAGGCATGAATATACAAGAAAGAAGCAGGATAGAATATCATTCCAGGATTAATAGGGTGATGGATTTCATCGACCGGAACCTGGAGCAACCGATCGAACTGAAAGACATCGCTGCCGTTGCCAACTTTTCACCCTTTCATTTCCACCGGATATTTACCTTTCTGATAGGTGAAACACCGACCGACTACATCCAGCGTCTCAGGGTGGAGAAGGCAGCATGGAAATTACAGAAAGATCCCTTCCCGTCCATCACCGAGATTGCTTACAGCTGCGGTTTCGGCAGTACATCCCTGTTCTGCCGGACCTTCAAAAAGTATTTCGGCATCACCCCTACCCAGTTCAGCCGAACGGATAAGCCGGTCTATGTATTCGAAGGAAACCTATTTAGCAAGAACGGGCAAGCGATCCGCAAGAATATGACACACAGTGCAGTGGCAAATTTCGACCTTTGCGGTGTAAAACTAAAACAACTATATTTTATGGAATCAATTGTAGAAGTAAAAGAAATGCCGGAAATGAAAGCGATCTATTGCCGCCACATCGGCCCGTTCCACCTGATTGGCCAGGCTTACGCAAAATTGGGACAATGGGCAACACCCAGGGGATTGTACACGCCTAATGTTACTAAAACCGCTACCGTCACACACGACGATCCTTCGATCACCGATGAAGACAAAATCAGGCAAAGTGCCTGCATCATTGTCGACAAAGAGGTGAAGGTAGAAGGCGAAATCGGTAAGATGACGATTCCGGGCGGTCAGTATGCAGTCGGGCATTTCGAACTTGGAATGGACGAGTTTCAGAAGGCATGGAACACCATGTGCCATTGGTTCACCGAAAGCGGCTACCAGCAAGGAGATGGATGTGCGTATGAATTGTACCACAACGACTACACCACCCATCCGCAAAAGAAACACATTGTTGACATCTGCATACCGGTAAAACCATTATAGATCAAAAGAAAGGTATGGAAGACTACCTTAAAGTAGAATTTAAGAATCTTATAGATTGAAGCCTTTTTAAGGATAATTCCCTTGTTTAAATATTAATATATTAAGTACCAATGCATATTTAGTTATCAATATCAATTTGAGTATAATATTAAAGACCAATAAATTATACTTCTAATAGATTCAGCTAATCCTGATTAACTACTTAATAATATTAGATGAAAGCAAGGGAATTAGCATGTTTCGACTTACAGCGTTATAAGTAACGCTGCCTTATTTTCCTATTATATTCTCTTTTTTTTAAAAAAATCGTATCTTTGTGCATCTATAAACCTTTTAATCCTTTCGCCCATGATAGAAGCTCCCGAAGCTCGCCTGCTGTGCGAGCAACTGAACAAAACCGTATGCGGCAAACGAATCACGGATGTATTCGCCCAATATACACCACATAAATTTGCCTGGTTTTATGGTAAACCGGAAGAGTGTGCCGAACGCCTGGTTGGCAAGACCATTGACAAAGCCTGCCCACAAGGCGGAATGGTCGAACTAACGGCTGGAGACACGATGTTGGTTTTGACAGACGGGGTCAATCTTCGTTATTTCGAACCGGGAGCGAAGTTACCCACCAAACATCAACTGCTGGTGGCATTCGATGACGAAAGTTGCCTGTTAGCATCTGTACGGATGTACGGAGCACTGTTGTGCTTTACCCGAGGGCATTTTGACGCACCATTGGTCGCCTATTACGAAACGGCCAGAACAAAGCCACAAGTGATGTCGGACGCCTTTGACAAGGAGTACTTTCTTGGATTGGTAAATGCGCCGGATGCACAGAAGAAATCGGCAAAAGCTTTTCTGGCCACGGAACAGACAATTCCCGGACTGGGCAACGGAGTATTGCAAGACATCCTGTACCATGCGCATATCCATCCAAAAACAAAGATCGACAAACTGGGCGCAGAGGAAAAGGAGAAAATGTACGAACAAGTGAAAGAGACACTACAAGATATCTACCGCCTGGGCGGACGAAGCACCGAAACTGATTTGTTTGGAGTTCCCGGGCAATATGTAGCCTCCCTGTCAAAAAATACAGCGGGACATGCGTGCCCCAAATGTGGTGAAACCATTGTGAAAGAGAACTATCTGGGAGGAAGCATTTATTATTGCAGGGGATGCCAGGTAATGAAATAAGCCCCTCACAGTCACTATTCAATTATAAAAACAAAAAAAACAATGAAACAAGAAGTATTATTTATCATTCTCAACGAGTATGCCGATTGGGAAAGTGCTTTCGTAGCAGCGTCCTTTCATTCCGGACTAATGCCGGGCAGTGAAATCAAGTACGTAGTCAAAACAGTAGCCCCCACTTTGGATCCAGTCTGCTCTTTGGGTGGTTTCCGTACTCTGCCGGACTACAGTTTCGACAACCTTCCTTCCGATTATGCTGCCTTGGTCCTAATTGGTGGTATGCAATGGCAGTCTCCTGAAGCAGAACGTGTATTCCCCATCGTGCAAAATGCTTTTGAAAAAGGGAAAGTGATTGGCGGTATCTGCAACGCTGCTTCATTTCTGTGCGCCCATGGCTTCCTAAACAATGTTAAGCATACCGGAAACACCCTTGCCGTGCTCAAACAGTGGGGCGGAGAACGATATACCAACGAAGATGGTTACCTGGAAAAGCAAGCTGTCGGTGATAAGAACATAGTTACGGCAAACGGTACCGGTTATCTGGAATTCACCCGTGAGTTGCTATTAGCATTGAAAGCCGATACGGAGGAAAAGATCGAAGCATTTTATGATTTCAGTAAGAATGGACTTGTGAGATAGCAACATGTTCATCAAGCATACGGGACAACATGAAAAAAGGATTCACCATACTGCTTCTTTTACTCTCATTGGCAGAAGTGTACGCACAAACAGAATTCACAACCAGCCTGCTTGATTCAAGACGTAACCGGATAGTGCCGGTAGCTGTTTACCGGCCAAAAAAAGAAAGCCCAGGACCGGAGTCATTATATTCAACCATGGATATGACGGAAACAAGAACGATAAATCGAACCAGAGTTATTCATATCTGACTCGTTTTTTGGCAGAAAAAGGATATTATGTGATAAGTATCCAACATGAATTGTCCGATGATCCTCTTTTGGCTATGGAAGGAAATTTTATGGAAACCCGTATGCCTAACTGGAAAAGAGGAGAAGAAAATATTCTCTTTACAATCCGGGAGTTTAAGAAGCTAAAACCGAACCTGCAATGGGAGAAACTTTGTGTGATAGGTCATTCAAACGGAGGTGATATAACCATGCTCACCGCAACAAATCATCCGGAACTGATAATGAAAGCTATCTCAATGGACCACCGGAGAATGATAATCCCAAGAACACAAAAGCCACGGATATACACGTTGAGAGGATGTGATTATGATGCTGATCCGGGTGTACTCCCAACCAGCGAGGAGCAACAGAAATTTCGAATAGAAGTTGTGCGACTGGATGGAGTTACACACAGTAACATGGGAGAAAACGGATCGGCAGAACAACACGATCTTATTAACCGACACATATATATGTTCTTAAATAACTAATTAATTTTCATGATATTATATAATACGCCATGACGTACCATGATACAATAAAACCCATAATCATAAGAAATCAGATCTATGAAGCAACAAGAAACTAATCCAGACAGCCTAATTGAGAACTATCTTCCGGCAGATTATTATGACTCTTTTTCAAAAGAGTTGCATAATAAGAATGCAATCTCCACTGACGAGTTTGCAGATATAGCTTTTAACCAACTACCCTCCTGGATTATCCGGCTTCTAAAAGTAAGAAATAGTATAGTCAAGCCTTTCGGACTCAATACAAACAGACGAATCACGGATATGGAGTGTGAAAGAAATCAACACGAAATAATCTTTGGAATGTCCGATAAACACTTGACTTTCTACGTATCCCTTTGGTGTAAGGTTTCCGAAGCCAACAGCCAAACTTTACGAATCACCACGATAGTCAAATACCACAACCGTTTGGGAAAACTCTACTTTTTCGTGATTCGTCCTTTCCATAAAGTTATTATTCGATCATTATTGGAGAGAGTAGAAAAAAGGTATAAACTTATATCTCTGGAGAGAGAAGCGTCTTGATATCAAGTAATTAAACATACTTTTTTATTGTTCCGAAATCTTTTTTACTACCGGTTTATCCGCTTCCGCCCAGTCCAATGTTACCATCTCCCCAGGAGAGAGCCACTGTGCAGCAATATGTTCTTTCAATACATATTGCTCCCCGATAGGATGACATAGAAAAGCGTGCATCGTAATTTCGAAATCAGGATAGATGTGATGGACTGTCAAAAGCTTCTCTCCCACTTCAATAGTATAATCCATTTCTTCCATAATTTCTCTTTGAAGTGCTTCCTGCAAAGATTCACCTTTCTCCACTTTTCCACCCGGAAATTCGTACCTGAAAGAAGTATATGAAAATTTAGTCCGTCCCCGTTGTACACAAAGATATTTTCCTCCAGATCTGATAACGGCTGCTACGACTTCTATACTTTTCATAATGACTGCGGTATTGGGTTTCGAAGATAATGGATGCAAAAGTAATAAAAGAATGTGGGAAAGGAGGAAATTAAAAGTAATAAAGACTAATCTTAAATATTTTCCCTACCTTTGTTAATCACCGGAATGTAAGTCCCATAACGATAAGACAATTAACAATTAATACATTGAAAAACAATTATCAGCATATAAAATGAACACCACTCCCCAACTCTACCAATCAGGTAACAGTGCACTCATGTCGAAGAAGAAAATTGCTTTCTTATGTTCCCGGCAAGTACCTGAAAATAAAACAGCATCTATTTATCGCTGGGCAAATCAATTATTACCGGAAAGAGATTGCATCCTTTGCGGAAATCATTCAAAAATGGAACAAGAGGTCTTTAATATACTATTGGAGAAGAAAATACCAGTCATTCTGGTACTAGCTGAAAGCATGAAAGAAGAATGGAGTAATCATATTAAGTTGGCACTCAAAGAGAAGAGGCTATTGATAGTAACTGCCTGTAATAGCCAGGTACACAGAATCAATCATCAATCTGCCTATGACCGGAATGAAATAATACTTTCATTTGCGGACCATGTTATAATCGGTTATTGTAAACCAGAAGGAAATATCGACAGACAAATTAGCGGAAAAACAAACATTACATTTTTACACAATTCGAATTACCTGCCGACAGAACCTACCCTTATGGAGAGAGCGGCAGACAGTGATGTTATAACCTATAGGACATCCACAAAAGGAGGAGAACTCTTTTTAGATATTAAACAGGACTTAAGCGGACAAGAATATCTAAAAATTACCCAAAGTAAACATCAAGGAAATAAGGGTTTCCACAGAGAAACGATTTTCATCAACAAGGATGAAATACTCCAGTTCAAACAAGAATTAGACCGAGCTATTGAATATTGGGGATTGAACCCTATAAAGCAAAAACAGACTCTTAGTTTCAAAAGAGAAGAGTATGGCAACGCCTATTTGCCATGGGAAAAGAGTGCAGATGATTATCTTCTCCGGTTGTATGCGGAAGGCAAAACCATTAACGAACTGACAGAGATATTCGAACGGAATGACGGAGCGATACGTTCCAGATTACAAAAACTGGGAATTAAATTAAGATAATGATATTATCTGGTTTTAAAACGACATCTCTTATTAAATACGGGTAGAGAGAAAAGGGTTTTACAAATGTGACACTGTAAAAAAATGATAGAAAAAGTAGTCAGCAATTCCAAAGGCATAGAAGAGAATCGAGTGGAAAAACACAGTAAAGGACATTGCAAATGTATTTAGAATCACTCTTAAAAGACATTCGTCCCTATATGAATTCTGACAAGAAATAATATATCTCCATCCCCACCTGCAATACCCCAATTACCGGTATACCATATTTAAATTTAAGATGCCGTGTCTTATGCCGAAACGTATACATCCCTGCCCATGCACCTAACGACCCTCCCGCTACGGCTATTCCCAGCAGGTGGACTTCGGGAGTACGCCATCGTTTTCGGGATGCGTTCCGTTTATCAATACCGTACATAACAAAAGAAACGGTATTCACGATTATCAGATATAAGAAAAGTAACTTCAACGGTTGGCTCTTTTTTAATTCGCCGGCAAAGATACGCATTTTTAATCAAGCCCGATTTGTCGGCCGAAAGATTCTCTGTATCTTTGCCCGCATGGCAGAGAGAAACGAATTACATAAAAGGAACAAGCATAACGGACAGTACGATTTTTCAAGACTGATGGAAGAGTATCCCCCGTTGAAGAAGTTCGTCGCACCGAACGCATACGGGACGACAAGTATCGATTTCTTTAATCCGCAGGCGGTGAAGGCACTCAACAAAGCCTTGTTGATAAGCTGTTACGGCATACGATACTGGGATATTCCTAAGAATTACCTGTGTCCGCCCATTCCGGGAAGAGCGGACTATATCCATTACATAGCGGATTTGATTCAACCCGAAAACCCGATACAGACAGAAGCAGCTACAAAAGCCACTCACCCATGCAGGTGTCTTGATATCGGTGTAGGTGCCAACTGTATCTACCCCATTATCGGACAAACAGAATATGGATGGACTTTCGTCGGTTCCGATATTGATCCTATCTCCATTGATAATGCACGAAAGATTGTAACTTGCAATCCGGCACTGGCCCATAAAATAGAACTCCGGCTGCAACGGGATAGCCAAAAGATATTTGAAGGGATCATTGCTCCGGATGAATACTTCGATGTAACCATCTGTAATCCTCCTTTCCACAGTTCCAGAGAAGAAGCTGAAAACGGGACGCTGCGTAAACTCAGTAGCCTAAAGGGGAGAAAAATAACCAAAGCCCGGCTCAACTTCGGAGGCAATGCCAACGAACTCTGGTGCGAAGGTGGAGAACTTCGTTTTCTGCTGACCATGATCGAAGAGAGCCGGAACTACCGAAAGAATTGCGGATGGTTCACCAGTCTGGTATCGAAAGAAAAGAACCTGGGTAAACTGACCGCCAAACTCAAATCAGTCGGTATATCTGAACATAGGATTATTGAGATGCACCAAGGTAGTAAAACCAGCCGGATTTTGACATGGAGATTCTGAGAAAGATATAGTTACTAAATTAGCAAGTATCTACTCAAATCTTTCAAGGAGGCGGCCTTAATAAAAGATCATCCGCAATGCAGAGATATCATTGAGGTTAAACAGTTTATCACTCCAAACAAACAAATTCCGGAAAACGTGTTTTAACACTGTATTAAAACTTGTTTTCTACAAACAAAAGACTTGTCCTTTAACTGTGAAAAAGAAGTCCTTTGTTTGCAAACAATCAGAATCATTCATTCCGAATTAACACTGTTAATAGGAAAACGATACATCATTATGAACATATTAATCCTTAGCAATGCTGACAGTTGCCGCAGCCGGATCGCACAGGCTCTTCTTTCCTCGCTTGGAAAAGGTATGAAAATATATTCTGAAGGAGCAGTTGCTCCCGCGATGTACTTGCGGAGCCAACGACTTTTGCAGATGTGAGTGAGGGAAATTACTCCCTCACCTCTTGCTTTATCAGCCGTGTCACGCTTGTAATATTTCGCTTGTCTTTATTCAGGATATAAGTATATTTGTAATCGCTTGCCCGGTAAGAAGTAGGCGAACTATTCACCAGGATAATATTCCGGTTATTGGCAAAGTCCAAAATACCTTTAATATTATTGGGATGCAGTTTTCCGATCTCGTCCATCATGCAGTGCAGCTTGAAATCGTTGAACTGGTGCGATGCCTTTTCCTTGAACACATTCAGCAACATGATGTTAATCATGGCCTTCACCAGAATATCCGTTCCGTCGGAACCTACATTTGCCAGTTTCTCCACCCATCCGCTGTCATTATCGTTCTCCACAATGCGAAACTGAAGTTCGAAAGTATCAGAAAGCGTCAGTTCCTTTTCCTTGTTCAGTGCCAGTTCTTTCACCAGCGACTGCAATAAACTTACCGCCTGCCGATTCTGTTCCACAAGCTCCTCCTGACCGAACAGGCTAAACATGCCCAGAGCACCCGGTTGATTCCGGTCGCAAAACTCTTTGATGGTAACAAAATGTTGCATGATACGATTGCCACTGGGCACAATCTGTAAGGCAATGCTTTTGATGACCCCGGCGAAATTGCGTTCCACAAAGTCACTATTGATGTCGTTGATAGTTTTGCGAATCAACCCTTCTTTTGAAAGCATATCCGCCGTCTCTTTCCCGATCCGGTGAATCAAGTCGGTATATGCTTCATTCGAACGACGTTCAAAGTCAATGATCTTATCATTATCAATGAACTCTTTGAGATCGGCAGCAAAGGTCATAAACTCGTCGCGCTTTGTAAGACGTGTACGGAAGTTGAACGTATTCTGTTCGGAGAAGTTACCCGTAAAGCGACCGACCGCTTCCCGGAAGTCCTTTTCTTGTTCAATCTGCCGATAATGATTCTGTGTCAGCTCCTCTATCACTTTCTTGCAGCGCTTCACACTCTCTGCTTCCACTCCCGTTTGCAGTACAGGCGGACAAATATTGAGTGTTTTGAAGTTCTCAGTCTCCCGGATATCCTCTTCTAAATGCTTCAGGCGGGTATTTGTCTCAACTAATTGCTTGTTCAGTCCCGTTACTTTCTGATTCAGTTCTTCTTCCTTCAAGCGGAACTTCTCTTTCTCACCGTCCAGTTCTTTCTCGGCCAACTGCTTTCCATTTCTGAATTCGTCCATACGGTCGAAGAATTCCCGCTTATCCTTTTCGTAATCGTAAACCAGACGGCGGTGCTGCTCGATAAACGCTAACTCCTGTTCCGTGCGGGCCACTTCATTACGCAGGGCAGTGATACGTTCCGTATCCACCCCTTTTCCGAAAAGTTCATGCAACAGGTCCTTATCCATTGTCTCCAGCAGTTCATCGGTTTTCTTCTTTTCAGAGGCAATGGACTGATGGATCTCCTCCTGCTTGTTACGGATCAGAGTGTCTTCTTCCTGCATTCTCTGGTTACGTTCCTTCTCTTTCTGGCGGATTCGGGTTTCAAGTAAGTGATTGAACTGTTCCAGTTCCGCCGCTGACTCCTGCAAACTGTGTGTAGCCTCAGCCAACTGTTTTTCCAACTGTTCCAGCAATATACGTTTCTCCTCACCTGCCTTCTGCTCCAGCATGATTTCATCTGCTTTCAGAACCTGAATACGCTTATCATTCTGTTCCATACAGTAAGCGGACTGAGCCATCTCTTCCTTATAAGTATTAAGGACAGTCTGGTGTTTCTTCCGGATGGCAGCCAGCTCTTTCTCTTTTTCCTCTATCGACTTCTCAAGATTCTGCTGCCATTCATGTATCTCCTTACGGATTGCTTCCTGCTCTGCGGCATACTCCTGCACACTTTTCACTTCTTTCCGGATAGCCGAAAGATCGAGTTTGATGCCATAGAAAGAATCTTGTCCGGTATCCGGAACAGATTGGGGATTGAGTTCCTTACTGAATAAAACAAGTTTTTCGTCTACCACCTTACCAATGGTATTCTCCCATCCCGGACAATTTCGGCTCAACCATTCATAAAGTGATCCCTGACAGTTATCAAGTAACCGGTCTATCTCCGCCACTTTTTCTCTACCAACCGCAATCTGCTGCTCTATTTCCTTCTGACGGACGCCCGACTGTTGCTCACAGGCAGTCTGATCCAGTTCCCATTGCCGACGTACCAGCCCCATTTGTTGTTCTGCCTCTTTCAGCTTCAACCGGCATTCGTGATTCTCCTTTTCCAATGCAACGCGTTCCGTCCGGCAGGCCTGTAACTCTTCTTCATGGAAAGTCCGGTGCAGGCACTTCTCCCGTTCCATCTTCAACTGATAGATGCCCTCTTTTTTCTTTTCTGTCTGTTCTCGCAGGAGGGTCAACTTCCCTACTTCCTGCTCACGCACCTCTTTCAATATTTTATCGTACTCCTTTCGTACAGCCTCCTTACGTTCGATAGCACGTAAATGGAGCGTATTCAGCTCAGCATTTTTACCGTTACGGAAACGTTCAAAGGCACTGGAAGCCTGTTCCTTCAGTAGCTTATACTGGCTGTTGATGTCGTCAAAGCGGGCAGTCAACATGGTCAACTGCTCCTCCAACATCTGTTTGTGGAGTATGGCTTCGGGCTCCGCATTCACCCGGTCGCACACATTATAAATATCCTGCGACTCATACCGTTCCTTTCGTTCACGCGCAGTTCTCAAGTTCTCGTTCTGTACCCTGACAAGCCCCAGCAAACGGTCGCGCTCACTCTGGAATTTCCCGGAAAGTTCCTCAAGCTGGTGTTTCTCTTTTGCCAACTCTTTCAACAGTTCCTCTTTCTTCTGTTGCAGTGAAGGGAGCAGTTCCTGTGCCATCCGGAAAGTATAATTCAGTTCCCCAGCCAGCGTACGCGCCTGTTGCTCCAGATAATGCATTTCCCTATAAAGCTCAATTACCCGGTCAGCCTGCCGGCGAACAGTAACCTCGCCGTTCTTGTTCTTCCTGAACCACTTGCTGATATCAGTCACCTCTTCATCGAACCGTCGCAGATGATGGGCATATTGCCCCAGATCGATACGCACATCTTCTTCGTTCAGTGACATGATGATGGTTTGCTTGATGAACTCAGCATCGAGCTTTGAATTCAGGAAAACATTCTGAATGGTACGCGGTATATTCTGGTACTGACGGCTCTCGGTAATGGCAAACTTCCGTAACTCCGGAGGAAGCCCCCGGTTGTTGCCGAAAATGATGTCACGATACTCCTCATACGTCTCTACGCGACGGCTCTTATAGACAAAGCTGCCAAGGGCATCGCGTATCTGATCCCACTCTTCATAAGCCTTTCCTTCGGGAGAAATAAAATATTCTTTTTTGTAACCCGTTCCCAGAAAACGGAAACAAACTCTCCCCTGGGAGCGAAAAGCCAACACACAATACGATGCATCGTCTACGGTCACTTCATAAATAATATATGAATTGAGGTACGGAAAGTAATATTCGTCAAAGCTCTTTTTCTCTTTTGATATGCCCAGCTTCGTCTTGTCGGCATTGTAAAAGAAAAGCAGCGCACGTAACGCCGTACTCTTCCCCACCCCCTGTGTACCGATAAAGTGGACATTGCCGTCTATCTGTATTTCGGCATATTGTATACGGGCACTATTGATGAAAACAATTTTATTCAGGTATCTCATTCTGTATTTCTTCTGATATGTTAATACAAGCGACCAACTCTTCCAGATAGCCGAAAGCCGCTACTACTTTATAGGTGGAAGTGATCTCGTTCTCCAGTTCAATGAAGCCGTCACGTTTCAGGTCATTCACTATTTTATCGATCATCTCTTCGTGCTTCTCCCGTCCGACAAGTTTCTTCAATCCGGCGAGTTTCTCTTTCAGTTCCAGGTCGGTACCTACTTTTACGACCATATCGGCCGGCTGGAAACGGAATCCGGATGAAAAAGCCGCATCGTAGGTTTTAATGAAATCAAGCACATCAATCCAGCGGGTGGCAATCTCTAACTTACGCTCCAGATCGACTTTATTTTCCCGACGGGAGAAATAATAATATTCATTCCCGCTCTCAAGGATAAAGTTGATGGCGGCAAAGAAATCGTACAACTCCGACTGATTATCTTCGATCACCGTATAGAGTTGGCGGATATTGGGATTGGTACTGTCGGAAGAGATGAATCCTCCTTTACTCAGTATTTCAAATATTTCAGCAGTTTGTTTAATCATTACTATAATGGCTTTGAGTTCGGGTTCACCACCGAGGACACAGAGGACACAGAGAATATCTTTCTCTTAAACATCCTGATAAACAAAAGATTAAAACTCTGTGTCCTCGGTGGTGAATCGTATTCGTTTCTAAACTATTTCGCCTGTCCTTTCCGAATAAATCAGTGCATATTCCACCCCACCCATTCTGCCATAATCACCGGTGATACGGAGTTCTTCGTAAAACTGGGATACAATCTGGCAGTAGAACGTTATCCGCTCATCAAAAGAAACCTCTTGTGCGAAAGGATAGGCAGCCACAAACGAAAACAAATCTTCTTCAGCCTGCATAAACCGCTTCTTCACTTCTTCCAGATTGATATAAGCCTCTTCCGATATATGGGTCTCAAGAGAGTCTTCGGCAATACTGCCGGCCACATTCCGGGTCAGGATGGCACGCTTGCCGATCATGGTTATCACTTTACGGATGCTCTCCAACACTTCATCATCATTACGAAGATATTCTACGGAAAGACGTAACGGATAAGCCGGTGCAGGTTCGAACCAGACACTGTCTTTCTGCATCAACACCTCGCAGATATTGGTTCGTTCCTCCAGTTCGAACTGATCTTTCAGGTATTTCAGCTGCCGGATCTTAACCCGGATCTTGTTCTGATACTCTATTTTGTTCAGATAGCTGATAATCTGCTTTTGTATCTCGATCAGGTTGTGGAAACATTCATTGAGCTGTATTCGTACGTTTGCCACCACAATCCCCAGTTCCTCGTCCGGTATCCGCCGGAAGAAGCGGTCTTCTTCATTGGCAAGAAGCTCCTCGCTCACTTTTATCAATGCCTCGATATCCCGCCGTTTCTCGTCCAGGCGAACCAGTTTTTTCTTCTTGATCTGATAGTTCGGCTCATTCTTGAAAGTGCTGTCGATGTTACGCTTCAGGTCGATCACATTGCGCAAGGTAGTCAGGGCGATATTACGTAATATCCGCTTGATGGTACGCAGATAGGTAGTTTTCCGTTTCTCGTGGTTTTCTTGCTGATAATAGGAGATAGTATCTTTGAGATAACTGATATGCTCGTTGACAAACGAAGTGTTGATCTCTTCATTCACTTCGAGTACCTGCTCGAAGAAATGCAGATAAATATCCTCCATCTCAAGAAACGAACCATTCTCACGAAGCACTCCGTGATCGATCAGGCTCTGTATACGTTGTAGTTTATATTCTGTCAGTTCCAGTGCATATTCCCGCCGGAAGGATTGCTGTTTCCGCTTGCTGAACATCTGTTTCAGCAGGAGCTGTTCTCGGCTCATCATCTTCAGCAACTCGTCGATAGAGTGAAATGTAGTCATGTATAACGGCTATAAGCTTTTCAGGATTCCTTATCTTATCAGTTTTTTCTTCATTCCCCGGGCTAACTCTTCCTTGATAAAAGTCATCAATGGCTTACCCACTACAATAAACATGACCGCTACCAGAATCATCAGAATGCCAAGCATTAATCTGGGAGTCAGCCGTTCGCCAAAAATCATCACCCCGAAGAAAAGTGCCGTCACCGGCTCCAATGCTCCCAGAATGGCAGTAGGCGTAGAGCCGATGCTATGAATGGAAACAGCCGTACATACCAATGATATGACGGTAGGCAAGAAAGCCATGGCAAGAATATTGCCCCAGGCAGGAAACGAAGGAACAGCCTGAAGATCCGCGCAGAAATTCAGGCGGACTATATAAATGGAAAGACCGAACAACAGCGCGTAAAAAGTCAGCTTGGCCGTAGACATCAACTTCAGCGTGGAATGGTTGACACCGACTATATAGACAGCGTAAGACAGTGAGGAAAGGATAACGAGCAACATACCGACCAGACTCAGCGTTTCGCCTCCCTCCCCTTTGTAAAGCAGTCCGATGCCGGAAAGGGCGAGCAGAATGCAAAAGACGGTCAGCAACGACACTTTCTCGTGGAAAAACAGGAACATGATAAGCGCCACCATCACCGGATAGACAAATAAGATGGTGGAAGCAATGCCTGCATCCATGTGCTTATAGCTCAGAAACAACAGCAGTGAAGAGGCAGAAAAAAGCAGTCCGCCTGCAACCAGAGGCAATATCTCGTTCCTTTTCAGGGCAAACGACTGTCCCTGCACTTTCATCAGAATCCCCAAAATAAGTACGGCAAACCCGTAACGATAGAACAATACAGAGTCCACCGACATCCCTTCTTTATAGAGCGGCAGTGTAAACAACGGATTCATGCCGTAAGTAGCAGCAGCCACAGCTCCGCAAACAAATCCTTTAGCCTTACTATTAATATTCATTATTATATTCAATTTTCGGGGTGCAAAGATACAGTTTTTTGGAGATGTTGGTTACTTTTGCGTCAATTCTAACAGAGATTAAAATTGAGCAAAAACCGTATTGATCAGGAAAAGAGAGTGGTAGAGCTGATGATCCGTCTTTACTGCCGTAAAAAAGAAAAGAATGTCACGCTTTGCCCCCAATGCGAAGAGTTGCTTCGCTATGCGCATGCCCGGCTGGACCGCTGCCCTTTTGGGGAGAAAAAGAAAGCATGCAAGCAATGCAGCGTACACTGCTACAAACCTGCCATGCGGGAACGGATGAAACAAGTAATGCGTTTCTCCGGTCCCCGAATGCTGATTTATGCACCTTGGGAAGCAATCAGGCATCTGTTTGGATAAGCAGGCACAGAGAAGAATATTATTATTATAATTGCATTATTACTTTATAATAATTATCTTTGCTTATTAAAGTAACGAACCATGACTATCATCAGAAACCCCTTTATAACCAGTGGATATGTATCTTCCGATTATTTCTGCGACCGGGAGAAAGAGAGCGAAACCCTGATCCGGGAAGTAAGCAACGGAAACAATCTCGCCCTGATCTCTACCCGGAGAATGGGGAAAACCGGATTGATTCAGCATTGCTTCCGCGAAAGGAAAATCCGGAAGGACTACTATACCTTTTTTATAGATATATATGCCACCAAATCACTTCGTGACTTTGTATTCGCACTGAGCAAAGAGATTCTGGAAGAATTAAAACCTTCCGGCAAGAAAGCTTTGCAACTCTTTTGGAAAAGCGTCAAATCATTGCATACAAGCGTATCTTTCGACATCAACGGCACTCCTTCACTGAGTCTGGGACTGGGAGACATACAAGCTCCGGCAACAACGCTGGACGAAATTTTCCATTACCTGAACCATGCCGACAAGCCCTGCCTGGTAGCCATCGACGAGTTTCAGCAGATAGCCGGATATGCGGAGGATAATGTAGAAGCAACCTTGCGCACCTATGTCCAGCATTGCAGCAATGCCCATTTTATCTTTGCCGGAAGCCAGCGCCACATCATGGGAAATATGTTCCTCACCCCTTCGCGCCCATTCTATCAGAGTGTTTCCATGATGCATCTTGAAAGTATTCCTTTGGCAAAATACACTGCTTTCGCGCAACTGCACTTCGCCCAAGCAGGAAAAAGCATCACCGATGAAACGGTTGAAACCATCTACCGACGATTTGACGGCATCACCTGGTACATGCAGAAAGTGCTCCACACACTTTACGACATGACTCCCGCACAGGGAACCTGTGAAGTGAAGATGGTGGAGGAGGCCATCCGCCAAATCATCGACTCGTTCAAGTTCACCTATTCCGAAATACTGTTCCGCATACCGGAAAAACAGAAAGAGTTACTAATCGCCATCACAAAAGAGGGAAAAGCGAAGGCCATTACTTCGGCAGCTTTTATCAAGAAGTACAAGCTATCCTCTTCCAGCTCCGTACAATCGGCTCTGAAAGGTCTGCTCGAAAAAGATTTCATCACTCAGGAGTTGGGAATATACCAGATATACGATCAATTTTTAGGTATCTGGCTAAAAGAGAACTATTAAGTCCTTCAAAAGCCAAACACTCCAAGAAAGAAATTCCAATAGATTTCTTTCAAAAAGACAGTAAAACCCCTTATCTGCCGACAGCCTCCATTTACAAAAAGAGACAAATAGAGGGATGGAGCAACAGATAATGAAAAAACATGCAAGGACAAGCCTTTATTCTCTCATAAAAATGCAATAAAAAGCAGATATATGCAGTCCCCCACTCTATCAGAGCCTTTGTTGACAGCAAAGAAAGGGTGCGTTAGTCCCAAACGGACGGTGCATTGGCTTCAAAGAGACGGTGCGTTCCTCTACGAGCAACGCCGCACGGGTAAAAAAGAAGAGTAAGATGGGCTGTTTACGAACTATCAGAGCCACCGTGCCGCACGAATCAAATCTACTAAAAGAAAGTAATCACACACAAAAAAGATCATTTACTAAGATCATAAAAACATATATCACACAATTTTCCAACAATATCCCAAATTCTCCATCATATTGCTTTACCTTAATCCTCCTACAAGCGTTTTTTCAGTCGCCACATCCTCCGGGCATGAAACCAAGACTGCCTGAGAGTGATAGAATATACAAAATGACATTTTATCGCCGCTACAATTTCCCCTCCTTTATTCTGCCAACCTTATAAAAACAGCATTTTAAAACGGAAGGTCGCATTTTAGAAAGATTTAATTATCTTTGTTGCTGCAAACCCAGTTATATTTCACCTTTTCGTAAGGAAATGATATACACAGCATCCTCCGCCGCCGACCAAACCGCCTGCTGGATTACAGGCATTGTTATTGCTGCCCTGATCTTTCTTTTTGTGAAGTTCGCGGCAAAAGGCAGCAAACCATTGGAGAAGATAATGCTGGCATCGGGCTGCGTAATCGTACTGCTGACTACACTCATCGTCAAGGTGCCGGCACCCGACAGCTTCAACCCGGAAACCGGATTTTCGGAGAAAGAAAGAAGAAAAGACAGACGGATACTCATACGAATATTCTCGTCCATCGGGCTGACAGCCCTGTGGTTCATACCGATACGGAACACTGAATGGTTCGAAGCCCTGATTGAAAAACATATCTGGGTGACTCCCGCAATGCTGGCAGTGTTCCTACTCGCAGGATGGATCCTTACCGGACAACTGACCCGATGGTACACAAAAGAGCGCCGGACGGATAAACACACCGGACGGAAAAAACGTTCTTCTCAAAGAAACAGAACACCATAAAAGTAAATTCAAATATGAAACGAGCCGTTATCATAGGAGCTACTTCAGGCATTGGACGTGAAGTAGCCAAACAACTTCTCCTACAGGGCTGGCACCTCGGTATTGCAGGGCGCCGGCTTCCGTCACTCGAAGCTTTGCAGAGCAGCGCACCGGACCGCGTAGAAGTCGCCGCACTGGACGTCACCCAACCGGATGCAGCCCCCAAATTGAGTAACCTGATCAGGCGAGTCGGAGGTATGGATCTGTTTCTGCTGAGCTCCGGCATCGGTTATCAGAACATAGGGCTGAATCCGGACATCGAACTGGAAACCACCCGTACCAATGTGGAAGGGTTCACCCGTATGGTGGACACTGCTTTCAATTACTTCCGTGAGCACGGCGGCGGACAACTGGCTGTGATCAGTTCCGTTGCGGGAACAAAGGGATTGGGAGTGGCACCTGCCTACTCTGCCACAAAGCGTTTTCAGAACACCTATATCGACGCACTGGAACAGTTGGCATGCATGCAAAAACTGAACATCTGTTTTACGGACATCCGCCCGGGCTTTGTGTCTACCGACCTGCTGAACGACGGAAAACGTTATCCGCTATTGATGCAACCGGAAAAGGTAGCCCGGCAGATTGTACGGGCATTGCACCACCGGAAACGAGTGGCAGTGATCGACTGGCGCTATGCTGTCATTGTCTTTTTCTGGCGGATGATTCCGCGCTGGATATGGAAACGGCTGCCGATACGGACAGGAAAGACTATGTGACAAGAATATATATCCCTATTGAATAATTCATTAAAAACAAAGAAAGAATGGAACAGAAATTTTGCCAGAGCTGCGGTATGCCGCTTAGCCCGGAAGTATTGGGAACAGAAAAAGATGGCAGCAAGAACGAAGAATACTGCACCTATTGTTATGCCGACGGACATTTCACCGTGGATTGCACGATGGACGAAATGATCAACCATTGCGCACAATTCGTTGACGAATTTAACAAAGATTCGGAAGTGAAAATGACGAAGGAAGAGGCCATTGCGAACATGAAGCAATTCTTCCCGATGCTGAAGAGATGGAAACAGTGAAACATAACTCAAACAGACATCTGTGACGCATAAACAAAGGAGAATGTGTCGAAACTCACCACAGAGGGCACAGAGTAACACAGAGTGAATTTTAAGTCATCGATGATTAATATTCTAATCTGTGGCAATCTGTGTAATCCTCTGGTGAAAAGGCGTTTGACACATCTCCTGCTGTATCGGAAGAGGTACCGTTTATTCCACCGGATGCCGCTTCAGCCAGGCTACAGCATACGAACATGTCGCTTTCGGTTTCAGACCTTGTCCGGCAGCATATTTGTAGGTTGCTTCTACCAGAGCTGCCGCAATCCCCTTTCCTTCCAGAGGGGGAGGAACGATGGTATGCATAATGTCCAGCGTTCCATCTTCTACTTCATACTCCACAAAAGCAGTCATTCCATTCTTTTCCAGTTCAAAACGATTCCGCTCCGGGCGGTGAGTTACTTCATATTCTTCCATTTTCCAATCTCCTTTTTGTTTAGGTTAATATAGATTATTTAAAATTCTTCTCCCTCTGCTCCACCCAAATCAACTTATCCACATCATACCCCCTGCGGATGGCAGCATCCAGTAATTTCTTCTTTATCTCTTCCGGCAGAATGGGCGTACGGCTCAATATCCACAGATACTTGTCCGAACTGCTGCCGATCAGTACATAATTATACTCCTCCTGATCCAACTCCAAAACATAATAGTCTGAATAAAAGGACAGAAAAAAGGATACCTTCAGTTTGCCCGGTTGCGACGAATCGGGAACCTTTGCCCGTCCTTCCGCTGTTTTACAGACATCATACGGCTTTTTATGCTTACATCCCCGGTTCTCTACGCGAACGGTTCCGTCGGGCAGCAATGTGTAAGTTGCCGTCACCTCCGACAGTCCCCGCTCAAAGTGGTGGTCGAAACGGGCTATCTCGTACCATGTACCCATATAACGTTGCAGATCCAGTTCGTCCACCGTACTGTGGTCCGTGCCCTCAAAAAAGGCTTCGATGGTCGGTTTATCAAAGCGGAAACCTGCCTCGAGCAAGCGTGTGGGACGCACATTCTGTCCCGACGTTAAGAAGGAAGCCGCTTCACCATATTGCATCCGAAAAAACCAACGTGGTATCACCACCTTCATCCAGGCATGATAGCGCGCTGCCATCGCCCGGGTAAACGCATATTGTGAAACCTGTTGCGGAACCACCAGATTGAACACTCCGCTTAATACTTCGTGGTTGATGATGAACTCCATCGCACGGCAAAGATCCTGGATTCCAATCCAGGGAAAAGGCTGTGTGCCCGGAGCAATCACACCGGCTACCCGTGTTATCCGAAGCGGACGCAACATCTGCTCCATTGCCCCGCCATCGGGTGAGAGCACTATGCCAAAACGGGTGATAGCCAGCCTTGTCTGTGAAGGGCAACGGCGAGCCTCTTTCTCCCAGGCGTAGCAAAGTTCCGCCAGGAAACCGCTGCCGCGAGTATTGGTATATTCGTCAAACGTCCCATCTTCCGGATAATATCCTACGGCAGAAGCGGAAATCATTAACCGCGGCTTTGTCTTTACCGCATCCATGGCCCGGATGATGCGATGCGTCACCTTGATACGGCTGTCATAAAGCTCTTTCTTATACTCCGGCATCCAGCGTTTACTGATGGGTGCTCCTGCCAGATTGATGACTACATCGCAATGCGACAAGGCCTGAATTAAATGTCCCGATGTACCTTCACGAAACATGGGTCTCCCCAGAGGGACTATCCGGTGCCCCCTTTCCGTAAGGTACTCTGTAAGATGCTTGCCTATGAAACCGGAGGCCCCGCTAATTGCTATATTCATCTGAATCTCCTTTTTTTAGGAATATAACGCAGGCAAAGCGGGTAAAGTTCACCTCATAGTCATCTTACGCAACTCTTCGAGCGAACCGTTAAATACATTCAAATCTACATCATGGTGAATACCGGGTACACTTCCGATATCTGTATGCTGCCAGAAATGCCATTTTCCCTGATACTTCACCGAGTCGACATAGTAATGGGCAATCCAATAGGGATAGGCATTGAAAAGCGAATCGTCCAGATAGTGGGTTTTGAATTTATATGAAGTATAGAGGATAGGCTTCACACCATAATGCGCTTCCACCCGGTCGAGCCATTTCTTGATGCTCTGCTGCAACTCCTTCTTAGATTTCTTGCCTGACAGCTCCACATCGAGCACCGGGGGAAGATCGCCACTATCGAGCTTTACGGTACGGATAAAAAAGTCAGCCTGCTTCAAGGCATCCGTACGGGGAGTAAAGAAATGGTAGGCCCCACGGATAAAGCCATGCTGGCGTGCCTGTTCAAAGTTTTGCTTGAAGGTATCATCGCCATGGTCGCCTCCTTCGGTGGCCTTCATAAAAATAAAGTGAAGCGGGAAATCAGTCTCCTTGTTCTGTTTCAGTTCCTCCCAGTCGATGTTTCCCTGATAATGGGAAATATCGATACCATGCACTTCGTAACCACAAGGAATGCAAACGCCATACTCTTTCCGCCCGTAGCATTCTTTCCAGCGATAGGAATAAGGACGGATAACGAAATAGTAAAAAGCAACAGAAAACAGACCGACAACAACGAGCGCAAGGGTGTTGCGCAACCAAACAGGCATGGTACGGGAGGCTTTCTTTTTCGCTTTTCTCTTCCGTACCGACGTATGGCGACGGGGAGCGGGTTTATTAGAAACAGAAGTGGTTCGTGAAGACTTCATTGATTGTATTCTTATTTTGAGTTGGATTCATTTCTAAATAGTGCCATCAGCTTCCGCCCTGACCCATTCCAGATAAATGCCCGGATCAGCCTCTGCTGGAGGAGCGATAAAGTGAACATAACTAATTCCGTTTTGCGACTTGTTTCTGAGTGGAAGACGCAGGGACCGAAGCCGTCCGTCTACCCGGACACGTGCCTGCGGACGTTTCTGAGACAAATCCCATTCCAAAGAAACTTCATGCCAACGGTCATCTTTCACTCCCAGTTGCTTGCGGGTCAGAGGAAGTTCGTACATCGATTCATAGCGGGCCACGGTGTCCGAAGGATTCATCCAGCGGTCATTCAGTAACAATGAAACCGAATGGCTTCCCTCCGGAATACGCAGGCTGGCAGTGAACGTCCCTTTCTTCATTGCCGGGAAGTTCCACACTGCCCCACGTGTATCTGCTACCAGCGAGGCATCCGGCTGATAAGACAAATGGAGCACCTGACAACCCTCTTTCTCGGGATGGGATTCGAGCCGGCACCCCTGTATGCGGTTATAGGCACAATGACCTTTAATGCCGTCGATATAATTGAATGTGCTCCATTGCGAAAGAGAATCGCTGAAATTATTAAAACGGCTTTTCTCGTACAGCCAATTCACGTCGAACATCATCATGGCACGATGAAGGGGATGTTGACCGATGGACGCCAGCACCTTGCCCGGAGCTACTTCTACAAACTGCGCCTGATGGACACCACGGTCGATTCCACCGCCATTGACAGCATAATCGGAGTCATTGCGCATGGGGTCCATATAAAGTTCACGAAAACCTGTCCACGTCTTGCCGTCATCATCGGACACAGCTACGTGAGTCACGTCGCGGTTGGTGAAAACATCATCCCAGACACCATTCGTCCCTTCTTTTTCAGACAGAGGAGTAGTATTGCACCAGAAAAGTAACAGTCTACCGTCGACCAACCTGCCAAGGGTGGGCATCGTGATAGTACCGTAAAAAGGCGAAGGTTCCGATTCACTCCATGTCAGACCGCCATCTTGCGAGAAAGCCTGATAATGGCGGTCCTGTGAAGTACGCATCAGCATCCAGAGTGTTCCGTCTTTCAGTTCAACCACAGTAGGCTCCACAGCACCGTGATTCCAACGAATACCTTTGTGGAAGCCTCCTCCCCGATGGTCGGGCGAAGTGACTGTATTCGAGCACTTCCAAGTCAGTCCGTCATCATCGGAAACGTAAGTATAACAGCCTTTCGGTGTCACGCCTCCATGGGCAGCCACCACAATACGCTTGCCGTTCCTGATAAAAACGGGTGGTTTAATCATGATGGAACCGCGGTCAGCCACTTTCGTTAGGGTACGTCCGCCTGCCAGTCCACCGGAAGTACGAATGCAATAAACATCCATCGCCCCCATATCTACCAAACGGATATACTCTTTGCTCACAGGGCTTTGACGGTCTGCAAAAGGCATCTCTTTAGCCCGGTTTACCTGTTTCCAGGTCAGACCGTGATCGGTACTCGACAGATAAACGGCTCCTGCCACTGCCTGTTCTCCATAGTTGTAATGTCTTACTTCACCATTGTCAAGAAGCGACAGACCGATATAAGCATCGGAAGGCGGAGTAGCTACTTTCAAGGGAGCACAGACCGAATCGAGCACTAACGGACGGGCTTGTTGCGCCTGCCCCGGAAGAAAAAAACCTGCCGCCAGCAGGCATAGAGTAGAAAGTCGTTTCATCATATAAATAAGGATATTCAAATGAACTAAAAACCCACCGAAGGGAATTGAATCAATCCGCCCCGATGGGTTTCTGTTATTGTAATGCGGAGAACAGCTTACTTAGCCTGTTCCAGCTGCAATGTCTTAGTCGGCTGGTCGCAAACTTCTGTCGGACCGAAGTACTGGATCGGACCCGGATAAACATAGTCTGTAGTCAGCGCCCACTGATCGCGTTTGGCAGCAAATGTCAGGAACGGTTTGCCATCCAGTTTCACCAATGCTTTCTGGATTACCGGCTTCATTTCACCGTGACGACGTTCCATGTTCATCATCATCGTGATAGGCACACCGCCTGCGATCCATTCGGCAGCAGGGGCAGTTGTGTTGCGTACTGATGACATGTAACCGGTCTTACCGTTGGCAATCAGCATAGAAGCTGTATAACCCAGTGAATAGCAGTAGTCGGCATCGTAGTTTGACGGAGCAGCACAACGTCCTTCGTAACCGAAGAAGTGGTGCTGTGCAGCAAACTTGCCTACATATTTGCCTTCTTCTTTCCACTGAGCCAGTTTCGTACCAACCATTTCAGACAGCAATTTTTCTGTTTCGATCAGTGATACCTGTACGTTTCCGTGCGGGTCGCGGTCCAGAGAAAGCTGACGTGCCACACCTTCGGGAAGGCTTGCATAGATGTCAGCATTTTCTTTCGACAGCTTGCTGATGATATATTCACGCTGACGAGAACGTTTGATGTTGGCGAACTCAACTGCGTTAGCAGCCAGGAAATCGTTCAACTCAGCGATCAGACGTTTCATAGCCGGGATAAATTCAACCAGACCTTCAGGAATCAGCACAGTACCGAAGTTGTTTCCCTGAGCAGCACGGTCAGCCACGATCTTGGCAATGTAAGTCACTACATCATCCAATGACATGTCTTTTGCTTCTACTTCTTCAGAAATGATACATACATTAGGCTGAACCTGCAAAGCACATTCCAGTGCGATGTGAGAAGCCGAACGTCCCATCAGTTTGATGAAGTGCCAGTATTTACGTGCTGAGTTACAGTCGCGCTGGATGTTACCGATCACTTCCGAGTATACTTTACATGCAGTATCAAAACCGAACGAAGTTTCGATCATGTCGTTTTTCAAGTCACCGTCGATAGTTTTCGGGCAACCGATCACTTGTACACCGGCATTCTTTGCAGCATAATATTCAGCCAGAACACAGGCATTTGTATTGGAGTCGTCACCACCAATGATTACCAGTGCTTTGATACCCAGCTTATTGATGATTTCCAGACCCTTCTCGAATTGTTCCGGAGTTTCCAGTTTGGTACGTCCTGAGCCGATGATATCGAAACCACCGGTGTTGCGGTATTCGTCAATAATATCGGCAGTCAGCTCCATATAGTTATGGTCAACCAATCCGCCGGGACCCAGGATAAAGCCGTACAGCTTATTGTCTTTGTTCAGTGTTTTGATACCGTCGAACAGACCAGAGATTACGTTATGTCCGCCCGGAGCCTGTCCTCCTGAAAGGATAACACCTACATTCATGGCAGGAAGCTGGATAGCTTCACCTTCTTCGAATTTAATCAACGGCATTCCGTAAGTGTTCGGGAACAGTTTCTGGATAGCTTCCTGGTCGGCTACAGATTGTGTAGCTGCGCCTTCAACTGCTTTTACTGAGCCTTTCAGCGCTTTCGGAAGTTTGGGCTGGTAAGCAGCCCTGGCAATTTGCAATGCACTTTTAGTCATTTTCTTTATCTTATATTTAAAGGTGTTAGTAATTCGAACTTAAAAGCGTCGCAAATTTCGTGTTTTTTTCCGAATTATGAAAGAAAATGGTGATTTTGTTCTCTGCGGGTATACCACAGAGCAAACGAAGGGCACAGAGCTAAAATCAACGATCTGAACTCTGTGCCCTTCCCGGCTACTTAAAGGTATATCTAACTTCCTCTTTAAAACGTCACCACTGTCTTGTTGCCTGTAGCAGAGACGGCATACACTTTGAAGCCGTCCTTCCAGGCTGTTTTCATGGTAAACGTGGCAGTATTTGAGGGTGCTAATACTCCATCGGAGATACAAACCTTTTTACCCGTTTCATCCACTACTTCATAAGCTACCACATTTTTCCAATTGGTCATGGTAAATGTCGAACCGCTTCGCGTAGCTGTTCCGGATATTATTCCGGGTTTGGTTTTATAGAGTTCTACCGAATTATCAGTTATATACTCTAAGGCAACATCCGGTTTCGGATATCCCAAAGCCTCTACACGCTTCTTTATCTCGTCGATACGGGACTGAGTGACAGTAAGTTTTCCAACTCCATAATCGTCCAGAGTGACATCTATCGGAGTCAGGAATCCCCATTTCGTGAAGAAATCCAGCAAATTGGCTTTAGCTATCAAACTACAGATATACACAAACTCAGTCTGTTGCTCTCCGGCAGTCTTCAGGTTATCGTGCGTACGTATATATTCGTATACATCCGGATAGAATCCTCCTTTATCAGCCTGCTGAAGCGGTGTCTGCCCAAGCACTTTGCCGAAATAAAGCTCCAGTTGCCAGAAAGGAACGAGTTTGCAGAAAACATCACTGTCACTGCCAAAGTTTCCGTGAGGAGCACCTGCCGCGATGATCTGGGTCCAAGCTTTGGAATATCGGTTCCGGCTACCATCTCCCATATTTTCTGTCTGCAGGCGTGAAGGCTGCCCGAAAATCGTAGTCTGAATATACTCCGACATAATGTTATTCGTCACTTCCGTAGTTCCCAGCCATTTCAATCCGGGACGTGTCTGGTTGCAATGCCCTATTTCATGTGCAGGCCCCCAGCATGAAGAAGTTTTCAGTTTATCCACATTACAAAGTTCCGCCAGTGTACCGTCATTGTACGCGGTGTGATAACTGGTGGCATACATATAACTGGTATACATCACATGCAGATACATGCGGTTTTTAAACAATTTATTATACTTATACAGCCCCATCAGTTCCATCTCCGAATTCACGATCTGATCATAAGCATCGATCAATGCTTTTCCGTCCGGAGTGTGAGCACGGAAGCGCTCGGTAGGAAATGTGAGATGTGCATAATGTCCCACCACATCAAAATACTTATCGACCGCATTGTTCAACAATTTATTCCAATCGGAAGCCTGATGTTTGGCTACATCGAAATACCCGTTCACCTGTCCGGAAGCAATGTGTATCTTTACAGGCTGAGCTGTTTCATAGTCAGGAGTGTGATACAAAATATACATCAATCCTTTATTCCGGGCCGTAATCTTGTTGGCTCCTTCAGACAACGGATAGAAGGTACCTCCGAAACCGTCACCACCGGGGACGTCAAGGTTCTGAATCACTGCACTGATAATTTGCCCGTGCGTGTCGCCGACCAAGACCATCAACTGTTCCCCGTCTTTTACCGAAATTCCCGTAGGATTGTCGCGCAGGCTGTAGGGACTGGTCTTATGTGTTTTCGACTGATCATCCGGATTGGGCCACGCTTTATAATCTTGAATACGGAACTCTGTCGGATACTTGCCTTGCTTCATATAGTAAGCTATGTTCTTGTAGAATGAATAAGGACAGTTTTCTATCTCTTCATCGGTAAGTCCAGGCCTCAGCTCAGAACAAGTTACATCAGTGAAAAGAGTTAACGGGTCAAATGCTCCCGGATTCTTTTTATAAAATTCCATTTCGGCACAGGCCGCAAATCCCTGTCCGTCTCCCGAACCTGATTTTACGATAAACTGAACGGATGTGACGCCGATTTGTGCCTTCGGAAAATTAATACGGACTGCGGCATTGGTACCTCCAAAGTTCTTAGTCATTACAGTATTCCATTCATCGGCCCCTCTGGTATTCGCATTTGACTTCACACGGATCTCTACTTCCTTGAAGTTACCATTCGGTCCCGAAGTACGGGGATAATATATAAAATAATCCATATCCGAACCCGCAGGGAAATTATAAGTCAACGTGATAGGAAAATAATGCTCTCCTGCGTTATTCCAATTAGAGTGGTAAATAGTACTCATATCTCCATCGAATGATTTATCAATATTTGAGCCTCCCTGGAAAGAACTTGCCTCGCCCGATTCTACCGGAACCTTAATATCGTCTTTAATACCTTCCATATCTCCGGATTCATATTCTCCCAGTCCTTTTTGAGTAACAGATACCAGAGCCTCAAGCTCTCCACCTACCTCTTTTACAGTAATATTGCCAGTGCGTTCACCGTCTTCAGGATTGGCCGAGACAATATATCTATGTGTCGTAGTCACCATTTCGGATGCACGCGTATCCGCCGGTTTTTCTTTGACCCATTCCGGCAATGTAATCGTCACCGGCACGTTTGTAGTTACATCGAACGCAATATCACTTCCGCTGGCCTCAACAGTAAATGTCTGTTGGGATATCAGAATAGCAGGATCTGATCCCAATTGGCGTACGTTAACAGTTTCCGTCAATGCATCGGCAGTCACTTTGATCACTGCCTCTCTGGTCTCTTTCCCGTCATATCCGGATACATTCACCGTCAATG
This sequence comes from Bacteroides sp. HF-4919, assembly GCF_018860125.1. Lineage (NCBI taxonomy): Bacteria > Pseudomonadati > Bacteroidota > Bacteroidia > Bacteroidales > Bacteroidaceae > Bacteroides > Bacteroides sp. HF-4919. The sequence goes on from NZ_JAHKNF010000010.1 coordinate 110,655, forward strand.
TACTTCCGTTGACAGCAACCGAACACCAGTCCTTATCAGACCGTGCCGTCCAATTATCCGCATCGGTGACAATAGCAATGTCACGGGTCCCTGCGTCACTTTTAAAGTCAATTGCAGACTGCGCCACCTCAAGGGTGGTCGATGTTACCGTTTTCTCTTCTTCGGCAGAACAAGCATACAGCAACAAAGGTACGATTGCTGCAAAAATCATTGAAATTAGATGTTTCTTCATGTTATTAGGATAAATAAAACAAAGGAAATACAAATTTTGTTCTGGTAAAAAATGTCATTTGTATTTCCTTTTTGATAATTATTTGATTCTTCTATTTAGCATCAAGCCGACAGCCACCGGTTGCGCAGACTCATGCTACTTTATTTAGTCCCTATTGAATCCTGTTTTATTCAATGGTAGTCTCTCCGGTTTCCGGATCATAGGTTTTCACAATTACTTTAGAAAGGGCGAGTTCGGCCAGCGCAATCCAATTGGAACCGCTTGTAGACGATTTCACCTTAAACCAGAGATAACGGTAAGACGCGCCCGCTTTTATAATATCCGACTCGTAAGATGCAGCCTTGGTATTGGGCAAATCACTTAAAGACGCCAACAGGGTTGTCTGGCTTTCATCGTAATTCTTTCCATCAAAAGTATTGCTTCCCAGAATATCTATCTCTTTGGGATTATCCTTATTATTATTATCACGACAAACATAAGAGAACAGGAAAGTAGACAAAGCATTCTCCTCACCCAAGTCGACCACAATGTAATGTGGGAAAGGTGTGGGACTGCTCCATGACATGTGAAAATAAGTGTCGTTCTTTCCATCTATCAGATTGGCGATAGGACCTTCACTGCTTTCCTGATCATCCGTATACAACTGTTTAGCGGACAAAGTCACATCACTCCGGTCTGTTTTAATCTGCTTCGGGGCAGGCAAGGCCCGTGCTGTTATACTGCAACTCTGTGATCCTTCCCCCGCACGGTTGCATGGTTGCAGTGTAAAGTCAATGTCGCCATAGCGGTGCAACAAGTTATCCACCAGCATGGTATCGCTCTTCACACTCGCAAGTCTCAGGCATTTCTTTCCGTCTTCCGGCAACGTATAAGTCACTTTCACATAATAATAATTGGAATCAGCCGGCACTGTCCATTTCAGTTTTATAGCCCCGGCTTTGGCTTCAGCCGACAGTGAATTCTGGTCTATAGTGGTCGGCATGGGGTACTTCTCGTCACTGGAGCACCCTGTCATATTTATCAGGCCCAGTATCGCGCATAGGCCAAGCAGTATTTTTTTCATCTTCAATTCTCTTTATAAAGATTAATAACCCGGATTGTTTACTAATTTTTCATTTCTATTAATGTCGTCAGAAGGTATCGGCAGCAGATATTGAGTCGGTGCCTCAAATTTACGTTCAAAGTCAATCGTCTTAATTGCCGCAAAATCTTCAATAGTGGTGGCGGCGATATTCAATCCCTTGGCTTTAGTTCCAAAATATTGCTCTGCCAGCAACCAGCGACGCATATCCCAGAAATTCTGATTCTCAAGATAGAGTTCGTTCATTCTTTCCTGACGAACAATCTGACGGAGCTTCGTCTGATCCAATGCAGCAACGCCACTCCATGCATTTTCTACCGTGGGGATACCGGCACGCTCTCTTACTTTATTCAAGTATTGTTTGGCAGTTTCCAGATCGTTGGTTTCCACACACGCTTCGGCATATGCCAGATAGAGGTCTGCAAGACGGATGATAGGCCAAGGATATGTATTCAGGTTGGTCGAATTGGTAGATACAACCGTACTGGGGTCGACTCCTTTTTTATTCAGATAACCACTTGGAGTATAATTTCCGGGACGTTGTACGGTCGCAGTACCACGGCTACAGTTACCTCCCAAAACAAAATCACATATTAATCTGCTGTCCGAATTGTCTTTTTTTCCGTTACTCATCACATAAGCGGGATTAGTCGACCCGTTCATTACTTCGTAATATCCTCCCTGAAAAGCTACCCAAGCATAAAAACGAGGTTCACGTTCCAGATTGAACAGAAGCGTTTTACTACCTTCATGGGCCTCATCAGCATGGTCAGCATCCACATTTACAATCTTCAATTTGTCTTTATCTTTATACTCCGGATCTTCATCCCAAGGCAAACCGTTCTTGGTATAGAAACGATTCAACATAGTCCATGTCGGACCGATACCATTCCATGCCCAGCCATCAGTCACAAACGGCAATGACTTATTCTGTATACCGTATGAACCTTCGCTACGGGTTTCTGCAAGCAGTACTTCCGGATTACGAGAGTCCCAATCGACCAAACTGGTACGTAGACATCTTACGGGACCGGCTGCCGGATAAGGGTTCGCATCCTCATTACCTATCTTATAGTCTTGCTTCGTATACAAAGCATGCCCATTCTGCTCGGCAAGGTCAATCGCCTCTTTTATGGCTGTTCTCGCTTTTACCCATTTGTTGGGATCGTAAGTAACAGGCATTAACATATTGCCCGATTTGTCCGCAAAGTTACTGTAGAATGCCGAGTTTCCGTTGAACAACGGAGAAGCTGCATACAACAACATCTTAGCTTTCACCGCTTTTGCTCCCACACTGGTTGCCAGTCCGTAATCTTCTTTATTGGTACGTATGGCAGGCAATGAAGCTGCGGCTTCATCTAACAGATTACATATCCACTCTACACATTCGTCATAGGGAGTCCGAGGCAAATATTCTGCCTGCGAAGCATTTACATTCGGCAGTTCTTTAATCAAGATAATAGGTCCGTAGCAACGTGCCAATTGATAATGATAATAAGCAATCAGGAATTTAACCTGTGCAATATAATCAGCCTTCACACTTTCAGTCAGATCGGGTACCTTGTCGACATTCTCTAAAAACAGGTAACATTGGCGCAATCCCTGAAAGAATGTGTTCCAATAAGAAATCACCGGCGACGAAGCCGTATAGTTTCCTTTCGGAAAACTGGCAAACGTTTCATGTTCAAAAGCTGTAATCACTTCATCTCCCGTCAGCAAATCAAGACTTGCCGACGCTACATTGCTCTGAGGCAGATAACCATAACAAGAATAAACAAAATTCTTTGCTGCATTCCGATCTTTAAATGCATCTTCCTCGGTCGTTATTTCATCAGGAACGATATTCAGGAAATCACATGAACTATATCCCAGCATCAGGAAAAGCAGGAACAGGAGTTTATATATTATCTTCATAAGTATTTATTATTTAAAAGTTAATTGAATACCAACATTATATGTACGCTGTGTCGGATATTTCATACCGGCACCTCCACCCATTTCGGGATCCCACAACTTAAATGGAGAAAAGGTCAGCAGGTTACTTCCATTCACATAGATTCTTGCCCATTTGAAACGATAGCCAATTTCCGCATTCCGCAATTTCAGGAATGAAGCATCGCGCAGCCAATAGGAAGATGATGCAGTATTGTTGTTATTATTATATTGTGTCAACCTTGGATACTTTGCATTCGGATTCTGGTTATCTTTGCTCCAATGGTCATCAGCAATCCACTTCAGGACATTACTTTTACTCTGTGTTCCAAACGGTTCGAAACCACTCATCATTAGTGACACATGGGTTTGTCCCTGGAAGAAGAAAGAGAAGTCCCAATTCTTCCACGTAACAGAAGGGCCGAATCCGTATATTATCTCCGGAATTGTGGGATACCCCAATACCACTCTGTCATCCGATGTTATTTTCCCATCATAATTTCCGTTAGCATCCGGCTGGTCTACATATTTCACATCTCCCGGCGCAATGGCAATATTGCCGATAGTCGACTGAGGGTTATTGGCAATATCAGCCTGATCAATATACAGCCCGTCTGCTACATATCCCCAAATCGAGTTCAAGCTCTTTCCAACCTGCGACAATGCCGGACGAAGTCCTGCCGCTTCATCGTATTTCAAAACTTCATTGTGCGCATAGGTGAATGTTCCCTTCATCTGGATAGAGAGGTCCCGGTTCACCTGTTTTCCGTAGTCCAAAGCAAGATCAAATCCAGTATTCTTCACTTTAGCAAAGTTACCATAGATTTTAGTATTGGCAGTCCCCAAGTAATTCGGTATCGAATTTTTCTGTTGGAAAATGTTATCCCTGATCTCCCTGAATCCGTCGACAGTAATATTTAATGAATTGAAAAACTGCAAATCGGCACCCACATTCAGTTTATGTCCCACTTCCCATGTAAGTTCGTTATTCTGGAAACGATTATAGGTAGGGCCCGATAATGAAGTTGTACTCCCACCATATCCGGTTGTATAAGACGGGCTGCTGTTCAGATTCACAATTGCCAGATAAGCAAAACGATCGCTACCAATCTGGTCATTACCTACCAAGCCATACGAACCACGGACTTTGAAATTGGAAATAACCGGTTTAATAGATTTCCAGAATTTCTCTTCACTGATATTCCATCCCAACGATATGGATGGAAACAATCCCCAACGATGTCCTTTGGCAAAACTTTCGGAACCATTGTATCCGGCATTTACTTCAAGCATGTAACGGTGATCGTAATCATATGACAAACGTGCGGCAACGCCCATCTTACGTTTGGGAAGTGAGCCAATAAGACTGCTGTTTACATTTGTATTATAATCATCCTGGTTATAAAGCAGCATACCGCTTACATTGTGTGAACCGAAGGAACGTTCGTAATTAAGATATCCCTGAATGTAAAACCTGCGGTCGCCGTTAGTACCAAAGAAAGCATCCATCGTATGATTGCTCGGTTCACCGATAGGTGTATTGGTAAAATCATAGGAACCGTCTTCATTTTGTTTATAGTCGGAAAGCTGGTAACTATTGTATCCCTGCAGACGGAACTTCTGATTGTAGCTCCTATTTTTAAATGAGACCAAAGCCCTGAAGCTCAAACCTTTCGTAATAAAATCCAGTTTCTGGTCCCAATTCACATTGGCCACTACCGTGCTCTCGAATGTATCTTTATATCCTGCACTTGAAAGGGCTACCGGGTTGAGCGGTTGATAGTTACCTGCAAGAATACCTCCCCAATGGTACCATGTATCCGATCCTTGCGGAAACATAACCGGAAAATCAACAGGGTTGGTTCCCATAATAGCACTGAATATATCTCCTACTCCATTTCCGTCCTTTGTAGTCAAAGGACCATGCATGTCATTCAACTGCACATTCAGATGCAGCGAAATAGTAGAAGACTTTGACAGATGAAAATCCACGTTGTTCTGAAACGCATATTTCATATAGTCTATATTGTTTTTATAAGAGAAGAAATCACTGGAACGATCCTTCAACATACCGGTTTCATGGTTCATATTGACATTCATAAAATAAGTGATTTTAGAAGTACCCCCACGTACATTAAAATTCGCCTTTTGATTGAATGTTGCATCTTTGAAGACTTCTTTATACCAGTCTACATTAGGATAAATATAGGGGTTCAGATTATTAATTGTACCGTTAATTCTTTCATCAGAATAAAGTACGGCTCCTGTTCCCTGATTGGTAACCGCTTCGTTGTACAAACGCATATATGTAGGTCCGTCAACGATCTCCGGTTTCTTGATCGGAGTATTCACATATCCTTCTATACGCACGCCAATGATCGGCCTTTCAAGATCACTACCCGATTTTGTTTTAATAATAAGTACACCGTTGGCTCCACGAGTACCATACATCGCCGATGCCGTAGCATCCTTCAATACAGAGAAGCTTTCTATTACTTCAGGATCCAACGAGTTCAGGTCTGCTTTAGACACTTCAACTCCGTCTAAAATAATCAAAGGAGAAGTCGCCCCATTCATCGTCGCAACACCACGAATAAAGAAATCGGCAGAATTCTGACCGGGCTCACCACTACGCTGGTAAGCAATCACACCTGACAGGCGTCCGGCAAATGAAGAAGAAAGATTGGCGGAAGGCACCAAAAGGTCTGAAGGACGTACGGACTGAATAGACCCGGTGATAGTCTCCTTCTTTTGTCCTGTACCAAACGCTGTCACCACCACTTCATCCAACTGCTGGGCATCTTCGGATAGGGTGACCGAAATAACCTTTTGGCTACCTACTTTCACTTTCTTGGTAACATATCCTATATATGAAATTTGTATTTCATTTTTAGGAGTTGCCGCAAGTTCAAACTTACCATCCACATCGGTAATAACGCCTGTAGTAGTACCCAGTAGCTGTACAGTTGCTCCAATGATAGGTTCACCGGTTTTAGAATCTGTTACCACACCGATAATTTTGGCTTTTTTTTGTTGTGTGCTTTCCGTTTTCTCTACTTTAAGAATAACCTCATTACCTTTAATGACATAGCTGATATTGCTCCCTTTAAATACTTCGTTCAGGACGTCGTTAATGGAACCTTTACAATCGATACTCTTGAGATTTGTGTTTTTCAAATCATTAGCGTTGTAGAAGAAAGTATATGTACTACTTTTCTCTATAAGCCGGATGGCTTGAGGAATGGTGAGAGACTGACCTTTAACCACAATCTGTCCTTGCGCAGCAAGTGCAGACAACGGATAAAGCAGCAGAGCCATGACGATGTATTTAAGACACCGCTTCTGACAAGAAAATAAAAACTTGTTCATGCTTCAATTTTTAGATTTAACATTGGGTTAATAAATATTAGTTGTAAATAAGAATTCCTTCATTCATTTCTTTGCTTCTAAGATTCAGGCTAAAACAGATTTTATCAATAACGTCTTCCAAAGATTCATCATAGCGGATACTTCCGGTGAAAGCACAATTTTTATTCACTTTGTCGCTAATGGTGATATGAGAGCCATACATTTGATTCATAATACGGGTTAAGTGTTCCAAATTAAATTGGGTAAAGTTATAGCGCCCGTTTTGCCATTCTATGTTTTCTATCCGCCTCAGCTGAGTTCTTGCACTAACAGGATTATACACTAATTCCTGGAGTGGTTTCATTGCTATTTTATCATGGGTGGATTCTATATTAAATTCAATGCTCCCATTAAATAGTGTAATTTCATTCGCATTAGGGTTATTCTGTCTTATCAGAAAGCAGGTTCCTTTCACTTCGATAAATGCTTTATCAATGTATACTCTGAATTTACTACCCGAATTCTTGCGAACTTCAAAAAGTGAATTGCCTTTCAGCCATACATCCCTGCATTCTTTAAAGTTTTCGGCAAAACGTATGGAGCTCCCCGGCTGCATCCATACTTTCGAACTATCCGGCAATAGATACATTCTGCTTTCTTGTGCCGTAAATTCAATATATTTCTCTATTTGAGTTCTACCCGTATTAGAGTACATCCAAAGTCCACCCACGATCAGAACAAGAGCTACAGAAGCAGCGATATACCATAGTTCTAAAGGAACTAACGTTATTACGCATAAAAAAAACAAGCAATTATTATTATCGGACAAAAACCACATATAGCACTATAAAACAATGAATTAACATCCATAAAAACCAAAATATGTATGCTATCGATATCATCAGAGACGATTTTCAATTAAAAAGTTATAATTCACATGTGGTGGTAAGCAGGTCTGTTGTGTATTTAGTTTTAGATAACACAAAATAGATTTAAGAAATGGATAAAAACAACAAGGAAATCGATCTGATCAAAAAACTATTATCAGATCGATTAGACAAAAAAGGACGTAAAAAGCTCTATCATTCGAATTTGATAAAGAAACAAATGAGAAAACAATGGAATGAAAACAAAAATAATCCGGTAGATACAGAGATTGGAAATCAGATATGGAATAAGATCGAGAACAGATGCAAAAAAGTTCACAAAAGAATAGTTCCTTTAGAACTTATCCAATAAATATATGTTGCTATTATTTTATTTATATAATAAGTGGATACATTATTCTATTAAGTCCATATAATAAGACAATACAGCCATCATAACATAATATCAATTAAACAAAATATGTTATTTTTTAATATTCTTGTAGAAACTGCATCTATTTAGAACAAAAAGATTACTTTTGCACCTCTAATTACTAAAACAGATGCAAGAGAAAGAAACAGTCAGGAAATTAAAGCATGGCGATCAGGAAGCATTTGCTTTTTTATACAATCATTACTGGAAACAGGTCTATAATTTCACAAAGCTTTATTTCACCGCTTCAATGGACATTGAGGAGATTGTGCAGGAAGTATTTGTGAAAGTATGGGAATCTCACCATTTTTTAGATGAAAACAAAAGTTTTGAGGGCTATCTCTTTATCATAACCCGGAATGTTATATTCAATCATTCACGCAGATACTATAAAGAAACAGCCCTCAAAATAACTGCGATACAAGCAGTCGAGGAATCTTATGATATGGAAGGAGAACTGGATGCCGCTGACTTAAAGAAATACATCGATGAACTTGTCATGCAACTTCCTCCCCGCCAACAAGAAGTATTCCGTATGAGCAGGGAGCTGCACATGAGCAACAAAGAAATAGCAGAACATTTTTCTATTACCGAAAAAGCAATAGAGCGGCATATCAACCTGGCTCTGAGATTTCTAAAAAAGAATCTTAATCTTTTCATGCTGTTCATGGGAGCGTGACTAAAATCGAGATTCCATTATTTTATCTGCCATCCACCTCCCAGTGCCTTATACACCTGTACCACAGCAATCAGTTCATCCCGCATCGCATTGCTAAGTCCGATCTGGGCATCGAAATACCCACGCTGGGCATCGAGTACATCGAGATAATTCGTCACTCCATTGATATATTGCAATTGCGCCAGATCTACGTAACTCTTAGCCGAACGTTCCAATTTGGCACGAAGATCATATACTTCCTTGATTTTATTAAAGTTCACAATCGCGTTCCGAGTCTCTTTGAAAGCGGTCAGGACAGACTTTTCGTAGCTGTGCACTTCAGCCTCGTAAGCAGCTTTCTTAGCTTTGAGGGCAGCACGATTTTTACCCCAGCCAAAAATTGGTGTAAGCAAAGCACCCTCCATTATACTATAAGGCGACTTCAACAGCTCGGAAAGTGCAGTGCTCTCCGATCCTACCCTGCCGGTAAGTGAAATGCGTGGAAACATATTTGTATAGGCCACCCCTACCCGGGCATTGGCGGCAATCAATTTCTGTTCAGCCTGACGAATGTCAGGACGGCGTTCAAGCAGTCCTGAAGGCAAACCGACAGGTAATTCCTGCGGAAAATTGAACTCCTGCAACAAGCGGCTACGTGTAATCTTATTGGGATACTCACCGGCAAGGAAAGCTATATCATTCTCTTTCAACGAGATTTTACGCTCCAGATCGGGTACCAACGTAGCAGTACGTGCCAACTCTACCTGAGACTGGCGATAAGAAGTCTCGGAGGTCAGTCCCCCTTCAAAGCGGATACGGGCAAGGCGCATCCCCTCTTCACGTGCCTTCAACGTTTGACGGACAATGTCCAGTTCGGTATCAAGAGCCACCAGTTCATAGTACGCCTGAGCCACTTCAGCTACAATAGTCATCCGAAGAGCGCGTTGTGCCTCAACGGACTGAAGATACTCGGCAATGCTGGCGGAACGTGCCCAACGAAGATTTCCCCAGAGGTCGAGCTCCCAGGAGAAAAGAAGTTGCGCCTCGAAAGTATCTCTACGTTTGAAAGCATCTCCACCATGGTTTTCGTTTTCCCGTTCAGCAGTCACCGTACCTTTAATGTCCGGCAACAGATTTGCTGTCGAAATGCGTTTTTGAGCTGCCATTTCCTTGACACGGGCAGCGGCTATCAACATATCTTTATTATGCTCCAGTGCCCGGTCTATCAGACTCCGGAGGGTACTGTCAGTATAAATCTGCCACCATTCCCTATCTCCGAAGCTCAGGGTATCCTGATGCTGTGCCAGACTATCGGGCAAGTTAAGGTCGGGACGGACATAACTTTTTCCTATCTTGCAAGAACCCAAGGTAAATGCAGTTAGTAAGAGAGTAATATATAAATAGCTTCTTTTCATAATTCAATCAATTTTCTTTTTAGACTTGAACGGTAACTTCACGTTCACATTCGGCACATTTCTCAGTTTTGCTTTTGTTTTATAGACCAGTACGAAGAAGAACGGAACAAGGATAATGCCCACTACAATAGCAAAAATCATTCCGAAGAATACTCCCGTGCCGATGGCCGCACGGCTTGCCGAACCGGGACCGGTTGCCAACACCATCGGAAGCATACCCAGTACAAACGCGAGCGAAGTCATCAAGATGGGGCGGAAACGCAATTGTGCCGCATGGATGGCTGATTGCACCAGATCACCTCCCCGGTCCACCTGCACTTTCGCAAACTCTACAATCAGGATGGCGTTCTTGGCCGCCAATCCGACAAGCATCACCAATCCGATCTGGAAATAGACATCATTTTCCAGTCCGCAAATCCATACCCCCAGATAAGCCCCCAGAGCGGCTACCGGCAGCGAAAGCAATACGGCAATGGGCACTGTCCAGCTTTCATACTGTGCAGCCAGGAAGAGGAATACAAAAAGGAACACTAATGCCAGTACCAATCCGGTCTGCCCACCTGCCTTTTTCTCTTGATAAGAGAGACCACTCCATTCCAAGCCAATATTATCAGGCAGATGGTCACGTGCAATCTGCTCCATAATCTCCATAGCCTGACCGGAACTATAGCCCTGCGCCGCCTCACCACGAAAAACAGCAGTGGTAAACATATTAAAACGTTTAATGCTACCCGGGCCGGTGGTATACGATGCGTTACCCAGAGAAGTCAGCGGGATCATCGCTCCATTAGAGGCCTTCACAAAAAACAGGTTGATATTGTCTTTATGTTCCCTATAGGGTGCTTCAGCCTGAATGTATACCTTATAAATACGGTTGAACATATTGAAGTCGTTCACATAGACCGATCCCGTATAGGCTTTCATGGTTGAGAAAACATCCGCCAGAGGCACACCAAGCATCTTCACTTTATCGCGGTCTACATCGAAGTAGAGTTGTGGGATATCCGACTGAAGTGAAGAGGAAAGTCCTGTCAGTTCCTTGCGTTGGGAAGCGTAATACATCAAAGTATCCGCCGCCTGCACCAAATTATCGAAAGTAGCTTCACCACGCGCTTCGAGTTGCATTTCGAACCCACCCGAGGTTCCCAAACCGGGAATGACAGGAGGAGTGGAGAGATAAACCTTACATTCCGGATACTCACTCAGATCGCGACGAACGTTTGTCATAATCTCGTCTATCGAAGTATTCTTGCGGTCTTCCCACGGCTTCAAAATTACGGTTAACTCACTCCGTGCCTGGTTGCTGCCCACACGGGGACTGCTTCCGGTCACATTCTGTACATACGCTATATACGGATTCTTTTCCAGATAAGTGATGGCACGATCCGTTACCTCCCGGGTACGCTCCAGCGTAGCCCCTTCGGGCAACTCCAATTCTATCTTGAAATAGCCTTGGTCTTCCACCGGAAGGAAACTTGTCGGAATCAGACGGTGAATCAACAGAATACCGATCAGTACTACCCCGAAACCGGCCAATACACGACGCGGATTACCAATTACCCGGCGGATAGCGACTACATACTTATGATTGCCCACGTTCAACCAGTGGTTGATTTTGCGGAAAACAATGTTCTTCTTTTTACCGTTATCCGGTTTCAGAATCAACGAACACATGACCGGACTCAGCGTCAACGCCACTACAGTAGAAATCAGTACGGATACAGCAATGGTAATAGTGAACTGACGGTAAAGCTGCCCCGTAATACCGCTGAGGAAGCTCACCGGAACAAACACCGCACAAAGCACCAGAGAAGTGGCAATCAACGCACCCGCCAATCCGTTCATGGCTTTCTTCGTAGCTTCGTACGGTGAAAGTTTCTCTTCCTCCATAATACGCTCCACGTTTTCCACCACGACAATGGCATCATCCACTACAATACCGATAGCAAGAATCAGCCCCAACAATGTCAATATATTCAGCGAAAAGCCAAAGATCAACATGAAACCGAACGTACCGATCAATGAAATAGGAACGGCAACTATCGGGATCAACGTAGCCCGCCAGCTCTGCAAAGAGAGATAAACGACGAGCACCACAAGAACCAGCGCCTCAAACAGGGTTTTGTATACTTCATGAATGGACTCGGAAATATAAGTCGTCATATCGAATGGCACCTCATAGCTCAACCCCTCCGGGAAGTTCTTGCTGATTTCATCCATCGCTTCCTTGACACTTTTTGCAACTTCCATCGCGTTAGCGCCCGGAAGCATATAAATGCCCAGAACGGCAGCATTCTTGCCATTGATCCCACTCTCCGTACTGTATGAAGAAGCTTCGAGAGAAACCCGTGCCACGTCACGCAAACGGATGATAGAACCATTCGTATTGGCACGGATCACAATGTTCTCAAATTGCTCTACAGTAGAAAGGCGTCCTTGTGTAGTGATAGGAATCGTTACATCGAGTCCCTTCACCGGCTGCTGACCAAGTACACCTGCAGCCGACTCACGGTTCTGATCTTTCAGCGCATTCTGTAAATCCTGTACAGTCAGTCCGAAGTTTGCCAGTTTATCCGGTTCCGCCCATATCTGCATGGCATAGTAACGGCTACCGATATTCGAAACACGTCCTACTCCCGGAATACGACGGATTACATCGAGTACATTGATCGTGGCAAAGTTACTCAAATAAATTTCGTCGAACTTCGGATCAGACGACATCAGCGTAAGGGTCATCAACTGGCTGGGTGCCTGCTTCTCTACGGAGATACCGTTCTGAATAACTTCAGCTGGCAAACGGCTTTCCGCCAGTTTCACACGGTTCTGGATTTCTACGGCCGCCAAATCCGGATCGGCAGAAACATCAAAAGTAACCGTTGCCGAAAATCCTCCGGAATTGGAACTGTTCGACTCCATATAAAGCATACCCGGTGTTCCGTTAATCTCCTGCTCGATAGGAGTTGCCACTGCCTGTGAAACCGTCAATGCGCTGGCTCCCGGATAAGAAGCACTGATCTTCACTACCGGAGGAGTGATCTGAGGATACTGGTCGACAGGCAACATGGTCAGACCAATGATGCCGATAATGACAATCAGTATCGAGATAACGATCGAGAAAACAGGTCTATCTATAAAAAAACTAACTTTCATATTCTATAAGGCCTCACCCCACCCCTCTCCCAACGAGAGGGAGGAAGAGTTTCTTTTAAATTATACGTTCTTATTTATCTCAGGAAAGGAGTCATTCGCTCTCCTTTTTCTCGGTTAGTGACTGAGGTAAAGTAGCCCTCACCTTCATTCCCGGCGTCAGTTTGTGATATCCTTCTATTACCACTTCTTCGCCTGCAGCCAATCCTCTCTCCACTACAAGTTTATTGCCAAATTCAGGTCCCAGCTCTATAAATCGTTTCTCTACCGTTGAATCTCTGCGCATGGTATAGATATAGGCTCCACCCTTCTCGATAGTTACCGCCTTGTGCGGCACCACAATCGCTCCTTCGCGTACATCCAGCAACAGCTTTACCTTTGTGAACTGTCCCGGAAGCAACACCTGCTTCGGATTCGGCATCTCTGCCCGGACTGAAAAAGTACCTGTCTGGGGATCTACCTGAGGTTCGGCAAAATCCACATATCCCTTGTAAGGATACACCGTATTGTCCGCCAATGTAATAGTGATGTTCGGCTGCCAGGAACGAGAAGAGTCCTGTTGCCCGATATTAATATTGCGTTCTTTGCTCTTCAAATAATCCAGAGCAGTCATACTGAAATCTACCAGTACAGTGTCACTTTTCACAACTGTAGCCAACAGCGATTTACCACCCGGTCCCACCAGAGTTCCCAAGTCCACGTTACGCTCACTGATATGACCCGACAGCGGAGAACGAACCAATGTATAACCCAGTTCCAACTCGGCCTGTGCCAGATCTGCCTCGCTCATAGCGACGGTCGCCACCGCACTTTCATAAGCTGCCTCCGCATTATCCAGATCCAACTGACTGGCCGCATTTTGCGCATACAACGGCTTGATACGTTCCAAATCCCGTTTTGCCTTCAATGCTTGTGCTTCATCTTTTTTCAATTGTGCCCGTGCCTTATCTGCTTTGGCACGATACTGATCCTGATTGATCACAAACAGCACCTGATTTTTATTCACATACGTTCCTTCGGCAAAAAGCATACTTTCCAGATATCCTTCCACCCGCGCCCGAACTTCGACAAACTGTTGTGCACGTATACGCCCCACATACTCTCCGAAAATCTCTACATTGTCCCTTTCTGCCGGTTCTACAATCACAGTAGGTATCTCCGGCTTTGCTTTATGTGGCCGCGTCAGAACCCAGTAAATGCCTACCACCAAAGCCAAACAGACGATGCCCACTATTGTTCTTTTTCTCCTTAGTTTCAGCTCTTTTCTCGTTAAAAATAGTCTCATGCTTGTTTGTATTATTAAAATTAACTTATCCTTTCTTAGCTACTTTACAAATCAGATACCAAACTATGTCCCGAATATATCTTTTTAACTAAAAAGCTCTCTCCAATGCCCTGAAGAAGCTGTTTTAGTGATCTTCCGAACATAACTGCCGTTTATCCAAAGTGTGGAATTGTGTCCCTGATTGGGGAATTATTCCACAAAAGGGTCACAAAGATAATTCTTTTCTGCATAAGTTCCATAACTTGCACTTTTAGTGTCATTCACTACTTACTTACCAAATAATAATATAAATTTGTAGTGCATTCATAAAAATAACACTATAATGAAAAAACATTTGTCACTGATATTAGTTCTGTTACCGGCTTTTTTTCTGGCATTGCCCGCTATGGCACAGCAACGTAAAAAAGTCGGAGTGGTACTCAGCGGAGGAGGTGCGAAAGGGGTAGCACATATCCAGGCTCTGAAAGTCATTGAAGAAGCCGGCATCCCAATCGATTATATAGTAGGCACCAGTATGGGATCCATAATCGGTGGATTATACTCCATCGGATATACTCCGCATCAACTGGACAGTATGGTACGCAAACAAGACTGGATGTTTTTACTCAGTGATCGTGTAAAGCGTAGTGCCATGTCACTCAACGAACGCGAAAAATCAGAAAAATATGTCTTTTCATTCCCCTTTACCAAAAGCCCCAAAGACGCCGTTTCCGGTGGAATCATAAAGGGACAGAATCTGGCCAACCTATTTACGGAACTGACAGTAGGCTATCATGATTCCGTTGATTTCAACAAACTGCCTATCCCCTTTGCGTGCGTATCACAAAACATCGTAAATGGCGAACAGATTGTATTCCACAATGGAGTGCTTGCCACAGCAATGCGAGCCAGCATGGCGATTCCCGGAGTGTTCACACCTGTGCGCAAGGATAGCATGATTCTGATTGACGGCGGCATGATTAACAATTATCCCGTAGATGTAGCCAAATCGATGGGCGCCGATGTTATCATCGGTGTAGATGTGCAAAACAACTTGAAAGGGATCGACAAACTTAACAGTGCTCCGGACATACTCTCCCAAATCATTGACCTGACGACCAAAAACAATCATCAAAAAAATATCAGCCTGACCGATACCTATATAAAGGTGAACGTTGAGGGATATTCTTCGGCCAGTTTTACCCCTTCGGCCATTGATTCTCTGATGCACCGAGGAGAAGAGGCAGCTCGTAAGCAATGGAACTCCCTGCTCGCTCTTAAAAAGAAAATCGGTATTGCAGACACTTTCAAACCCGAGTCACATGGTCCTTATACCTTATTTTCAAGCACCCGGACTTTGCCAGTGAAGGAAATTACTTTCTCTGATGTAGAAGAAAACGACAAGAAGTGGTTAATGAAAAAATGCAAACTGCAAGAAAACAGTGAAATCAGCATGCGACAGATTGAACAAGCACTATTCATTCTGCGCGGGAACCAATCTTACTCAAACGCCAGTTACACGTTAACCAATACCCCTGAAGGCTATAATTTAACCTTCCTGTTAGAGAAAAAGTATGAGAAAACTATCAATGTAGGTCTCCGCTTCGACTCGGAAGAGATAGCTTCGCTATTGATAAATGCCACAGCACAATTAAAGACCCACATTCCTTCCAAAGTTTCTGTTACCGGACGACTGGGCAAACGATACATGGCCCGGGTAGATTATACCCTGGAACCCATGCAACAAAGAAACATCAATTTCTCGTACATGTTCCAGTACAATGACATCAACATTTATGATCATGGCGACCGTGCCTACAACACAACTTATAAATATCATCTGGGTGAATTCGGATTTTCGGATGTGTGGTATAAAAATCTCCGGTTTGGATTCGGCGCACGAATCGAGTATTTCAAATACAAAGATTTCCTTTTCAAGAAACCGGAATTTACAATGGATGTCAACTCCGAATACTTCATCAGTTATTTTGCGCAGTTACGTTACAACACCTTCGACAAAGGATACTTCCCATCCAAAGGCAGCAACTTCTCCGGTGCTTATTCATTGTATACGGACAACTTCGCCCGATATAACGGACATGCCCCCTTCTCCGCACTCAGTGCCTCCTGGGAAAGTGTGTTCTCTGTCAGCAACCGTCTGGCCCTGATCCCGGCTATTTACGGCAGAGTACTGATCGGGCAGGAAATTCCTTATGCCTACGAGAATGCGTTGGGAAGTGACGTGTTCGGACGTTATTTGCCCCAGCAACTCCCGTTCGCCGGAATTTACAATATAGAATTAACGCACAATTCCGTTGCCGTGGCTTCTCTAAAGCTGCGCCAACGCATGGGGAGCAAACATTATATAACGTTAGCCGGAAACTTTGCCTTGAGTGACGATAATTTTTTCAAGATCCTGAAGGGCAACCGGATTTACGGTTGTAGCATCGGATATGGCTTGGACAGCATGTTCGGTCCATTAGAAGCATCATTGGGGTATTCCAACCAATCCAAGGACGTAGGATTTTACGTAAACCTGGGATTTTCTTTCTGACAATACCAACCTCTTTCTTCCGGCAGGGGGTGTAGCCCCACGAGGTAAAGGGTGTAGCCCTCCCGCCAATAGGGTGTAGCCCCGGCATACGGATGGCTACACCCTCTGCTAAAATGCGTCTGTAACCACCAAACAACAAGACAGACATAGCACGGAATTATTTAATTATTTCAAATTTATTACTCAGAACCGAAGAAAGTCGTTATCTTTACCGAAAATATTTTCTATATACTCACATAAAACATTTAGAATTATGGCAAAGAGAAGAGAACTTAAAAAGAACGTAAACTATATCGCAGGTGAATTATTTTCAGAGTGTTTGATCAACAGCATGTTCGTACCGGGTACAGATAAAGCAAAAGCTGACGAACTGATGGCGGAAATCCTGAAAATGCAGGATGAATTTATCAGCCGTATCAGCCACACCGAACCGGGAAATGTGAAAGGATTCTACAAAAAATTCCGTGTAGACTTCAATGCAAAAGTAAACGAAATCATTGACGCCATCGCGAAACTGAACTAAGAATGAAAAAAGCAATATATAGCTTTATTTACTATCGCCTGCTGGGATGGAAGATGAACGTGACAGTACCCAAATATGATAAATGTGTAGTTTGCGCAGCTCCCCATACCACTAATTTAGATTTGTTTATTGGTAAACTATTTTACGGTGCCATGGGAGGAAAGACCAGTTTCATGATGAAAAAAGAATGGTTCTTTTTTCCTTTAGGGCTGCTTTTCAGAGCTGTAGGAGGTATTCCTGTAGATCGTAGTCGCAAGACCTCATTGGTAGAGCAAATGGTTCATCACTTCAATACCAGCAAAAAGTTTCACCTCGCTATTACTCCCGAAGGAACGCGTAAACGCAACCCCAACTGGAAAAAAGGTTTCTATTACATTGCGCTCAAAGCACAGGTACCCATTGTCCTGGTCGGCATCGACTATACAACCAAGACCATTACGTCGACTAAAGCAGTCATGCCAAGTGGAGATATTGACAAGGACATGCGTGAAATAAAACTTTATTTCAAAGATTTCAAAGGGAAACACCCCGAAAACTTCTCTATTGGAGACGTTGAATGATTTATGAAAATCTCGATTGTACAAACAGATATTATCTGGGAAAATAAACAGGAAAATCTCCGTTTGCTCCGCGAAAAGCTACTTCCTCTTCGCGGAACAACGGAGATTGTTGTTTTACCGGAGATGTTCACAACGGGATTCAGCATGAACAGCCGGACATTGGCCGAACCGATTTCCGGTTTCACCATCCGGACCCTCAAAGGGTATGCCGCAGAGTTTCAGTTCGCATTGGTCGGAAGTTTCATCTGCGAAGAAGCAGGTGCTTATTATAACCGGGCCTTTCTGATTACTCCGGACGGTCAGGAATTTTACTATGACAAACGCCATCTCTTCCGCATGGGATGCGAAACTGAACACTTTTCGGCAGGCAACCGGAGGGTGATCGTCCCCTATCGGGGGTGGAATATCTGCCTTCAGGTCTGTTATGATCTTCGCTTTCCTGTCTGGAGCCGGAATATAAACAACGAATACGACCTTCTTATTTACATAGCCAGTTGGCCTACTCCACGCATCCATGCATGGAATACACTACTTTGCGCACGCGCTATCGAGAACCAATGTTACGTATGCGGTGTGAACCGTACAGGACGAGACGGCAACGGACTTCACTATCCGGGATATTCAGCCTTGTATAGTCCTAAAGGCGAGATACTGACAGGGACTCCCGACTCAGAAGAAAAGATACAAACCATCGAACTTGATATAGAAACCCTCACTGCCTTTCGCCATAAATTCCCCGGCTGGAAAGACGCAGACTCTTTTCTCCTTTATTAAATCTACAGGACATAATTTCCGCATTTAATAAAAATATCTCTTGAATTATAGTATATAAATGCAAAAAAGTATCTAATTTTGCCAGACAATCAATTTATTGTACCAAAAAACAAACCCTAATTTAACTCATAACACGAATGTTAACCCAATTAATTAACGCACGTATACTCACCCCCCAAGGATGGATGAAAGACGGTTCCGTGCTTATCAGAGACAATAAGATTTTAGAAGTCACAAACTGCGATCTGGCCGTTATCGGAGCTGAACTTATTGACGTCAAAGGTATGTATGTAGTTCCCGGTGGGGTAGAAATCCACGTGCATGGTGGTGGAGGCCGCGACTTTATGGAATGCACGGAAGATGCCTTCCGGGCAGCGGTCCATACTCACATGAAACATGGCACTACAAGTATCTTTCCTACACTTTCATCATCTACAGTCCCCATGATCCAGCAAGCTGCTGAAACCTGCACCAAACTGATGGAAGAGAAAAACAGCCCTATTCTGGGACTGCACCTTGAAGGTCATTACCTGAACATGAAAATGGCAGGAGGACAAATTCCCGAGAACATCAAGAACCCTGATCCGAATGAATATATTCCGATCGTAGAACAGTATCATTGCATCAAGCGCTGGGACGCCGCTCCGGAACTTCCGGGAGCCATGCAGTTCGGAAAATATATTGCTGCCAAAGGCATTCTCCCTTCCGTGGCACATACACAAGCCGAATTTGAAGACATCCGTACGGCATATGAAGCCGGATATACCCATGCCACCCACTTCTACAATGCAATGCCCGGTTTCCACAAGCGCAGAGAATACAAGTATGAAGGTACAGTCGAAAGTATTTATCTGTTGGATGATATGACCGTAGAAGTAGTAGCCGATGGAATCCATGTACCTCCTACTATCCTGAGACTTGTATATAAAATAAAAGGTGTAGAAAGAACCTGCCTGATTACAGATGCCCTTGCTTGCGCCGACAGTGACAGCAAAGAAGCTTTCGACCCGCGTGTTATTATCGAAGACGGAGTATGTAAGTTGGCCGACCATTCTGCTTTGGCAGGAAGTATTGCCACAATGGACCGCCTGATTCGTACCGTCGTACAGAAAGCAGAAATTCCACTGGAAGACGCAGTCCGTATGGCTTCTGAAACCCCGGCACGTATCATGGGTGTATACGACCGTAAGGGTTCCTTGCAAAAAGGCAAAGATGCCGATATCCTGGTACTCGATGAGGACCTCAACGTAAGAGCCGTATGGGCCATGGGTAAGCTGGTGCCTGAAACCAATACGCTGTTTTAATCGAATAGACGTTTTTTGAACATAAACGGTGAACAATGAACAGACCATTATAACGCAGCCTGTTCATTGTCCACCGTTTATCGTTTAACCTTCATCGTTTTATCACTCCCCTCCTCCCCATTTATAGGTAAAAAAAGATTTTAATTTAAATTCCCTGTCAACCTTATCGCATAGTTGATTGTTTTTATATATATTTGTTCAGAGTTTCCGATAACGACAAAGACTCAGTCAAACTTAATTAATAACAAACTTATGAAGACAAATCTTAGTTCTCAGATTACACTCAACAGGGTCTCCCCCAGGTATTATAGACCGGAGAATGCATTCGAGAGATCGGTATTAACCCGATTAGAGAAAATTCCTACAGATATTTATGAGTCTGTGGAAGAAGGTGCAAATCATATCGCTTGCGAAATAGCACAGGTCATTCGCGATAAACAAAAAGCAGGACGTTTCTGCGTACTGGCATTGCCGGGTGGAAATTCACCACGCAGCGTATACACCGAATTGATTCGCATGCACAAAGAAGAGGGACTCAGTTTCCGTAATGTAATCGTATTCAATATGTACGAATACTATCCATTGTCCCAAGACGCTATCAACAGCAATTTCAACGCATTGAAAGAGATGTTCCTCGATCACGTTGATATTGACAAGCAGAATATCTTCACTCCGGATGGTACGATCGCTAAAGATACCATCTTTGAATACTGCCGCCTGTACGAACAGCGCATCGAGAGTTTCGGCGGTATCGATATCGCCTTACTGGGCATCGGCCGCGTAGGTAATATCGCTTTCAACGAACCAGGTTCACGCCTGAATTCTACCACCCGATTGATTTTGCTGGACAGCGGTTCACGCAATGAAGCATCCAAAATATTCGGAACCATTGATAATACGCCAATCAGTTCCATTACAATGGGTGTGGCCACTATTTTGGCAGCAAAGAAAATCTATCTGCTGGCATGGGGTGAAGAAAAGGCGCACATGGTGAAAGAGTGTGTGGAAGGTAATGTAACAGATACCATTCCGGCATCTTATTTACAGACTCACAACAATGCACATGTAGCCATCGACTTGTCGGCAGCTTCCAACCTGACACGTATTCAGCGTCCATGGCTGGTCACCTCTTGCGAATGGAACGATAAACTGATCCGCAGTGCTATTGTATGGTTGTGCCAGTTGACCGGAAAACCAATCCTGAAACTGACCAACAAAGACTATAACGAAAACGGACTGAGCGAACTGCTTGCCCTATTCGGATCTGCTTATAACGTAAATATCAAGATATTCAACGATCTGCAGCACACCATCACCGGATGGCCGGGTGGCAAACCGAAGGCAGACGACACCTATCGTCCCGAACGTGCCAAACCGTATCCGAAACGGGTTGTCGTATTTTCTCCACACCCCGATGATGACGTGATCTCCATGGGAGGTACGATTCGCCGTCTGGTAGAACAGAAGCATGAAGTCCATGTAGCATATCAGACTTCCGGAAACATTGCCGTAGGTGATGAGGAAGTAGTTCGTTTCATGCATTTCATCAACGGATTCAACCAAATCTTTATAAACAGTGAAGATCAGGTGATCAGTGAAAAATATGCCGAAATCCGTAAATTCCTGAAGGATAAGAAAGACGGTGATATGGATACACGCGATATCCTGACCATCAAAGGCTTGATTCGCCGTGGTGAAGCACGTACAGCTTGTACCTATAATAATATCCCACTGGAACGTTGTCACTTCCTGGATCTGCCTTTCTATGAAACCGGTAAAATCCAGAAAAATCCGATCAGCGAGGCTGACGTAGAAATCGTCCGCAATCTGCTCCGTGAAGTGAAACCTCACCAGATTTTTGTAGCCGGTGACCTCGCTGACCCGCACGGCACACACCGTGTGTGTACAGATGCCGTATTTGCTGCTGTAGACCTTGAAAAAGAAGAAGGAGCCGAATGGTTGAAAGATTGCCGTATCTGGATGTATCGTGGTGCATGGGCCGAATGGGAAATCGAAAACATCGAAATGGCTGTGCCTATCAGTCCGGAAGAATTGCGTGCAAAACGTAACTCCATCCTGAAGCACCAGTCCCAGATGGAAAGTGCTCCGTTCCTGGGTAATGACGAACGCCTGTTCTGGCAACGTAGCGAAGACCGCAACCGGGGTACCGCAGCTCTTTACGACAGCTTGGGATTGGCCTCTTACGAAGCAATGGAAGCATTTGTGGAATACATTCCACTATAATCAGAGCTTATTAGTGAAATAAAAATAAAGAAGAGTGAGGAGTTTGAGACTCTTCACTCTTCTTTTCTTTAATAAAAAGACAAATCATACATGAAACAAGAAGAATATCTCCGTCTTCTCCCTGTCGAGGGAGCATATAATATGCGCGACTTGGGAGGTTATCCCGCAGCAGGCCATAAACACGTAAAGTGGAAAACATTTATCCGTTCGGGCGATCTCAATAAACTGACAGAATCCGACCTGGCCTATCTTGCCTCTTTATCCATCCGTACGGATATTGACTTCAGAAGTATACAGGAAAAGAAAGTGGCAGCAGACAGAATACCGGCAACGGTAACGCAATACATTCCTCTGTCCATCGAAGCCGGTGACATGACCGACATGGCTCACTTCAACCTGAACAACATTCCGAAAATACTTGAACAGGCATACGTCTATATCATCCAAAATGCCCAGGATACTTACCGGGAGTTTTTCCGGATTGTTTCGGAAGAACGGAACACTCCTCTTTTATTTCACTGTTCGGCCGGAAAAGACCGTACCGGTATTGCCGCCGCATTATTATTGGGAGCATTGGGTGTAGACAGAAAAGTGATTATGGAAGATTATATGCTGTCTGCCGAATACCTAAAAGGCAAATACGATGCGATCGTACAGGCCCATCCCGAATTCGCGCCTCTTACCACCGTGCGTAAGGAATATCTGGAAGCAGCCTTCCAGGCTATTGATTCCGATTACCAAGGTCTGGAGAACTTCCTGAGAAATCAATTAGGAGCAGATATCGACAGACTAAGGGCGTTGTATACCGAATAAACGGTTCATTAACAGTCTGAATTGCTAATGACTTATCGGGATCACCGGTTTTTCATTTATTTCTTCTATTTTTGTACCCGGACTATTACTCAACCGAATATATGAAAAAACTATGTATACTCCTCCTGTTGCTCCTTACGGGCACAGGTATCTTATTTGCGCAAGAAATTGAAAAGAGCGTAAAAGAACGGCTTAGCAATTACTTTGAGACTTACATCCCGGCATCTGCCAATACCGGAAGTAGTAAGTTAAAAAGCGTAGATATTGACTTTGAAGGTAAAAAACTATCCATCTATGCTTCCGAAAGTTTTGCTTATCAGCCCTTTCTATCGGAAACAGTAGATGAAATCTACCATCAGATAGCAGAGTTACTTCCGGGCCCTGTACGCTTTTTCCGAACCACGGTTTATGTCAACGACCAACCCATCGAAGAGTTAGTCCCCAACTTCTTTCGTGGGAAAAAGAAAGATAAGTCGCGACTCTCGAATGCGGAATACAAAGGAGCACCTTGGGTAAAAAATGTTTCCCGCCCCTATGAAGTAACCAAAGGACTGCAAAACCGTCACATCTCCCTCTGGCAAAGCCATGGCAAATATTTCAAAAACGATAAAGGCGAATGGAGTTGGCAACGTCCGCGACTGTTCTGTACCACAGAAGACTTATTCACGCAATCTTTCATCCTGCCTTATGTCATTCCCATGCTTGAAAACGCTGGAGCTAATGTTTATACTCCGCGTGAACGGGATACTCAGAAAAATGAAGTGATTGTAGACAATGACACCCGAAACGGTTCCATCTATCTGGAAATGAAAAGCCGCAAGGCCCGTTGGAATCAAACAAACGGTTATGGATTCGCACAAAGAAAATCTGTCTACAAAGATGGAGAAAATCCCTTCCTGACAGGTACCGCACGCTTCACCCGTACAGAAAAGAAAAAGAATAAGGCATTCGCCGAATGGATACCTACCATTCCCGAAGCGGGAAATTATGCGGTATATGTATCTTACCAAACACTCCCCAATAGCGTCAGTGACGCCAAGTATCTGGTATTTCACAAAGGTGGTGTAACGGAATTCAAAGTCAACCAGAAGATAGGCAGTGGCACATGGGTATACCTTGGTACATTTGAGTTTGACAAAGGCAGCAATGATTACGGCATGGTGGTACTGAGCAATGAAAGCAATGAAAGCGGAGTTGTCTGTGCCGACGCCGTACGTTTCGGCGGAGGAATGGGAAACATTGTCCGGGGTACTACAGTGAGCGGATTACCCCGCTATCTGGAGGGTGCGCGTTATTCCACCCAATGGGCAGGAATGCCTTATGACGTTTACGGAGGAAAACAGGGAGAAAACGATTATGCAGACGACATCAATGCACGCTCCAACACCATCAATTATCTGTCGGGGGGCTCCGTATTCAATCCCGTACAGAAAGGATTGGGTGTACCGTTAGAAATGAATGTGGCACTACACAGTGATGCCGGATACAGTAAAACGGACGATATAGTAGGGTCACTCGGCATCTATACAACCAACTTCAATAACGGACTGCTCAACTCGGGAAATAACCGATATGCTTCGCGGGATCTGGCCGACCTCATGCTTACCCAAATACAAAAGGATATTCGTGCCAACTTTAATATACAATGGACCCGACGCAGCATGTGGGACCGCAATTACAGCGAAACCCGCCTGCCTGCCACCCCATCCACCATCATCGAGTTACTGTCGCACCAGAACTTTGCCGACATGAAACTCGGACACGATCCGAATTTCAAGTTTACCGTAGGACGCGCCATTTATAAAGCCGTACTGCAATTTGTCAGCAGCCAGCACAACAAAGAGTATGTGGTACAACCACTTCCCGTAAGCAACTTTGCCATCGGATTCGGTAAAAAGAAAAATACTCTGGAACTTTCATGGCAGGGAGAGAATGATCCATCGGAACCCACTGCCCGTCCTCGTGAATATATAGTATACACCCGCATCGGATATGGTGGTTTCGACAACGGGGTACGTGTGGACAAGCCTTCGTACTCTCTAAAAATAGAACCGGGTCTGGTTTATTCATTTAAGGTTACGGCTGTCAATCGGGGAGGAGAAAGTTTCCCGTCTGAAATTCTGGCGGCCTACAAAGCCAAGCGAGAACACGGAAAAGTGCTTATCATTAACGGTTTCAATCGGTTAAGCGGACCGGCAGTTATTGACACACCGGATGAAGCAGGCTTTGATCTGGAACAAGATCCCGGTGTCGCCTACCAATATAATATTTCGTTTTGCGGAGCACAAACAGACTTTGATCGCTCTCAAGCTGGAAAAGAAGGAAAAGGAAGCCTGGGTTATAGCGGCGGCGAACTGGAAGGAATGAAAATTGCCGGGAATACCTTCGACTATCCATTTATACATGGCAAAGCGATTCAGGCTGCCGGAAACTACAGCTTCGTTTCATGCAGTGACGAAGCCGTTGAAAACGGACGTGTCCAACTGGAACACTATCCGATCGTAGATTTCATTCTGGGCCTGGAGAAAGATGATATCCAAAGTGATCCGGCCCGCAAAACGTATTATAAAACATTCTCTTCACCTATGCAGCGCTTACTGACAGCTTATTGCCAGTCAGGAGGAAACCTGCTTGTCAGCGGATCCTATATAGGCAGCGACATGAGTAATTCGCAAGGTAACCGAGAATTCACAGAGACTGTACTGAAATACGGCTATCAGAGTTCATTAAGTGATACCCGTTCCGGACAGATCTCGGGCCTGGGAGGTACCATACAGATTCCCCGCTTGCCTAACGAAAAGTCTTATGCGGTAACTGCTCCCGACTGCATTGTGCCGGTAGGCTCTGCTTTCCCGGTATTCGCATATCAACCCGGGCAACGCAGTGCCGGAATTGCCTATAAAGGAGATTATCGGGTATTCGCAATGGGATTCCCATTCGAAAGCATTGAAAGCGAAACGGACCGTGCCACAGTAATGGCAGCAATACTAAAATTCTTCGGAGAAAAATAAACTTTCAATAAACATGGTTATGTCCCGGTATTTGGTATTAGTCTTTTGTCTGCAAAGAACAAGTTCTTTGCAGACAAAACTGTCATAATGTCTGTTATTTACGTGAATTTATTTTAAGATTTACTGCCATCTGACATAATGGCTGCTATCGTTTTTGTTCCTGCCGTCATTCGGTTGTCCCATTACCATTACTGTTTTTGCCATCTTATCTTTTTCTAATTTCATAATAGAGTCTTCTAATCTGATTATTTATGATTGGATAATCATTTGTGGCATTTTAGATGAACCAATTTTTTATAATTATGAAAACAAAAATGTTTTTTTTAGTAGTAGTCATGCTACTTTGTAGAGGTGTAGCTTATGCATACAGCCCTTCCGTGAACATTCCGATTTTAAAGGTGGAAGGAATCGAACAAGATATTCCACCTCCTCATGTTCCGCCTCCCCCACTGCCAACTCAGGTCTTTCTTCATGTGGGTGAAATAGCTGATATTCCATATCCCATGTTTGGATCAATGGTATGGGAATGCGATAATCCACCGGAAGGCATAGAACAGGAAGAGTCATACGTACTTGGGCCTATGATTATTCTGCGTATAAAAGGAGTTATGGCAGGAAGATATCAGGTTAATATGAAATGGTACAATCCGCTCAATCCGGGGCAGCCCCCATTAGGACGGCAAACCATTCAGATTATTGTTCAGCCATGGCCTTGACAATTGACGGATAAACAGTCATAAGGTTCCCTCCGTGAGCATGTCTGCTCACGGAGGGAATTCTATGAAAATATGAATTCATCAAAAAAAATCCCTGCTGCATACTCCATTCTTCATTTTAAATTCTATCTTTGCTCCTAATAATAACTATTAAAATAAAAACACTATGTACACAATACAAGCAAATCCGAGCGGTACACGCAGCATGGAAATATCTGAAGAGAATTTGGTAACCATCGAAAAATACTCTCTATTCCAGCATCTGATAGACAGCAATGGCATCGTAGATGAAGCCGTTTTGGAGAAGCTGAAACTGAATATACGTTCGCTGATAGCAAGCCAGGAAGAAGACAGTAAGGACCTGCTCGACCTCTGCATAGACGTGATTTATCACAATAATATGAAAGCATTCGGGTTGCAGCAACTCATCAAACTTTATCTCACCTGGCTATCGAAGCAGGAAGCAGAAGAAGAGGAGGAAGTATGATTACCATTGATACCTGCGGAATGACAAACTATAGCCCGTTGATTCCGGCCATAAAAGCGATGTGTAATGCCAGTTCCGGTGACAAGATGGAGATTGTAACGGATCAGGTAGCCGCATTTCAGGATCTTAAGGAATATTTATCAGAACAAGGTATCGGATTCCGCGAAATATATGATGGAGAGCGGATGACTTTACAGTTTACTATCTTATGAGCGAAGTACAAAATCAAATAAAGAAATGGCCGGTAACGGCAATCAAAAAAATAAAAAATACATTCGGTAGCGCAGAAAAGTTCTACGCTACCGTTTATCTTATTGCCCGCAACGAGCATCATTGTCAAATGATGGGAGTAGCCGGAGCCGAACAGCGCTTAAAAACGATTCATGCCTATCAGGGTATGATCCGTTTTATGCTTGATGAAGAAGGACTTAACGGTAAGGAAGTTCTTGAAACCATAGCCAGCGACTATCTGGAGGATTTCGTGAACTATCGTGAGCAAGACTTCGGAATGACCAACGAGGAATTCATTGCTATTATTAAAAGAATCGGCTGAGCGCATGAATTTATTCCTGATTATTTTGGGCAGTATCTGCCTGCTTGTCGGATTGGCCGGATGTATTGTCCCCATGTTGCCGGGACCTCCTGTTGCCTATCTGGCATTGGTATGTCTACACTTCACCGATAAAGTTTCCTTCACTATTCCGCAACTGTTCCTTTGGCTGTTCATTGTGGTACTGATACAAATACTCGACTATTTCATTCCAATGTTTGGAGTGAAAAGGCTCGGAGGTACTTCATGGGGTAAATGGGGATGTATCATCGGTACCTTTGCCGGTATTTTCCTGTTTCCTCCCTGGGGGGTATTCATCGGTCCGTTTGTAGGTGCAGTAGCAGGCGAATTGCTGGGCGGTAAAGAGACCAAATACGCCCTGAAAGCCGGATTCGGAGCATTTGCAGGTTTTCTGTTGGGTACTGTGCTGAAGGTGGCCGTATGTGGTTGGTTCATCTTCTGCTTTATCCGTGCCCTCGTATAGCAAAATTATCCGTATCTTTGCTCCCATGAAAGAATATCGACTTACTGATTGGTTACCCACCACTAAGAAAGAAGTAGAGCTTCGCGGCTGGGACGAACTGGATGTCATCCTTTTTAGCGGTGATGCTTATGTAGACCATCCTTCCTTCGGAGCGGCCGTCATCGGCCGTATCCTTGAAGCCGAAGGTTTACGGGTGGCCATCGTACCTCAGCCCAATTGGCGTGACGACTTGCGCGACTTCCGCAAACTGGGACGTCCCCGCCTTTTTTTCGGCATCAGCGCAGGTTGCATGGACTCCATGGTGAACAAATATACAGCTAATAAACGTTTGCGCAGCGATGACGCCTACACACCGGACGGACGTCCGGATATGCGACCGGAATACCCCTCAATCGTGTACAGTCAGATCCTGAAAAAACTCTATCCCGATGTACCGGTCATTTTAGGAGGTATTGAAGCAAGTATGCGCCGCCTCAGCCATTATGACTATTGGCAAGATCAGCTTAAAAAAAGCATCCTTTGTGAAAGTGGTGCCGACATGCTGATTTATGGTATGGGTGAAAAGCCCATTTGCGAACTGGTCCGCAGATTAACAACACACAATGAATACCGGGACAGTACGACTTCACCGTTTAACATCTGTCGTTCTTCACTGACTACTATTCCGCAAATTGCTTATCTGACCGATGAATATGAGCCTGATGAGCAAGATATTGCCCTCCATTCCCACGAAGAATGCCTCGCTGACAAAAAGAAGCAGTCCGCCAATTTCAGGCACATTGAAGAAGAAAGCAATAAATATGCAGCAGCCCGGATTATTCAAGCTGTAGACAACAAAGTAGTAGTGGTAAACCCACCCTATCCACCGATGACACAGGAAGAATTGGACCATTCATTCGATCTTCCTTATACACGCTTACCCCATCCCAAATACAAGGGAAAACGTATTCCGGCTTACGACATGATTAAATTCTCCATCAATATCCATCGGGGATGTTTTGGAGGATGTGCCTTTTGTACGATCTCCGCCCACCAGGGAAAATTTATTGTGAGCCGAAGCAAAGAGAGCATTCTGAAAGAGGTAAAAGAGGTGGTACAACTACCCGACTTCAAAGGAAATCTTAGCGATTTAGGAGGACCTTCTGCCAACATGTATAAAATGGGTGGAAAAGACCTGGCACTTTGCAAACGTTGCAAACGTCCTTCGTGTATCCATCCCAAAGTATGCCCGAACCTCAATACAGATCATCGGCCATTGCTGGATATCTACCATGCAGTAGATTCTTTACCGGAAATCAAACGGAGCTTTATCGGCAGCGGAGTACGCTATGATTTACTGCTTCATCAAAGCAAAGACCCTTCCGTCAATAAAAGTACGGCGGAATACACCCGCGAACTAATAGCACGCCACGTCAGTGGCCGCCTGAAAGTAGCACCGGAACACACCAGTGACCGGGTACTGAGTATCATGCGTAAACCTGCCTTCAGCCAATTCGGGGAGTTTAAAAAGATATTTGACAGAATCAACCGGGAACTTGGCTTACGCCAACAATTAATCCCCTATTTCATCTCCAGCCATCCCGGATGTAGAGAAGAGGATATGGCAGAGCTGGCAGTAATTACCAAGCGGCAGGATTTTCATTTGGAACAGGTGCAGGACTTCACTCCCACCCCTATGACCGTAGCTACCGAAGCCTGGTACACCGGCTTCCACCCATACACACTCGAACCGGTATTCAGTGCCAAAACCCAACGGGAAAAATTGGCCCAAAGACAATTCTTTTTTTGGTATAAACCGGAAGAACGACGGAACATCATCAATGAACTGCGCCGCATCGGACGGGCAGACCTGATAGACAAGTTGTACGGAAAAAGATAATTCATGCTTTATTCACTCCGGAGAACACAGAGGACACAAAAGTTTCGCTCTTTGAAGATAAAATTTATCCTCTGTATCCTCCGAAGTGAACTGTCTATTCTTTTTCTCTCACCGGCAATGCCACTATCTCCTGAAGCACACTGACGGCGGCTTCCACATTCGGAATGTCTTTCACCAACATAGACCGACGTCCGTTCTGCTCCCTCAAATCGCATCGGCGGGTATATTTCATCATATAATCGATCATCTTGCCAAAAGCGGCACTCTGATAATACGGGCTATCCGGATTGCTGACAAAGAACAGAGTCATACGCCCCCCTTTCAGGAATACTTTTTCCACTCCCAAACGTGCAGCCAGACGCCTTAGCGGTACAATACGTAACAATTCCTCCGTTTCGGGAGGAACAGGGCCAAAACGATCCTCCAACCGTAAACGGAAAGCATTTACATCTTTATCAAGAGTCAATCCGTCCAATTCACGATACAGTAACATACGTTCGCTGCTACCTGTCACATAATTGGCCGGTAACAACAATTCCAGATCGCTTTCCACCTGGCACTCTTCTACAAACTCTTCACCACTTATGATGCCTTCCCCCTTTAATTCGTCGGCATAGAGCTCTGCAAATTCATCTGTTTTCAGTTCATGTACAGCCTCGGATAATATTTTCTGGTAAGTTTCATAGCCCAGATCAGCAATAAAACCACTTTGTTCGGCTCCCAACATATTTCCTGCACCACGAATATCCAGATCCTGCATGGCAATATGAATGCCACTCCCCAAATCACTGAAATTCTCAATAGCTTGCAGACGACGTTTAGCTTCAGGCGTCAACGACGATAACGGGGGAGCCAGTAAATAACAAAAAGCTTTTTTATTGCTACGTCCTACACGTCCGCGCATCTGATGCAAGTCACTCAGACCAAAGTTCTGAGCCTGATTGATAATAATAGTATTGGCATTCGGTATGTCGATTCCACTCTCAATAATGGTGGTGGCAATCAACACATCATAATCATAATTGACAAAACCGAAGATAATCTGCTCCAATTCCACCGGCTCCATCTGCCCATGCCCGATAGCAATCCGGCAATCTGGAATACGACGGAGAATCATCGCTTTGAGTTCCGGGAGATTGGCTATACGATTATTGACCAGAAAAACCTGCCCATTGCGGCTCATTTCAAAATTAATGGCATCGGCAATCACCTCTTCACTGAACGTATGCACTTCCGTCTGTATCGGATAGCGGTTGGGAGGCGGAGTAGAAATCACACTTAAATCACGTGCTCCCATCAATGAAAACTGCAACGTACGCGGAATCGGAGTTGCCGTCATCGTCAATGTATCCACATTCACTTTCATCTGGCGCAGTTTCTCCTTGACCGACACACCGAATTTCTGCTCTTCATCAATGATCAACAGGCCAAGATCCTTGAACTTGACATCTTTACCCAGAATACGGTGAGTACCGATCAGAATATTTACATCTCCGGTTTCCAATCCTCTGATAACTGCCTTTGCCTGTGCTGCCGTACGGGCACGACTGAGATATTCTACCCGACAGGGAAGCCCTTTCAGACGGTCACGGAAAGTCTGGAAGTGTTGGTATGCCAATACCGTAGTAGGCACCAGGACGGCTACCTGCTTATTGTCCGCTACAGCTTTAAACGCGGCACGTATGGCCACTTCCGTCTTGCCAAACCCCACATCTCCGCACACCAACCGGTCCATCGGCATATCCCGTTCCATGTCCTGTTTCACATCTGCCGTAGCTTTACTCTGATCGGGGGTATCTTCATAAATGAACGAAGCTTCCAGCTCCCGTTGCAAAAAGCTGTCGGGACTGTATGCAAACCCCTTCTCCTCACGACGTTGTGAGTAAAGTTTAATCAGATCACGGGCTATATCTTTAATCTTTGTCTTGGTACGCTCCTTCAACTTCTCCCAGGCACCGGTGCCCAGCTTGTTCAACCGGGGAGCTTCTCCTTCTTTCCCTTTATATTTTGAGACTTTATGTAACGAGTGGATGGAGACAAATACCACATCTTCATTCTGGTAAACCAGTTTCATCACTTCCTGCGTCGTATCTCCGTTAGGAATACGCACCAAACCGGAAAAACGTCCTACTCCATGATCGGTATGCACCACATAATCGCCGGGAGTAAACTGATTCAGTTCTTTCAGTGAAAGAGCAACTTTTCCCGAACGGGCTTTATCACTCTTCAAGTTATATTTATGGAAACGGTCGAATAATTGATGATCCGTAAACAGGCAAAGTTTCAGAGTGTCATCCGCAAACCCCTCATGCAGTGTCCGTTCCACAGCTGTAAACTGAATCCGGTCTCCACGGTCCTCAAAAATAGCCCTGATACGGTCTGTCTGTTTCGTACTGTCACTACAGATATAAAGTGTGTATCCCCGGCTCAGATAATCTTTGAAAGACTCTGCCACCAAATCGAAATTCTTATGGAAGATGGGCTGTGCCGTAGTATGGAAAGTCAACGTGGCATCCGGTGTACCGGTTGGCTTGTTGCCAAACTCCATCCGCCGGAAATCTAAGGCACGGACAGTAAATTCACTACCATCAATCAGTTTGCCTTCCAGAGTGATGCCTCCGTTCTCTTCCGCCTCTTGTGCAGCAAGAGCCTGTGGTGTAAGCGATTCATCGCGAACAGCCTGAATGCGTTCCCGCAACCAGAGAAAATCACGCATTGCCAGAGTCGTGTCTTTCGGAATAAAGTCAAGGAAAGAAGTAGTAACTTTTCCGGTTACGGCAAGGTCGGGTACAATGACAATGCTTTCCTTTTTCTCTTTCGATAGCTGTGACTCTACCTCAAAAGTACGGATACTCTCCACATCATCACCAAAAAAATCGATACGATAGGGATACTCGGACGAAAAAGAAAATACGTCAATAATACTGCCGCGAACAGCATACTGTCCCGGTTCATACACATAGTCGACATACTCAAACCCGTAACTATGTAATACATCCGTGATAAAACCGGTGTCCACCTTCTCGCCCACATGTAACTTCAATGTGTTTTCACTCAATTCCTGGCGCGAGACTACCTTTTCGGCCAACGCATCCGGATAAGTGACGATGCACAACCCTTGCTCACCTTTCTGAAGCCGGCTGAGTACCTCGGTACGCAATATCTCGTTGGCCGCATCTTTTTGTCCATACTTCACCGAACGGCGAAACGAAGAAGGAAAAAACAAAATCTGCTCCGTACCCAATACCTGAGTAAGATCATGATAAAAATAACCGGCTTCTTCCAGATCACCCAATATGAAAACAAACGGGCAAGGACTCTTCTCTACCAGTGCCGAAGCGAATAAGGAAGCAGCGGAAGCATACAGGCCACCGCAATAGATATGTCTGACTGCGGGCTCCCCTAACAGTTTGTTCAAGGCTTCCACATTCGGGTGCCCGGCATATTGATGTTGCAGTTCAGTAATCGTCATAAATAGCATTTTAGTCCATCACAAACGCACCAACTCACACAGATCGCTCAAAATCAATTTCCAATCTGTGTGAATCCATGTAACCCGTGATGCAAATTCACCGCAAAAGTACTAAATTATCCTTAGTTTTAATGCGCTATCTTTGGTTAGTAGCGGAAAAGCGTTACATTTGTCTTCAAATTTAGACACAATATGCAGACATCGGACAGCATCGTAATCATCCCTACCTACAACGAACGGGAAAACATAGAGAACATTATCCGTGCCGTTTTCGGACTGGAAAAGATTTTTCATATTCTTATCATAGAAGATGGCTCTCCGGATGGAACCGCCACCATCGTAAAAACCTTGCAGCAAGAGTTCCCCGACCGTCTCTTTATGATAGAACGCAAAGGAAAACTGGGATTGGGAACAGCATATATCACTGGGTTCAAGTGGGCACTGGAACATTCATACGAATACATTTTTGAGATGGACGCCGATTTCAGCCACAACCCCAATGACTTGCCACGGCTCTACGATGCTTGTGCCAACCAAGGAGGAGATGTAGCCATCGGTTCCCGCTACGTAAGCGGAGTGAACGTAGTGAATTGGCCGATGGGACGCGTCCTCATGTCTTATTTTGCATCTAAATATGTTCGCATCGTTACCGGACTACCGATACATGACACTACTGCCGGTTTTAAGTGTTATCGTCGTCAGGTACTCGAAACCATCGATCTTGACCACATCCGTTTCAAGGGTTACGCTTTTCAGATAGAAATGAAATTCACCGCTTACAAATGCGGGTTCAAGATTATCGAAGTACCGGTGATTTTCATTAACCGTGAACTGGGCACATCAAAAATGAATAGCAGTATTTTCGGAGAAGCGGTATTTGGAGTTATCAAACTGAAAGTGAACAGCTGGTTCCACAAATTTCCGCAGAAAACAAAATGAATTAAGATATGAAAAGAACATTAATACAAAACGCCATCATAGTAAACGAAGGACGCTCCACACGCGGTTCGGTAGTCATCGAAGGTGAAAAAATAGCCGAGATACTGGAGAAAGGACAGAAACCGGTCACTCCCTGTGAAGAGACAATCCATGCCAACGGATGCTATCTGCTTCCGGGTGTCATCGACGATCATGTGCATTTTCGCGATCCGGGCCTAACCCATAAGGCCGACATATCTACCGAAAGCCGGGCTGCTGCAGCAGGAGGGGTAACCTCTATTATGGACATGCCCAATACCAATCCGCAAACCACCACACTGGACGCACTCAATGCCAAGTTCGATTTGCTTGCCGAGAAATGCAGTGTCAACTATTCATGCTATTTCGGAGCAACAAACAATAACTATACCGAGTTTGACAAACTGGATAAAAGCCGTGTATGCGGAATCAAGCTCTTTATGGGATCGAGTACAGGCAATATGCTGGTAGACAAGATGAACAGCTTGCTGAACATCTTCAATGGAACCGATTTGCTGATTGCCGCCCACTGTGAGAATCATGAAACAATTAAAAAGAATACGGAGAAATACGTAAGAGAATATATTGAAAAATATCCTTATCAGTACTACCATGTTCACCACGAAACCCTTCCGATGGGTTACCATGCAAAGATACGTTCGATAGCAGCCTGCTACGAGTCGTCCGAACTGGCTGTACGCCTGGCACGCATTGCAGACGCTCGTCTGCATATCCTGCATATCTCCACAGCCAAAGAGCTTTCTCTTTTTGATAATGATATTCCATTGGAAGAAAAAAGGATTACGGCAGAAGCTTGTGTTTCGCACCTGTTATTCGACTCTTCAGATTATGCGGAATTAGGTACACGTATCAAATGTAACCCTTCCATCAAAGCTAAAACCAACCGGGATGCACTTCGTCAGGCTGTCAACTCCAACCTGATAGACGTGATTGCCACCGATCATGCACCACACCTGCTCAGTGAAAAAGAAGGAGGCCCGTTAAAGGCAATGTCAGGCATGCCTATGATCCAGTTCTCTCTGATCAGTATGCTTGAACTGGTGAACGAAGGTATCTTCACGATTGAAAAAGTCGTTGAGAAAATGTGCCATGCACCCGCTCAAATATATAATATCCATAACCGCGGTTTCATTCGTCCCGGTTATCAGGCAGACCTGGTACTGGTTCGGCCGGACGCATTATGGACGGTAAGTGCAGAACAAATCTTAAGCAAATGTGGATGGAGTCCGCTCGAAGGACGTACCTTTGACTGGAAAGTAGAAAAGACATTTGCCAACGGACACCTATTGTATACTGACGGACAGGTAGATGAAGCTTATCGCGGACAAGAAATCTATTTTAAACGATGAACAATTTCTGAACGATCAACCATCTAAATGATAAACAAGGAGAAGGGGGTAAACCGGGAACGATAAATGCAGAAGAATGGGAAATATATTGAAAGATAAAAGCAGGACCTTCGCGATACGAATCGTAAACCTACATAAGTCTCTGAATGAAAGAATTGTTATTTAAAACCGAATATTTATCTGAAACTGAATATTCAAGCATGTTTGCCAACGCAAACGGATCAATGAAACTTATTATCACCAGCATTAAAACAGTCAAATATGGAAAAGCATAACCCGTCATCATCCCCCGTCCATCGTTCAGAAACAGTTGATCGTTCAGCGTTTGAAAACCGTTTATCGTTCAGTGTCCATGATTTATCCCCCTACATCAACTGGATTTATTTTTTTCACGCCTGGGGGTTTCAGCCGCGTTATGCTGCCATAGCCAATATCCACGGATGTGACGCCTGTCGTGCTTCCTGGCTGACAACCTTTCCGGAAGAGGAACGGGGCAAAGCTTCCGAAGCCATGCAACTCTATAAAGAAGCCAACCGGATGCTGGACGAATTGGACAGGGACTTTGAAGTGAAAAGCGTTTTTAAACTTTGCCCGGCCAATGCCGACGGAGACAACCTGATTATCGACGGTATCACTTTCCCGCTGCTCCGGCAGCAAGTCAAGAAAAAAGAGAACGAACCTTTCTTATGCCTCAGCGACTTTGTACGTCCTCTGACTTCGGGAATCACTGATACAGTAGGAGTTTTTGCCTCTTCCATTGATGCGGATATGGAGGGACTTTACGAACAAGACCCTTATAAACATCTTCTGGTACAAACACTCTCCGACCGTCTGGCCGAAGCTGCCACCGAAAAGATGCACGAATATGTCCGCAAAGAAGTATGGGGGTATGCAAAAGACGAAAATCTCTCTATTCCCGATCTTCTTGTCGAAAAATACCAGGGTATCCGCCCTGCTGTAGGCTACCCATCTTTACCCGATCAGTCTGTGAACTTTATTCTCGACGAAATTCTTGATATGAAACAGATCGGTATCCGCCTGACAGAGAACGGAGCCATGTATCCTCACGCTTCAGTATGCGGATTAATGTTTGCACATCCGGCTTCTCACTATTTCTCGGTGGGGAAGATCGGTGAAGACCAATTGGCGGATTATGCCGCGCGAAGAGGAAAAAGCGTTGGAGAGATGCGTAAATTTCTGGCAGCAAACTTGCAGTAAATCTTTTCTTTCGATATATTTGTAACTGATCCTATACTTTAAAATAGAAAAAGTTATGAAAAAGGTTCTTATTCTGTTATTATGGTTACTTCCCTCCTGTAGCGTAGTGATCCTTGCACAGACTCAGCGGATAGCGGGTACTGTTGTAGTTGGTGACGGCCAACCCGCCGTCGGTGCCGCCATTGTTGTCAAAGGCACCAATATTGGTGCCGTAACCAACGTGGATGGCAAGTTTGTAATAGCAGAAGCACCTGCTTCAGCACAGCAGCTTGTTGTCTATCACGTAGGCATGGAACGCAAAGAGGTAGCCGTAGCTCCCAACGTCTATATTCAGCTCCAGCCCGTAGAGAAAGGTTTTTCATGGAATGTGAAAGCGGGAGTCAGCCTGTTCAGTTTTCGCCGCCCGGACGGCTTGGACGAACGCACCGGATTCAGTGCCGGTGTCGGTGCGGAATATAATTTCAGCAGGCATTGGGCTATCCAATCGGGACTGATGGTCACCAGCAAAGGAGCAACTGCCGAGTACGACGGGTATTCTCCGCTGTCCTCGTCTACCGAACCTATTTCTTATAAAGCCAAAATAGCTCCTATTTATCTGGACATCCCTATTCTGGCAGCTTTTAAGATGGATGTGTCAAACCATGTTAAGTTTGTAATCAATATCGGACCTTATTTAGCCGTAGGCATGGGTGGAAAGTATGAACTGACGAACAAAGGCGGCCATAAAGGTGAGTCGCATAACCCTTTCAAATCCTACTCTTCCTTAGCTGAAGCGAAAAATAAAGATGCCTTGTTGAAACGTTTCGACATCGGGGTTCAGGGAGGCATCGGTTTTGAAATATGGAAACATTACCTGGTCAATGCCTCTTTCCAGCACGGATTCATGGAGCCGGTTAAAGGAGGAACACTGTACGCAGGCGATACCGAGAAACATTACCCGATCGGAGGGATTCTGACAGTAGGATACAGATTTTAAATACAATACGTTATCACCACAGATTTCACAGATTATCACAGATCATAATTGCCAATAATCTGTGAAAATCCGTGTAATCTATGGTGAACTTAGAAACGATATCCTATTTCAAAAGCGACATCCAGAAAACCTTCCGAGTGATTCCATGAAGTACACCCCACTCTTCCGGTTCCTCCTATCAGGAAGTGCCCGTATTCCACTCCGATTCCATAGGCAAATCCTCCGGTAAACCGTTTGCCGAACAATGACTGGTTTTCAGTAACATATTCCACTCTATTATAATCTCCACTACTATCATAAGAACGCTTGCGAAATTCTTTCTTAACGTCTCCACTGATCCCCAAGTCAATATAAGGACCGAAACTGAATACCAGATTCAGATCATTTCCTATTCTATACTTCAGTGCAAACAGTAAAGGAATCTCCAGATAGAACGGATTGTAAGTACCACTCACCTGATCATAAGAAACGGATGAAGAGCCATCACCGTTATTTTCCGTATAATAATCATAGAAATCATACCCTTTCATTTTACGGGAAACCAACAAAAGTGAGGGTTGGAAAGCCCAGTGTTTCGACATCCGGATATCGGCCCCTACCCCTCCATAGATACTAAGACCGTCTTTCAGTTTCGATTCGGGTCCTTGCATAAACTTACCTGCTCCAATTCCGGCCTTCACGATCAACGAGAAGCGTTGCATCACTTGTGTACGCATTTGTATACGCATCGGGAGATCTACATATCCGCTGCGTTTACCTTTTGTCACCTGTAGTGAGTCGAAATAGACAGGTACTTCTTCCAGTACAAAAACTCCATTTTTATCGGTGACAGCCTGTTGGTTCGTACGTTTCAAGGTAACTACCGCCCCGTCTACCGGATAGTAATCTTCATCCACGATCTTCTCTACCACTTTTTGTTTTTGGGCCATAACGTCTGTCAGTGCCAGGCAGACCAATGCCAATGCTATATATCTTTTCATATCTTTTTATTTTTTACATTCAACATCCGATTATTCATATCCGCTTGATCAGAAACGGTAAGTAAGTCCCAAAGTAAGTGCCAGGTTATGTTCTTTCGCTTCAAAACCTTCATCATCCTGTCCCAAACACATACTCTTTCCAGAAACACCTACCAACCACTTCTTGTATTCCACACCTATGCCATAGGCAACACCAAAGCTGAAAGGATGTAACAAAGAATGTTTCCCGCCATAATAATCATATTCATACTCTTTGCTATAAATGTCATACTCTTCATCGGGTTTACCTGTTTCCGTAGCTTTTACTTTTCCTGCAAAGCCATACGAAAACACAGGTCCCACAGAAAAGGTCAGATTCATTTTACGGGCTACCGGATAACGAAGAATGAACAACATCGGCAAATCCAATGAAACCGGATTCCAAGTTTCCTGATATTTCACACCGTTTCTTTCGGCATTGAACTCTGCTCCACGGTTACAAATTTGCAGAGTAGGCTGGAAAGCCCATCGTTTTGACATGCGCACTTCAATACCCAAACCAAACTCATATCCCACCTTAAAATCGGAACCATATGTAGTGTACTTACTCATGCTGATCCCGGCATGTGCCACAAACGAAAGCTTCTTACGCTTTCCGGTGAGCTGTACCGGTACATTCAGGTCCACTTCCCGGGTCTCCATACCGATGGAAGTAACAATCACCTTTTTGACCGAAAGAGGAACTTCCTGCAAGAAGAACTTACCGTCGACATCGGTTATTGTGCTGATATTGGTCCCTTTGGCTGTGACTAATGCCCCCACAATGGGTTGCTGCTTTCTGTCAAATACTACTCCTTTTACATCGTGTGTCTGTACCTGGGCCATCACGGTGATTGCACAAATACAGGCAATCACTCCTATTATTATTCTTTTCATTTGTTTTCGTTCTTTAAATCTATATTTTATTCTGCAGGGATCTCAATGGTCCGGTAATTACTGTAACTAATCCCTACTCCATTTTTCGCATAAACACGGAAAGCATAAAGCGTCCCGGGACGCAATCCGGTAACGATTTCATCAAACGTCTGTCTATAATCATCAGTAAAAGGTACTTCTATCATCTGTTCATTCGTCACCACTCCCGTTTCCTGTGAATAAACGCCATAACTATAACCATAATTTGTAATAAGGAAATCATTTGTATAGAAAGAAGCATACAACTCTACCGCCGTACCATTATATTGATACAACGAAAAATTATTGATAACCGGTTCTGTACCCCGTTCGGTCGTGAACTCAGCCACCGGCCCATAGCCTGTCCCCTCCTCAGTAGTCACATAGGGGCGTATATAATAGTGGGTAGCAGGTAGCAGGTCCATCACCTCCACCTCAAAATTCGAGTAATTATACATCCGGGTTCCCCGTGCCAATGCCTTCTGATCGGTAATTTCCGGCAATTCTTTGACTGAACTATAACAAGCACCTTGCTCTATAATTCCGGCATCGGTTTTAAAACGTACTTCCGCAGATAAATAATAACTGTA
The DNA here is from genome assembly GCF_018860125.1 of Bacteroides sp. HF-4919. Classification (NCBI taxonomy): domain Bacteria; kingdom Pseudomonadati; phylum Bacteroidota; class Bacteroidia; order Bacteroidales; family Bacteroidaceae; genus Bacteroides; species Bacteroides sp. HF-4919. The sequence goes on from NZ_JAHKNF010000010.1 coordinate 151,426, forward strand.
TCCTGTGAACTGGGTATCGTGTACAATCAGTTTTGGCAGACCAGAAAGGCGGAATGCTTTTACTTCACTAAAACGTTCTTTGTTTGAATTTTCGCCCAATACATGATCCAGCAACCCCGGGCGTCCGCTATAGCCATACTGATAATCGTTCATTGCACAATAATAAGTTTCGCCCAAAGTCAGCATATCCGGATCCAGAAAAGCATAAAAGGTATTTCCTGTATTATGACGGATATAGGCTTCCATAATCACTTCCTTCATTTCTTTATCTTTAGCAATCAGAAACCTGGGATAGTAATAATGACCTGCTTCCCCACCTGTCACTTTTCCTATCATGACAGCGTCTGCCCGATACAGTTCTTCTGTATTCACTCCCATAATATCAGATAGCAGATTTACGGAATCTTGTGAAAGCGTAGCCATATCACAAATGCGCTCCAGCGTCAATGTTGTCTTGGAAGTTTCCATGGCTCCCCAATAATCCCCCTTATTGTCACAGGAGGTGGCCAGCAATGCCATCAGGCAGAGCAAGCCCAGTAATCTTCTCTTGTTCATCTTTGTCTATTTATAGTGTTAATTGCCGGCAAAGTTACAATATTTATTATAAATATAACAAAAGAGAACATTTTGATTCCAAACAAATCCGAAGTACCTCTGTCCTCTCTTCCAGTAACATACAAGAAGACGTGACAAAACTACATATCCGAAAGAAGTATTACAAAGATACAGAGACAAACTGTTGTGAAGAAAGCATGATTCAGGTATGGATGGGATATTATGGGACTCAATATCCCGGCATCCTCCTGTAGGGAAAAGATCCGGCCATTCCCATTCTGTCCGCCATTATCAGACAGGACAAAAAGACCAATGGGTATGTATGATTTTCCACTGTTCAGACGAATCCAGTTTAAATACTTCCGTACAATGCATCCTGAATGTCCGGTCATCTCTATAAGCTTCATAATCATATGCCAGAACAGCGACATCGGATGACAGCAATACAGTGGGTTCTATCATTTTATACCTGTCAATCTCGACTTTTCCCCGAATGCTGTTATAATACTCTTCCAGAGCCTTTTTACCTTCCAGTTTGTTTTTGAAAGCGGGGTCGATATAGACAACATCATCAGATGACAGTTCTATAAACCCATCCGGGTTTCCACGATTCCATAACTTCAGAGCTTGTTCTTCCAAAGATAAAATAAAGGCCTTCAGGTCCTCGCTATTTGAAGCCATACTTGTACATCCAGTCATAAAAATACGGATTTATTTAAAACGTTTCATACTTGACAAACTCCGTCACCCACAGATTCTTATCGTTTCCAAATATAATAAATATCCGGAAATAGTCCAAATTCCCACTAATTTCCGCTTTTATTTTGTGATTATTTCCTTTCCTTTGCGACTAACCATACAAAAGTAATCCCGAAAAGAAGACAATGAACCCCACCAGTCCGCCGCAAGCCAACGAACCCGTAGAACAAGAGTTCCTCTCCGTAGTCAGGGAGTACGAGCGGGTGATTTACAAGGTGTGCTATCTTTATACCACCCAGCACGCCACACTCGGCGATCTTTATCAGGAAGTGATTCTCAATCTGTGGAAGGCTTATCCCAGATTCCGGAAAGAGTGCAAAGTCTCGACCTGGATTTACCGGATCGCACTGAACACTTGCATCAGCTTTATCCGCAAAGAGAAAAACATTCCGGAAATCGTGGCACTCACCCGCGAAGCCGACTGGCTGACGGAAGAAAAAGACGAACTGACGGAAATGCTCCGGCAACTGTACCGGATGATCAATCAACTGGGACAACTGGATAAGTCGATCATATTGCTTTATCTGGAAGAGAAAAGTTACGAGGAAATCTCGGAAATTACCGGACTGACAGTGACCAATGTAGCAACCAAGCTGAGCCGGATTAAAGACAAACTAAAAAAGATGAAAAAGGAGGAATAAGATATGGAACTGGATGATCTGAAGAAATCGTGGAACGCACTGGATGAACACCTCAAAGGCAAGGAGTTCATCAAGGAAGAAGAAATGAAACAATTGTTGGGACGCACCCGGAACAACATTAACAGCATAGAACGGTTCAACAGAAAGCTGCGTTTTGCCGCAATCGGCATACTGGCATTGGCAGTGATCTTCTGGATATGTGATGATGCACTTACGGACTTTTATTATTGGATCGCCCTCTTCCTGTGCATCCCGGCCCTTTGCTGGGATTTGTATTCCGCCCATTACCTGGGACGGACCCGGATAGATGAAATGCCTCTGGTCACAGTAATCTCCCGTATCAACCGATATCACAGATGGATGGTTCGCGAATGGATCATAGGCATACTCTACCTGCTTGTGATGGCTACCTTTTTCTCTTTCTACAAACAGGTCTGGCAATACGGTGCTGCAGGAATCATCAGCAGTCTGATCGTGTGGGCCGTCGGACTTGGAATCTGCCTGTCGGTGTATCGCCGGAACCTCAGACATATAAAAGAAATAAAGAAGAACCTAAACGAGTTAAAAGAATTAAATCATACAGCTTAACTTAAACCGTACTTTACAAATTCTCTCTAACTTTGAAGAGGCGTTCGCAAGTCCCCCCGAGACATATCCTACGCCTCTTTTTATTTATTCAACCCATAGCTAAGAAAATATGCTGCAACGAGTTTTAGGCTTTCTGATCGTAATCCTTGTATTGCCGGACATTTACATTTACCGGACATTTATCAAACAAATGACTCTAAGTCTTTTTTGGCGAATCCTTTACTTCTTCCCCACTCTTTTCCTGATGGCGGGAGTAGTATCGTTAGCTTTCTTTGCCAACTATGAATACGCCGAACAACATACGTTATGGATAGGACGCTTCGCCGTTGTCTTCTTCTTGTTTGCCTCTCCGAAACTGCTCTTTACGATCTGTTCCATCATCGGACGCCCGTTCAACCGATGGCTGCACTGGCCCCGGACTCCTTTTATAGCAACCGGACTGGTACTGGCCGTGCTCAACGCAGTCCTGATACTTTATGGTTCGATGGTGGGCAAAGACCGTTTTGAAGTAAAAGAGGTTACCTTCCGTTCTTCCCGCCTGCCCGAAGCTTTCAACGGATACCGCATTGTCCAGTTGTCGGACATACACATCGGGAGCTGGCAAGGAAATGCCAAGAGCCTGCAACAGATGGTGGACCTGGTTAACGCGCAAAAGCCGGACTTGATCGTATTCACCGGTGACCTGATAAACAACCGGGCCATAGAATTGGACGGATTTGAAGAGATACTCTCGCAACTACATGCCCGGGACGGCGTATACTCCATCCTGGGAAACCATGACTACGGCCCCTACTATCGATGGAAAAGTAAACGCGACCAGGTAAACAACCTGAACGACCTGAAGAAACGGCAAGCCGACATGGGCTGGGTGTTACTGAACAACGAGCACACTCTACTGCACCGCGGAAACGACAGCATCGCCCTGATCGGGGTAGAAAACGAAGGAGAACCTCCTTTCTCACAGCACGGTGACTTGCCCAAGGCACAGGCAGGAACAAACGGCCTGTTCAAGCTGTTATTAAGTCATAATCCTACACACTGGAGACGTGAAGTGTTGCCCGAATCGGACATCGACCTGATGCTGGCGGGACACACGCATGCCATGCAGCTGGCCATCGGACATCATTCACCTGCTTCCTGGATCTATCCGGAATGGGGAGGCATGTACAAAGAAGGCAACCGGGGACTATACGTAAACGTAGGGATGGGATTCGTCGGACTGCCTTTCCGTTTCGGGGCATGGCCGGAGATTACCGTGATTACACTGGATAAATGAAAAAATACTGGCAAATACTGAAAGGCTACAAAGCAAGTCTGCTGGCATGTCCGCTACTGGTACTCGTGTCTGTAATGTGCGAAACCATTCAGCCGATGTACATGGCGGATATTATAGACAACGGAGTGATGCAGCGGGATCTCTCCGTCATTACTGCCGTAGGCGGAAAGATGGTACTTATCTCCATTGTCGGACTGATATTCAGTATTGCCAATGTATATGTCTCTTCGCAAGCCTCCATCGGTTTCGGGACCGACCTGCGCACCAAGCTGTTCGGCAAGATACAACAACTCTCTTTTTTCGATATAGACCGGTTCAGTACGGCTTCACTGATCACCCGGCTGACAAGTGACATCAGCCGCATTCAGCAAGTTATCCAGGTATCGATGCGTCTGATGCTGCGCTCTCCGCTGATGCTCGTCATGGCAGTGTTCTTCGTGGTACGTATCAACCCGGAACTGGCAGGCATCCTGCTGGCTGCCATCCCGGTGTTGGGTTTCAGTGTATTCTTCATCCTGCGGAAAGGGTTCCCCTTCTTCTTGAAAGTGCAACAGAAAGTAGACCAACTGAACGAAGTGGTACGCGAAAACCTGATCAACATCCGGGTAGTGAAATCATTTGTGCGGGAGGACTTCGAAGCACGCAAGTTCAAGGACAAGAGCGAGAGCCTGCGCGACACGGTGATTCACGCTTCCAACATCATTGTCGCCATTTTTCCGGTGATGCAACTGGTGATGAACCTGTCGATCATCGCTATCCTTTGGATGGGTGGGCAGAAGGTGATGGCAGGAGAGTTGAAAGTGGGCGAACTGATATCATTTGTCAACTATCTGGCACAAGTACTGATGTCGTTGATGATGCTGTCCATGATTATCATGACTTATGCCCGTGCCTCAGCGTCATCGAAACGTATCCTGGAGGTATTGGATACACAGCCTTCACTGACCGATACGCCCGAAGGAATGCGGAGCACCCGGCAGATCGAAAAGGGAGAGATTCGCTTTGAGAAGGTCAGCTTCCGTTATGGCGGAGGCGAGACGGATGTGCTGCGGAACATAAGTTTCCACATCCGTCCGGGCGAGACGGTGGCTGTGGCAGGCGCTACCGGATCGGCTAAAAGTTCACTCGTACAACTGATCCCCCGCCTGTATGATGTCAGTTCCGGTGAAATACGGATTGACGGCATCCCCGTACAAGACTACAACCTGCACGAACTTCATGCCCGCATCGGCATGGTGTTGCAGAAAAACGAGCTCTTTACGGGAACCATTGCGGAAAACCTGCGGTGGGGAAAACCTGATGCCACACAGGAAGAACTCGAAGAGGCCGCACGTGCCGCCGAAGCCCATGAGTTCATCTGCTCGCTGCCTGCCGGATATGACACCCAGTTAGGACGGGGCGGAGTAAACCTTTCCGGCGGACAGAAGCAACGCATCTGCATCGCCAGGGCTTTGCTGCGTAAACCCAAGATATTGATACTGGATGACAGCACCAGTGCCGTAGACTCTGAAACAGAACTCCGCATCCGGAACAACCTGAATGCATGGCTGCACGATACCACGGTGCTTATCATCACGCAACGCATATATACCATGCAATCGGCCAACCGGGTCATTCTGCTGGACGACGGAGAGGTAGAATCCATCGGAACACCGGAAGAATTGCTGGAATGCTCGGAGATGTACCGGGAAATCTATCACTCACAACAAATCGTTATCTGACCATGGCACACGGAGATCATCTGAAATACAGCGGAAAGCCTAAGGCGGGAAAGAAAACTTTCCTCCGCCTGGTATCATACGTGGCCTGCGACCGACGGTTGCTGATCGTAATCGGTGTACTGATCGTTGTGAGCATCGCAGCCAATCTCACCGGATCGTACATGCTCCGACCGATTATCAATAACTACATCCTGCCGGGAGACTTCCACGGATTGGTACGCATCCTGCTGATACTGGCAGGCATTTACCTGACAGGGGTAGCGGCTACTTACATCGAATATATTCTGCTGAATAAGATCGGGCAACGCACCGTAACCCGGATACGCGAAGAACTGTTCGGAAAGATGGAACGCTTGCCTGTCAAATACTTCGATACCCATCAGCACGGAGATGTCATGAGCCGGTACACCAATGATATAGACCGTATCAGCGACGCACTGACCGACAGCCTGTCCGACATGTTGTCGAGCGCACTGACAGTTGCGGGCATTTTCTGTCTGATGCTCTTCATCAGTCCGATACTGACAGCGGTAACACTGATTACCGTCCCCCTGATGTTCCTCAGCGCCAAAGGAATCGTAAAACGAAGCCGGAAATACTTCAAAGCACAACAGGAGTCATTGGGGATGATGAACGGCTATGTGGAAGAAATGATCAGCGGACAGAAAGTGGTGAAGGTCTTCGGACACGAACAAAAAGTGGAAACGGATTTCGGGATACTGAACCAAAGCCTGAAGGAGAAATCGCTGAAGGCACAATTCTACTCGGGGCTGATGATGCCGGTCATGCAAAACCTGAATACGCTGAACTATGTGATCATCACCATCGTGGGAGCCTTACTGGCCATCTTCCGCGGGTTCGACGTGGGCGGACTGGCGGCTTTCCTGCAATATTCCCGGCAATTCGGACGCCCCATCAATGAACTGGCGAGCCTCTACAACAGCATACAGGCAGCCATTGCCGGAGCCGAACGCATCTTCGAGATCATAGACGAAGCACCGGAGCAGAAGGATGCGCCGGATGCCATCACACTCGAAAAAACAAAAGGAGATGTAGCCTTGAAGAATGTATATTTCGGCTACCGTCCGGAAAAAACCATCCTGAAAGGAGTATCCCTGCATGCGGCTGCCGGAAAGAAGATAGCTTTGGTGGGCGCTACCGGAGCAGGAAAGACAACCATACTGAACCTGCTGCCGCGCTTCTTTGACATTCAGTCCGGAGAGATCACCATCGACAATCATCCCATCGACCGTATCAGGCGTGACAGCCTTCGCCGGTCGATGGCCATTGTATTGCAGGATACACATCTTTTCACGGGTACGGTACGGGAGAACATCCGTTTCGGCCGCCTCAACGCGACCGATGAAGAGGTAGTGGCGGCTGCACGGCTGACAGCGGCCCATTCATTCATCAAACGTTTGCCACAGGGCTACGACACGCTACTCGAAAATGACGGGGCAAACCTGAGTCAGGGACAACGGCAGCTACTGAACATCGCCCGCGCGGCAGTGGCCGATCCGGCTATCCTGCTGCTGGACGAGGCGACAAGCAACATCGATACACGCAGTGAAATACTGATTCAAAAAGGACTGGACCAATTGATGCAAGGACGCACCAGCCTGATTATTGCTCACCGCCTGTCTACCATCCGCAATGCTGATACGATTCTGGTGCTGGAACACGGGGAGATTATCGAGCAAGGCAGCCATCAGGAGTTACTCGCACTGAAAGGAAAATACTACTCGCTGAACGAAGAGCAGTTCAAGTAAAGTATCCGCCACAAAGGAGGATACGGAGGAGAACCGGGTTCGATATCCGGGACAGGGGGAATATCATAAAGAAAGGAATCACGACAGATAGGAATACATTAAGAAAGGAAATAAGCTGTTTTACAAACAGACTCTCTTAAAAAAACGGCAAATTAGGGGAAGAAAAGCCGGAAAACCGGTCTTACGGAGGTGAAGAGCCGGGGTTGAAGAGATGAAGAGCCGGGATTTTCGGCAAAAGCAGTAAGCATTTCCCGGAAAAGAAGTAAGCATTCGGTCCGAAAGAAGTAAGCATTTTCGGAATATGCTTACTTCTTTTTCAAATATCTCCTATTGTTTTTGTTCATTACATCTGTTGTTAGCATTTTTTTAGCTTATCGGACCTGTTTTTTCTCCAGTTATGAGTCCTTACAAGAGTTTACCCGAACAATAAAAAGACACGGTTTTTCCTTTCTTACGTACGTTACGGAAGAGATTGCGGAGCCTCACTTACATTCTACCGGCAAACACGAAAATTCTCTTTCCATCCGGTAATCAGAAAAGCTAAAATAAGGCGTTTTTTCCATTCAGCCCGCCGTCCGCCCCGAAAAAACGCAGCCTGACGATTTCCAATTATCAATTTGTCAAAGTGATAGCACTCTTCCCATTCGCCGCACGATGGAGTTGTACCTGTACGGCAATGCGCTCACTCATCTCCTGCACATGCGAGATAACTCCAATCTTCCGTCCTTGCATCTGCAACTGCTCGAGAGCTTCCATCACAGTGCGTAAACTATCGGCATCGAGCGAACCGAATCCTTCGTCGATGAAAAGTGACTCCACTCTCAGGTTATTGCTCGAAAGAGACGACAGCCCGAGGGCCAGCGCCAGGGAGATAAGAAAAGATTCTCCGCCGGAAAGAGAGTAGACGGTACGCACCTCGTCACACATATCGCAGTCGATCACTTGCAGGGCGAGTGTTCCCGGCACCTGCTGCAAACGGTAACGTTTCGAGAGATAAGACAGATGTTTGTTGGCATGCATCAGCAACAGATTCAACGTATAGCTTTGCGCAATCACCTTAAATTTTGTCCCGTCCGCACTGCCTATCAGCTTATTGAGTTTTCCCCATCGGTTGGCTGTCTCCTGTTTTTCGGTCAGTTCCTGTTCCAGTTGCTTCAACTTCTTCTGGTTTTGCTCCTGTTGCAAAAGACGTGCCTCTACGGTGGACAGACGACGTTCCGTCTCCTGATTGGTTGCTTGCTGGCGGGCGATCGTCTCCGGCAGATGTTCCGGATCGGCTATCTGTTCTTTCCGAAGCATCAGTTCGTCGATGGAACTGTTCAGTTGCCTGATCTCTCCCTGTATGCCGGAAATACGCGACTGGACTTCTTCTCCCTCCTTGCGCACCTGTTCCAGGGAGTCGTTTAATTGTTTCTCTTTTTTCCGAATAGCGGCTTCCGCATCCTCGACAGATTTGCCTTTCAACAGAGGAGCCCGTTCCTGACGGAGAGTTATCAACCGCTCACTGACCACCCGGAACTGTTCCCGAGCAGTCATCTCCGCCGTTTTCAGTAACGTAAATTGCTCTTTAGCAGCCAGAACTTGCTGCATCAACAGATGGCAGCGGGCTACACCTTCACGCAAAGCCTCACAAGCCGAGCGAAGTGTCCTGATCCGCTCCTCGTGCTGTTGCCATTCCTTATGGAGTTGCTGGTATTGGCGCATTTTCTCTGCGAGCAGATTTAGCTTCCCCTGTACGGTATGCAGTTGTTTCTCAAAATAGTCCGGATTCTGCTCTTCTTCCGACGAAGGACGTTTCTGTTCAACCTCCTGGAGCAACGCCTGCAACTGTACGGTTATCTGTCCGGACAGTTCCGTCTGATGGAGCAAATCCTGTTTCAAGGCGATATTCCAGTTATTTAGTTGCTGATACTCACCAGATGCGGTTTGATACTCCAATTCGATGTTATGATACAGGGTATGGACTACCTGCTCCTCGTTTCTATAAGGATGACCAATGCTCCCACATACCGGACACGGTTCATTCTCACGCAAATTCTGCCGCAATGTCCGAACGTCCTTTCCCATCGCGATACGGGCATTCTCAAAAAGGCGTTGCAGCACTTTCAGTTCAGTCTCCTTCTCCGCCAACCGGGTGGTCAGAGCGGCCATTTCTTTCCGCATCTGTTCTTGTTTGTGCACCACCTCTTCCTGCTGTACTTTCAGACGTTCGGCTTCTGTCCTCGCCTTTCCCCATTCCAACATTTGCTGGCGGGCATTCTGCAAACGGGTTTGTTCCTGTATCCATCGGGCTTGCTCGTCGGTCACCGCTTCAACCCCAAAAGCGTTCAGACGGTTCACACGCTCTTCGTTCTCTTTCTGAAGAATGGCAAGGTGGTCTTCCTGCTCTTTCAGCCTATTCCGAACAGATTCAAGAAACAGCCCCATCTCTTCCGTAACCGGTAGATCGATCTCTCCCGTCAGGTTCTTCAACGCATGGCAGGAAGTATGCAGAGTTCCCTGCACAGATTGCAATTTATCGGCTTGTGCAGTCGCTGCCTTTTCAGCACCTTGCAGTATCTCCTCCGCCTGCTTAGATTGGCTGACCAGTGATTGGATCTGAACATCCAGTTCACGTGCCCGGCTAAGATCGGGTTGCACGGCTTCGCACTGTTCCCTGAAGTGAATAAGATAGTCGGACTGGCGTGTGTGTTCTTCCCGGAGCTTCTTACTTTTTTCTTCATCCAGCCGCATGTCCTGCACTTTCTTATCACGCTGCTCCTGTTGCAACTTCAAAGTATGCAGCACCGATAGTTGCGCATTCAATTCTACCAAGGTTTTACTTCCCTGTTCACGAAGGTTGGTCAGACTCTCTTTTTCGGTCCGTAGAAGAGTGATTTCCTCTTCGGAAAGCAGTTCGATCAGGGCGGCATTGCTTTTCAGCTGATTCAGTTCTGCATCGGCTGTTTTGCTACGCAGATAGATTTCACTGGAAATACGGGAGTATATCTCCGTTCCGGTCAGCTTCTCGAGCAACTCGGCTTTGGCAGACTCACGGGATTTCAAGAAAGTAGCGAAGTCATTCTGGGCAAGCAGCACCGTACGGGTAAACTGTTCGTAAGTCAAACCGACCAAAGTCACCAATTGTGCCAACAACTCTTTCCTCGTTCCCTGCAGTTCCTGATTGGCAGTCAGATCGGTCACTTGTATCGTCTGCGACCGCAGAGAACCGTTAGCCCGGCTTCCTGTCCGGCGTACCGACCAACGAGAACGATAACAGTGTCCGGACGCTCCTAAAAAATCAACCTCGGCAAATCCCTCTCCCGTCCCTCTCCGAAGGATATTCTTCACATCGGCCTGATTCACCCGACTTTCACCGATATCTGACATATAAAGACTCTCGACCGAAGCGGAAAAGCGAGGTGTCTTATCATACAGTGCCAAACAGAGTGCATCCAGTATTGTCGATTTTCCGGCTCCCGTAGGACCGGATATCGCAAAAATCCCGGCAGAACGTAAAGGCTCGGCTTGGAAATCAATTTCAAAGGTTCCTTCTATGGAAGCCAGGTTCTTTAATCGTATGGTTAGTATCTTCATGGTTATTCGGTTTGCTTTCACCACAGATTACACGGATTAACACAGATCAATAGATGATCTCGTTGATAGTAAAGATTAAAAGATCTGTGTGAATCCTAATGGTGATCTGTGTAATCTCTGGTAATCTGTGGTGAATTCCTATTTGATTCATTCTAAATTGATTGTCCGGCAAGCCTCCTGAAACAGTTTTACCAGTTCTTCCGGCATCTCCGCCTGGTAACTGTTCTCAAAGGTTGCTTTCACAATCTGTAAGGGATTCATCTCCTGCAATCCGGCAGCCAGTACTTCTTCTTCCACGCTCCCCTCTGCCGCCTGCCTGTAAGAAGAAACAATACGGGCCAGCCGGACCGGCTTGCCTTCCAGTATTTCTTCTATTTGCTGCCGCAACATCGGCTCCGGTTCACTTAGTTTCACCTTGACTTCCAGATAGGGCTTCGGTCCATTCTCCGGAAGTTCCAGTCTGCACAATTCATCCAGTACCTCGTCCGGAGCCGCTGGCTCTTTGGCGGGTATACTCAGCAAACGTACCAAAGGTGTATATTCAAGTTTCTCTATTTCGACTGCCCACCCTTCATCCAGAATCACTTTTACTACTCCGTGGTGATAATGCTTCTCGGCAAACGACATAGGTAAGGGACTGCCGGCATAACGGATATTCTCCCTTCCCGATACGCGCTGAGCCTTATGGATATGCCCTAAAGCCGTATAAACAATTTGTTCGGGAAAAGACTCGGGCGATACACTCTCCAGACCACCGATGATGATGCGCTCACTATGATCTTTTTCGGCAATCTCCGAACCGGTTGCCAGCAGGTGTCCGACAGCCACCAATGCCTGCCCGTCCGTCCGCTTCTTCAAAGCATATTCCACCAAACGGGCATACAGTTCCTTTACTCCTTCCGCATACGGATTGCCTTCAGTCTCCACCACCGGATAATCTCCCTGCCGCAAGAAAGGTACTGCCAGGCAAAGAGCTTCTACCCTCCCCGATTCATTCTTCAGTTCTACCAGTAAATGACTGTAATCTATCTCTCCGTCCTGCTTACGGACAATCCCCTTAATCTCTGTCCTCATCTCCTGCAACAACGGCAGAGGTGACTCCAACCGGGCAGCCGAATCATGGTTTCCGGCTACAATGACCAACTGCAATCCCAGGTTCTCGGTTGTCACCCGGTGAATGAAACGATAGAACATTCGCTGCGAGGCGGCAGACGGATTGGAAACATCGAAAACGTCTCCGGCAACAATCAGTACATCAATTTTGTTCTTAGTCAGGACACCGGCCAGCCAGTCCAGAAAGTGTTCATGTTCCTGTGTCCGGTCATATCCGAAAAAGGTTTGTCCCAAATGCCAATCGGCTGTATGTAGTATACGTATCATGCTATTGAAATTTGAAACAAAGTTAGCAATTATTCAGGACAGCAATATTATTTTGTTTATTTTTGCACAAGCTAAAATCAAAATCATTATGAAGATACTATACTATATTTATCAAATCTGCATTGCATTGCCCATTTTGTTAGTATTGACTATCCTCACGGCGATTGTCACCATCATTGGTTCATTATTGGGAGGTGCCCACATCTGGGGATATTATCCGGGGAAAATCTGGTCACAGTTGATCTGCCTTTTCCTGTTGATTCCGGTAAAAGTGCGTGGACGCGAAAAGCTACATGGAAGGACCTCTTACATCTTCGTACCCAATCATCAAGGCTCGTTCGACATCTTCCTCATTTACGGCTTTTTAGGACGTAACTTTAAATGGATGATGAAGAAAAGTCTACGTAAAATACCTTTTGTAGGAAAAGCATGCGAAAGTGCCGGACATATTTTCGTAGACCGGTCGGGTCCGAAGAAGGTACTTGAAACCATTCGCCAGGCCAAAGACTCTCTGAAGGACGGTGTGTCATTAGTGGTCTTCCCGGAAGGGGCACGGTCTTTCACCGGGCATATGGGATATTTTAAGAAAGGAGCTTTTCAACTGGCGGACGACCTCCAACTTGCCGTAGTTCCTGTGACCATAGACGGATCTTTTGAAATCCTGCCACGAACCGGCAAATGGATTCACCGCCACCGCATGATTCTGACCATACATGACCCTATCCCCCCCAAAGGTCAGGGAGCGGATAACATTAAAGCTACCATGGCAGAAGCCTATACTGCTGTAGAAAGTGCACTCCCCGATAAATTCAAAGGGATGGTGAAGAATGAAGACCAGGACTTATAAACGGTTTTGAACGATGAACAGGATTCACCACAGAGAGCACAGAGTAACACAAAGTTTTTGTATCTTTAAGCAGGGATATTCAGTAAATGTCCCTGCTTAAAGATACAAAAAAGGCAACTAACTCGCAATGAATCAGTTGCCTTTAATTTTCTTATTTTAGGAATATCCCCAATCAATAACTTCATTTCTTCTCTGTGTTGCTCTGTGCCCTCTGTGGTGGAAAGAGTATTTGTTCATCGTTTCCCCACTCTCTTCTTCAGCACAAATACCGGAAGGAAGAAGAAGATTCCGATGATTGACATGACTAACCCACCGATGGTTCCTGCGGCCAATGGAAACCAGAACGCTTCCTTATCTGTACCTACCATGAAAGGAATAAAGCCAAGGATCGTAGAGACAACTGTCAGGAAGATAGGAATGATCTTCGCATTCCAAGCCTTGGTATAGGCCCTCAAGGCCGACATTCGGGGAGAACGTCTACGAATGGCGTTATACTCGTTAAGAATATAGATACTGGCGTTCACCGTAATACCACACAATAAAACAAACGAAGCAAAACCTCCCTGGTCAAAGTTCAGCTTAAACCAATAGAACGTCAGGAATACACCGATATATGACACCGGAATAATAAATATGATAGCCAAAGGCTGTTTCAATGAATTAAACAAGATACTTGTCGTGAAAAAGATAATGGCAATCACTACCAGCAAAAGCAGATATTGCTTATTATCTTTCTTTCCCCATCCCCAGCTATCCCGCTCCGATTGAGCCGTATACCCCATCGGGAGTTCTTTGTTAAACTCCTCCAGGTCACGTTTCAGAATTTTATTTCCTTGTTCCCCCGAACCGATATATTCGTATTGCAGGCACAACCTGTATTGCTGATTCTCTTTGGCAACCTGTTGCGGCATTTGTCCCTTTTCCATAGTAGCCAGTTCAGACAGTTTATACTGTTTGTCATCCGTTCCGTACGGAAAATATTGCATGGCCCAAATGTCATACTCCTGAGACTGTTTGGAGGAAAGCTTTATTTTTTCCGAACCATTATCCGCCACTACCGATCCGATCTCCATATTCTTACCATAAATAGGGCGGATCGTAGAGAACAGAATATTGGCATTGATGTTCTCCTGTGCCATACGTTCCCGGTTGAGGTCAAAGTAGAACTCTTGATAATCGTCTTTCCAATAAGAGAAATAAGAGTTTATTATAACTTCCTTGATCCGTCGGTGAGTCAGCAATTTGGCTTTCAACTTCTCAGCCCATTCATACAATTCATCGTAATTGTATCCATACATCTTCACCTGGAAAGAACCGGCTCCCTCACGCACATCATTACTGAACCCCTGATCCTGCAAACCGTATACCCCCCAACTGCCTCCACCCAATTGCAAGGCTTTGCTGATAATATTTGCTTTCAGTGTATAGGGGAAACCGCTATTCTGATGCTCTTTGGTAAAATAGACATTAATATTACCACGACGGGCACTGTACACCGAAGTCTGGAACTGTTTGATTTCCTTAAACTGACTCAGATAAATCTCCATCTTTTTAATCAGTTCATTCATCTGCTCCAACGTACTGCCGTTCGGAAGATTGGCATGAACATACAATACCACTTCTTCGTTCCGGGTGAAATAACTGCCTTCGTATACCTTCTGGATAAACAGGCGCAAACTGCCTCCCAGTGCTTTGTCCACAACCGGTTTCACTTTTTCTTTGTAAGTAGATGATCCTAAGGTCTTGTTATACCACTCCACGGCACGCCCTTCACCTTCCATCTTTTCCGGCAGCATAAATACCGGAAGTCCGAACAACAGTACCAACAAGATGCAGACAACCACACGCCAACGGCATAATTTACGTATCATCCAGCCATAGAAACGGGTAAAGTAAACTGTTATTCTCCGCGGAAGAGAAGCACGAAGAAGGAAGAAACGGGATTTGGTCTGACGGCGCTTTCTCTTTCTTAACCCGATCTTTTCGATCAGAGCCGGTACGAAGAAAAGAGCTACGAACAGAGATACAGCCAGATTGATAATCACTACGGCTGCAAAATCTTGCAGATTCAACCGTATCTTCTCGTCAAGGAAGAAAATGATGACCAAAGCTCCCATTGTAGTCAGGGTCGCAGCCAGAATGGACATAAAGGCTTTCAGGTTACGCCGGTGCAGGATATGGTCGGTCATCACAATCGTATTGTCTATCACCAGATTGAGCGAAACCGTAATACCGGCGAGTGAGTAGAGCTGCATTTCCAGTCCGAAAAGGTAATAGAAAATCACTGCTACGGCTATATTGATACTCAGACTGACCACGATCAAAAACAAATAGCGTGGATTCAACGTGATAAGCAGCACAAAAAACAGCAGAATCAGGACCGTAAGCCCGGTACGCAAATAAATCTTATTCAGCTCTTCGTGAATAAATTCCGTAGCATCGTAGCTTGTGTGGATCTCATATCCGGCTGGCAACACTTTCTGTATCGCCTCCATCTCTTCTTTAACCTGTGTACTCAGTTGCAACTGGTTGGCAGTTTCCTCGGCTGTAATCGACAAATAAATGGAGTTAAGTCCGTTGATACGATAATAGCTCTGAGGAGCTTCCTCCATGTGGCTCACCGTTACAAGCTCGTTCAGACTGATCAATTTTCCTTCTGTACTTTTCACCCGGATACGGGAAGCATCGAATCCTTCCTCTTTATACTCGGGCATCAGGGCCAGCCGGATCCACTCTTTACCACCTGAAGCCGACTCGATATTATAAGTTCCCAGAAACTCTTTTTGATAATAGCGGGCAACAGCCTGCTGAATATCGCTCAAAGAAATACCCAATCGTCTCAGTTGTTCGCTATCATACTCCAACACCCACTCCATGGGTGTGGCTCCGCTCAAGTCTATCTTATAGATACCCTGAATCTGTGCCAGCCTCGTCTTGATATGTTCATCGGCATATTGCTGAATCAAGATGGGAGTAGAAGGAGCATTAAGTGTAAACGACATAAAAGGACGTGAGGCATTATCGTCCGGACGCTTCATCCTGATATAGGGATAGCTCACTCCGTCGGGAAGCTGAGGCCAGGTCTGCCGGATAATGGTTGATGCCTCAAAACGTACCGCATCTATATCCGCATACTTGTCCAATTCAATGGTAATGCTCCCCGAACCGTTATCGGAGGTAGAATAGATGTTCTTTATACCTTTAATACGTGCCAACATGGCCTCCAGTTTACTGGTTGCCTCTATCTCCACTACCCTCGACGAAGTGCCGGGCATACTGAACTGTACCGTAAAACCCGGTAAAGTTCTTGAAGGATTCAGTTTTACGGGGAGCAGGGGAATCAAGGCCAAACCAATCAACGCCACGCATATAAAGGCGACAATCAGCGTGAAAGAAGAGGCTTTCGTCTGCGCTTTTATTTTAGAAGGATTATCCATCGTTTCAATGTTAGGTAGCACTATCTCACCAATTGTCCCCCCGCATAGTCAAACTTTTCAGTCAGCGGGATTCCGGTAGCAAAGTCATGCAACGTCAGTTTACGTATCTTATAATAGTTCAGCCAATAGTTCTGTAAAGCGGAAATATAGTTCTGCTGTGCTTCCTGCTGACGGTTCAGGGACAGAGTCAGACTGTTGATGTCCGCTTTCCCGATGATAAACCGCTGGCGGGTTTCGTTATAAGCCAGAATGGAAAGATCAAGTGCTTCTTCGGCACTGGTTATCAGGTTTTGCTGGATATTGAAATCGTTTACAGTCATAATCACTTCTTCATCCAGACTGATTTCATCCTGACGGGCAGAAGTCTTCACCACATTCAGGTTATTGCGGGCCATGTTATACTTACCCTTTCTTACCCCCCAGTCCACCAATGGAATGCTGACACTGACCGACACCAAATCCTGCTGCATGGGTTTATGGTACACATCCCCAAAGTTATCAGCTACCTGGTTGAAACCGATACTGGCGTTCACACTCGCATTAAAACGTGATTCTTTTTTGGTTTTATCCACATTGCGTTCGGCTTCAAGTACATTCTGCTTCAATCCCAGTAGCTGAGGATTGTTTTCATGTGCCATCTGCAAAGCCTTATCCACAGGTATCACCAATTCCTGCGGACGTACGGGCAAATCGATATCAATAACCGTATTCTTATCCAAATTCAGGAAAGAAACCAAAGAAAACATAGCACGTTTCAAGGCACTCGCTTTATTTTGCAATGTATTGCGTGCATTTACCACATCCAGTTTCAATGTCAACAGGTCCGCCTTCGAAATGGCTGCTATCTTCTGACGCTGTACTCCAATGCTGTATAACGTATCCGACGACACCATATTCTCTTTGGCCAGATTATATTCAGCCTGCGCCATTGCCAGGTTAAAGAAATAGGTAGTAGCCTGCACGGATACAGCCTCCACATTATATACAAACTCCTTCTTTACTTTCTCGTATTTAAGGGGTTCTATTTTTCTTTCCCACTTGAACGAATTATATCCTACCAGACTTTGTGAATATCCCAGTCGGATGGGCACACTGGTAAACTGTGTCGACTTACTTCCGCCAAAACTGCGCATATATCCCAATTGAGATTGCAGATAGAAAGTACCACCCGTCAAGTCGAAATTCTGCTGGATAGCCAGATTACCGGAAGCATAAAACGACTGTTGACTACGATAAACATCCAAGTCATTTTCCGAATCGTATCGCTTGGTAATATCCCGGTTATATTCGGCGGGAGTCATATTCAAAGTAAGGCTCGGCAGACGGTTGGCCTTGTAAGTCCGGTACTCCCAGTAACCGGAAAGATACATATTCTGTGTGCGGAATGCTTCCAGTGAACTATCATTGGCCAATTGTATCGTTTTCTGCAAATCAAGTTTTATATGATCCTGAGACTTCGCTACAGAAACTCCAAGCAGCAAAGTTGCCATTACTATATAATATCTTTTCTTCATATCTATCGTTTTACTTTATTTCTATAAATAAACCAGTACAGTAAAGGGATGATAAACAAACTCACCAGTGTACCGATCGTCATGGTGCCAATCATGGCAATGGAAAGCGGCTTCTGAAGCTCGGACCCAAGGTCGTACGAGAACAGCAACGGGACCATTGCGAAGATGGTGGTCAATGATGTCATAATGATCGGACGTAACCTTCTGCGCCCGGCTTCGTGAATGGCTTCCAGCAAAGGTACCCCTTCTTTACGCAATTCATTAATAGCATCCAACTTCAGGATAGAGTCATTGATCACGATACCGCAAGTCACAATCAACCCGATGGCCGACATCAGATTCAATGTATGTCCGCATATCCAGAGCAGTACCAATGCAAACGCCACGTCAATCGGTATTTCCATCAACACCAGCAAGGGTTGCATAAAGCTCTCGAACTGGGCTGCCAAAATAAAATACATCAGCAACAATGAAATAAACAGAATCACGACCAACTCGTCCAGCATCTTCTGATTGGAAAAGAAACTACCGGAAAAGCCGATGTCCCAATCTCCTGTTTCATTAGTCACTTCTTTCACCTCAGTCATTAACTGTTCGGCATCCTCCACTCCATAGAATTTATAAGGAATATACTCTCCGTTTCTTCCGGCCGTGATGCTCTTTAAATCTTCGGCGGGAGTTACCTTTATCAACTCACGCAAGGGGATGAAGTTCACCTCTCCCGTCTTACTATCCGGCTGGGTCTGAATCAACGTTTCCTGCAAAACCTGATTGACCGTTTTTTCGTCTCCTGCAATGCTGATAGGCAGATATTGTTGATAAGAATGCAACATAGCTACACTGTTCTCTTTGAAAGCAGTTCTCAGCACCCGGTACAGTTCATTATAAGAGATTTGATACAACAATAACTTTTCCTGGTTAATGCTAAGATTCAACTGATTTTCGAAAGCAATACCCGTCGGAGGTATTCCCGTTTTTTGCCTGAACGTCTGTTCCAGTCCGCGTAAGGTACCAGGTTCGGGTGCCTTGTCTTTATTACGGGCATACAACTCGGCCACAATATCAGCCTCCCCTGTCACAAACAGTTTTTCAAAAACAGTCTCCGGTGGAGAAAACGAAATTACCGCCAAGGGATAGCGCTCTTTCAGCCTTTTATAAATCTCTGACTGCAACGGAGCAATCTCCTTCGAAGTTTCTGTCTTAAAATACAGTTCTGCCTCTGATGACGACAACTCCTGCTCACGATTTAAGATGTAATCCTGCAGTCCGATGGAGGCCGTCTGCTCTACAGATTGCCCCTGCAACTCACGGAACAACTCGTCTACACGACGCTGATTTTCGTCCACATGGATGTTCTCGTTCCATTCGATACGGGTGATCAATTCATTTTCATCGATGTCCGGCATTCTCTCCTTATCAATAAAGAAGAAAAAGAAAATACATAGCGGGAAAGAAATAACGCAGAACAGTACACTCAGCGTTTTATGGCTAAATACCCAATCGACTCCTTTATCATAGAAACGATCCAAGGTATGTTCTTTCAACGGATTGTTAATCTTCAGCCTCAGCCATTTCGGGCCTCCTTTTATTCCGGTACGATAGACTAACATATACAAAACAGGAAGCAACATGATACCTGTAAAATATGAAACCATCAGTCCTACCGTTACGGCAAAGGCCTGATCGTAAAAAATAGCACCTGCGATACCGCTCATAAATACCAAAGGCACAAATACGGCAATTGTCGTAAAAGAAGAACTAAGCATAGGAGTTACCACCTCGCTTGTTCCTGCCACACAGGCTCTCCTCAACGAATAGCCCTTTTCCCGGTATTGTGATATATTTTCAGTTACAATAATCGAACTGTCGATCATCATACCCAATGCAAGGATCAATCCGGACAGGGAGATGATGTTGAGAGACATCTTACACAAGTAGAAAAACAAGAAACTGATGACAATGGATACCACCATACTCAGTCCAATAATAAAAGGAGATTTGATATCGCCCAGGAACAGTACGGCAACAATACAAATAAAGAAGAAACCAAGTGAAAGATTCTGCTGGAGATTGGATATCGTATAATCCAGCAGTTCAGTTTGATTTCGACTCACACTAAACTCGATATCCGGATAGATCTTTTTGAAATAGTCCATCGTTTCCGACAGTGCCTCCTTCATTTTATCCATGTTTTCGTCAGCTTGCTTAATGATGGCAAGAGTCACCGCTCTCTTTCCGTTCGAAACGGATACTCCTTTTTCTTTAACCGGCACCACCGCTATGCGACAGAATTCTTTCAACTGTATGATACGGTCTCCCTTCCGGATATAAATGTTCTCCACATCTTCCGAGGTACGAAGTAAAGTAGAAAATTTAATGTTGTATTCATAGTATCCATCCCGCACAGTCATACTCCCCGGCTCCACATTGTTTTGTGCCAAAGCCGTTTCAATATCTTCAATAGACAATTCGAGCATAGCCAGTTTGTCCATATCAGGCACAATCTGCAACTGTCTTTCCAATAATCCGGTAACGTCTACCATTGCCACTTCGGGCAATTGTTCGATACGGCGCTTGATGACCGATTCGGAAAACTCACATAAATTCAGAAATGCCCTTTGATCTGTCTCTTCATAAGCACTGTCCGTCTTCAGGGTCAGGTTCAGATAGAACACCGGAATATCGGTTGCACTTGCCTTAATCACCTTCGGACGGTCTGTATCTTTTGGCAGATAATTCATAGCCGCATCAATTTTTTCATTGACCTCTATGAACGCCAAATCCGTATTGGTACCAAAATCAAAATTAAGCCGGATAATACCTGCACCATCACGTGTTTCGCTGGACATGTCTTTCAAAGCAGCCACTTGAATCAATTGCTGGCGGATAGGCTTCACTACTGTGTTTTCCAATTCACGTGCCGAAGTATTCTTCGCTGCTACCTGTACGGTAATCTCTGGGATAGAGATATCCGGCAGCAACGATACCGGCAACGTGAAATACGTCACCAACCCCACTATGAAGCAAGCCGTAAAAGCCATCAATACGGCAATGGGACGTTGTATCAGGAATTTAATCATAATTGTTTTGTGTTAGTGATTCATCCTTATTCAATGATAGTGACCGGAGCTTCGTGTGCCAGATTGATGTTTCCGGTTACAATTACAGTATCTCCTTCTGTCAGTCCATCGGCAACACTATAGCTGTCAGCATTTTCCAGAGCGGTATGAATATAGTTCCACTGAGCCATCTTTCCATCTTTCAAAGTAAACACAACCTGTTTGCCCGACCGAAGCACCACTGCACTTTTAGGAATCACCAACTGCTCTCCCAACGAACGGTGCACACTGACACGCACATTCATTCCGCTAAACAGTCTGCCTGCCCCGTTCACCCGGGCTTTCACCTTCACCATTCCTTTATCGTCCACCAATGGATTGATTTCCGATATATTTCCTTCATGTACTGTCGCCGCATCAGAATAAGGTTTAATCACCACCTTATCTCCATTCTTTATTAAAGGCAACTCACTTTCCAGCACGGTAAAGTCTACTTCCATTCCCTGCATATCGATCACCGTGCAGAATATTTCCGAAGTATTCGCCAAATTATAAGGCTTCGAAAACAAGTTAGCAACTACCCCGGCAAAAGGTGCTATCAATGTAGCATGCTCTGCATTGTATTTTGCCATTTCATATTGCGATTTACTTTGGTCATAACCACTCTTCACCTTCGCCAATTTCATGGTTTCTTCGGGTACCTGACTGATATCATCTGCCGGATAACCTTGACTGATAAGCACATCACGCAACTCGAGCTCGGATTTTTTCAAAGCATCTTCTGCCTGTGACAACAGATTGTCAAGTTTGAACTTATCCAACTCTGCCAACTTTTGTCCCTTCTGCACCCGGTCTCCGTTCTTCACCCAAATATGAGCTATCACCTCACCACTTTCAAATCTCAGATCAGCCATTCCCTTGGCAGATACTTTTCCATTACTCACCAGTTCATGGTTGAATACCTGCTTCTTCAAGGTCATAACGGACACTTCATTTTTCGTGTCGGGCAACACAGTTTCCACTCCTTTTTCAGAAGCACTTTCTTTCTTCTCACCGGAACAAGCTGTCAGCATTGCCAATGCCAGGCAAAGCGTATAGAAGGGATATTGGTTTTTCATAATGTTATTAAACTTTTCTCTATTAATTTATGGTTGCAAATATAGTTGGTTATTTTCTAACACACAAAATAAATGGCGGACTAAATCCTACTGGCACACCGTCATTAAAACACTGATAATTTGCCATTTACGATTTTTACGTTACTAACAGAGGTGGACAAAAAACATTTCACCCCGGTTAATCCGTAAAAAATCAGATAATCCTATCGCATTTCATCATCTATTCTCACTATTATACTCATTCCTCTTCACGGTAGAAACCTGCTTATCTGATATCCTATTTCCGGAGAACAAATATAGCCGGCACTGAAACCAAAGCCGGAATGACCTCAATCGAGACCCTAAATATAATTGCTAATATTTAAAATGCCAAAAGAAAAAGCAGACTTTTTTTTGCATTTAAAACATATTAATCATTTACTTTTCTGCTTTTTACGATTTTTTCGTTACTTACATTTACAAGTAGCTTCCTAATTTCTTCTCTCATCTCTCTTACGGCAGTCGACTGCACTTTAGGTTCTTTAGTCAAGACCAATTCCGCCATTTTCTGTAATTTATCCCGTTGTAAATACTCAGGAACAGCATACAGTTTTGCCAGCAAGTAATATGGATAAATCCGGCCCGGCAATAAATGAGTGGAACGTAATAACCATTTTTCGGCTTCAGCATATTCTCCCTTTTCCTGAAAATTCTTACCAATAATATTTAGTATCATCGGATCGCAACTTCGGGTAGAAGCCTCTTTTAATAATAAGATTGAAGCATCCGCCTCCTTTAATTTATGCAAACAATGCCCGTACTCAAATAAAAAGGCCCCTCTTTTCTTCAACTTCGGATATAAACGCTCATAGCCTTCTTTGGCACTTTGATAAGCTCCTGCCTGATATAACATGCGACAATTAGCCCAGTCTTTACACTCTTTATATACGTCCGCCTGCTGCCAATAGTATCCGGAAATCCCCAATACACAGGCAAAGACCAGTTGCCAGGCAAGAAAACGATCTGCGACACAAGCCATCAATAAAACCACGAAAGAGATAACAAAGGCGGGCAACTGCATCGGATAAGAAGAAAAAGCAAACACCAGCAACGAGATTATTCCACCACATGCACCTAAACGCTTCAAGCCGACACCTCGCCACAGGCAAAAACCAACAAAAGCCAGGAAACAGAACAAAACCGGAATTCCCCGTTCGACTGCAATCTGCAAATATTCATTAAAAGCATACTCCGGACTTCCTGCCACCAGTTCTTCACGTAGAGAATAATCTCCTTTTGCAAAGTAAGTTTCCTGAGCTGTCCCGTATGCAAGTGCAAAACTCCCTTGACCATACCCTGTAAATGGTTTTTCCATAACAGCCTGCGTACTGATTTTCCACATGAACAATCGTCCACTGGCTGAATCTTTTTTCAGATAAAACAGACAAACTCCCCCCACCAGCACGACTATGCACAGAGCCGAAGCAATTGCTATCATCTTTGCTTTTTTACGCATCCATATCCTCTTCAGATGTACCGGCCAGGACTTATGTACACCATATACCCAAATACCGGAAACAATCGTAGCCAACCATGCCGAACGGCTCATACCTGCCGGAAGCACACAAAGTATAAGAAACAATACTGCCAATGCCCCATAATATCCGGTCCACTCGATCCAGTTTTTATTTATCCTTTTTCGCAATTTTAGCCATTGATCCAGACAAAGCGGAAAGACCATGGCCAGATAACCGGAATAAGGCCCCGGATTAAAAAAAGACCCGGTCAGGGAGTATAGAGAATGATGGGAAGAAGTAAAACCATAAAGTTGTCTTAATCCATAAACAGCCTCGGAAGCAGCCAACGCTATAAGACTCCAGACAACTACCTGATAAAAATCCCTCCCCATATCATACCTCTTTTTATAATAGACAAAAGCCAACAATAAAAGTCCTGTAGCAGCCCCCATAGCGGCCTTTGCCAGATAAGCCCATTGTCCGGACAGTTCACCTGCCGGAAGCATCGGATCATTTACCCATACCACAGACAGCAATGTGCACACTATCGCTAAAAGTCCCCCACGGAGTATAATATGTATATAATCTACCTTCATCTCCGTCATTTTATTTTTTTAAATACCCTATCCCAACGAATTTTTTCACGCAAAGGATCATCCGAACGCCATATCGTAAATGCTCTTCCTACAATATATGATTCGGGCAGCATGCCCCAGTAGCGGGAATCTTTTGAGTTTTCCATATTATCCCCCGATACGAAATAATAATTCTCCCTAAACTTATATTCTCTTATCACACTATCGCCCAGACAAACTGAATTCCCCTTTTGTTGCAATCTCTTTTTCTGTTCCCAATGAATCAATCTTCCATAAAGTAAACGGGACAACGTATCAATCTTCACTACCTGCCCCTTTGCCGGCACCGGAAGAGGACCGAACTCCTGAATGGTCCATCCCAAACGCCCGTCCCACGGAAAAGCATCTATCACAATCCCTCGCGAATCCTCCCTTCTGACCCGAGAAATCCGATGTTGTGCCTTCACATTCCCCAAACTGTCTTTTATCCCCTTGATATGATAATATCCCCTGCGTATTTCCAACGTATCTCCCGGAAGAGCAATGCACCGCTTCACATAATACTTCATTATATCGAATCCGATACTATCACTCCCATCCTGATAAGGGAAATTAAATACAAGCACATCGTTCCTTTTAAACGAGCCAAAGCCCGGCAGACGATAGATAGGAACGTCCTCACCCCGTAACGATGCAAAGATATTGAACAGTCGTGCCCCTCCGGTCCATTTATCCACTAATATCTTATCTCCCGAAAGTAAGGCCGGTTCCATCGAGTTTGAAGGGATCTTGAAAGAAGTCAAGCAAAATACCTGTAATACCATCCAGGCTACAAAAGCCACACAAGAATAGAAACAGATATTCACAATCCAGTTTCCGATTCGTTTCACCAGTTTCACCCAAACTTCTTTCTTCATATCTACATATATATTTTAATACGATCTCCTGTCAAGAATCGAAAGTAAAAGAGAGCAAATAAAATTCCCGGGTTTTAGATTCTGACAAGAACACAAAATAGTTATTAAACAAACATACAATAACAACTTCTTCCACATATATTAGTCAAGGCTACATATTATGATATTTTTTCTATACTCGCAAAAATAATACATTTTAAATTATAAACACATCTTATTCGTAAAAACATTACCAAATGTTTTAGATCCTGTTAAAAAATGATTGAAACAAAAGATTAAGAAGGTTTCCGTATCTGAGCGATAATAGCTTTATTTGAAGTGACTAAACTAATCATAAGGATGTATCATAACCTGTGCAATCCTGTGGTGAAAAGACACTTTCCTACAAAAAACGCATTTCGATCTTCCATCTTCCACCTTTTTAAGTTTAATTTATTAACAATCAATATAATAGCATGGTGGAAGATCGTGTTTTTAAGCCATTTATCTTCCACCTCCATCTTCCATCTTCCACCTCCGTTTTTAAGGGATAAACAAACAATAAACATCTGATACACAGACACATACAGCTAACCTCTTATCTATTTATGTCTATTATTGTATTTTGTTTTTCTTGCTATCTTTAGTGAAAATGGTCTTTTCTTTATCCCGTCCCGCATACCTGTGCCCATGAGCCCAGGTATGCGGGCCCATAAGCCCGGGTACACAGGCTCACAAGCCCGGGTACACGGGCTTAGATAACGGTGCAGAATAAAGACGTAATATTCTTATTATAAGCGTGTTAATAAAGGAATATTTTCTATATCATTTTAGAATAATCTTCGTTGTGGATATGGATAGTTTGTTCAAAACTGTTCCCTGGATCCCCAAAATCCCACTCTACTTTTTTAGGATTGCTAACCTGCAATACTACAGGATGACTATCAATCCGCTCATCGTTAAACAAGAAATCATTATTTTCGTCCACATATACATTTTTCTGCTGAAGCTTATCCCCCATTCTTAAACGCCATGCTTTCAAAGATGAAATATTCGTAAAAACAAAAAAGATACTATCATTTGTATTCCTTTTCAAAAAAGCCTCTGACTCCGAAATACATCCACCACAGCCCACATTAGATATAATCACAATATTTCCATACTATATCCAGTTTCCTCATAATTTTAATAGTTCAAATGTTTTAAAACGCATTATATCATCATCCTCTGACTCCACTTGAATGTGAAATCCATCCGGACCGACAAAACATTGATTTAATAAATAAAGTTCTTGGGGTAACATTGTTTCTCCCACAATTTGAAAGTTCTTATCTAAAATAGTCACTGACATTGGTTTGCGCAGCACCCCCTCTTTAGGATCAATACTACTGTCTGGATGTCCTGCCAAACGATAGTAAACCTCTCTATATGAGTCATAGTGAATGCATCCATAATTCAAACTATGGACATAGTGATCTCTATCGGCTTCTGGAGAAAAATGTTCGAAATCAAGACTTTTCTCAACTGGTTCAATAACGATATCTTCTTTAGTTCCGGCATAAAACTCATGATATTGCAGTGAGTCTACATGATGTACTCTTATATTATGATCGGCAGCAAAACTAATAACCAGTTCATTATTAGGAGACAAGGTATAATAAGGGAAACGATATGTAAAACTTCCTCCCCAATTTCCAGAATGATACATAGATGGATAACTATCAGAATACCTAAGAGTGTTCTTCTGCAAATTATAGAAAGCCATCACAGGACGATTTGAATCATTCTCACCCTCAAATTCATAAAAAAGAGTTCCGGACAACAATAATTCATCACCTATTTTTAAAATAGGAGAATTTGTACGTGGAAACAATTCAGAAGGTGCAAAAATGGAATCTCCTTTCAAACGTCTGACAATGTCTATTCGTTTCTTATCTTTCACATGACTACTATCATTCGTCAGGTACAGATAACGTGTCATCCTATCATACAAATAAATCGAATCTTTATTCAAAAACAAGTATGAAGTAATACTGCCAACTCCATTCGAGCCCTCCTGCTCAAACTTAATCTTACCCATATTTTTCACAGTCCCGTAATCATACAGTACAATCGAGTTATCATAGTTATTTATAAACGAAAAAACCAGTTTTCCATCCATATAGATCAATTGTAAATAATCTGATAATTGAACCGTTTCACTGTCCAACGGAAAACATTTATCTTCCTTCGCTACTAATGTATAATCATCAGTTCTATGAATTACAGTTTTCTTATCCTGCTGACAAGAACCTACAACTATCCCCAATAAAACTACAAATACAAAACTCCTAATCATTATCATAATACCAATAAAATGCTATATTTATACTATACTAAATTTTCAATTCCGCTCAGATTTCCTTTAACGATGCTACAATCCCTTTGACCTGTGGAAGTAATTCCAGAAACATAGAACAGGATGAGAAACTAATATAATACACGCATTTATTCCCTTGCAAATACCATTCGACTTTCTGTAGCGCTGATAATTCATTAGTTTCCGGATGGCGATCGGCTTTATAAGAAGAGACAATCATCTTTTTTCTACCATTAATCGATCTATATATAACCTTTACCCGAGTAGCATCTGCTAATGCCGAAACACTGTCCCTCTCAAATATTTCCTGATAACATTTACAGTTTTGTACTTCTATAATAGTCAAAACAGAACCACAACGATCTTTACGCTTAGAATATACCCTCATAAACTTTGTCGTTTCATACCCTTCTCTTGTACGCCTCAAAGGTTCATCACAGGAACGCACAGCAGAAGGGCGATTCCATCCTTTAGGCACTTCAATCACATACGTCTCACCACGCAAACGATCTCCGTGGGGTTGAGAAACTTGCGCAACAACCTGAGCACAAAATAAAAAACTTAAAAGAAGCAAAGCTGTCAATTTCATAACTGGGGTAAATTGAATACATAAATATGATCTTCGTCCTCCACAAAAACGCCATAAATCTTATGTGCAACTTCATCAACAGCAAAAGTGTTAATAAAACAGTCGAGTTTATATTGTATGAGTGGTTTCCCTTCCCAATCAAAGACTTGAATATTAGGGGTTGTTTTCCTATCCTCTACATCTTCTGTTGTCATATCCAGATTTAACGAATAAATGTAATTATCCGTCGTGTACACACATATAGGATGTATAAGCCTCATATTATCATCTACCTCCGGACATTCCTGTCCCGGGAAAAGATCTAAAATTACATCTCTTTTTAGTTTTCCATCCTGGCCATAAATTCTGAAACGGCGTATATGTTGGTAGAACGAAACGAAACAACTCTTATCAGGCTTGGCGACGGTCATCTTTATATACGCTTGATTCCTGCCCAAAACAGATCCGAAACGTTCCTCTGTTTCGGGATATTCTCCCCATGATTCATGATTTCCGTCAGGATAAAGAAACCTAAATTCTTTTTCATTCTCAAAGCCGCCATTACAACAGTAGCTGCTATCGGAAATACTTATCAAGTCATTAAAACAATTAAATCCATAATTTAAAGTCGAAGTCTGTACGGTAGCTTTATCTTTCTCAACACTAATATGTTTCAGGTTAATTCCGTCTAACATGACAAATCCATTCTTTTGATATTTCACAGGGGTAATAGAAGGGAGAACGAAATCATTCGGTCCCTGCCCCTGTGTTCCAAAACTATATTGAAAAGTCAAATCCGGCAAATGGAAGCATTGAAACATAGTATCCATTTTTTCATTGAATACTATCAGATTACTATCACATAAAACTAAACTCCGTGGATACAATAACACCGAAGGAACCTGTATTCTATCGGATTTCAAATTTATGGTATGCTCAAATTGAGCATAATGCATAATCCTATCAGATTCTATACAACTTGATACAGTTATCAATAAAATCCCCCATAAAAAACATCTAACATTCATTATTTATCTCTTTTAAAGTATCTGACTCTCGATTATAAACCGAGAGCCAAACTAATTAATTTCTATTTTCTACAATGAGATCTATCTTGCAAATTTCTCCCTTTCTTTTGATAACAATTGTCACAATCAATAAATGTTTGATCAGAATGAAACCAATCTGCTGATGTATAAGTAGTATAACAAATGTAACCATCTTTATCCACTTCATTATATTCAGCCAATGCTTCTATATTAGCTAGTGCTAATTCCGATAAAGTAATATCTTTCTGTGCTGCATAAATATTATAACCTGTGACAACCGCTACAACAGCAACAATCATTGCTGTAAGAATTTTCTTTCCCATAACTTCTGTTTTTATTTTAATGGGTTATTAATTTCATTTTCTTTTTCTCTTTCTTTCTATTGGAAAAAACAATCTATCGATTGCATAATTCCTGTTTTATCTCTAAGTTTGCATTCAAAAGTCCCTCCTCGGACTAATTTAGGATGGAGCAGAAGCTATACTTTGCAGAGTCCGGCAGAAGCTCCTCCTTCTTTAAATAAATATTCCTATTTTAGTAATGATGGCGTATACCACTATCATTCATCTCCTACCAAAATTGTTGTCTACCATCTGTCTTCTTAAAGATCCGTTCATCCTTTCCCTGCGTATGATTCTTTAAAAACAAAGCTACTCCTTTCGGAATTACATAATTCAATGAATCAGCTTCCGCTGTTTGCCGACCTAAAGAGTTCCACTTCCTATCATGCCAATAAAATAACTCATACACATCCCCTTTATGAATAAAATTATCGGAGTTACGTGGGATATAAGTAAACTTCTTTATCCGGTGGGGAGTGCCCAAATCTAACCCTACCCATCCCTCATCAGGTGTCTTATAATCCATATAAGTGTAGGGATTCCCATCATACACTTTATAATAATCGTGCGATCCATCTTCCTGAAAACAACCCGGAGTTCCGATGATCCGCCCTTTCAATGCTAACGTATCCGAAGTATCCTCAAAGAAAGCCATCTCTGCCATATTACAGTAACTACCCTTCGGTCCTTTGTACCGAACATAGCGGTAAGACTTTTCTTTCTCCGGGAAAATAGTGTTGTTCAAGCGGAAAGGCCATTCTTTCACATAATACAATGTATCTGCAGAGCGAAATAACGGATCATTACTTCCTTCGAAAACTCCTCCGGGCATACGAAGGATACCTAAGTCGCAGAACAGCGGAAACTTAAAATACAAGGTTATATCTTCTTTTTCATTTTGAGGAGTGAGCAAAGTAATCGTTCCAGACATCTTATCATAGGTAAACGGCTCGGACTGCATCACAAGACGTTTTCCATTCCATGTAGCCAAACAACCAATCACACTACCCTCCGTATCTTGAAAGCGCAATGAGTCTTCTTCAAAAACAGTCCATTCTACAGGTACCCAATCCATCCTTGTGGAAAGGCAAAAATAGACAATATCTCCTTTGTGAACTTCCTTACACAAAATATCAGAAGACACTACCAGATCACGATTCAAGCTGTCGGCATACACAGCCGTGACATCCTGATATAGAGGTTTTCGAAACGCCGGATGCATCATTTTTCCCTGTTGTCTCTTTACATCTTTCCAGTTTAAGCCATACGTATTCCGATATACCTTTGCCTTAGGATTATACATACTCACAGCCCGTTTCCAGTTAGGATCGGGAAATTCCGTAATATACGTTTTGCCATCTTTATCCAATGTAAAATTCCAGAAATGCGATACGTTATTATCGCCACGCATCGCCATATAATCCGTCCCGCAAGGAATGCCCAAAGCACGCATTACATACACTACCAAATCGGCGAACTCGCGACAGCTCCCCGCACGCCATGATACTACCGAAGGACCTAAATGCGGACCGGCGGGAAACAGACCGGTAAAATGGGATTGTTCCACAACAAGCGAATCCATCAACACCTTTGCAGCAACCAACGGATCCTGAGCTTGAGGTAACAACCGGATACTATCTAATATCGGATTATAGCGTTTATAAATATCTTCCCGCCAGAAGCCAAGCGGTTCATCTCCCAATCGATAAGGTAGAATAAACTCACAAAAATTATCAAAACTTACATTCTTTCCCCAAGGCTGCTCTCTCCACACCTTAAAAGCCCAATCCACATTCTGCACCAGCAAAGAAGAATCTATATTGGCAATATCCTCTATCCGTCTTAATTGCGAAACAGAAAACGTATTTTCCTTTAAAGAATCAATCACTTCATGCGGTCCTAATTTTCCCTGGGCGTAAAGATCAAAATATTGATAGTAATGCTTCAAAGCATTTCCTTCATATCCGGCATGGAAAGGCATACTCTGGATCAGAAAGCAAACAGCCTGATACTTTAAGCTATCTCCTTTATAATGATCCAGTACTTTTCGCAATTCTTCTTTATTAGCGTACGGGAGAGATAAAGCATCTTCAAGATGTTTCTCCTCAAGTGTTTGGCAAGAAATAAGCCCCCATATCGTGATTAATGGAATCACCCATAAAATTCCACGAACTCTCAATTTTTTTTTCATGATCATCAAACTTTTATGTCAGCTTTACACCACAAAGTTTGAGAAAAAAAAGGGCTTTAAGGGACAATTACAGGTCAAAAAGCAGTAAATTCAGGTCATTTGAGCGTTTGTATCATATCCGACAAAGAAAATCAACATAGCTTTCTTTTTATGGTCTGATATTTTCATCTTTCTACCACTTCACAAAGAAAACCTGCCGGCCCTCTTCGTTCCGAAATACAGTTTCCTCTCTTCCTCTTGATAAATTTCGGAGCCAAAGCACTGCATTTTGGGGAATATTATCATAATGCAATGTTAATTCTGTGGCCACTTGCTTACCCAACGAGATCCAACCATTAAATCCATCCTGATAATACAACTCATACTGATCTCCTAACCGAATAAAGTTATCATCGTTACGAGGCATATAGACAATCTTTCCAATCTTTTCTGTTTTCCCTAAATCAAGTGTCACAAAAGCTCCTTTTTCTTTGGTGAGAAAAAAAGTCAGCCCATCGCCATCATTCACTTTTAAACTATCGAACCGGTCATCCGCAATAAAAGTATGACTGCCACCAACAACTTTCGCAGAAAGCTTCTCTTGATCATCTGAATTTCGGAACAACTGTAGTTCAGCCAGTTGAAGTGGCTTATCGGGAGGTGATGTGTAACGAATATACCGATACTTCTTTTCCGATGGCGGATAAGCTGCCTGATAGCTTACCTTAGGAGTATCTACTATCTGATACAGCAGGCAAGCATCCGAGAAGTCCAAATGATTAGCCCCTTCTATCTTACTTCCCACCACAGCACTGAGATAATCTTTCAGATATTGCCGTAGCAAGAATTTACGATTCAGATCCATACTTTCTTTTTTGGAAAAATCAGGCTTATGATACTTCACCTCTCCCTTTTCATCCACAAGAAAAGGGTATCCGGCCGCTACCCACTTCATGCCATTAAAATAAAGTGGTTGAAACAAAATGCCCGGTTCCACATTTGTAAATGTAGCTTTGTTTCCTTTCTGTGATGTAATATCTATTGGCATACACCCTTCCAACGTAAACACGCCTAAACAAATGTATTTCTTGTTAACCTGAGAATCAATTTCGATTTCAACCTGGTTTGCCGGAAAATAATCATCAGTCACATCTTTCAGATACGGATCTTTCAGTGGGAACGGAACCGACTGATCACGCCGGATACCCGATATCTTTTCCTGCTGCGCTCCAAAGCATTGCCTGTACACCTTCCCTTTTTCACGTTTATCATTTCCTCCCCGTTCCACTTTAGTCTGAATAAACCAGAAAGGTACATATCCCCCTGTTGTATCCCTCAATACATTCCAGACATGTCCGGCCCCTTTCCCAGGACCATAATGATAAATGTCTGTAGCGGCGGGAATACCCAGAGCACGTAAGACATAAACCGTAAAATCACAAGAAGCCTCACAACTTCCAACCCTATTGGCCAGCAAAAATCCTGCACCCAGATGCGGTAGTTCCAGCTCGACACTATACCTGAAATCTTTTTCCTGACGCAAATAGGCTCCCAAACAATCAGTAGCTTCCACAACATCTGTCCCTTGGTAGAGCGAATCCAATATAGATTCATAACGCTCTTTATACCAACTACGCCACTCCTCTAAAGGTTCATCCCCGACCCGATACGGTAAAATCAACTCGCAAAAATCATCAAACGGCAAATATTTATTCCAAGGTCGTTTTTCCCAAACCTCAAATGCTTGATCAATGTGATGAATCAGGAACTCAGCTCTAATTACCTTAGCATCATATACCCTTTTTAAAGTCCGATAAGAGAAATGCTCCCACTTTTTACGAGCTTCCTTATTTACCCAACCATCCGTATGTACTGTAGCCGCATGAATTGCTTTTAAAGTATCCAACTGCCACCCCTCATAACTAAAATAACGAGGCATATTTTCAATCAGAAATCGTGCGGCATCCTGTTTCAGCCCGCTATCCTTATAGTGTTCCAAAACTTTCTCAAGTTCTCCCCTATTCTCTCCGGCAAACTCCAAAGCATACTTCAGCCGCTTGTTCTCCGTACAAGAACAGCAGACAACAGCACCCAATAATCCGCAAAGCAAATAGATCTTCATCATAATTTTCTTCTTTCCTAATACCCCAATCATACTATGTTTCATAAAAAGCCGGCTTACAATGAATTGCAGCAAGTTTACC
Source organism: Bacteroides sp. HF-4919 (assembly GCF_018860125.1). Classification (NCBI taxonomy): domain Bacteria; kingdom Pseudomonadati; phylum Bacteroidota; class Bacteroidia; order Bacteroidales; family Bacteroidaceae; genus Bacteroides; species Bacteroides sp. HF-4919. The sequence continues at coordinate 185,324 of NZ_JAHKNF010000010.1, forward strand.
AACTACTCCTAGAAATAAACCATTGAACAAAATCGCCCCCCTTGGTTATTTGTCCACCACAACCCAATCGTCAGCCGGCAATATTTTTACCTTTATTTAGCGTCTCCTTTTATCTTCAGTTGCAAAGGCGAAGATTCCGAATTGCAATAAACCGTGATTGTTTTATTAAAATGCTCCGGATGCTCAGCTTTATAAGTTACCGCTATATCTATCGATTTTCCTGATTGAACCGGTTCTTTTGAATACTCTACGGTAGTACACCCGCACGAAGTGTTGATATCATCAATCACTAATAGATTCTTACCGGTATTCTGTATAGTAAAAATACATTTTTGTTCTTTCTTAGAATCGAAAATTCCCAAATCCACTAATGTGTCTTCAAGCTCGACATCGGTCTGAGTGCGATTTTCTTTTAAATCAGCTTTATCACCGGAAATAATATTTAAATATAAATCTTTTATTTGAGGATTTTGCACAGGATTACCCATTGCCACAACCTTATTGTCTTGATTAAGTAAAAAGGTCTGGAATCTTACATCTGAAGGAAAATGATTTAATTGGTTGAAATGATCAAGAGTATCAATGCAAACCGGATAAGTAAATTTATCCATCCGCATAGTATGATATATATCTCTACCATTCTTAGGAAAAAAGAAAAACAAAAACTGCACACGCTCAGGCTGCACAGAATCCATATAGTGAATTAACTCTTTCCATTTAGATAAATGTAACTTACAACTGGTGCAACCGGCAGAATCAACATAGGCGACAATCTTATATTCGGTGTCTTTTATACGAAAATCAACATTCTCTTTACCTTGAATACTAAAATACATTTTCTTTGGAAAAACAATTTCCTTATTCATCCATTCTTTCAAAATAGACTCCGCTTGTTTCTTGTTCTCATCTTTACAAGAAAACAAAAAGGAAAAAGCTAACAATACATACAAATATTTCATAAATATCTACTAATTTATATCCAAATCGAGAAAATAAAAGGACCGCTCATGATTCGAATTAATACCACAAAAAAGATTTCGGTCGGAATCGATAAAAAAGAAAAATATCTTTTCATTCAAACGATAACGCGCTATTGGCCTGCCTTCCCAATCTACTATAACCAGACTGGATTTCTCACCTTCCGGACATAGCAAATAAATATATTTATCGGTAACAAAACAGCCTTCAATAAACGTCGTCCAACGATTAGGGTCTGCATCCACAACATATTTATTAGATGCATAATCAAGACATACATCGTGCAATAATCTAAAATCTATATCATAAATACGAAATCGCCGAGTCCTTATATAAGAAACCAATATGCGGTCTCCATCGGGCTTTACCTGTATTTCATGCGCATAAGCAAACTTAAAATCTGATATTGATTTAAATCTACTGGTAGAACTTTCCGGATAACGTCCCTTTGAAGATAAAGTATGTGTTTCTGCATTCAGTACAAAAAATTCATTTAGTCCGGCATCATCAGAAGAACCTGAATAAACATACAATATATCATTCATTCTTTTCAGTCCTAACACTCTTCTATAATTCCAATTACATAAAAAATGAACAGACTTTTTTTCCAACTGATTATCATTTGTCAATTCATATATATATAAAGAATCTCCATTTACTAAAGAGAATGCCTTATCATATCCCACTAATGGTGTTACAAACTCCGACTGATTACCTGTGTAATTTAAAAATCTCATTTCCGGATAAGCAAACACGGCATAAATAGAATCTGAAGTCGACGTACGAACCAATACCCGCTTATCACCATCCCACACCATACACCGTGCATTTACCTGTATAGGATTCATCTCTACTTCAGAAAGCATAACAGTAGTATCTTTCAAAAGGAAAGACGAACAATAAGTAACAGGTACATCAACCTCCGCGGGTTTACATGAGACAAAAAGTACACAAGTTATCCCAATGCCCCCAAGCCAATTTCTATAAATCATATTTCGCCAACACAAAATCAGGATTAACTCCTATCGCATACAGGGCATTGCTTCGTCCGTCAGCAGCAATACGCATTACAGGCATGCCCAAATCTACTATTTTCAGTAATTTGCCATTATAATCATATACAAAAACCGTACGGGGACATTTACTTGCATTACGTCCAACAGTCCTTTCATCCAACGGATCAACTTCCCGGTCGCGCTCCAGAGTAACAATATACTCTTTAGTCATGCATATGTCTCTCACTCCCATCACACTACGATCAAACCTAATTGCCCCATCAACAACAGAATAGTTTTCTTTTTCAGGCATACGTTCCCATAATAACTTAAAATTGTCTCCTTCCTTTTTATATAAGGCCAAATAAGAAAAATTAAAAGGACCAAAAGCAAGCAGTCCACGATCTTTATCGTATGTTTTATAAGTACCCATATGCTGTTTCACTTCACGAACCGGATAGACTCCAAATGTAGATTCTTTCCCATTTGAACTCACCTTGAAATAATCGTTCTCGCCATTTTCTGTTTCAATCAGATACAGTTGTTTGTCCAGTTTAGCCATTTGTATATTCCGGTCAAAATCTGATAAAGACATAAAAGGTTCTTTTCCGGCAATTAAACTGTCAATAGATAAATAGCCCCTGGTTTTCCCGTTAGCATCATGAGCAGCAATACAGCGATTAATGGAAAAGCGATTGATCAAAGGACTTACAAATTCCTGCGGACCCTCTCCCTTCTGCCCCATAGAACCGATATATTTTCCATCGGAAGAACGATGTACATGCAGAAACTTGTTATCAGAGAAAGGATCAGACCATACTAAATAATCGTCTATCAGCAATAAATCACCAGGCATAGTCGTCAAAAGACTATCATTCATTACCTGAGGTTGTAAACTCATTTTATCAGGTACATCTGTGGATGTACAGGAAGTAAACACTGTTAAAACAGAAATAATATAAAAAGCAATCTTGTACATAACTATAATAAATAGATAAAAAACTTCTTATATCTCACCTCTTATTTTATTCAAACATAAGACAAATGCCCCTTGATCTATCTTGTTTTTTAACTCAAAGTTCAATTCATCTGATTGAGAATAGCTCGAATATATATCTTTATTAAAATAAGATACCAAAAAATTAGATCCTATAGAAGTAATCGGAAGATTAATATTCTTACAAGAAAAATCAGCTAACCTATTTAAAGCCATTTCATCTCGTTTCTGATCATAAATGAAAGTATACAATTCCCCTTTCTTATTAAGAACCCCCATTATCATACTATCAATCATAACCGGTGGGCAAGCTATGTAGCAATAATCTTTATCCGAATCCAGTAGAGCATTGATATCTTTCAAATCCTCCGCAACAATATTATAATCGCCAAAATCAAAGTGAAGAATCTGCTTATTTTCACCTTTGCTTCCCAATATATATATATTATTATTTATGACACGATTGTAAATTACATCATCACCAACAGGAATCATTGGAGAGAAAAATTCATAATTACTATCTATATTTTTATCATATTCCAATGCCGTGGCAAGAAGAGCAAACTCATTATCAGTATACGCTATTTGCTTGCCTAATGTCATATCATCCTGATTATATGGAGCCAATCCAAATAGAAATCCATCTTTAGTTGCCTGAAATTGTTCTGCCTTAAATGATATCGGATAATCTCTCAAAAAATTTGATTCTTTACCATATACAAGTATTTTGTTACTCGCACTATCATAAATATAAATGCTCCCATCTTTTTTTACACAAAAATCCGATAAAGAAGCAAACTCTCCGGGGCCCCCACCTAAATTTCCTATTTTTCCTAATATATTTCCCTGCATATCATACATAAGCAATCGCTTCAGATAAGTATCAGCAATATAAATAGTATCATTTAAAATGATTATTTTATCTAACTGTCCTAAAACAAGATCGTTTTCAACATCTTCTGCTAATGCTATTAACAAAGTTGTATCTACCACATTTAATCTCTTGAAATTTTCAAAAGAAGCTTCACTGAAATCAACACGAATGTTACTAATTAACGCCGACTTATTTTTAAGTTTTTGATCACAAGCTGTTAATACTAAAGTTATAATCAAAAATAAATAAAAGATTCTATTCTTCATACATCTATATAAAAAGTAGTAAAAGCATATCATAAATCTCTTTATCAGTATTTATGATATGCCATACATTTAATAAGCACAATCTACCTGATTCTCATTTTTACAATATTTTTTTCCTAAGAAAGGATTTCTTGTTGGACCATGATTATGAGTACCAGGTTCACCACCTCCTGTAGCCAATGCTTCAACATTAGCTAAAGCCAAATCCGACAAAGTGGCTTCCGCACTCTGGCCCTGATAAATATTGTAACCTGTAAACAGTGCAACAACAGCGACTATCGGTATCGCAAATATTTTTTTTTGCATTTTTCCAAATTAATATAAATTAAAGACTAAACATTTTCTGCCTCCTTTCTCGGAAGAGCCAACTCCCTCCGGCAGAAAATCGAAATGCCTCATTAATGTTTTTCATCAGTTTTTTTTATTATATTTGTGCCTGTTAAACCTCCTTTTCTAAAGGTTGTCAGGAGCGGAGAAATAGCTTCCCTATCGACAAGTCGGCTTTACCCGCTCCTTTTCGAACCTGTTACACTTGACCTTAACTAAAGCGGAACTCCACAATGGGCTGGTCATTATTAACATCTGTCGCTGTAATAGTCTTATTTTTTTCATCTACATGGAAACCTGTGATATAACGATCTAAGGTGTATTTACACAAAGGTTCACCCTCAAGATTAAATACATAAATATACTGTCCACCGTCTGTAGCTCTTCCTTCCTTCTGGTGTTGCGCCATGATCTCTTTAAATGTGCGTCCATGAAAAATAGCATAAATAGCATCATCTGTAACCTGTACATCCGAGAATCCCATGATCCCGTCAGGAATTGCATAACCACCTGCCAACTTAAATTCCGGCTCCCCTTTTGGACCTTGACAGACTTTATGAGAACCATTTTGAAGATTATAAATTTCAAGAACCTCTCCTAATTGAGTAGCGGCAATCAACACACCATTGTGAGGATTGTAGTCAATAAAACTACGCCAAGCTTGTGCCAAAGCCGGACGAGCTTCCTTCAAGGCTTCTTCATTGGAAGAAGGAATTGTCCCACTTTTCTTCAAGAACTTCCCCTGCCGGTTCACCCAGCAAAAACGACTATCTCCCGAATAATCGGGTATTAGAAAAGTAGTATCATTGAATGCAACAAAATCAAGAGCACGCAGAATGCTGTCTTTATCGAAAGAGATCGCTTCTGCACGCAGAAGCGAATCTCTATCCGAAACAAACTCAAACCTAGTTAACTCGCCTTTGTTGGCATCTAAAGTCCAATACGAACCATCTATACATTTCACTGTTTCTACTGAAAGCATCTCTTCCGGTGAGTCTCCCCGCCTGCCAAACGAAGACAGATAGTGGAAATCAGGGTAATGAAAAAGATGACAATACACATCACTACCATGTAAATCCAAAACGACCGCCTGATCACCGGACACATGAATCCGAAACGGATAACGCATATAAACTGAATCAAGCTGAATGACCTTGGAGTGTAGTGTCTCTTCCTTAGGGAAAGAAGCATACAACACTCGATCTTTCGGCAAATCCAAAGTGCACCCGGTAAATATTACCAAAAGAACGAGAAATGTCAGATAGTATTTCATAATTCTTAATTACCGATAATATAATACTTTGGATCCGTCATTGGGACAAACCACTGAACCATATCCAAAACATATAGCAGGTGAAGTCCCTTCACCTGTCGCCAATGCCTCTATGTTCATCATTACTAATGATGAAGGATTTTCTCTCTTTTCTCTTATAAACATAGAGACTATAACTACTGTAATAACGGCCAATACTGCCAAAATCTTTATTTTCATTTTACCAATAAATTAATAAATATCAGCAAAGATAAGCGAGCAGACAAAAGCATGCAAACATTCTACGTCAACACTTTTATTGATAACGTCATTTTATTTGATGACGTCTAAATATCAATATATTAAGTTCTAATAAAGTAGTAATTGATTTTATCACTAATTCAACAAATAAGGCGGTAAATTAAAACTTTTAAAGTAACTTTGCAGCACCAACACAAGATATGGCAATATGAATAAAAGAATATTTTTAATAATCGGAGTCATTATACTATTTATTATGATTGCTATGGGTGCTTCAACCTATACAATTATCCACTCCCTTATTCAAAAAGAAAAAGAAACATTCAAGCCACAAGTCGAAAATATTTTAAAAGAAGCGGTAATTAACAGCATAGCTCAAAAGTGCAAGGATTTACCTTTGAATGGACTTAGTAATTCACCTAAAAAAATAGGAACATACGAAACTCGTACTTTTTGTTCAAAAGATACGCTATTTACTTATCAACATAAAATTCAAGATATCGATACCGAAATATTCTTCGCCCGCCAATTAGGGTTACTTATGATGGAGCGTTTACAAAGCTATGATATAGAAGATCTAATAATTAAGCACTTAAATAAAAACGATATACAGGGATATGTCAATACCGGAATCATTGTTTCCAAACATCTACAGAGAGAAATATGGAGTCAGCCCCCAAGTAGTATCCCTCATAATTCAGAAAAGATTATCTACCATTTGGAGGATGAAATTATTAGCGTAGATTACATTATGTATATCGACTATAGTTTCTCAACTTTGTGGAAGCGAATGCCTAAAACCAATATCTACATCAATTTAATAGTGGAACTGATTCTCATCTACATCATCATTCTGTTTATACGGTATCATAGGAAGTATCGAAAAAAGACATCAGTACCAGCAGCCGATACAGCAGAGCCTGCACCTCATATCATCGAAACCATACCAGTCGGCAGTAGTGTAGAAACAGAAAAGCAAACTAATTCTACTATAAAAGAAGAGTTATCATTAAAGGATCAATTTGTTTTTGAAAAAGATTTTGTCTTATTCAACAACCATCCGATCAAAATGCCTAATCAGCAACAAAAAATATTAACTTTTTTCTTAAACAGTCCAAATTACAGAATAAACAAAAGTGATTTAAAGAAAGAATTCTGGCCTCAAAATGCTGATCCAACCAATAATATGACAAGTGCCATCAACAAATTAAAAAGAATTTTAGAAGAAATAGGCAGCAAATATACGATCATAACAGATAAAAAAAACGAAGAATGTTATATATTGGTAGATGACAAAACTACATAAAAACAGGAAGTTAACATTGTAACTTTACGAAGTTAACATCGTAATTGCAAGAAATTAACTTCGTAAAATTACGATGTTAACTTCTTGTAGACTATCTTATTGATTTCTTCCTCTCCATAAGAACCCTAAAAGCATACAGAATAAAAAAATGTGCGAGATACATCACGCACCCCGCACACAGCAACCATTTAAGTATTAAACAATTAAACTAAAAACATATGATAGTACTATATAAAAAAACAAGTCCCAATCCAGTGTTACATCAATGTTAACACCGAGATGAAACTACTCTTAGAATTTTCTCACACATATACTCATTCTCCTGTAGGAGTTTATTAGAGCAACTTTTCAACTCAGACTGCTCCATTTCAAATGCCTTATTTATCGCAATAGATAAATCATATAATGGAAAATACCCTCTATCACTCTGAACAGGTTTTGCAGTAAAACCGGCAACATATTGACTCATAAACGTAGCATCAGTAACTAAACCATTCCAACCATAAGAATCAACAATAATCACAGGCTTATGATTTAAAACAGCTTGAGCAGCGAAAAGTCCATCACTTATGATTAAATCAGCCTTCGAAGCATGCTCCATCACTTCGGAGGTCTGGCATAGCTGCGCTTGGAAAGTTTGTACAACCCGAGTGAAATCACGTAGTTTCAAATCGACTACAGACGTAGTACTCCACGTGGAATATCCTTTCAGCAGAGCTAAGACCCTCAATATAGAATGAAACTCATTAACCCAAATCAAAATAGATTTCTTTTCATTATCATTCACATTATTCGTCCATCTGTCACGAGAGGGCAACAAACAAGTATCACCCATTAATTCATTGACTGACAACAAATTGTTTTGCAAATTCATTTCTTTAACACGAACATACTCTTCATCTTTAAAAGTGATAATCAAAGGATAATTTACCCACTCTTGTTCACTTACTTCCGATGTATAGTTCACGTCATACCCCGCACCTTTCAATAAGGAAACCAAGGCTTCCAGATTACCTAATTGCGTATACGTTCTGTCGCATGTTGATAATAAAATTCTCTTCATTATAACAACTATTCTACAATAAACTGTCCATATACATACCCACCAGCTGCATTGGTAAATTCAAGCACATAAGTTCCCGGAGTTAAATCAGCAATAGAGAACGAAGTAATCTGACCGGCAGCATTTACATCCATAGAAGACGAATAAACTTCTTTTTTAGCATCTGTAATTTCTTTCACTGCGATATCTACATTACCTATAGCCTTTGAGAACTTAATAAATAAGGTAGAACCATCGATATCTGCAGAAATAGGAATGAGTGGATTGATGGAACGGCTACCTTCCTCTATAATTTCTCCATCCAAGATAATAGGTCTACGAAGGACTTCATTTGACATAGCATACATGGATTGTCCAATGAACAATGCCACAATCAATGATAAAATAACACGCAATTTCATATTTTATTTGTTTTGGTTTCGTCAAATATAGCGCATTTGGCTAAGATAGCAAAACAAATCACCCGGACAAATACAGCAAGGGTTAATACCACATAAAACACTATATATAAACAGTTTACACAAACAAGTAGAGGCATATACCCGGACAGATAGCATAAAATTAAACTAATATTTCTGCAAGAAATCATCCAAATCATCGGATACTGATAAATTTAATCGTTTTTTTAAACGTCCTTTAGCTTTTGTCACCGACTCAGAAGTCGTTAGAAAAGCGAGTCCCAAAACTTCATGTGTAATGCCAAATTTCAACAAGCAACAAATTTCGATATCATGCTTAGTCAAATTAGGAAATTCCTTTTTAATACGTATAATGAAATCATTGTGTAAAGCATTGGATAGATGAAATAACTTATCCCAATCACCATCCAAAAGTTGTTTTTTATCAGAGGCATTTTCCATGTCCTCTTTCTTTCTCAACATTAGTAGTATACGAAGTCCTTGCATGTAGATAGCATAAAGATCACCATCATCACTATCTGGTATATTCCCCTTCTTCTCAACTAAATGAACAGATAATGTTCTATTCTGATCTTCAAGAACGGACACCTTTCCTTGTAATTCTCCTATCTGATTTCGATAATCTCGTAATGTCTCTTTTTGCAAGTTTCTATAATTGAGTATTTGCTCTTGATACATTTCTATCTCGGTAACGTTCTGACGAATTCTTTGGCTAATATCTCTGATCAACTTCTGATTGGTTCGATATTTATAATAGATGTATACAATAACCAATATAGCAATAAAGCCTATAAACGAACCGATCAAGAGAATGTTCTTTTTCTCAATACTGGCTTGCAAACTTTCTTTCTGCCATTTTTCACTATCATACTTACCCTGCAAGTCCGCTATGTTATTCCGAGTTTCAATATCTCGAGTTATTATTTGTAAAGAATCTGCTATATCCTTATATCCAACAGCACTCTTAAAATCATTCAATTCTTTTTTCAAATCATATAGGCACTCACAAGCATCTCTCTTTACTATTAAATTCGCACTCTCAAGACACAATGCAAGATACATTTCTGCATCCTTCAACCTACCCATATACAAATATAAATTACCTAAAGCTAAATATCCAGAATATAATTTCTCCTGATCCTTTTCTTTCTTCAAGAAAGACAGAAAATAATATTCAGCCCCAACATAATCCCCTTGAGAACGATGAATAACCCCCAATTCTAAAAGTATAGATCCCACAGCCGAATATTCTTTCTGACTAGAAATATACAAAGCCTTATCATAATAATAATATGCACTATCTATTTGATTCTTATATAAAAACGCCCTTCCTATATTTCTATTAGCATATGTCATACAAAGTGAATCTGAAATACCAGAATAGTAAGCAAAAGATAATCTATAGTCATTCAATGCTGCATCAAATAATTTTTGCCTTCTGTTCAAATCTCCTATTCCTTCTGACACTAACCCTAACAATTTAAACTGCTTAGTATTCTGAAGTACATCTTTCGCCTTCAAATAAAATTTCATAGCGTCTTCCACTTTATCAAGACTTTCCATCACTCTTCCATAATAATAGAAAGCTTTTCCTTTGGATACAATATCTTCAGTATAAGATCCATAATAACCAACCGCAAATTTAATAAGGGAATCCGAAGTAAATTTCATGTAATTCTTGTCCATAGCCTGAGTCATTAGCAGGCTATAATCTGCTTGAGCTTTGCCATGAAGGCTTTCAGGAGTTGGGATGTGCTTTAAAATAGTCATAGCACTATCCGGATCAGATTCCATTATTCTCTCAGCTTGAGACAATGATAATACAACTGTATCCGGTGTCGAATGACATGATACAACCAAAAGACCAAATAAAACAACAAAAAGATAACCAAATCGTAAGTGCGTGTTCATTTTCATTAAGTTTTTCGCAAAAATACGGAAAAAACTTAAAGTTTAACGATTTAAAGTTGCATTTTGTTCCATGCGCTGATGCTCTTCAATCAGCTCCATGTTTGATTTCGCTTTTGTAATAAAATCTTTTACTAATTTATTATTTTTAAAAGAATAAGGAGCATCTTTCATGATGTCCTCAATTTGAGGAGTCATAACCGGATAAGGCAAAGTACTGCAAAGCATCATAAATACACTTGGACCTAAAACCGTTTCGTAATTATCGGAAATAAATTTTTTGATAAAACCATTCATATCCTGCATCAACGAATCACCTTCGTGAGTCAGTTGTTCATGAATATCTGCCAAGTCAGCACCATCCATCACCATGCGTGCCTCTTTACGTTGCAACTCTTCTATCTGGATATCTAATGAGTTCTTTTTATCAATAAAAGCATAAAGTGCATTGTTCAAGGAGGTGCCTTTCGCAACCAATTCAGTATTTGTAATTGAAACTTGAATATTACCTTTTTCAATTACCAAAGGCATGATACTCTCGTCGCCAATATAAAGTGTAGCCATCACTACCGAATCCACTTTGCCTTTCATCGAAAACAATCCATGTATCACTTCTGCAGAATCAATATTAAGCCACTCACCGTTCTGAAGCACTTTAATAAAAAGCATCTTACCATCCAGGCTGGTTACAGAAGAGGCGCCTTCAATCTTATACTTACGGCTACAAGAAGTGAAAACAAAAAGCAAAAGTAAAAAAGGCAATACTTTATTCATAGGATACACAACTTTTTCGGTGACAAAGGTACAACGGATTCGTAAGCAAATGAAACATTTTATCAATATTTAAAACTTGTAAGACTCTTTTCTTTAATAATCCTTATAAACATCTATATAAGGACGGATTTTTCATTTACTTTATCTAAATTTGCACTTTCGGAGTTGACAAATAGTCAATGAGTTATTGAATTAGTCAGCCCGTTAACCCGTAAAATTGTAATCGTATAATATAGAAAATGTCTACTACCTACGCACCCTTTGCCAAGCCGCTATACGTAATGCTCAAGCCCGTAGGGGCTGTATGCAACCTTGCATGTGATTATTGTTATTATCTGGAAAAGTCCAGACTTTATCAAGAAAATCCCAAACATGTGATGAGTGATGAATTACTCGAAAAGTTCATCGAACAATACATCAATTCGCAAACTATGCCGCAGGTACTCTTCACCTGGCACGGAGGAGAGACATTGATGCGTCCACTCTCTTTCTATAAGAAAGCGATGGAACTGCAAAAGAAATATGCTCGCGGAAGAAGCATAGACAACTGTATACAGACCAACGGTACCATGCTAACTGACGAGTGGTGCGATTTTTTTCGTGAGAACAATTGGTTGGTAGGAGTTTCGATAGATGGGCCTCAGGAATTTCACGACGAATACCGAAAGAACAAACTTGGAAAGCCATCGTTTGTGAAAGTCATGAATGGTATCAATCTTTTAAAAGAGCATGGAGTAGAATGGAATGCCATGGCGGTAGTGAACGATTTTAATGCAGACTATCCGCTCGACTTTTATCATTTTTTCAAGGAGTTAGATTGCCATTATATTCAGTTTGCCCCAATAGTGGAACGAATTTTTCCCCATAAAGACGGACGCCATCTGGCATCCCTGACACAACGGGAAGATGGAAAAATAGCTGAATTCTCCGTTACTCCTGAACAATGGGGAAACTTTCTCTGTACACTTTTCGACGAGTGGGTGAAAGAAGATGTAGGTAACTATTATATCCAACTTTTCGACTCAACGCTTGCCAACTGGGTAGGAGAACAACCGGGTGTCTGTTCTATGGCAAAAACTTGCGGACATGCCGGTGTAATGGAGTTCAATGGCGATGTATATTCATGTGACCATTTTGTGTTTCCGGAATTCAAATTGGGAAACATTTACAATCAGACTCTGGTGGAAATGATGTACAGCGAACGCCAGACGTCTTTCGGACAAATGAAACAGAACTCACTGCCCACCCAATGTAAGGAATGCGAATTTCTGTTTGCCTGCAACGGCGAATGCCCTAAGAATCGTTTCAGCCGCACAGCAAACGGCGAACCGGGGCTCAACTACCTGTGCAAAGGATATCATCAGTTCTTCAAACATGTGGCTCCTTACATGGACTTTATGAAAAATGAACTAATAAACCAACGTCCGCCCGCTAATGTGATGGACGCTATCAAAGGAAACAAATTGATCATAGATTAAAATAGAAAAGCAACAAATCATACTAATTTTTTAATAAACTAATGAACAGACTCAAACTTTACTTACTGGCGCTGACTGCGTTGGTCGTTTGTTCCGCAAAGGCGGACGAGGGTATGTGGTTACTGCAACTGATGCAGGAACAACACTCTATCGATATGATGAAAAAACAGGGACTGAAACTTGAAGCCCAAGACCTGTATAATCCGAACGGAGTTTCACTGAAAGATGCTGTAGGTATCTTCGGTGGGGGATGTACCGGAGAAATCATTTCACCGGAAGGATTGATATTAACTAACCATCACTGCGGATACGCTTCTATCCAACAACATAGTTCTGTTGAACACGATTATCTGACAGATGGCTTTTGGGCAACCTCAAGAGACAAAGAGCTGCCTACACCGGGGTTAAAGTTTACATTTATCGAACGTATAGAAGACATCACTAATATCGTAAATGCCAAAATCGCTGCAAAAGAAATCACCGAGACAGAATCATTCAGCAGTGCTTTTCTCAATAAACTGGCCAAGGAATTGTTCGAAAAGAGTGACCTGAAAGGAAAAAAAGGAATCGTTCCGCAAGCATTGCCTTTCTATGCCGGAAACAAATTCTACATGTTTTATAAGAAAGTATATCCGGATGTACGCATGGTTGCCGCCCCGCCTTCATCAATCGGCAAGTTCGGCGGAGAAACCGACAACTGGATGTGGCCACGCCATACCGGTGACTTCTCAATGTTCAGAATCTACGCCGATGCCAACGGAGAACCGGCAGAATACAATGCTTCCAATGTACCCTTGAAAACTAAAAAGCACCTGAACATTTCTATCAAAGGGCTTAAAGAGGGAGATTATGCAATGATTATGGGATTCCCGGGAAGTACCAGCCGTTACCTCACTGTATCGGAAGTAAAAGAGCGTATGGAAGCAAGCAATGCTCCCCGTATCCGCATCCGCGGCACCCGTCAGGACGTACTGAAAGAAGCCATGAATGCCAGCGACAAAGTACGTATTCAATATGCCAACAAATATGCAGGTTCCAGCAATTATTGGAAAAATTCTATCGGTATGAACAAAGCCATTATCGATAATAATGTTTTAGGCACGAAAGCAGACCAGGAAGCAAAATTTGCACAATTCGCCAAAGAAAAAAATAACACTGACTATATGCAGGTTGTATCTAAGATCAATGAAGCCGTATCAAAAACCTCTCCGATCAAATATCAGCAGACCTGCCTGACCGAAACATTCTTCGGCGGTATTGAATTTGGCAGTCCTTATCTGGTGATGGATAAACTGAAAGAAGCGTTAGAGCAGAAAAACGACTCTAATATTCAGGCTAACATCAAGGTATTAAAAGAGGTGTTTGACAACATCCATAATAAAGATTACGACCACGAAGTAGATCGTAAAGTAGCCAAAGCTTTGCTACCACTTTATGCAGAGATGGTTCCTGCCGGACAGCGTCCCGCTATCTACGAGGTGATTGAAAAAGAATATAAAGGAGACTACAATGCATACGTGGATGCAATGTATGATACTTCAATTTTAGCAAATCAGTCTAATTTTGATAAGTTTATCAAAAAGCCAACTGTAAAGGCAATCGAAAAAGATATAGCCACACAATACTCACGTGCTAAATTTGATAAATATACCGACCTGGCTGCACAGATGGGCAAACTGCCGGAAGAACTGACTTTATTACATAAAACATATATCCGTGGATTGGGTGAAATGAAATTGCCTACACCATCTTATCCCGATGCAAATTTCACAATCCGACTGACTTACGGAAATGTGAAGCCATATAGCCCCAAAGATGGTGTATATTATAAATATTACACAACAACCGATGGAATCCTTGAAAAAGAGAACCCGGAAGACCGTGAGTTCGTGGTCCCGGCCAAACTGAAAGAGCTGATTGAGAAAAAGAACTTCGGACGCTACGCATTACCGAATGGTGAAATGCCTGTTTGCTTCCTGTCTACTAACGATATTACCGGTGGTAACTCCGGAAGTCCGGTATTGAATGAAAATGGAGAACTGATTGGCTGTGCGTTTGATGGTAACTGGGAGTCACTGAGTGGCGACATCAATTTCGATAACAACCTGCAACGCTGTATCAATCTGGATATTCGCTATGTACTATTTATTCTTGAAAAACTGGGAGGATGCGGACATTTGATTAACGAAATGACGATTGTTGAATAATGATGAAAAAGCAATTATTATCTACTACGTTCGCACTGATGGCACTGACCATCAGTGCCGACGAAGGAATGTGGATGCTTACTGACCTGAAAGCGCAGAATGAAGCTGCCATGATGGACCTTGGATTACAAATCCCCATTGAAGAGGTTTACAATCCGGACGGAATAGCTTTAAAAGATGCTGTTGTGCATTTTGGAGGCGGATGTACCGGTGAAATTATCTCAGCGGAAGGATTGGTACTGACCAACCACCATTGCGGATATGGGGCGATCCAGCAACACAGCAGTGTAGATCATGACTATCTGACAGACGGATTCTGGGCAATGAGCCGAAACGAAGAGTTACCATGCAAAGGACTGACAGTAACCTTTATCGACCGTATTCTCGACGTAACGGACTATGTAAATGAACAGCTCAAAAAAGATGATGATCCTAACGGAGTCAATTATTTGTCTCCCAAATATCTGGCAACGGTTGCCGACCGTTTCGCAAAGGCGGAAAAAATCCAAATCACACCGGCAACACGCCTGGAACTGAAACCGTTTTATGGCGGTAACAAGTACTATCTGTTTGTAAAGACCGTCTACAGTGACATCCGCATGGTAGGTGCTCCTCCCTCCTCTATTGGCAAATTCGGAGCTGACACAGATAACTGGATGTGGCCGCGTCACACAGGAGACTTCTCTTTATTCCGCATTTACGCAGACCCAAGTGGCCAGCCGGCAGAATATTCTAAAGACAACGTGCCCCTACAAGTAAAAAAACACCTGACAATTAGTTTGGCAGGAGTAAAAGAGGGTGACTTCACCTTCGTTATGGGATTTCCCGGACGTAACTGGCGCTACATGATTGCCGACGAAGTAAAAGAACGGATGCAAACCACTAACTTCATGCGCCATCATGTACGCGAAGCAAGACAAGCTGTACTGATGGAACAAATGCTGAAAGATCCTGCGGTGCGCATACATTACGCAAGCAAATATGCCTCTTCAGCTAATTACTGGAAAAATGCCATTGGCATGAACGAAGGGCTTGTTCGCCTGAAAGTGTTGGATACCAAAGAAAAGCAACAAGAACAGTTATTGGCAATGGGACGTGAGAAGAAAGATGATTCTTACCAGAAGGCCTTCGACGAAATACGTTCGATTGTAGCTCACCGCCATGATGCGATGTATCATCAACAGGCTATTAACGAAGCATTGGTAACTGCACTTGATTTTATGAAAATCCCTTCAACCGACGGATTGAAAAAAGCGCTTGAAAGTAAAAATGCTTCAAAAATTAAAGAAGAAACCGATAAACTGAAAATTGCAGCAGATAAATATTTTGCATCTGTCCCTTTCCCGAAAGTAGAACAAATCGTAGGCAAAAAAATGCTCGAAACCTATGCCGGATATATTCCGGAAGATCAACAGATCGGTATTTTCAAAGTAATAAACAGCCGTTTCAAAGGAGACAAGAATGCCTTTATCGATGCTTGCTTCAAGTATTCAATCTTCGGGTCGAAAGAAAACTTCGACAAGTTTATCGCTCGTCCTACCCTGAACAAGCTCGATAAGGACTGGATGGTTCTCTTCAAATACTCCATCACAGACGGATTGCTGCAAACAGCTCTCGCAATGAAAGATGCCAATAAAAACTATGATGCCGCCCACAAAGTATGGGTGAAAGGCATGATGGACATGCGCCAGGCCGCCGGCACACCTATCTATCCGGATGCAAACTCGACTCTCAGATTGACTTATGGTCAGATATTGCCGTACGAACCTGCTGACGGAACAGTATACAACTACTATACGACTCTGAAAGGTGTGATGCAGAAAGAAGATCCTGGCAATTGGGAGTTTGTAGTACCCACCAAACTGAAACAACTATATCAGGCGAAAGACTTCGGACGCTACGCTATGAAAAACGGAGAAATGCCAGTATGTTTCATTGTCAATACAGACAACACAGGAGGAAACTCCGGAAGTCCGGTATTCAATGGAAAAGGTCAACTGATTGGTACCGGATTCGACCGTAATTATGAAGGTTTGACAGGAGATATTGCTTTCCGT
The DNA here is from genome assembly GCF_018860125.1 of Bacteroides sp. HF-4919. NCBI lineage: Bacteria > Pseudomonadati > Bacteroidota > Bacteroidia > Bacteroidales > Bacteroidaceae > Bacteroides > Bacteroides sp. HF-4919. Next base: position 202,486 of record NZ_JAHKNF010000010.1, read on the forward strand.
CCTTCTTCACAACGTGCAGCAGTGGTTGACATCCGCTATACTCTATTTATTATTGATAAATATGCAGGTGCTTCACATATCATCAAAGAACTCGATATTGTGGAATAATATAAAAAGAGAGTGCACTTCACTTAAAGTGTACTCTCTTTCTTTAAAATATCAATGGAAGTATTTTTCAATAAAATTCTTCACTCCCACTGATTACCTGATAGCTTCAGACAAAATCTTCTACCAAATACATCTCTTCAACCATATCTTCTATGGTTTGTTCCAGATTTATTACCGCTTCTTCAGGTGAATCACCATACGCATTACACTGCATACTTACAGTAAGCCAGGCATAATAACCTCCATCGGATGTACGTTCAAGCACATAATCAGTTTTATTCAATTTCATATCGGAAAATAATTAGTTAATGTAGGTACAGTAATGACCGACTGCTGGTCGATAAGTCGTTCGAGTTCTCCTATAATCTGCCGCTCACTACTACGGGCCCAACGAATAAACTCTTTGTTGGGAACATACGTCCCGGCAAAACGTAGCAACGACTCCAAATCAAAAGATTCGCCAATAATTCCGGCACCGGACCGGTAAGCATCATAGGCATTGCAATCCTGTTCGATATGGGCAGGTACCATCAGTACAGGTTTTCCCAAATACATTGCCTCACAAATAGATTCAAAACCGGCCGTACTGGCATATGCTCTGCAACCGGCCATTCGGTTGAGGAATTTCACATCATCAATCTGATGGAAACTTAGGGTAGCATCTACCTTGATTACCTCGTCAACATCCTGTTTATCCCAGAAAAAATGCATAGGTACTTCAGGATGTAAGACATGAAAGGCTTCTACACTATCTGCAAAACCGGAATTAACCATATATCCGTGAATATAATTGCCTTGTTCCGGTTGGATGGCAGTCACTTCCCTACGAAGCAGAGGAGGAACGACGGTTATACCTTCTGCCCGGTCCGGATTCATCTTATGGAAAGAAAGCGCTAACCGCCTATTGGCACGCAGACTCGTCAAACGTGTAAAAAAGCGAAGTATGGAAAGTTGGATCATAGATTTCCGTGGAAACTCAAAGTTTTTATGCAAGAACAGATATTGATGCCCGACGCAGACATAAGGAACAGAGGGACGGAAGAGTGCGTAGGTAAGTCCGGTCAGAAGTTCGTAGAAGTTGATCACGACTTCCGCCCCTGTTTCCTTAATACGCTGATCGATATAACACATGCTGCGAAAGTATTCCGGTGTACGTATCAGGTTATAAACAAAACTCTTTTTCAGATTAGCCCGCTTATTTTCAGTGGTAGGCAAAAAATTCGGACTGGTGAAGCGCTTTACGGGTGCCTGAATACTCCGGTTAAAGAAACCGGGTAAAGTACGTGATGAACTTTTCCCGACAAGTACTTCCACTACTTCGTGTCCATTACGCAACAACATATCTTCCAGAGTAATGGCTTGGGTAAAATGTCCCCTCCCCTCTCCTTGAACGATAAACAAAAATTTCATGATGCTTTAGTTATTGGTGTAGTTTTTTTCTCTTTGTTATTATTTTCTTTCAATAGTTCACTATCAAAATAACGGATAGTCCAGTTTCCTTCTTCATCTTCTGTCAAAGCTGAAAGTGTTTCTACCCAGTCACCCGAATTAAGATAATGAATACCATCACAATAAGTATTGGCAGGGTGATGAATATGCCCGCATATCACCCCATCACACCTTTTAACTTTTGCCAGTCCTACAAGCTCTTTTTCAAAATCAGAAATATAAGAAACAGCGGTCTTCACTTTATTCTTGATAGATTGAGAAAGAGAATAATAAGGCTTACCCTGCTTCATTCTGCGGGCGTTATAAACTTTATTCAACCACAACAGAAAAGTATATCCAGTGTCTCCCAGTTTCGCCAACCACTTCATTTGGGTGGTCACTGTATCGAAAATATCTCCATGGGTCACATAATAACGTTTGCCATGACTCTCATAGATGCAGTCTTTCACAATTTGGACATTATAAAAGTTCAAAGGTGCCAGATTATCCAGAAAGTCATCATGATTGCCACGAACATAAATCACCTGTGTTCCGAAATTCTCCATCATTTTCATAATCACTTTAAAGAAGTCCGTATGTTTAGCTTTCCATTTGCCCAAACCGCTTTTCTGTAAATGCCATCCGTCGATGATATCACCATTCAGGATCAGGCGGTCACAATTAATCGATTTCAAAAAGTGAGTAACCTCTTCTGTTTTGGAATGCTGTGTTCCCAGATGAATATCCGAAAGAACTACTGTGGGATAATACGTGCGTAAATGCATAACTTTTTGTTTTTTCGTTACGCAAAGATCCTGTTTCCAGATTACAGGAGGATGAATGCAAGGTTACTATATGATGAACAAAATCGGGGTTTCTCTGTTATTATAATAAAACAAATAGCTATATTTGCCCTGTCTAAACGAGGGCTTATATTTATCAAAAGAAAGGAAAAAATTATGGAAAAATTCGAAGATTTGATACAGTCACAAAGTCCCGTTTTAGTAGATTTTTTTGCAGAATGGTGTGGACCTTGCAAAGCAATGAAACCGATTCTTGAAGATTTGAAACAACAGATAGGAGAAAAAGCCCGCATTGTAAAAATAGATGTGGATACCCATGAGGACTTGGCGGTAAAATACAGAATCCAGGCAGTGCCTACTTTCATCCTTTTCAAAACGGGAGAAGCAGTCTGGAGACATTCCGGTATGATCCAAGGTAGCGAACTGAAAGGAGTTATTGAACAATACACAATAAAAGACAAAGAATGAAGAAAGTATTATCATTAGTAGCTTTGGCCATGATCAGCACCATTATGTTTGCTGTAAACGATGGAGCCAAGACAAATCAAAACAAAAAGGAAGCAAAAAGCGGTGAAGTCATTGTGATGAATAAAGAGATGTTTATCAACGATGTGTTTGATTACCAAAACTCAAAAGAGTGGAAATACAAAGGTGATAAACCAGCTATCATCGACTTATATGCCGATTGGTGTGGTCCTTGCCGCATGACAGCCCCTATCATGAAATCGCTCGCTAAAGAGTATGACGGGAAGATCGTGATATATAAAGTGAATGTAGATAAAGAAAAAGAATTGGCTGCCCTGTTCAATGCAACAAGCATTCCTCTTTTTGTATTTATTCCCATGGAAGGCGAACCTCAATTGTTCCGTGGAGCAGCAGATAAAGCCACTTATAAAAAAGCAATAGACGAATTTTTGCTGAAACAGAAATAAAGTTTTAATAAAAAACATGATAAAAGGGTATGGTGCCGTCTTTGGCAAACCATACCCTTTTATCAATTACTTAAAGTATCCAACCGGATGATTCATCATCGGAATCTGACCATCTTTCAATTTCAAGGCACTTCTGAGCCGGGTTGTATCCATTGTTGCGCGTGGAACCGTAGCCAGTCGCGCTGCGGAACAAAATAATGAAATATTCTGAGAAACAATCCCTACATCCATAGCTCCTGTCATTTGAGTGCGATTATTTTTCACATCTCCCAATTTTGATAAATCACTGACCAGTACCAATGATAGCGGAGCACTATTGACAAAAGCCTGTCCCCCTGCAACTGCCGAACGATAATCGCCCTCAGAAATCAAGTTAAGCTTATGTCCTTTAGCATCATACAAATAAGTACCTTGCGGAAGGACTACGTAGATATCAACATCTTGACGATTCATGGCCGACGGAGCAGTGCGCTTGCCCTCTGCCGGACGACTAATCCCATTGGCGGCCCACAACAGGTCGGATAAATCGGTGTTGCTCAGAGCTTGGGAAGCATATTCACGGACAGAATGGCGCTCGGATAACGCTTTCATTAACTGTCCGCTACGATTTATATTGGGCTTGGGCAGCTGAATCACCTGATCGGCAGCATAAATTGTCATTGACAAAAGAAGAAAACACACTAAAGACTGTAGTTTTTTCATAATCCTTTTTCTTTTAAGTGAAATACAAATATAAAAAAATCATCAGTTAACGGCCCCATTTCAAAAGAAAGTTTAACAAAAAAGGCCTGTATCCGTATAGATACAAGCCTTTTTCTATAATCATCTATATGATTTATTTCTTACCGAAATAACGGTTATAAAGTCCTTCAAAACCTTTACCGTGACGAGCTTCGTCTTTACACATTTCGTGCACTGTATCATGGATAGCATCCAAATTCAAAGCTTTAGCACGTGTAGCAATGCGCTTTTTATCTTCGCAAGCACCGGCTTCAGCATTCATTCTCTTTTCAAGGTTTGTCTTAGTATCCCATACGCAATCTCCCAGCAGTTCGGCAAACTTAGAAGCATGCTCAGCTTCTTCCCAAGCGTAACGTTTGAAAGCCTCAGCTACTTCAGGATAGCCTTCACGGTCAGCCTGACGGCTCATAGCCAGATACATACCAACTTCAGTACATTCGCCCATGAAGTGATTGTTCAAGTCTTTGATCATTTCTTCGTCACAACCCTTAGCCACACCGATTACGTGCTCGTCAACAAAAGTGAGTGCACCACCTTCTTCTTCAACAACTTCTACGAATTTGCTTGCAGGAGCTTTACACAAAGGACATTTCTCAGGAGCTGCGTCACCTTCATAAACATAACCGCAGACAGTACATCTAAACTTTTTCATTTCGTCTTAATTTTAAATTAATTAGTCAATACGTATATCATTTAAACAATTCTTACAAATACCTTTATAATAGTAATGCATTTCACTTACTTCATGTCCATTCATTTGAAGTCCTTCTATTTGTTTCATTTCAACCTGGCACTTCAAATCATAAATACGTCCACAACGTTTACACAAAAAATGAGCGTGTTGTGAAGTATCTCCGTCAAAATTGGTATTCCGTTCGTCGATAGTAAGCATTTGTGCCGCTCCCTGTTCCGAAAACAGTCTAAGAGTATTATAAACCGTTGTCTTCGAAAGTGTTGGCATAGAGGGAGATAATGCAGTGTATATTTCATCAGCCGACGGATGTGTCCTATGTTCCATCAAATAGTTCATGATAGCAATACGCTGCATGGACGGTTTGATGTTATGCTCTAATAATCGGTTGTATGATTCCATCTTCTTCCTCTTTTACAAAATTGTATTCATTACAATTTTAAATCTGATGCAAAGATAAAGAGTTCTTTTATTTTCGCAAACAAAATACGGATATTTTTTTGATAAAATAGAAAAACGGCATACAAAATGACTTTTGCATGCCGTTTCTTATGACAATAATATGTACGTATTAAACTCCTTTGGGGTTTTCACCATATTGGTTGCTGCCCGGCTGTCCATCTTGGATAGTCAGGAAGAGATACCAAAGGCTACCGATTACCGGCACAAAAGTGATAAACAACCACCATCCACTTTTACCGATATCGTGCATACGACGCACGCTAACAGCAATCATAGGCAGGAGCATAGCCAGATAATAAAGCCCTACAAATACACAAACTGTACCTAAAATGCCATCAATAATACCTGCAACAATAGCGAAAATAGCCATAAACAAGACAAACATCCAGTATTCACGTCTTCTGGCTCTTCCGTCAAAGTCTTTCCACTTCTTCAAAACATCAATGTACTCTTTCATTTTTCTAATTCTTTTAATAGTTAATAATTGTTGGTATTTTGTGTTTATTTCAATAAACCGCTGCAAATATAATAACTATTATTTGTATTTTTTATATTTTCTGCGTTTATTTTTAGCAAAAAATAAAAGGGGAAGATTGTTTCTTCCCCTATAGTACAATGTAAAAGCCCTGTATAAGCCAATCTACAATCCTCTGTTCCGTAACAAAGGTTCTATACCCGGTTCCTTTCCGCGAAAGTTCTTATACATATTCATAGCATCGTCAATTCCTCCCGGAGTGAGAATATAGCGACGGAATCTGGATGCTACTTCCTGATTAAAAAGATCTCCAGTCTCCCTATAGGCTTCAAAAGCATCACTATCAAGCACTTCAGCCCAAATATAGCTATAATAACCAGCCGTATATCCACTATTCATAATATGGTTAAAATAAGTAGTACGATAACGGGGAGGTATCTGATTCGGCAACCCTCGTTCTTTAAGTACAGTTGTTTCAAATTTAACGATATCCATATCTCCGGGAATTTCTTTGAGCACATGATAATCCATATCAAGCAAAGAAGCAGCAAGATATTCGGTCGTAGCAAATCCTTGTCCATACTTGCCACTCTTATCAAGTTTTTCAATCAAAGCAGAAGGAATCACCTCACCGGTCTGGTAATGTTTTGCATATACCTTCAGTACTTCCGGCTCAAATACCCAATGTTCCATAACTTGGGACGGTAGCTCTACAAAATCGCGCGGCACTCCGGATACTCCATAAAAACGTACATCTTTAAACAAATTGTGCAATGCATGCCCAAACTCGTGGAATAAAGTGCTGGCTTCATCTGCACTGAGCAAAGCAGGCTGACCCGAAGAGGGTTTGGTGAAGTTGCACACAATTGTTACTACCGGTGCCAAACGTTTGCCGTCACGATAGGTTTGAGAGCGGTAAGTCCCGCACCATGCACCTGCTCGCTTGCTTGAACGGGGAAAGAAATCCATATAAAGCACCCCCAGATGACTACCGTCCTTATCTTTGCACTCGAAAGCCTGTGCTTCTTCATGCGGTTTTGGTATGTCATTTATTTCGGAAAAAGTGATACCATAAAGTTTATTAGCCACATAGAAGGCGCCGTCACGAACATTATTCAATTCAAGATAGGGACGTATTTCATTTTCGTCCAGACTGAACTTTGCTTTCTTTGCTTTCTCAAAATAGTAGCGCCAGTCCCATCCTTCAGGGGTGAAGTTAGCTCCTTCTTTTTTAATTTCAGCCTGAATGTCAGCTAACTCTTCCTTAGCTTTCGCAACTGCAGGAGTCCAGATCTGATTCAGTAAACGATACACATTCTCCTCGTTCTTCGCCATACGGTCTTCCAAAACATAAGAAGCATAATCGGCATATCCCATCAGTTTAGCTTTCTCCAGACGTAAAGTAACCAATTTCTTCACAATTTCATTATTGTCTGTCTCGTTACCATTATTGCCACGATTGATGTATCCCTTAAATATCTTTTCACGCAACTCACGATTATCCGCATATTGCAAAAAAGGCATCACACTCGGATTGTGTAAAGTAAAAAGCCACTCTCCTTCCAGCCCCTCTGACTTAGCTGCTTCGGCTGCAGATGCCACGAGACTTTCCGGCAATCCGGCAAGGTCCTCTTCCTTATCTATAACCAACCGGAAAGCATTGGTTTCTTTCAGCAGATTCTGCCCAAAAGTCAACTGCAACATTGAAATCTCGCTATTCAACTGGCGCAACTTTGCCTGGTCAACAGAATCGAGATTAGCACCTCCACGAACAAATTTCTTGTAAGTCTCTTCCAGTAATTTATTCTGTTCTTTATCTAAACCCAATTGCTCGCGTCGTTCATAAACCTCTTTCACACGAGCAAACAGAGCAGGGTTCAGACTAATATCATCACGGTGTGCCGAAAGCAATGGGGTAAGCTCTTTGTTTAGGGCCTGCATTTCATCGTTCGTATTACAACTGTTCAACCCATAAAATACTGTATTCACCTTATTTAATAACTCTCCACTCTGATCGAATGCAGCAATAGTATTATCAAAATCCGGAACCGAACGTTGATTTACAATAGCATCGATTTCTTTTTTCTGCTCTTCCATCCCTTTCAGGAAAGCCTCTTTGTAATGCTCTACTTTGATCAGGTCGAACGGTGGAACACCAAAAGGAGTTGAATACTCAGCCAGAAAAGGGTTTCCGGCATCGGTGGCTGCTTTCTGTGCACTTGTGCCGCAAGCAGTCATCACGGCAGCCATTCCGGCAGCCATAAGCATCTTCTTCATGTTTTTGTGCGATTTAATATTATAATGTATCAATTCAAATTTGACAAAAATACAAAGATTCGATTAAAATGCCTACTTTTGCCAGTAGAAATGATAAACCCTGATAGAAAATGAACTACGGATTCGTAAAAGTTGCGGCGGCTGTTCCCCGCGTAAAGGTTGCAGATTGCAAATTTAATTCAGAAAGACTGGAGGGTCTTATTGCCATTGCCGAAGGCAAAGGGGTGCAGATCCTTACTTTTCCCGAAATGTGTATTACCGGATATACCTGCGGAGATTTGTTCGCCCAGCAACTTCTGCTTGAACAAGCAGAAATGGCGTTAATGCAGATTCTGAACAATACCCGCCAGTTGGACATCATTTCTATATTGGGTATGCCGGTAGTAGTCAATTCCACGATTATCAATGCCGCAGTCGCTATCCAGAAAGGCAAAATACTGGGAGTAGTACCTAAAACCTATCTACCTAATTATAAAGAGTTTTATGAACAGCGTTGGTTTACATCTGCTTTGCAGGTCTCGGAAACCAGCGTACGTTTGTGTGGACAAATTGTTCCGATGGGCAACAACCTGTTGTTTGAAACAGCAGAAACAACTTTTGGAATAGAAATATGCGAAGACCTTTGGTCTACGGTTCCTCCAAGTTCTTCACTGGCGCTGCAAGGGGCTGAAATCATTTTTAATCTTTCTGCCGACGATGAAGGGATCGGCAAGCATAGCTATCTTTGTTCTCTGATCAGCCAGCAATCCGCACGGTGCCTCTCCGGTTATGTTTTTTCATCCAGTGGTTTCGGCGAATCAACGACGGATGTGGTTTTTGCAGGAAACGGACTCATATACGAAAACGGTGGCCTGCTTGCACGAAGTGAACGGTTCTGCCTGGAAGAGCAATTAGTTATCAGCGAAATAGATGTAGAATGTATCCGTGCCGAACGCCGTATTAATACAACTTTTGCTGCCAACAAAGCCAATTGCCCAGGTAAAGAAGCAATCAGAGTCTCTACGGAATATACCAACAGTAAAGACCTGGATCTTACCCGTACATTCAACCCACACCCTTTTGTTCCACAAGGAGCTGAACTCAACAATCGTTGCGAAGAAATCTTCTCCATACAGGTCGCCGGACTGGCACAACGCTTAGTACATACAGGAGCCAAAACAGCTGTAGTGGGAATTTCCGGAGGGCTCGACTCTACACTGGCATTATTAGTATGCGTCAAAACATTCGACAAGCTGGGATTATCCCGTAAAGACATTTTAGGTATAACCATGCCGGGATTCGGAACGACCGACCGCACTTATCATAACGCCATCGCTTTGATGAACTCGTTAGGGATTTCGATTCGCGAAATCAGTATTAGGGAAGCATGTATCCAGCACTTCAAGGACATCGGACATGACCTCAACGTACATGATGTAACATACGAAAACTCACAAGCGCGCGAACGCACGCAAATCCTGATGGATGTAGCCAACCAAATCTGTGGATTAGTAATCGGGACGGGTGACCTCTCTGAACTTGCATTGGGATGGGCCACATACAACGGTGACCACATGTCGATGTATGGCGTCAATGCAAGCATACCCAAGACACTGGTACAACATCTTGTACAATGGGTAGCTGAAAATGAAGTCGACGGGGAATCTAAAATAACCCTGCTGGACATTGTAGACACTCCTATCAGTCCTGAACTGATACCGGCAGATGAGAATGGAGAAATCAAACAAAAAACGGAAGATCTGGTAGGTCCTTATGAACTCCACGACTTTTTCCTGTACTATTTTCTGCGATTCGGCTTCCGCCCGTCGAAAATATACTTTCTGGCACAAACCGTATTCAACGGAATATACGATGCTGAAACCATAAAAAAATGGCTGCAAACCTTTTTCCGCCGGTTCTTCAATCAACAATTCAAACGTTCGTGTCTGCCCGATGGTCCAAAGGTAGGAAGTGTCTCCATCAGTCCGAGAGGTGACTGGCGTATGCCAAGCGATGCCAGTTCGGCTGCATGGCTGAAAGAAGTATCCGAATTGTAACAATGACGATACCTCTTTTTAATATGATGTCGCGACCTTTGCAACGTCATATTAAAAAGAGGTAAAGTTATGAAAAGACAATTTATTTTAGCATTTGTACTATTTGTATCCAGTATTGCCCTGAACGCTGCAAATTCAGTGCCGGATGATGACAAATCCGACAACAAGAATAAAGCGGAAGTAAGCTCAGTCGTAAAAACAACATGGGAGTTCTATTCTGCCATTAAACAGCCATCGGCAGAAGCACTGGCCAATGTAACTAATTACAAATTCGGACAAGAAGCCGGTTATCTCTATAACCAGTTCATGAATATCTATGTGGTAAGGGAAGAAGTAGTTCCGGGTGATCCTACCCGTCGTACCGTCATTCGGAAACCTACTATCTACAATGCCGTACGTTCTATCGAAAAACAACTGAACAGAGAACTCAAAAGTAACAAAATGGGGCAGGAACAAGTAACTGCCGAATTTACAAATGTACTCAAAATAGCCATCTCTGCTTTCGACTCTGAAACCGAATCATTCGAAGACGCTTTACAACAAAATCGCAAAAATGCAGCCGCCCTTCTTTCCGTTTTCCAAAACGTAAAACTAACCGATATTTAAACTTTTTCAATAGGTAAACTTATACTTGTAGCAAGCCTCGGACAATGGTAAATCTCTTGTCCCGGCATCTGCTATGCCCAAACACTAAATTAGTACATAACTTATGAACAGTAAATTTTATCTGTTTCTTTGTTGTATGTTTTTGTGCACATCACTTGCTTTTGCACAGACAATCAAAGTAACAGGAACAGTAACAGACAAAATGGGACCGGTAATCGGTGCCACAATCATGGTAAAAAACTCAACGAACGGTACGGTCACCGACATAGACGGACGTTACCGTCTCGAGGCCTCCATAGGTGATATCCTGACTTTCTCTTTCGTCGGATACAATACGGTAGAAAAAGAAGTGAAAAGCAATAATCCTATGATCAACGTTGAACTGACAGACGATGTACAGGCTATAGATGAAGTAGTAGTAACTGCTATCGGTATCAAACAACAAAAGAAAAAGATCGGTTACACCACCCAGCAAATCAATAGTGACGTATTGAATGCAACTCCCAGCCTGAATGTCGGTTCTGCACTTTCCGGGCAAGTAGCCGGCTTATTGGTAGCCAATCCGACCGGTATTTTTCAGGCACCAAGTTTCAAATTACGCGGTAATACTCCTTTGATTGTATTAGACGGTGTTCCGGTAGAAACGGACTTTTTCGATATATCGAGTGAAAACATCGAAAGTGTCAACGTGTTGAAAGGTACAGCAGCTTCGGCGTTATATGGTTCACGCGGAAAAAACGGAGCTATCTTAATTACCAGCAAAACAGCCAAGAAAGAAGGGTTGGAAATCAACTTTTCCACCAACAATATGATTACTGCCGGTTTTGCCGTATTACCCGAAACACAGCATCAATATGGTAGTGGTTCGAACGGCAAATACGAATTTTGGGACGGTGCCGACGGTGGTATCTCAGATGGTGATATGACATGGGGTCCCAAACTAAACGTCGGGACCAAAGTAGCCCAATGGAATAGCCCCATCCGAGACAAAGTGACCGGGAAAGAAATTTCTTGGTGGGGAGATGTGAAAGGGACTCAATATGATGACAAATCACGCTATGAACGAGTTCCTATCGACTGGGTATCTCATGATAACCTGAAAGACTTCCTGCAAACAGGATTAGTAACCAACAACAACATCTCTATCGCCTATAAAGGAGAGAAAGCACGCTACTTTGTAACCGGACAGTATGCTTATCAAAAAGGACAGGTACCCTCTACACAAATGCACAGCGGAGGGGTCAACTTCAACTCCACTTTCGATCTTGCTCAAAACCTGCAACTTGACGCCAATCTGGCGTATAACAAGGTGGTTTCTCCAAGCTATCCACGCTATGGATACGGACCTAAAAACCATATGTACACCATTGTTGTATGGATGGGAGACGATGTGAACGGTAAAGAACTCCGTAAACATAAATATGTTCCGGGACAGGAGGGATATCGCCAGGCCAGCTATAACTACGCATGGTACAACAACCCTTATTTTGCCGCCGAAGAGCTTCAGCAGTCGGAAAACCGTGATGTAGTGAACGGTCAGCTACGTCTCAATTATCAACTCCTGCCCAACCTGAACATTCAGGGACGCGCAGCCTTACGTCAGAAGACAATTCTACAGGAAATGAAAGTTCCCAAAACTTACATGAACTATGGTGACTCACGTGAAGGCGACTACAAAGTCTGGAATGACCACCAGACCAATGTGGATGCTGATGTACTGGCTACCTATACACAAGATCTTACTCCCGATATTCTTTTTACACTGAATGCGGGTAGCTCTGTATTTTACCGAAATTACCGTCAAGAGTACCAGTCTACCGACGGTTTGATCGTTCCTTTCGTATACAGTATCAAAAACACCCAAGGACCATCCATTACCGATGCCAACCGGAACGAGAAATCCATCCGCAGTATTTATGGCTCTGTCAACCTCGACCTTTATAAATATGCTTACCTGACCCTGACGGGACGTAATGACTGGTCATCCACTCTCGCAAAAGGCAGCAATTCTTACTTTTATCCTTCCGTAGCAATCAGTACAATGGTGTCTGAATATGTCAAACTACCTACATTCATGGATTATCTTAAAATGTATGGCTCATGGGCAGTCGTTTCTACCGACTTGTCTCCATACCAGATTATATCTACCTACACTAAAGATACCAACTATGGTTCAAACCCGTCTATCTCCTATCCCTCGTCTCTGGTGAACTATTACATCAAACCCCAGAAAACGACCTCTTGGGAAGCAGGTTTATCAACTTCTTTTTTCCGGAACCGTCTCTCCTTCGACCTGACATATTATCACACGATTGACGAGAACCAGATCATCGACCTGAACATATCGAATGCTTCGGGTTTCACCAGCCGTAAAGTGAACGGTAATCAATATACCACTAACGGATGGGAAATCATGGCAAACGTACAGGCAATCCAAAATAGAGATTTCCAATGGGAATTTGCCCTGAACTGGAGCAAAAGCATAAAGAAGCTGACAGAAATATATGGTGGACAAAAAAAATTCGGTGACTTGAAAGTAGGCGACCGTGCCGACGCATTCTACGGTTCACAATGGCAAAAAAGTGCTGATGGAGAACTGATTCTCGATGAAAATGGCATGCCGACCAAAGACGCCTACAAGCAATATCTGGGACATCTGGACCCCAACTTCCGTATGGGTATGCAGAATACGTTCCGTTATAAAGACTTCACCCTGTCTGTCGATCTGGATGGTGCGTACAAAGGAGTCATCTATTCCGTACTGAGCGAAAAGTTATGGTGGGGTGGTAAACATCCGGAGTCTGTTGAATACAGAGATGCACAATACGCAGCCGGACATCCGGTATATGTGCCCAACGGTGTAGTGGTAACCGGAGGTGAACTGAAACGTGACATTGACGGAAATGTCATCTCGGATACCCGTACATACAGACGTAATACAACAGCCGTCGATTGGCAGCAATGGTGTCAGAATTACCCTTATCAGGCTTATGTGTCATCCAAAGAGAATGCGAAGTTTGCCAATGTATTCGACCGTAGTTACATTAAATTGCGCCGAGTAGCCCTGACCTACAACTTCACTAAATTACTTTCAAAACAAAGTCCCGTGAAAGGACTGACTGCCACAATCTTCGGCAACAATCTTGCTGTATGGAAGAAAGTTCCTTTCGTCGATCCTGACTATACGGGAGACAGCAATGACGGAGGGGCCAACGATCCTACTGCACGCTATATCGGTATGGGAGTCAACATAAAATTCTAAACATGTTATGAAACCAATAAGAATTTATAAAATGAAAAAGATATTATTATTTATGGCATCCATATGGATGTGCGTATCCTGCGGAAACCTGGAAAAGATGAATATAGATCCGGACAACGCCACTCAAACCCATCCCAAACTTTTGCTGACACAAATCAGTATGAATGCATTCAAAAGAGGAACCGACGGAATGTATGCTACTAAAAAAGTGATTCAGACTGACGGAGAAAGTGCCGACCAATACTACAAATGGACACGGGGAAGCTTTGGCTACTACAATAACCTGAGAAATGTACAAAAAATGGGTGAAGAAGCCGAACGTGTGAACGCTCCGGTATATACGGCGCTTACCAAATTCTTCCGTGCCTATTACTTCTACGAACTGACCTTACGCTTTGGGGACATTCCTTACCGCCAAGCCTTAAAAGGAGAAAAAGAAGAGATCTATACTCCTGAATACGATACTCAGGAAGATGTTTTCACGGGCATCCTTCAAGAACTGAAAGAGGCAGATGAAATACTGGCAAATGACGCCTCTGTAATTGATGGTGATATTATTTACAATGGTAATGGCAATCAATGGAGAAAGCTGATCAACTCTTTCCGGTTGAAAGTACTGATGACTCTTTCGAACCATACGACTGTGGGGAATCTTAATATTGCCTCCGAATTCAAGGCCATTGCAACAGGCAGCCCACTAATGGAAAGCCTGACCGACAACGGGCAGCTGGTTTATCTGGATCAACAAGGGAATCGATACCCTCAGTTTAACGCACAATGGTCCGGCTATTACATGGATGATACTTTTATCCAACGAATGCGTGAACGTCGGGATCCACGGCTTTTTATCTTCAGCGCACAAACCAATAAAGGAAAGACTGAAGGAAAGGCCATCGACGATTTCAGCTCTTACGAAGGAGGTGACCCGGCAGCTCCTTACAGTGATGCTATCATTAAAGTAAGTGAAGGAACCATATCACCTATCAATGACCGTTTCCGCACAGACCCTATTGTAGAACCAACCATGTTAATGGGGTATGCAGAACTGCAACAGATTCTCGCCGAAGCTGTCGTACGAGGATGGATCAATGGCAATGCGCAAACATATTATGAGAATGGTATCCGTGCCTCTTTCTCCTTTTATGAAACACATGCCAAAGCCTACGCCTCTTATCTCAATGCCGATGCGGTCAACCGATACTTACAGGAACCTTTGGTCGCCTTCGACAAAGCTGCCAACGTAGACGAACAGATAGAGCGCATCATTATGCAAAAGTACCTTGTAACCTTCTATCAAGGCAACTGGGATTCTTTCTACGAACAATTGCGCACCGGTTACCCGGACTTCCGCCGGCCTGCCGGAACAGAGATCCCTAAACGTTGGATGTATCCGCAAGGTGAGTACGACAATAACGGAGCTAACGTAGAAGCGGCCATCATGCGGCAGTTTGGTACAGGAAATGATAAAATCAATCAAACCACCTGGTGGCAAAAAAAAGACTAACCCAAATTCAAAAAAGTTATAACGATGAAAAAAATAATTCTAAGCAGTGCACTGCTACTGGCAAGCTTATGCGGACAGGCACAACAGGCTCCAGAAAAAATAAACTTCAATAAGAACGGAGAATTCAAGATTGCACAGTTTACCGATATGCACCTGGGACATGACCAGGAAAAAAACATGATTGTAGCAGACATGATAAAAGAAGTACTTGACTCTGAAAAGCCGGATCTTGTGGTTTTCACAGGAGACATTACCACGATGGACGAGGTCAGCCAGGCATGGGAAGCCATAGCCGGCGAACTCGCCACTCGCCAGCTCCCCTGGACTGCCGTCTTGGGTAACCACGATGATGAATATGCAGTAAAACGGGATGAGATTATACGTATCATCCAGCAACAACCTTATTGTATGATAAAAAACATCGCTGAAGGTATTAAGGGAGAAGGTAATCACATTATCCCAATCTATGGTTCGGCAGATAACAAAAAAGTAGCTGCACTGCTCTACTGTCTGGACACGAATGCCTACTCAAAACTCAAAACAGTGAAAGGATACGATTGGATCGGACAATCACAAATCAACTGGTATACCCGTGAAAGCCAAAAATATACCGAGCAGAACGGAGGACAACCTCTGCCCGCATTAGCTTTCCTCCATATTCCATTGCCGGAATATACTCAGGCATGGGAGTCATTTGATACCAAACGATACGGCGACCGCAACGAGAAAGAATGCAGCCCAAACATAAATAGCGGAATGTTTACCCAAATGCTGGAATGCGGTGATGTGATGGGAATTTTTGCCGGTCATGACCATGTGAACGACTACATCGCTACACTTTACAATATCGCTTTGGGGTACGGACGCGCTTCGGGCGGTAAAAACACTTATGGTGACAAAACACCCGGCAGCCGTATGATCGTTCTTAAAGAAGGTAAACGGGAATTCGACACTTGGCTTCGTGAGAAAGAAAATACGGAAAAGCTAAATGTCTGCACCTATCCGGACTCGTTCGTGAAAAAGAAATAGAGATCCTTCTTTTTCAGCTTACACAAAACGTTCTATAAGGAAAGTTACAGAGTTATTCATAAATCCCCCTTTTATAATAAACGTGCATTTATTACAAAAGGGGGATTTATAATTAAAAAAGCAAAGATAATCCTTGATTCTTTACAGTACCCCTTTACTGGATGGCAATTCAAAATGATAAATATCCCGTTTCAATGCCATTTTCAGTGCACGGGCCAAAGCTTTGAAAATACCTTCTATCTTATGATGTTCATTCTGTCCCTCGGCTTTGACATTCAAATTCATCTTGGCAGCATCGCTCAACGACTTAAAAAAGTGTAGAAACATCTCAGTGGGCATCTCTCCTATTTTTTCACGTTTGAATTCGGCATCCCATACTAACCAAGGACGACCTCCGAAATCAAGGCATACCTGGCAAAGGCAATCATCCATGGGTAAAGCATAGCCATAACGTTCAATTCCACGTTTACTGCCCAGCGCCTGATAAATACAATCGCCCAAAGCTATGGCCGTATCCTCTATGGTATGATGCTCGTCTACCTCCAGATCACCCTTCACCCGAATGCTCAGATCCATGCCGGAGTGCTTACCGATCTGCTCAAGCATGTGGTCGAAAAAGCCCAATCCGGTAGAAATTTCACAGGCACCATTACCATCCAAGTTGAGAGCTACCCAAATATCCGTTTCCTTTGTCGTACGATGCACTTCTGCTTTTCGTTCTCCTGCAAAAAGAAATTCAGTTATCCGGTCCCAGTCTGTAGTAGCAAGGACACAGTAGGATTCTAATCCCTTTTCTTTCAATAAGTCAGTGTTCTCCTGAAGATAGATAGCACGGCAACCTAAATTTTTGGCAAGTTCGACATCTGTCGGACGGTCACCTATGACAAAACTGCCTTCCAGATCATATTCCGGATTAGAAATGTATTTAGTCAGCATACCGGTACGCGGCTTCCTCGTAGGTGCATGATCTGCCGGCATACTACGGTCTATCAATATATCATCGAACGTAATACCTTCTCCCTCTAAAGTTTTCAGCATCAGATTGTGGGCCGGCCAGAATGTCTCCTCCGGAAAAGAAGAAGTACCCAGTCCATCCTGGTTGGTCACCATAACAAATTCAAAGTCGAGTTTACTATGGATAAATCCCAGATTACGAAAGACTTTAGGATAAAACTCAAGCTTCTCCAAAGAATCGAGTTGATAGTCGATGGGAGGTTCGATGACAAGAGTGCCATCACGGTCTATAAACAGTACTTTTTTTTTCATTTTTCCTATTGATATTTTTTCAGTGCTCCAATCAGTCTGGCATTCTCAGCCCGTGTACCTACAGTTACACGAAGACAATTACCACACAATGAAATGGAATTTCTGTTACGTACAATAATTCCCTCTCCCACCAGGTAGTTATAAATCTTCACCGCATCGGTTACACGCGCCAGGAAAAAATTCGCATTCGACGGAAACACCTGTAACACGCAAGGCAGCTCAATAAAAGCTTCTTCCAGATATCCCCTCTCCTCTTTCAACGTTTTTACCCAACGTTCTATCTCGTAATATTTGTGAAGCATCTCTATAGCTTGCTGCTGGGTCAACTGATTCACATTATACGGATATTTAATTTTGTTCAGGATTGCGATAATCCCTTCGGAAGCAAAGGCCATTCCCAAACGAATGGCTGCGCACCCAAATGCCTTGGAAAAGGTCTGTAAAACAACCAGATTCGGATATTTATCCAACTCGGATAAGAATGACGGTTGGTCAGAGAAGTCATTGTAAGCTTCATCCAAAATAACCAATCCTTCGAATCCGCCAATGACCTTTACTATCTCAGAACGAAGCAGATCGTTTCCCGTGGGATTATTAGGAGAACAAATAAAAATCATCTTTGTCCGTTCATCCGCCGACGCCAACAACTCTTCAGCCGAAAACTGGAAATCATCGTGGAGTAACACTTTGCGATATTCCACATCATTGACATCGGCACAAACCTGATACATGCCGTATGTAGGATCAATGGCTACTACGTTATCTTCACCCGGTTCACAGAAAGCACGGAATACCAGGTCGATAGCTTCATCACTGCCATTCCCGAGAAATATATGGGCGGGAGGTACTTTTTTGATTTTAGATAACTCCGATTTCAGATCCCGCTGCATCGGATCGGGATAACGATTGTGCGGTAAGTTATAGGGATTCTCGTTAGCATCCAAAAAGACGGATGCAGCCGCTCCGTTATATTCGTCACGAGCCGAAGAATAAGGTTTTAGCCTCCAGATATTCGACCGGGTTAATTCTTGCAATGTTCTCATTTTCTTATCTCCTTTAATCTAACGGTTACTGCATTTTTGTGTGCATCCAAATGTTCATTTGCAGCCATTACTTCGATAGCCGGACCAATAGCAGCCATTCCATCAGGAAGTATCTCCTGAAAGGTAATTTTACGGATGAAACTGTCGAGACTTACCCCACTATAAGCTTTGGCATAACCATTCGTTGGCAGGGTATGATTAGTTCCCGAAGCATAATCACCTGCACTTTCGGGAGAGAAGGCTCCCAAGAATACAGAACCGGCATTAATGATCCGTCCGGATACTTCCATGTAATTCTTAGTCTCAATAATCAGATGTTCTGGCGCATAAGCATTAGTCAATTCCAGCGCCTCATCCATATCCTTCACTAATATCAACTTACTATTGGCCAAAGATTTCTCGGCAATGTCGCGGCGGTTCAGATAGCCCAACTGTCGCTCAACTTCATATACGACTTCCGTTTGCAATTTTTCAGACGTCGTAATCAACACAGCCTGACTATCCACTCCATGTTCCGCCTGAGACAGAAGATCAGCGGCAACAAACACTGGATTAGCAGATTCGTCAGCCAGCACTTCTACTTCTGAAGGTCCGGCCGGCATATCAATGGCTACATCCCTCAAGCTAACAAGTTGTTTGGCTGCTGTAACATACTGGTTTCCCGGACCAAATATCTTATAAACCTTAGGAATACTCTCTGTTCCGTATGCCATAGAAGCAATGGCCTGTACTCCACCCACCTTAAATATTTTGCTGACTCCGGCCAAATGGGCAGCAAAAAGGATTGCCGGATGCACTTTCCCATTTTTGTCAGGTGGTGTGCAAAGTACAATCTCTTTGCAGCCGGCAATCTTGGCAGGAATTGCAAGCATAAGCACGGTAGAGAATAAAGGGGCCGTTCCTCCGGGGATATATAAGCCGACCTTTTCAATGGCTACTGCCGTCTGCCAACAAGTAACCCCTTCCATAGTATCTACCTTTTTCCCCTCAAAACGCTGTGCAGCATGGAAAGCCTCAATATTGCGTTTAGCCAGATAAATGGCAGCTTTCAATTCTATAGGAACCTCTTTTTCAGCTTCTTCAATCTCTTCGAGTGTAACGGCCAGTGAAGTGAGTTCGGCTTTATCAAACATAGCTTCATACTCCATCACCGTCCGGTCCCCACCAACTCTTACACGATTAATAATATCACGTACAGTATCAAAAAGGCTTTCTGTGTTGAGTACGGGCCGCTTCAGAATTTCATCCCACTGCGATCTATCGGGGTATTTAATCAGTTTCATTATTTTTTTAATTAAAAGTTCAACAAACAGACTCGCTTAAATAATCATCTTTTCAATAGGCAATACTAAAATTCCCTCCGCTCCCAGTGCTTTCAGTTTGCCTATAATCTCCCAAAATCGTTTTTCATCAAGTACTGTATGCACAGAGCACCAGCCTTCCTGTGCCAATGGCATTACGGTAGGACTCTTCATCCCCGGCAATACGGCAATAATATCATCCAACTTATCTTTAGGTGCATTCATCAATACATATTTTTTATCTTCGGCTGTTTTCACGGCATCCATACGGAAAAGCAATTCGTCCAATACCTCTTTCTTCTCTTTACTCATATTCTTATTGCCTATCAGCAGAGCTTCCGACTTCATCACGACCTCCACTTCTTTCAGACGATTGCTGACCAACGTAGAACCGGAACTGACAATATCAAAAATGGCATCCGCCAGTCCGATGCCTGGAGCAACCTCTACAGATCCGGTAATGACATGAACCTCGGCTTTAACTCCATTACTTTTCATGAAATTATCCAGAATTCCCGGATATGAAGTAGCAATTTTCTTTCCATTAAACCAACTTAGACCGGGATATTCAATATCTTTGGGCATAGCCAGAGATAAACGACATTTGCTGAATCCAAGACGCTTAATAATTTCTGCGTCTTCTTGTTTTTCTACGAATTCATTTTCTCCCACTATACCAAGATCAGCAACTCCCGTAGCCACAGATTGTGGAATATCGTCATCACGGAGGAAAAGCACCTCAATTGGAAAATTAGACGACTGTACGAGTAAAGTACGTTTAGTTGTGCTCAGTTTGATGTCTGATTCTTCAAGAAGGGCCATCGTTTCTTCAAAAAGGCGCCCCTTGGCTTGTACTGCGATTCTTAACATAATTACAATATCTTAATTTACAATTTAAATTCAATATCCGGAAAATAAAAAAGGCCCACCTTATCGGTAAGCCTCGTATTCTATCATATATATACACAATATCATCCTGCCCACCGAGTTATTCGATCGAGTAATGATGATGGCGATGTGTAATAGTAATGTTCATATCTTCATTCTTTATGCGACAAAAATAAACTATTAGTTCCGAATCACCAAACAATTATCAGAAAAACTTCCGTTTTTCTTTCAAATCAAAGGGAGTATCTCTTCATCTTCTACTCCACATGATAAAAAGTGCATCTCTTCTTTAGCTTTTTCCTTCGGAAAAGTGAAATAAGTGCAGATCGCTTCCGTACACAATTCTCCATTTTTGTTATAAAGACGTGCCTCTATCAGTACAATATTGCGTTTCACCTCTTTAATATGTGCCTTGAGTACTACATGCGAATCATTAGTATTGATCGACTTACGATAGCGAGTTTCCATTTTCGATGTCACTCCTGTCGTCTGTAACTTCCGGAGAACCACCCAGGCACAGATTTCATCGAGAAGTACCGCCTGAATGCCTCCATGCAACGTATCAATCCATCCTTGGTATTCGGGACGCGGACGCCAGATACTTATCACTTCATCATCCTCTTCATAAAATTCCATTTTCACACCGGCTTCATTGTTGGGAGCACAACCAAAGCAATTATATCCTTCCATTCCCTTCCAAGGATTAATAATCTTTTTCATACTTTCCTATTTTAAATCGCTCAAAGATATAAATCTTTTTGTAAAATGCACAATTCTCGCTACCAGAACTTTATCTATCATTCATTTGTTATACGAATATTCTATTGAAGAAAGGAAAAATATGAAAACAGTAGTAGACAAAGCCTCCTCCAGAGGTTATTTCAATCATGGCTGGCTTAAAACCTACCATACATTTAGCTTTGCAAACTATTACAACCCATCGAGAATGCATTTTGGCGCATTGAGAGTGCTGAATGATGACAGTGTAGCTCCATCAATGGGATTTGATACACATCCTCACCAGAATATGGAAGTGATTTCTATTCCCTTGAAAGGTTATCTGAGACATGGTGACAGTGTAAAAAACACCCAAACCATCACTCCCGGCGATATCCAAGTAATGAGTACGGGTAAAGGTATCTTTCACAGCGAATATAATGGCAGCGATAAAGAACAGTTAGAATTCCTACAAATATGGATATTTCCGAGAATCGAGAATACAGAACCGGAATATAACAACTACGATATCCGCCCCTTACTGAAAAGAAACGAACCGATCTTGATTATCTCGCCTGACGGTAAGGTACCTGCTTCCATCAAACAAGATGCCTGGTTTTCCATGGGAACATTTGATGCCGGAAAAAGCTTTGAATACAAATTGCACCAAGAAGGCAACGGAGTTTATATCTTCATCATCGAAGGGGATGTGAAGGTTGCAGATAATCTGTTATCAAAGCGTGACGGTATCGGACTCTGGGATACGAAGAACTTTAAAGTGGAGGTAATCCAGGAAGCAACTTTATTGTTAATGGAAGTACCAATGCGATAAAGCAATAATAAAACATAAGAAAGGCTGCCCCGCTTTATGCGAAGGCAGCCTTTCTTTTCATTTATTGAACACACTATTTATTTTTCTTTCCGGTAGTTCTCAAGTCCGGTCTGCAAGAAGTCTATATACTTGGATATATCTTCATCATAAGCATATGACTTGTTCAGCGGCTTACCTTCATTATCAATCAAAACATAAAAAGGCTGGGCATTGGCACCAAATTTCACACGCTGCAGATAACTCCATTTATCACCTACCGTACGCAGAGTACGTTCTGTTCCATTCTCTGTAATCTTCACCGGTTCAGTAAGTGGAGTCTTGTTATCAACATAAAGGGTAATCAATACATAATCATTATTGATAATGCTACTTACCTTCGGATCAGTCCATACGGCAAGCTCCATCTTACGACAGTTCACACAACCATATCCTGTAAAATCGAGCATCACCGGTTTGTTATGCTGGCGGGCATATTCCATACCCAAGTCATAATCGTCGAACTTAGCATGTACCTCATTGGTATAAAGATTAAAGTCCTGAGTCTTCATAGGTGGTGCAAACGCACTGACAGCCTTCAAAGGTGCTCCCCACAGGCCCGGAATCATATAAATGGCAAAAGCCAAAGAGATCAGTGCCATGAAAAAACGAGGAACGCTCACTTTCGTATCATCGTCATCGTGTGGAAACTTGATCTTGCCTAACAGATAAAAACCAAGCAAAGCAAAAATCACAATCCACAAAGCAAGGAAAGTTTCACGATCCAGAATTCTCCATCCATATGCCAAATCGGCAACAGACAGGAATTTTAGAGCAAAAGCCAATTCCAAAAAGCCCAATGTTACTTTAATCACATTCATCCAGCCTCCTGACTTAGGCATTGATTTCAGCCAAGACGGGAATAAGGCGAATAAAGTGAACGGCAGAGCCAGCGCAATGGCAAAACCGAGCATACCAATCGCAGGAGCAACTACGCTGCCGGTAGTAGAAACCTGTACTAACAGGAATCCGATAATAGGGCCTGTACAAGAGAAAGATACAAGCGATAATGTAAATGCCATCAAGAAAATACTCAGTAATCCGCTGGTAGCTTCTGCTTTACTATCTACAGCCGTACTCCATTTTGCAGGAAGTGTCAGTTCGAAAGCTCCAAAGAAAGAGGCGGCAAATACGATCAACATCAGACAGAACAGAATATTGAAGACCGCATTGGTGGAAAGAGCATTTAGCGCACTGGCACCAAATATCAAAGTAATGGCAAGTCCCAATGCCACATAGATCACAACGATAGATGCACCATAAGTCCATGCATCACGGATACCTTTCTTTTTATCTTTGCTCCTTTTTAAAAAGAAGCTTACCGTCATCGGTATGATAGGCCATACACAAGGAGTAAACAAGGCCAGCAAACCTCCCAGGAATCCTGTAATAAAGATATAGATCCAAGACATATCTTCCTGAGAATTTGCTTCTCCGAACTTCTTCAAATCATTAATAACCGGCTTCCATAAATCAATGCTGCCTACAGCAGGAGTAACAGCAGTAGCTGCCGGTTCTATAATACTATCAGAAACTGATGCGACAGGCTCTTCAACCGATGCTGCAGGAGTCTCTTTTACCGAAGTTGCAGCAGTTACAGCCGCCTTACCCGAAAGCTTGAAAGGGACTTGTGTAGGAGGTAAACAGTTTTCATCGTTACAAGCTCCATACTCCATATAACCTTCAATTGAATAATCATTGCCGGTAAACTTTATCTTTTGTACGAACTGGGCTGTCTTTTCAAAATAACGCACCTTCATTTCGAATAGCTTATCAAAGCTCGAAACTTCTTTTCCCCTCGGGGTCAATTTACCAACCACTTCGGCACCTGATATCTTATCCACATTAAAAGTAGCAGAAATAGGACCACCATCACCCAGATCGGTAGAATATACATGCCAACCGGCTTCAATCGTACCAGTAAAAACGATTTCGGCTTCAGCACCCGATAGGGTTTTCAGCTCTGTTTTAAACTTTACAGGCTCTTGTATCTGCGCCTGTGTCGTAAACACAACCAGCAGTAAAAGCAGAAAAGAGGATAATTTCTTCATTCTTTAATTTTTTATGATGTTTCTAAAAATATAACAGCTATCGAAATTTCCAGGTTTGAGTTTTCGGCAAATCTTAAATAGCTATCATTTTTTATAACTAAAATTCATAATCTACACACGCCCGGCTCTCTTTCGTTTCCGCCAGAATTTTACCGGCAGCCACATGTTCGGGATGGGTAGCGTAGAACTTTACATCATCCAGATTATCAAATTCACTATACAACGCAATATTCCAGGTTTCCCCCGGATTCATATTCAGCCCGACCTCAATCTTACGGATCACAGAGATTTTAGCAGGCAATGCTTCGATAGCTTCTTTAAAACTATTCATCACAACGAGTTTCTTTTCTACAGAAACATCGTCTCTTAACTTAAATAATACAATGTGTTTTACCATTACGTTGTTATTTTAATTATTTGTTTTTATATTTGTCAGCCGAAGTTGTTTTTTACAATTGCAAAATTACTCTATTTGTTTCAAATATACACTATAAAAGGATGTTAATAATAGGAATAGCAGGCGGAACAGGCTCAGGAAAGACCACCGTCGTACGGAAAATCATTGAGAGTCTGCCGGCTGGCGAAGTAGTATTACTGCCACAGGATTCATACTATAAAGACAGCAGTCATGTGCCGGTGGAGGAACGGCAGAACATCAATTTTGATCATCCGGACGCTTTTGAGTGGAGCCTTTTGTCTAAACATGTTTCCATGCTGAGAGAAGGCAAGTGCATTGAGCAGCCCACCTATTCCTATCTGACCTGTACCCGTCAGCCCGAAACGATACATATTGAGCCACGTGAAGTTGTCATTATCGAAGGTATACTGGCCCTATGCGACAAAAAACTGCGTAATATGATGGACCTGAAAATATTCGTCGATGCCGATCCTGATGAACGGCTGATACGCGTCATCCAACGTGATGTAGTGGAACGGGGCCGTACGGCAGAAGCTGTAATGGAACGATACACACGCGTCCTGAAACCCATGCATTTGCAGTTCATCGAACCTTGTAAGCGTTATGCCGACCTGATTGTCCCTGAAGGGGGAAGCAATCAAGTAGCTATCGATATATTGACCATGTACATCAAAAAACACATCGGTTAGTCATGAAACGGCACCTCGTAGTTTACTCTCTCTTTTTCCTGCTCTTCTGTATACTGTCCTGCCGTAATAAGCAGGTAATCGTTACAGAAGATACCTCGGCACACGATCTGGAGCAAATCAAAGATAGTGGCGAACTCGTCGTTCTCACTCTTTACAGTTCAACATCTTATTTCATTTACCGTGGGCAAGACATGGGTTTCCAGTATGAGCTCAGTGAACAATTCGCTAAAAATTTAGGCGTAAAATTACGCATAGAGGTTGCCAAGAATGTACCGGAATTAATCCGGAAATTGCTGAATGGTGAAGGAGATCTTATCGCATATAATATTCCAATTACCAAAGAATTAAAAGACAGTCTGATTTATTGCGGTGAAGAAGTGATCACCCACCAGGTGATTGTTCAACGAAACACCGGAAAAATAAAACCACTGAAGGATGTAACCGAATTGATCGGCAAAGATATATACGTGAAACCTGGCAAATATTACGAGCGGTTGGTCAATCTGGATAAAGAGCTTGGCGGAGGTATTCATATTCATAAAGTAACTAATGACAGCATTACCGCTGAAGACCTGATAACTCAGGTTGCACAAGGTAAAATCCCCTATACAGTTGCGGATAATGATGTAGCCAAACTGAATGCTACTTATTATCCCAATCTGAATACCGGCCTTTCTATCAGTTTTGACCAACGGGCTGCATGGGCAGTGCGTAAAGATTGCCCGCAACTGGCAGAAGCAGCAAACAAATGGCATAAAGAAAATATGACCTCACCTGCGTATACAGCCAGTATGAAAAGATATTTCGAAATCAGCAAAGCAATGCCCCACTCTCCCATCTTGTCTTTAAAAGAAGGCAAAATCTCTCACTACGATAACTTATTCAAAAAATACGCCAAAGAGATAGGCTGGGACTGGCGCCTGCTGGCATCTTTAGCTTATACAGAATCCAACTTCGATACAACTGCCGTATCATGGGCAGGAGCAAAGGGATTGATGCAATTAATGCCCGCTACCGCACGTGCAATGGGAGTCCCACCGGGAAAAGAGCAAAATCCGGAAGAAAGTATCAAAGCTGCCGTAAAATATATTGCAGCCACAGACCGTAGTCTGAGTATGGTTCCAGATAAACAGGAGCGGATTAAATTTATCCTCGCTTCATATAATGCCGGATTGGGACATATTTTTGACGCTATTGCACTGGCAGATAAATATGGCAAAAATAAAACGGTATGGACCGATAATGTAGAAAATTACATCCTACTGAAAAGCAATGAAGAGTACTTCACCGATCCGGTGTGTAAAAACGGATATTTTCGTGGAATAGAAACATATAATTTTGTGAGAGATATCAATTCGAGGTACGAATCGTACAAGAAAAAAATAAAAAGCTGAAATGCTTCTAAAGTCTGCAATCAAAAAAATTGCAGACTCTTGACAACGCATTTTTATTTTTTTCCTTTTCCTGTCAGCAAACTTATAATGATAACAGCTGCCACTGACAATGGTAATGCAAACAATATAGGATCTATCATCGGAAAAGGATAGGTTTCAATCAACACATCCTTACCGAAAAGCCATCTGCATACCCCCATAGCTGCCGCTTCTTTCTGATGAAGAAAGGCTAAAGCAAATAAGCTTCCTATAGTTCCTATCCAAAGGCTTGCCATCACTCCCTGCCGGGTAGCGCGTTTCCAATATAAGGCACAAAAATATGCGGGAAGGAAAGCTGCTGCACAGATACCCATAAAAATAGAAGTTCCACGGGCAATAATATCATTGGGCAACATGTAACAGATGATATAACTAACTAATATTGAGAACAGCACTCCCAGACGAATTACATTAGTCAGTTTGCCACGTGAACGAGGCTTGTAAGTACCATAAATATCAGAACCGACCGAGGCACCCATCGTATGGAACTGTGAACTCAGTGTAGACATACTGGCAGAAAGAATGCAAAGCATGAAAAGTGCGGCAAACCAGTCCGGCATTGCTTTATTTATAAAGTATGGAATAATTTTATCCATATCTTTGACTGCTTCTGTAGCCACTACACCTTCGGTTTTAAGAAAGAAAAGATTACTTAGTGCCCCTGCATGATAAATAGCACCTACGGTGATAATCAGGAAAAAACATCCGATAAAGACTCCCCGGTTCAGTTGTTTACTACTCTCTACAGTCATAAAACGAACCACCAGTTGAGGTTGAGCAAGACAACCGATCCCAACTCCCAGAATCAAAGAAGTGACCAATGTATACCATTGAGGTGAACCGGTAACAGGCATGGCAGTCCATCCTTGATGTCCTAACGCTTTGAATTTCTCCGGAACCAAAGGAGCAATATCTGTCAGCGCCTGATTAGCTTCCGTAAAGCCCATATCCAGTACCCGATACAATGAAAAAAGCAAGAACAGCATACAGCCAAACATAATAACCGCCTGCAAAGCATCCGTATACATCACCCCCTTCATACCTCCAGCTATCACATAGGCTGCTATCACCAGGGTGAATATCAAAAGCGAGACATTAAAATCAATCTGAAAAATCTGTTCGATAAAAACTGCTCCTCCCTTCATTACCACTGCCGCATACAAAGGCATTCCAAGAAAAATAACTGCGGCCACAAACACCTGTATCCCCCGTGAACGATAATGCCTGCCCAACAATTGTGGAAATGTACTGACATTCAGTCTGGCTCCCATCCTGCGTGTCCGGAGGCCGAAAAAGATAAACGCAATCACCACCCCGATAAACATATTCAGAAAACAAAGCCACTGAATACCCATACCGAAGGCAGCAGCCACCCCACCAAAACCGACAATGGCAGAAGCAGATATGAAAGTAGCACCATAAGAAAGTGCCATGACAAATGGATTCATCTGTCGCCCCCCTACCAGATAATCACTGGCGGAAGTTGTCTTTTTATAACCTAAAAAACCAAGATAAGCCAATGATAGCAGATAAGCTATCACAATCAGTCCAAGTGTAAATGTATTCATCGTGTTTTATCTTTTTCGTCGTCTTTATTCCAATATTTAAGACCAAACCAGGCAGCAAAAAGCACACATACTACCGAAAGCAGATATGGCAAAATGATAAGATAGTCGCTTATTCCAAACATTCTTGTATTAGATTTCGATTAATATTGGTGCAAATGTAAGGAATTTATTGAAATGGAAAAACAAAAGGCAGAATTTATAAAAAAAGAAAAGGAACAAAAATAAAAAAGCCGCCTCTTTTTATCAGGGCAGCTTTCAGAAAAATCAATTTACGGTTTAATATTTCTCGTAATGAACTTTCTTCTCATCGTATTTCTGCTTAGGTTCCTGCAGAGCAGCCGGATACCCGAAAGGAATCACACATAAGGGCACTATGTTTCCCGGAAGCTCCGTATACTTGCGGACACCCCGGATGCGGTCTTCATAAGGATAAGCAGCTGTCCATACTGCACCCAATCCCTGAGCCTCAGCAGCTAACAGAATATTCTGCGCAGCAGCCGAACAATCCAGATACCAATAAGAAGAACGGGCTACATCACCACATACAACAATGGCATAACGAGCCTGAGTCAACATCTTTGCATAAGGCAATGCAGAAGCCATAGAATCGAGAGCAACCCGATCAGTGACCAGCACAAACTCCCAGGGACGAAGGTCTTTTCCTGACGGAGCAGCCATACCGGCACGTAACATCAAGTCTATTTTCTCTTTCTCTACTTCCTTATCCAGATAAGCACGTACACTCTTACGCGCAAAAATATTATCCAAAGCAGCATTGGATGTTGACGGGGCTTCTTTTGGGGAAGAAGATGAACAAGCAGTGAATGAAATCATCCAAAGCAATCCAATCGCCCATGCATAAATCACTTTCTTTGTTCCCATAGATTCTTTTTTATCAAAATAGTTTCAACCTGTTTTCTTGAGCTTCTTTCAATGAAACAGTTTCCCGCTTCATCAGACCGCTCTTATCACGGAGTACCTGATATTCACCAGACAGCTCCTGCGCCAGTTCTTCTTTCAATTTCGGACTCATCAACCGGGCAGCGACACCGGCATTCTGTGAAGCATCTTTCAGATGAACCACCGGTGCATGATATACCGGAGCAATTTTCAGTGCAGTATGTAGTTTGGATGTGGTTGCTCCACCTATTAATAATGGAATATCCAGTCCGGCTTTCTCCAACTCCATAGCCACATGCACCATCTCCTCCAACGAAGGAGTAATCAATCCACTAAGGCCTATCATATCTACCTTTTCCTCTATGGCTTTTTGAACAATCGATTCAGCCGGCACCATCACTCCCAGGTCAATGATATCATAACCGTTACAAGCCATCACAACCGAAACAATATTTTTACCGATATCATGCACATCTCCCTTCACTGTAGCCAACAGAACCTTTCCGGCAGAAGAGGTTCCTTCCACCTTTTCCGACTCTATGACCGGTTGTAAGATTGCAACGGCTTTCTTCATCGTACGGGCTGTTTTCACCACTTGCGGAAGGAACATTTTACCTTCACCGAACAACTCGCCTACATGATTCATTCCATCCATCAACGGTCCCTCAATCACATCTACCGCCTTATCATATTGAGGCAAGGCTTCTGCAAGATCTTCTTCCAGAAAATCTCCGATCCCCTTTACCAAAGCATATTGCAACCGTTCTTCTACCGTACCGTCCCGCCAGGCATCATGCTTCACCGGTTGTCCTGCCGCAGCATTACCTGCCGAAGCCTCCTTCAATTTATCAGCCAGTTCAATCAATCGTTCGGCAGCATCAGGACGCCGGTTCAATACCACATCCTCTATTCTCTCAAGCACATCCGCCGGAATATCCGTATACAGCACAGAAGTACCAGGATTTACAATCCCCATATCCATACCTTTCTGAATGGCATGATAAAGGAATACGGCATGCATGGCTTCACGAATATAATTATTTCCACGGAATGAGAATGATAAGTTACTTACTCCTCCGCTGATATGTGCTCCGGGAAGATTCTTTTTAATCCAGGCAGTTGCTTCTATAAAGTCTACCGCATAATTATTATGTTCCTCAATACCTGTTGCTACAGCCAGCACGTTCGGATCGAAAATGATATCGTGCGGGTTAAACCCAATCTTATCTACAAGTAAACGATAAGCACGTTCACAAACTTCTATTTTACGGGCAGCCGTATCAGCCTGTCCTTTTTCGTCAAAAGCCATCACTACTACAGCCGCACCATACTGACGAACTGTTTGAGCATGTTCAAGGAATTTTTCCTCTCCTTCTTTCAACGAAATGGAATTCACAATTGATTTTCCCTGGAGACACTTCAAGCCGGCCTCGATAACCTCCCATTTTGAAGAATCGATCATCACAGGGACACGAGCTATTTCAGGTTCCGAAGCCACCAGATTCAGGAAAGTTGTCATCTCTTCTTTCGCATCCAGCAGTCCGTCATCCATATTGACATCGATAATCAGCGCCCCGTCTTCCACCTGCTGCCGGGCTATAGACAATGCTTCATCGTATTTCTTTTCATTTATAAGACGGAGGAACTTACGGGAACCCGCTACATTGCAACGTTCACCAACGTTGACAAAGTTAATTTCAGGCTTTACTTCCAGCAGCTCCAATCCCGAAAGCCACATACAATCCGGCTTACGAGCCGGAACATGCGGTTTGGCACCGGCAATCAACGCGGGATATTCGGCAATATAAGCATCGGTAGTACCACAGCATCCGCCGATGATATTAATCAAACCTTCATGGATATATTCTTCTACTTCATGTGCCATATCCGCCGGGGTCTGGTCATATTTTCCCAGACTGTTAGGCAAACCTGCATTCGGATATGCACTGATATAGTAAGGAGCACGCGCGGCCAGTTGCTCCAAAAACGGCTTCAGTTGCTTTGCACCAAATGAACAGTTCAGACCGACAGAAAAAATATCGGCATGTTGTACCGAAGCCAGAAAAGCTTCCAGTGTCTGACCGGAAAGGGTACGCCCCCCTGTATCAGAAACCGTCACCGACAACATAACCGGTACTTTAAGCCCGGTTGCCTGCATAGCACGCTCCGCTGCCAGAATAGCGGCTTTTGCATTCAGCGTATCAAAAATAGTTTCTATCAACAAAGCATCTACCCCACTTTCAAGCATCGCTTCCATTTGCTGTTGATAAGCATCGGCCATTTCATCATAAGTCACGGCACGATAGGCCGGATTATTCACATCCGGAGACATGGAACATGTTTTATTGGTAGGACCAACCGAACCGGCCACAAAACGAGGTTTATCGGGATTGAGTGCCGTATATTCATCGGCAACTTCTCGTGCCAGCTTCACGGCCGTCTGATTGATTTCACGCACATACTCCTGTACATGATAATCGGCCATAGAAATTGTGGTGGAACTAAATGTATTCGTCTCAATGATATCGGCACCGGCTTCCAGATATTTACGGTGTATATCCTGAACCACGTCAGGGCGCGTGAGACAAAGTAAATCATTATTCCCTTTCAGTTGACCGGGAATATGCGCAAAGCGCTCACTGCGGAAATCCTCTTCTCTAAGATTATATTGCTGAATCATAGTACCCATAGCGCCATCCAATATAAGGATACGTTCAGGTACCAGCTGTTGAATAGTTCTTTTCATTGCTAAAGGTACAAACCTATCATCGTTTAAACATTCTGTCCATATCGCGGCGGTCGTCTTTTTCTTTCAAAGCCTCCCGCTTGTCATATTGCTTTTTACCTTTTGCCAAAGCCACAACTACTTTGGCCAGGCCTCTTTCATTAATAAACAAACGAACCGGGACAATGGTAAATCCGGCGTCTTTCGTCCCTCGTTCCAACTTATTCAGCTCCTTTTTGCTCAATAACAATTTACGGTCACGTCGGGCCGCATGGTTATTATACGAACCATAAAAATATTCGGCAATGTGCATGTTCTTCACCCACAATTCACCTTTCGCAAAATAACAAAACGTATCTACAAGACTTGCTTTTCCCAAACGGATGGACTTAATCTCCGTTCCTGTCAGCACAATACCTGCTGTATAAGTATCAATCAACTCATAGTCGAAAGTAGCACGTTTATTCTTTATATTTATAGGAGCCAGTTTCATTTTATTTTCTTAATTTAATATAGCTGTTAGCTTGTTGAACACAACTTGTATTACCGCCGGACATAGTATTAACAAAATCGACGAGAAAATGGTGTAACGCAACCGATTCTTTTCTTCCACCAGCATCACGACTCTTGCTCCTTCCCATACCACATAAACGATATAAAACTGGAGCAACCAACCGATAATACTGAAATCCGGAAGCAATCCGGTCACTATATGCAACAAAAAGGTGACAACTAATGCATAGCCTGCAAACTGCTGTGCCAAAGGGATATCATTGGACATGCCAAACATTTTTATCCCCATCTGATTGATGGCATAAGCTGCCAGAAAATAGCCTCCGAACAAAGCTACCGCCACTGCACAACACTGCGTCATGGCCAATTGGAAACTTTGCGGTCCTCCCCATCCATTGGTCCACAAAGCACCAATGAATACGGATAAACCGCATAAACCAATCATAGGATAGACAAAAACAGTAAGAACTGCCCGTCTATCCTCTAAACGAATTTCCTCCCAGGCCTTGGCCGGAGAGGAAATCAATGACATTGCTATTTGAAATAATGCTTTGTAATTCAAATTATTTAGCGGTTTTATATTCTATTTCATACGCCTTCTCTGTAGTGGAAGTATCGTCCAACTTATTGTTGTATTCATTCTGCTGTGCCACCACAATAATTTTGGCTGGTTTATCTTGTCCACTCTTCTGCTTATATTCTCTCAAAAATTCAGTGATATCATAAGCTTTAAAGCTGGAAGTACGTGTCGCACGTTCTACTATAGCAGTAGTTTCATCATTAACAGCATAACGCAAATGGAGTTTCAGTTCTGTAGCACCTGAAGTAATATCATCTGTATAACAAACCAGAGTAAAAGAATGTTTAGCGAGTTCATTCTTAATATCTTCCGGAGTACTTACATTTTTCACACGGTAAAGTACCGGCAATACAATTGTATTTTCACTAAACTGGAATGGGGCTACCGTTGAATATCCTGATGCAAAACTCAATGAACCAATTGGTGCATTAGTAGTCACATCTCCCGAACCACCGACAGCCGTAGTAGTAACTGCAGGAGCATCAATTCCAGTCGCATCTGCTAAAAGCGTAACCTTAATCTGTTTAGGATTTGTCGAGAGGTCCTGACCTTCATCAACCTGACAATAAATATAGGCCATTCTTGCACTCAAAGTAACAGGAACTGTGTTAGTGGGGATAAGTTCCGTACCGGCGGCATCTGTAAACGTAACATAACCCATTCTATCATTAACTTTCACCACACCAGCCCACTGCTGAGGACCGTTTTCTCCGGAATCCATACATGAAGTAAACATAGTACCCATCAACAGGGTTAAGGCCAACACCATTAATTTCAATTGTTTCATAAATCTATTTTTTAGAGTTTGCAAAGATATAAATTCTAATTCACAATAAGTAAATGCAGAGACTTAAAAAATACTGCATCCATCACTTAACTATTTTTGCAAACAACTCCAAATGATCGTCTACATAGCTTGCTACCAGTGCTGTAACCTCCTCCTCAATATCCAGATATTCTTCTTCAAGATCATCAAAGGCCTCATATTGCTCGTACATCGCCATAAACTCATCCTCGGTACGCTCTTTTTCCAGATCGACACGGTGCGCATCATAAATCTTCTTAGCTTTATAAACCAACTTCGAAAAATCCTCGGCTCCCCACAAACGCATCACTTTCGCAAAAGGATTATCAAAGATATAACCTCCATACCCATTCTGAATCAATTGACAAAAGCCACCAAACATGACTTCATCCCGAAAAATCTGATAGGCCAACAAAGAGTGCTGCTCTCCTGTCAACAGTGGCATTGTTTCGGCAGTAAGCTCCCCGCCAATCACTTCTTTATACTTATCTGTAAACACCTGGATAAATTCATCCATTCCCTCACCCGCAGCTTGTTGCAAGGAGGCATCCGTAACTTCTATCATTTCCACTATATATAATAAGGTAAATTCTATATTTATAAATATCAGGAAACAAAAATACGGAAATATATGGTTCAGAAAGGCTTTTTGAAGAGTTTTTTAGAAACTGTCCTATTTTTAAAGCCCATAATTAAAAATTCCCCAATTGCTTTGGGATAATCCCCTGAGTTCTTCAATGGTTCTCTTACGGGATAATTCTTCATCTTAGCGGCTGAGATGAAGCTTTATTACTTTCTCAAATAAGGTTATTTTCAATGATGCAACGACATACCAAGATATACGCCTATACAGTAGGGTATCAACCAAATGCACCACACCACAATACTGAAACGATTGAAATGTTCTTTAGCCTTTTCACTCCCTTTTACATACGTCCAGATAGCCCACATAGCGTGAACAAACATCAACAAGATAGCGATAATGCCGGTCACAGTATGTATTTCATCATGCAAATGTGTGAGTCGGGCAATATTCTCCATTAAAGCTGTTCCCACAGAATCAGCCAACAGCCCCAATAAGAAAAAGACCAGATGCCAAAATTTCAGTTTCTTCTGCAACCGCTCTCCCCACACTCCTATTGTGTAAAACACCAATGCAGAGGTTATCACACAAATGGCTGCTATTAAATAATGTATATCTACTTCATTCAAATTCATAACCAATCAATTTTTCTCAAAAGAAACAAAGAATCAGAGTAATAGTTCAACAAAATAAAGATTATCTAAAATGTCATCTCCACATTACAATCTAACGAAACTGAAATTTCTATTTTTCCTTTTCATAAAAAAGTAATAAAACCCGATTTGCAAAAACAAATAAAACGACTACCTTTGTGAGCGATTTGAGAATCGTGACTACGTATTTTTAATTATATCACTAAAAAAAAGAGCTAATTATGACTTATTCACACGAAGTGGAACACATGTGTGTTGTAAAGAAGGGTCCTAACCATGGACCGGCTCCCATACCCGAAGAAGGAAAATGGGTAAAATCAAAAGAAATTGTTGATATTTCAGGTCTGACACACGGTGTGGGTTGGTGTGCTCCTCAGCAGGGTGCATGTAAGCTGACTCTGAACGTAAAAGAAGGTATCATCCAGGAAGCTCTGGTTGAAACTATCGGCTGTTCAGGTATGACTCACTCAGCTGCTATGGCTGCTGAAATCCTCCCGGGAAAAACTATCCTCGAAGCATTGAACACAGACTTAGTTTGTGATGCCATCAACACTGCTATGCGCGAACTCTTCCTGCAGATCGTTTACGGACGTACTCAGTCAGCTTTCTCAGAAGGTGGTCTGATCATCGGTGCAGGTCTGGAAGACTTGGGTAAAGGTCTGCGTAGCCAGGTAGGTACATTGTACGGTACTTTGGCTAAAGGTCCTCGTTACCTTGAAATGGCAGAAGGTTACATCAAGACAATTGCTCTTGACAAAAACGATGAAATCTGCGGATACGAATTCGTCCACATGGGTAAATTCATGGACGAAATCAAGAAGGGTACTGATGCGAATGAAGCATTGAAGAAGGTTACCGGTACTTACGGACGCTTCACTGCAGAACAGGGAGCTGTTAAACACATTGATCCACGTCACGAATAATATAAGGAGGAAAAGAAATTATGATTAGAGAAGTAAAATTTGAAAGTCAGGACCGCCGTATCAAAGGCATCATCGAAGCCTTGAACGCTAACGGTATCAAAGACATCGAAGAAGCTAACGCTATCTGCGAAGCTGCTGGAGTTGATCCTTATAAAACGTGTGAAGAAACTCAACCGATCTGTTTTGAAAATGCTAAGTGGGCTTACGTAGTAGGTGCTGCTATCGCTATCAAGAAAGGTTGCAAAAATGCAGCTGACGCTGCCGAAGCTATCGGCATCGGTCTGCAGGCATTCTGTATCCCGGGTTCTGTAGCCGACGACCGTAAGGTTGGTATCGGTCATGGTAACCTGGCTGCTATGTTGTTGCGTGAAGAAACTAAATGTTTCGCTTTCCTGGCAGGTCACGAATCTTTCGCTGCTGCCGAAGGTGCTATCAAAATCGCTGCAAAAGCAGACAAAGTACGTAAAGAACCTCTGCGTTGTATCTTGAACGGTCTTGGAAAAGACGCTGCTCAGATCATCTCTCGTATCAACGGCTTTACTTATGTTCAGACACAGTTTGACTATTTCACAGGCGAACTGAAAGTAGTACGTGAAATTGCTTACTCTGACGGTCCTCGTGCAAAAGTAAAATGCTATGGTGCAGATGATGTACGTGAAGGTGTAGCCATCATGTGGAAAGAAGGCGTGGACGTATCTATCACAGGTAACTCTACTAACCCGACTCGTTTCCAGCACCCGGTTGCAGGTACTTACAAGAAAGAACGTGTATTGGCCGGTAAGCCATACTTCTCAGTAGCTTCAGGTGGTGGTACAGGTCGTACTCTTCACCCGGACAACATGGCTGCTGGTCCTGCTTCATACGGTATGACAGATACTATGGGTCGTATGCACTCAGACGCTCAGTTCGCCGGTTCATCCTCAGTTCCTGCTCACGTAGAAATGATGGGATTCCTGGGAATTGGTAACAACCCGATGGTAGGATGTACAGTAGCTTGTGCAGTTGACGTAGCTCAGGCTTTGGCAAAGTAATTTAAGCCATTCTATATTGACAAACTCCTGCAGTCATATGATTGCAGGAGTTTTTTATTGTATAAATCAGAATAGATTATTTCTTCCTTTTTAAACAAAAAACACCTCTCCTTTTCTCTATCATTTCCCTAATTCTATTTTCAGTATTATAACTTATCCTAATCTCACTACGAAAATCAATGCATTTAGATTACAAAATATAGAATAAGTCTTTCTTTTCTGTATATTTGCGCCCGGTATTTTAGATGCAATTCCGAAAAGTCGTAAGTTTTCGGAGTCATTTTATACTTCCCCCACTTAAGAACTTACTTATTTAGACAAAGTTAATGAAACAAATCAATGCAGTAATTACAGGAGTTGGAGGATATGTACCCGATTACATCCTGACTAATGATGAGATATCCAGAATTGTAGATACCACCGATGAATGGATCATGGGGCGTATCGGCATCAAGGAAAGACGTATTCTGAATGAAGAAGGTCTTGGCACTTCATACATGGCACGTAAGGCTGTGAAGCAATTGATGCAACGTACAAAAAGCCATCCGGATGACATCGATCTGGTAATTGTCGCTACAACCACTCCCGATTATCGGCTTCCTTCAACAGCTTCCATTCTGTGTGAAAGAGTGGGATTAAAAAATGCATTCGCCTTTGATATGCAGGCAGTATGCAGTGGTTTCTTATATGCTCTGGAGACCGGAGCCAACTTTATCCGTTCGGGAAGATACAAAAAGGTCATCATAGTTGGTGCCGATAAGATGTCATCGGTGATAGATTACACCGATCGCGCCACCTGTCCTATTTTTGGTGATGGTGCAGCAGCTTTTTTACTGGAACCTACTACGGATCATTTAGGCATTATAGATTCTGTTTTAAGAACAGACGGCAAAGGACTCCCTTTTTTACATATGAAAGCCGGCGGCTCCGTATGTTCTCCTTCTTATTTTACGATAGACAATCACATGCACTATCTCTATCAGGAAGGCCGTACAGTATTCAAATATGCTGTAGCCAATATGTCAGATGCTTGTGAATCGATTATCGAAAGAAATCAGCTAACGAAAGACCAAATCGACTGGGTTATTCCCCACCAAGCCAATCAGCGCATTATCAATGCTGTCGCCCAACGCCTGGATATGCCATTAGAAAAAGTCATGATCAATATCGAACGCTATGGCAACACCAGTGCCGGCACACTTCCATTATGTATATGGGATTTCGAAGATAAGCTCAAAAAAGGTGATAATTTGATCTTTACCGCTTTCGGAGCCGGATTTGCCTGGGGAGCCGTCTACGTGAAATGGGGATATGACGGAAATAAATAACGCCACCAGTACACAAGCTTAGCCACAGAAAGTCATAATCACGCCACCATCAACATCAGATAGCTTTTTAAAGCAAAATAGCCAAAAGTGCTTTTTGGCAAATACAAAGGAACCTTATGCCGCTTTTTTTTGTTATTTGCTGATAATTAAATGCATTAAGATGATGGAAAATGGCGTAATGATGCAGTATTTTGAATGGAATCTGCCTAACGATGGAAAGTTGTGGAAACAATTAAAAGAAGACGCATCACATCTACATAAAATCGGTGTGACAGCAGTTTGGATTCCGCCTGCTTATAAAGCCGACGAGCAACAAGATGAAGGTTATGCAACCTATGACTTGTATGATCTTGGCGAGTTCGAACAAAAAGGAACCGTAAGAACGAAGTATGGCACAAAAGATGAATTGAAAGAAGCGATCGACGAGTTACATAAAAACCATATTTCAGTATACCTGGATGTAGTACTCAACCATAAAGCCGGAGGTGATTTCACTGAAAAATTTATGGTTGTAGAAGTCGATCCCCATGACAGAACCCAAGGATTGGGAAAGCCATTCGAGATACAAAGCTGGACCGGATATAGTTTCCATGGACGTAAGGATAAATATTCTGATTTCAAATGGCATTGGTATCATTTCTCCGGAACCGGTTTTGACGATGCCAAAAAGCGGAGCGGCATCTTCCAGATACAAGGAGAAGGCAAAGCATGGAGCGAGGGTGTAGATAGCGAAAATGGAAACTATGATTTCCTGTTATGTAACGACATCGACCTGGATCATCCGGAAGTAATTGCCGAACTGAATCGCTGGGGAAAATGGGTTTCCAAAGAACTGAACCTTGACGGAATGCGTTTGGATGCCATCAAGCACATGAAGGATAAGTTCATCGCACAATTTCTGGATGCGGTAAGGAGTGAAAGAGGAAACAACTTTTACGCTGTAGGTGAATACTGGAACGGAGATCTGAAAACACTCGATGCATACATAGAATCTGTGGGCCATAAAGTCAACTTATTTGATGTTCCGTTACATTACAATATGTTTCAGGCTTCACAAGAAGGCAAAAATTATGATTTGCAGAATATCTTGAAGGGCACATTGGTCGAACATCATTGCGATTTAGCAGTCACCTTTGTCGACAATCACGATTCACAATTGGGCAGTTCGTTAGAATCACAAATAGAGGACTGGTTCAAGCCACTGGCCTATGGTTTGATATTATTGATGAAAAACGGTTATCCCTGCCTGTTCTATGGAGACTATTATGGTGTAAAAGGCGAAAAGTCTCCCCATGCCCCGATCATTGATATTTTACTGAATGCAAGGCGAAAATATGCCTACGGTGATCAGATCGAATATTTCGACCATCCTTCTACCATTGGTTTCATCCGTATGGGAGATAAAGAACATACTGGCTCCGGTCTGGTCTTCTTAATGTCAAATGATGAAGCCGGTAGCAAAATGATGAAGCCGGGTGAGGAACATAAAGGTGAAGTATGGCATGAAATCACCGGAAGCATTCCCGAAGAGGTCACTTTAGATGAGAAAGGAAACGGAAAATTCTCTGTTAATGCCCGTAATATTGCCGTTTGGATAAAGAAAAATTAAAATGGAAATTCATTCGGAGAGAAAGAAAAAGCTTAGTTTACCCCTACTGTTCAAAATAATAAAAGATACAGTTTGGGGATTTATAGACGACAGCGTTATGAGGCTGAGCGCTTCATTGGCTTATGCGACATTGTTTTCAATTATCCCTTTTCTTTCTCTCCTGGTCACTGTCGGAGTCTTTTTCCATATGGATTTGGCCAACCAGCTTTATGTCCAGTTACAGCCCATTGTAGGACCGGAAATTACCGGAGCACTTCGCTCCATTATAGAAAATGCAGAACATACAGATTCTTCCAGATCTGCTGCCATTGTCAGCTTAGGCATTTCTATTTTCGGTGCTACCACCATCTTTGCAGAGATACAAAGTTCATTGAACACAATTTGGGGAATAAAAGCTGTTCCTAAAAAAAGCTGGCTCAAGTTTATCAAAAACAGAATACTCTCTTTTTCCATAATACTTGTATTTGCTTTCATCCTTCTGGTTACATTTACCATCACCAGCATCATCGGAGAATTGAGTAAAAAGTTTATGGTTAATTATCCCGAAATAGCCGGGTCATTGGTTCAGGTAGTAGGAATCATTATAAATATAGGTGTAACGGCCATCATTTTCACATTGATTTTCAAAATATTGCCCGATGCCAAAATAAAAAGCAGAGATGTTTTTATTGGAGCGATTGTGACCACATTACTGCTACTGGTAGGTCAATGGGGAATCTCATTTTATATAGGGATTGCAAACGTAGGAACCGTTTACGGAGCAGCAGCATTCATGGTCGTTTTCGTTACGTGGATTTATTATTCTTCCATCATCATATATACAGGCGCAGAGTTCACCAAAGCATGGGCAAACGAAATGGGTGGTAAGATTTTTCCCGATGAATATGCGGTAGCCACCAAAACCATAGAAATACACGAAAACAAACCAATCGGATTGGATGATTGAGAACAGGGATTACTTCTCCTGCAATGACTTACTCTCAGCCTCACGACATGTTTTCGTATACTGTTTCAGATGCTTTCTCATCTGCCCGAAGCGGACAAAGCCTAAAAAGAATAAAATGATCCCGGCCATAATACACACCCACGCCAGCCCATGCAGACGTGAGATACTTTCAACTTGAAAGATCCCTACTCCTACAGTCAGGAGATAAAGTGCCATGCGGATATATGCAAACAAGGTTCTTTCATTGGCCAACTTTGTTCTTTCAAGTGCCAAATGATCACGGAGTATCAACTCTTTATCATTCTCAAAGTTATCGGTAAATGTCAACATAGATATTGAGGAAATTGTGTTCTATACGTTTTTCTTTAAAAACAAAGATAGAAAAGAATAGTTCCCCAAAACAGAATCTCAATTAACAAAAACACCACTGATAGCCTCTCCAATTCCAACCAATCTACTGCATATTAAAAATCATTTTCTGTTATATTTTTCATAACTGATTAATTAGATTTATGTAAATAGAAAAATCTCTTCATAAATAGAAGATATAACATACCCAACAGTAAGATAATCCCTAATAAATAATAATATCCATGCTCTCGTAATACCAGATATCCTACCACAACCATGGCTTGCACGAACATATAAGTCAATGATACAGTTACATGAGAAATCTTCAATTCATTAGCCATAATCTGATACAAATGTTTCCGGTGAGGCAAACCAATATTTTCATGTAGTAACAACCGGTGTACGATCGTCAACACACTATCCACCCCGTACACAACAAGCAATACAAGCCAGCTGAAATCTTTCGTTTGAAGAATCAAACTCCCAATCAGGAACAGGACTACAAAAGCTATACTAACCGAACCCACATCACCGGCGAAGCATTTCGCTCTCTTACGGAAATTAAAGAAATCAAACACCAACACAGAACAAATCATCGTATAAATAAAATTCTGTTCTGTGAAGGAGATCACTTCCGCATTTACATATGCCAAAGAAACCAGGATAACCAATGAATACCCGCCGGTAATGCCGTTAATGCCATCCATAAAGTTATAGGCATTGATAATCCCCGTACAGACGATCAGAGCGACAAGCAACGTCCACCAAGGTAAACTGAACAATCCCCATTGATAGAACATCAGGGCCATTGCCGTAAAATGGAAGACTAAACGCAAACCCTGTGAAGTAGAACGGATATCATCTACAAAACTGATAAAAGTGATCAAGGTCAAAGCCAGTATAAACCAAGGGTATTCAAACTGATTCGTCAGGAAAAAAGTCAATGCACCCAAATAGAAAATGATTCCTCCACCTCTCAGAGTAATACGGGTATGTGAACTCCGCTCGTTTGGCCTGTCAATAATATTACATTTATCAGCAATACGGAAATAAAAAAGTTCTGCCAAAAATAGCAGAACTAAGATTAGCAGATAATACATAAGTTATTTAGTTTCTTCAAATGAACGAATGGTCTTCATTAATCCTTCTTTAGCAGTGACAGGTAATTTATCAATACCTAAAGCTGCTTTGATCTTAGCATTACTTACCACATAATTCTCCGTCAGTTTACGAAGCCTTTCGGTATTCAAAGGCAAGTGGAGTAAAGTGCCCAATCCGGCACAAGCTTCCATAAAACGCTTATTCATCTTCCAGATACGAGGTTGTTTTTCCATTGCCTCGCACATGATGGCAATCAATTCA
The DNA here is from genome assembly GCF_018860125.1 of Bacteroides sp. HF-4919. Taxonomy (NCBI): domain Bacteria; kingdom Pseudomonadati; phylum Bacteroidota; class Bacteroidia; order Bacteroidales; family Bacteroidaceae; genus Bacteroides; species Bacteroides sp. HF-4919. The sequence goes on from NZ_JAHKNF010000010.1 coordinate 245,391, forward strand.
TTTGTTGACAAAGCTTCATCATCCCCCATGTGATAAATACCCGTAGGTACATCCTGATTCAAAAGCCCCTCAATCACATAACAAAGGTTATCGATTGAAGTAAACGAACGACGATTATCAAAATCGCCAAGAGGCCAAGGGATTCCTTTTTTCACTACATTATATAATAAATTCAGATTCCCTTTATTTCCCGGTCCGTGAATCATGCAGGGACGAAGAATATACACCTGTTTCTCTGTTGTTGAGTATTCTAAATGCTCCTTTATATATTCTTCAGCCTTGATCTTACTCTCTCCATAAGGCCCAACAGGAGCCGGAATCACATCCTCAGTAAGCATATCTCCCACTACACTATCAGCCGCAGCTTTTACTGAACTAAAAAATATGAATTTCTTCGCAGAAGACTCCAAAAAGAAATCAAATATCTTTTGAGTCAGGCCGGTATTAATATCAAAATAAGACTGAGCAACTGATTGGTTTTTCGTATCATGAGCCTTTCCGGCAAGATGAATGATTGCATCAAACTGGGGAAGAGTTTGAAAAGGAAAAGATGTGGGTTCGATATCTCGCCAAGAAAATGTTTGGCTCACTCCATCTCTACAAGGAAAGATAATATCAAGTCCATATAATGTATGTTTATCTCTCAAGGCCCTGATAAAATTAGAACCTATAAATCCATGGATTCCTGTAATCAGTATATTCATTCTTTTATCAATAACAGTTCAAAAACCTTCACAGCATATTTTAAACATAAAAGTGGCAAACAAGTCCAAATTCCATTCTCCCTACATGCCCTGACAATCTCCTTATTCAGTAAAATATTACTTTTTACAGATGCTGTACTGGTGCCTCCCGTACGCATTTTCATAAAATCAAATGGTAAATATTTACTTTTCAATTGACGTACATACAAGAAGCGGATAAGAAGCTCATAATCAGCAGCTATCTTATAATCTGTTTTATAATAGCCAAACTCCTCAAAATACTTTCGATAAGTAAAGAAAGTCGGATGCGCAGGCATAAAACCATACCGGAACAAATGTGGGGCAAAGTTCTTAGAAGAATAATAACGCACTGTTTTATCCAAATTTTTAGGGTTCACAAAACGCACATCCCCATAAACGACTTGTGTATCTGTATTATCAAAAGCCTCTACCACTTTAGTTATGACATCATTCCTGTGATAAAAATCATCTGAATTAATTATACCGACAATATCCCCAGTAGCCATGTGGATACCTTTATTCATGGCATCATAAAGTCCATTATCCTTTTCACTGATCCATTTTAGCCGACCTTGAAATAGAGGCTCATACTTTTTTATAATTTCAATAGTATTATCCTGAGATGAACCATCTACTATTATATACTCAATGTTAGTAAAATGTTGTGAAATAACAGACTGAATAGTATCACAAAGAGTCCTGTCACTATTGAAAGTAACAGTTATAAGAGAAATTTTCATTAACTACAAAAGCTCCTGATAAAGAGCAGCATATTCTTTATATTTATCTTCTTTTCTAAAATTTTCCAAGATATATGAACGGCAATTATTTCCATAATACTGTTTTCCCACCAATTTTAACTGCTGTATAGCTTTTAAAGCTCTATCAATATTATGAGGGGCAATTACAAATCCCGTTTTTTCTGTCACTATTTCAGGACAGGCTGTCGAATCATAAACCAATGCAGGTGTTCCGCAAGCCATACTTTCAGCCGTAGTCAACCCAAAGGTCTCTTCCATTGAAAAATTCACAAATAAATCAGCAGATGAGTACAGTTCTACCAACTCGCTTATATTTTCTGTTTTCTTAAGTCCGATTATATTAGAAGGTAATTTAGAAATTTGTTTCTGATCCAAGCCTACCAGTATTATTCTATCATCAGATGAAAGATATTTTGCAAGCTTAATAAAATCAGATAAACCTTTACGAGCATTCCAAACTGTTGCTACTCCCAATATCAGGAATTTATTTTCTATATTATATTTTAATTTTGCTCCAACACCTACAGGACGAAATACATCCGTATCAACTCCATTATAAATAACTCTTACAGGATATTTAGCAAGGAAAGAATGCTCTACTTCATTTGCCAGCCACCGTGAAACAGTGACAATAGTTAAATTTTCGAGAGAAGTAAAACTTTGTTTTTTGAGCTGATAGTTTTTTCTAGAGTGGTCATAAAATAATGAAGCGGGATAGTCTTGAAGATTAGGGCAAGCATAACACCCTTGTTCCCATTTGTTACAGTCAATATTAGAATAATAAGCGCAATGTCCAGTATATGCCCAACAGTCGTGTAATGTCCAAACAACAGGAATATCAGATTTTGATAAAAAATCAAACAATAGTGGATAATTTAAATAATAACCATGAATATTATGTAAATGTATTAGATCTGGCTTTATCTCCTTTATTTTTAATATCAATCGTTTAGTTGCGCATATAGATCCTAATCCATGCATGTCAAACAACTTAGATATTAAATAATGAGAATAAATTGCACACCTATTTCCAATCTTATACAAGTATGTTTTACTTGGATTTCCCCAACGTCCATATGCTGTATAGCAAGTCCATTTATCATTTATTACAGCTTCCGCAATACCTTCAGCAATACGTCCAGTAGAGCCGGAATTGGCAACAACATTAATTTGAAAAAGGGTTGACATTATTAAAGCTCTATATTCAAAATTATTTCTTGCACCATTTATTATTAGAACCCCAAAAACAAATCGTATTTACAACTTTAAGAGAAATCAACTTTGTCATATCTAAAAGTTAGTACTCAATTTAGAGCAATACTAAATTCTAATTGATTCATCAATTATTAACATAATATCAATCCTATATTAGTTAGCGTTCAGAAAGTTTCAATATTTACAAATATTTAGTCAAAGGGATATTAATAATAAATTTCAATTACAAACATATCCAAGTAGTATCTATTTGAAGGATTCTTTCAGATATTAAATCACAAGGATACCCAGCATATAGCAGGTAGATATGATGGTTATCTACTACATTGATCACCTCAATACATATACACGTTGTATCCATCCGACTGCAATACTTTTATACGGCTTTCTGGGATGTTAACTTCCGTTTTATATATGACCATACTTTTTGCTTAGTCAACACATCAACTCCAATCCAATATATTGATAATAGAATTATTATAACAGTTACAATTCCTATGAAAAAGAAATGCATAATATTAGTAACATCCATTACATTATATAAAAAAATAGGTATAGGTAAAGCGACAGCTGTGACTAATAAGCACGGTTTGAAAACGCCCAAAATATCCTTCCAATAATACCCTGCTATTTTTACTACCAATATAGGCTTTATTACTAAACCCAATGTAGCATAGGTCAGCAAGCTAGCCCATGAAAGAGCTACCGGAGAATACCCCGCTTTAAATAAAAAATAGACTATGGGAAAACTTATTAAACCCAAAGTAGGGGATATTAAAGCATTTTCTTTTAACTGTCCTTTAGCATATAATGCTGTATAAAAAGAAGTGTCAAAAACCTGAAATAAGCTCTGAATGACTATAAGTTGAAGAAATATAACAGTATAATCCGGCACAACCCCCAACCATATTTTTAATAAAGGATAGGCTAAGAGACAAACTGGAAAACAGATAATAAACATCAAATAATAGGAATACTTAGTAGATACCAGTAGCAATTGCTTAGATCCCATTAAATCACCTGTGGCCAATCTCTTAACTATCTGCGGATTAGCAGCTGTACGAAAATTATCTACAAGTTGACCGGCTGCCATGTTCACTTGGATGGAAATAGCCCGTGCGGCGACAACAGCGGGTTCAAAAAACATATTCAGCAAAATTAAAATCCCTTGACTATTGAGGGCGATCGAACCACTGGCAAACAAACTCCACCCTGAAAAGCCAGCAATTTCCTTGAATATAGCTTTATCAAATACAAAATGATATATCGTTTCTTTAAAATGCCGACTACAATAAAAACGATAGATACAAATAATCCCTACCTGGACAATAAATAACAAAGAGGCATACAATTTCAATTTATCATAATCACCAATAGATAACAGATAAACTATCCCCAATTTGGCAGAAACTTCCAGAACACTCATATAGGCAAAAACTGACATCTTTTCATGCGCAATAATACTTGCATTATAAGGTACCTGTGTTAATGTAAACACAGCTGTTAGTATGGATATATGGAAAACATAGACTGCCGCCTCCATTCGGTCCGCTGGTATTACTAACTTATTATAAAGAAACCATATACCCAACGTTTCTCCAATTATAACGACCAAAAAAGCAATCACTGCATGAATCGTCATTGTTGTGGAAAATGTTCTCTTTAATTTTTCAAGATCACCCGTTCCAAGTTCATAAGTTAAGAAACGGGATGAACCGGTACTTAACGCACTATTAATAAAAGATAAAAAGCCAACAATGCCACCTACGGACTGATAAATACCATAATTTCCAATCCCTAAAGTTTGCAGTATTACACGTGAAGTATATAATGATACTATCATTGTAAACATCATACGAAAATACAGGAATGCAGTATTCTTTGCGATGGTTTTGTTTGAAGATGGTCCAGGCATTAATTTTATTAATTTATTTTCCGATTACCTAATAAAACTGAGAAGCATTTATTTCCAATATAAGAACGGCTATTGAAGTGACAATTTCAGAAGAAGATACAATAAGTGTTAATCAAAATCTTCCGAGGAGCAGCATCTGTTTGATAACGGAATAAAAATTCACTTATATTCATTTTCTGTCATTTTTAGGTGCGACACAAAGGCAATAAAGAGAGGCAAATCGAACAAATGTCATACAATGAGTGCTCTTTTTTGGACACTTACCCTTATAGAATGGAAAAATCACAATTATCAGGGTCATACCTCAGCCGACTATTGATGTTAATACCGTCTATCAACTTCATATCCTCGTCAGACAACTCAAAATCGAAGATTTGGAAATTGCTCAACTGATGAGATGGCGTGAGTGAACGAACCAAAGGTATACAGCCGTTTTGTATATGCCAACGCAAAATGATTTGGATGAAGTTCTTGTTATACTTCTTTTCCAATTTTTTCAGTAGAGGCAAACGAACAAGTCTGTCATCATAACGTGCTATAGGCGTATATGCTTCAACTAATATATTGTTTTTCTTATAGTATTCTATAAGCGTTTTTTGAGTAAACAAAGGATGAATCTCAAACTGTCCTATTTCCGGCTTGTACTTGCATATCTTGAATATTTCCTCAAGGTGATGCTGATGACAGTTTGCCACACCAAGGTGGCGTACATAGCCTTCATCCTTCAACCTTTCCATCTCTCGCCATGTATCAAGATATAGTTCGGTGACTGGCCAATGAAACTGTAAAAGGTCAACATAGTCAATCCCCATCTCTTTTATATTTCTGAGGAACTCCTCTCTTACAGTATGATTTAGTTGTGCTCCATTACTAACTCTTGTAGTGATAAACAAGCTTTTTCTATCAACGCCACTTCTGCGTATGGCTTCTCCAATAAGATCCATATTGCCATAGGAGGCAGAAAAGTCAAGCAATTTATAGCCTATTTTAAAAGCATTGGCTACGTTATTGACATATCTTCTGCTACTCTCTTTTCTAAGATACAATTTGTTTATTACCCTAATAAAGAGAAGCGATAGACCTGTTCTTTGTTTTTTCATTTTTGGATTGTACCCCATTCCTCCAGGACCAAAACCTATCGATTGGATTTCATCTCCATTCTGTAGTTTGAATGTTGTTACCATAATTTCCCAAAAATCATATATTAAAATTGTAATATCGTCCCTCCCCAGCTAAGACCGACTCCAAATCCAGTAACCATAACTTGCATTCCTTCCTTGATTGTTCCACTATCCAAACAATCCTTCAAACCAATCAACACAGTAGACGAAACTGTATTGCCAATCTCTTCAAGATTCACATAGAACTTATCTTTTGGTAGCACACATACCTTTCGGATGGTGTTGAGCATAAATTTATTGGCCTGATGAAAGATGTAGTAATCCACTTTATCAGCAATTGTGTCATTTTTTTCCAGAACATCTTTCATCATGGACGGGACCGCTTCAAGAGTAAAATTGAAAATGCCGCTTCCGTCCATATAGAGATAATCGTCATAACGGGTATGTCCCTCGTCATCCACTTCGTTTTTCTCTGCACTGTCTTTGCATCTTGCAGCTCCGGTCCTCACAATAAGTTTTTCCGCACCACTGCCATCCGTGCCGAGAGAGAACTCACCGATTTTGGCAAATCCCTCAGTAGATATAAGGCAAGCAGCTGCACCATCGCCAAAGATGGCACGATTGCTTTTATCAGATGGATGAAGATACTTGGTATATGTCTCTGCCGTCAATAATAAAACGTTCTTTGCGACACCCGCAGTAATAATGCCTTTGGCTAAAGCCATTCCATAAATACAACCGGAGCACCCTAAATTAAAATCAAATGCTCCTGCTGACGTGGGGATACCGAGCCTATGCTGAAGAATACAAGCTGTTGATGGCAGGAAATGGTCAGGACTCTGTGTACAGAGCATCACGAAGTCGATATTCTCCGGCCTGACGCTATATTCCTCAAACAATTTGCGGGCTGCTTTCCCGGCCATGTCACCTGCCGTTTCGTTTTCAGCGGCAAGGCGACGGGAATTGACTCCCACCTTCCTTGCTATCTTGTCAACACTCCATTCAGGGAACTCTTTCACCAATTCCTCATTAGTCATCACCCTTTCGGGCAAATAATATGATATGCCTTTAATATAAACCATTATTTTATTTAAAATTTCAAAACAGTGGCAGCCCACGATAATCCGACACCAAATCCAGCAATCATTACTTGCTGTCCCTTTTGTATCTTATTCTCATCAAGACAATGTTTTAACGCAATCGGGATTGTTGAAGACGTGGTGTTGCCTGTGTTCTCTATATTAATATAGAATTTATCTTTTGTATGCTACATACTTTACGTATGGTGTTGAGCATGAATTTATTTGCTTGATGAAATACATAATAATCCATATGCTCTTTCTTTACATTATTTTTACTAAGCGTATCATCAATTAGTTGTGGAACACGATCAATCGTAAAATTGAAAACTTGCTCACCATTCATATAGAAATAATCGTCACGCCTAACATTGTCCGCCCCGTCTTTTTCCTCATGTCCTGTCCGCGCAAGATGCCTTGAACCGCAGTTTTTTACAATAATAGCCTCCGCACCGCTTCCATCAGTACCGTATACGGTTTCCCCTATTTCTGCAAGGCCCTCATTGAATATCAACGTTGCCGTGGCACTGTCACCGAAAAGTATCCGGTTCTTGTCCTCAGGATGGAGATATTTCGAAATGGTATCACCTGTGAGCAACAATACATTGCGTGCCAAACCTGAATCTATGAAACTTTTAGCCATTGCTAATCCGTATGTATAACCGGAGCACCCTAAATTAAAATCAAATGCTCCAGCAGTGGTTGATATACCAAGTCTATGCTGCAAAACACACGATGATGCAGGAAGAAAATAGTCGGAGCTTTGTGTGGAGAAGATAATGAAATCGATAGACTTACGGTCAACATTCCACTCTTCAAACAACTTGTTAGCGGCTTCACAAGCCATGTCCGCAGCTGTCTGATTCTCTGTAGCCACATATCTTTGATTTACTCCTACACTCTTCGCTATCTTAGTAATGTCTATATTTCCAAAAAAAATTGAAGCCCCACTATTTGTCAATATATTTTCACACATAGAGAGAGGGGGGGGGGGAGAATATTGAAATAGCCTTTATACACGCCATAGTTTTCTTTTTATAAATTATAATTTACTTATCCCTCCGGTCAGTTTTATACTGGATCCTGTCATCCATGCGGAAGCGTCCGACAATAGATAAACGGACAGGTTGGCAACATCTTCCGGTTTTCCATAGCGCTTGAGAGGATATTTCTTTTCGTCCTCTTTCAACTCTTCCTCCGTGATGCCTCCCTTGTAAATGAGATCTGTCCAAATCATAGCAGGAAGAATACAGTTCACTCTTATCAATCTTGGAGCAAGCTCTAAAGCCAGACAGTTGGCGTACGAAATGACAGCACCTTTGGATGCACAATACATTGCATTGCCAATAGTAGGAGAATCGTAGGCAATAGATGCTATGAACACTATAGAAGCCCCTTTGTTAATTTTCTTTTGCCTTAACAACTCAGTTTGAAACATAACAGGGGCTTTAAAATTTACATCCATCATATTATCAAGGTCGCTTTCTTGAAGCTGCTTACACAAAATCCGCTGTCCAATTCCGGCACAATGTACGACACCATCCAATTTAGGCAGTTGTCTGACCATGATTGCAACAGCATCTGTTTGGCTGAGATCGGCAATCAATGAGAGATTTTCTTCCCCTCGCATTTCCCGCAATGTTTCTGCAAGTCTTTGCTCATTTCTGCCATTGATTATCACAGACGCTCCCATCTTGGAACAGGCTATGGCTATGCCGCGGCCTATCCCAGATGATGCTCCAGTCACGAGAATTGTCTTTCCCTTGAGTGTGAAAGGATTGAATATATCCATTTTTACTTTTCAGCTACAAGATTAAACAAATCCTCTACAGTAATACACTCACGGATTTCCTTACCAGTAATAGTTTTACCATAAATGGTCTTTACCATGGCGATCACGCCCATACCTGCAAGACTTCCCCACTCGTCGAGTTCATGAAATTCGGTGTAAGCCTGGATTTCTGACGCATCTGTGTCATCAAACTGTTCTGCGAAGTTCGCAACAAATTCTTTTAAATTCATATACTTATTTTTTCTAATTAATATTTCCATAAAATATCCTCATCGACTATTTGAGCCGGATGCCCTGAAACCATGGCATGTGCCGGAACATTACTTATAACAAAAGATTTTGCACCAATAATCGCCCCATCTCCAATCCTGACTCCATTCATAATAGTGCAAGATTCACATAACCATGCCTTATCACCAATAATTACAGGTTTTGTATTCTTATATCCCTGACGATTGATATAATGTGATCCATTATTGTCCCTGACAGTAACATTGCGTCCTATCATCACCCTATCACCAAATTCAATATGCTCACCACAAACAACTGTCAATCCGATATTGGAACCACCATGCCCTTTAAAAGTAAGTGTGGCACCACTGAATATCTCTATGTCTGAACCGTAACCGATGATGGTTCCAGGGCCGAGATTAAGCGTAGCTCCTGCATCTACCGACAAGCGTGTTTCAAGCTTTGATTTACGGAATTTTACCTTTTGTCCAAGAAATGTGATGCCTTGCTTGCGGATAGTGGCAGTTTTGTTTATATGAATGATGCAATAAGGAGCAGGCAACAATATATTGCCGCGAAAGATTTCACCGATAGTATTGTATTTCAGTAACTGCCAGAGTGGACGTGGACGCATTTGCGTGGTTTTCATAATGGTGCAAACATAGCCGAGCCTATCCTTAACAAACTGTTTTTTACCCTGTTTACATGGCAAGATATATTTATTGGCAAGTTCTGTGAAAGTCATCCGGTCCAAGTCTTTAAAAAATTGATTGCGGTTTACCAAGGGAGTACCCAAAGGCTGATTGAGGGCAGGGTTACTTTTTTCTGCCAGAGAAAATGGTACTTCAAGATAATTGATGCGCTGCTTGGTCCTCTCAAAATAGGCTTTGCCTTTCTTCGAGTTAACCATCACGAGTGACGTACCAAGGTTTTTATCCATAGAAGTATTGATTTTCTCTATCCCCCAAAAATCGGCAAGAGTAATGTCGGCTATACGTGGATATCCTTTGAACTTACACTCATAGCATGAAGGGCGACAGTAAACATTGGTTTGCAGATATCCCTTGGTATAGTTTGACTGGTCCTTAGTCTCATAAACATGCTTGCCGTTGGCTAAAATCACTTTCTGCGTAAGGTTGCGCCAACCGTATTCTTTCGACTTAGCCTTACAATAAATAACCTTAGAACCATAGCGCTCCTCAAACGAATCAAGGTACTTACGCCATACTTTAGGAGAATTAATACCACGACAGATGTAATCAACAATAATTAGATTATCATAATCTTTGCGAAGGAAAGCACGCAAAGCAGTCATCTGGCAGGGACTTCCACAAATGAGAATCTTTTCCCCTGCACACAATAATTTTCTAACCTGTACAAAGAACCCCTCAAAAGAACTCTGCAAATACTTGGAACTCCTGATACGGGGAAGATCAGTCTTGTCATTGGAAATGTATTGGCGAACAGAAAAATCTTCATTAAATACTGCGCCACCCACATACCCCTTGTCTTTGTACATAATATCAGCCAAAGCCGAGAATAAGCCTCCAGAAGTGGAATCAAATACAACCTCCATATTTTTATGTTCGGCCGCATAGTACACCGGTTGCGAAAGGTCATTCTTCTTCAATTCCTTTATATTGATTATGGGACACACTTTCTCGCATAATTCACAATTTACACATTTATCCTTATTCACTGTCGGATACCAAAAACCTTCAATATCAGTCTTGAATGTTATTGCGCCATGAGCACATGCATCTCCACAAGCATTGCAGCCGCAACATTTGGTCTTATCTATAATATTTATCATAAATGAAATTTATCACCTTATAAACCTATTCGTTTTTGTAAACGTCCAAAACATTATATGCGTCTTTCAAATGAATGCCAATAGGCACTCGTCTCTCATTCCGAACAATCACTACTGTATATAAATATTTATATTTAAATTGCGGCAAAGATAAAAGCCCAATGAGAACATTTCAAGACATCATTTGGGAACGCTTACACAATAACATATACAATGACATCAAAGCTACACAAATTACCAAACAGATCATTTCCCTAATATCCAAGATAATTTTCTATTAAAAAGCTCTGTTATAAGAAATAATATTACCCACATGGAAACATGGCGTATTACCGAAGACAGAACCGGAGAAATATCCATAGAATTCATTCCTTGAATTAAGCATAGTTGTATGCATTGAGAAAATGCTAACACAAAAAATGTATTCTTGCCCCAATATGAAAAGATATAAAACCAAGGCTTTAATACAGTATATTCCATATATTTAGTCAATAACATTGATAATTGAATAATAAACAAAATACCTAATATTGCGCCTATATATACTGGTATTAAAGAAGTTATAATGTTGTAGCACATATCTAAATGATAAAATTGAGCAATTAGTCCACCGATACAAAATGATATAAGTAAAAAACTAAAAGTCTTCTTGACAGACTTATCTCTCCATACATTTAAAATAAAATCAGCCAATTTATTACCTAAACCCAGAAAACTTACGGCTAAGAAAACTGAAGAAATAGCCCATGGCAATAAAAGGTGCACCTCTGATAACCAATAGCTAAGATAAGCAAATACAATCAAAATCACTACAAAGAACTTTTTATTACGACTCAGTAAATGATAAAAAATATAATATAAAAGCTCAGCCAGAAATAATATAGGTACAAACCACAACGCAATGCCCCCCCATCCATGAACAAGCACTTCTAAAAACCTATCCTTAAATGTATTTACTTCATAAGATTCAGATATTCCTATGACTAGAATAGAAAACACAAAAAAAGGAACTAATAAAGTACGCAACTTGCGATATAAAAAAAAGTTCAAAGATTTATAGTTTCCTACTTTAAAAGTCATTCCAGATATAAAAAAGAAGAAAGGCATATGGAATGACCAAATCCAATTCGAAATAATCGATGGTAACCGAGTATGCCCAACTACCATTAAAACAATACAAATACCTTTTGCAACATCAATCCACTCTATCCGTTTTGAAATACGAGCCCCCATATTTACTCCATATAAAAAAATGAAGCGACGTACTTTTGAGATCTTTCCTCAAAATTATAACATGAAATATTTTTAGCTAATACATTATAATAGATAGGATTGCAAATTTTCAGCACGGCATTTTTTAAAGAATTTCTATCATCCAAATCAAATCTAATCCCATTTACATCTTCTGCCACAAGGTCCATAGAACACCCTACTTTATTGCTTACAATTACTGGTAACCCATTATTCATAGCCTCCTCAATAACCAATCCCCATGGCTCTGATTTAGAAGGCAAAACAAAAACATCATTACTCTGGTAATAATGAAATATCTTATCATTAGAGATAGCCCCTAAAAAAGAGATATTAAATGACGCCATTTTTTTCAATACCTCCTCTTGAGGACCAAAACCTATAATATTCAATTTTAAATCTGGTAAAGAATTGAACACATCAATCAGAAGTTTAAGATTTTTTTCTTCCGACAAACGACCAACATATAAAAAGTTCCGAATTTGTGTCTTATAAACAAAGGAAGGTTGATTCACATAATTAAAAACTCCAACTCCTTTTGTTTTGATTATTTTTCCCGAAAAAGACAAAAGTTTCAATAATTCAATATGTGGTTCTCCCGAAGCGTAAGCCAAGTATATTCGTTTTAAAAAAAATCTTTTTAACAGTCCTCGCAAACCTCTAATAGACGACTCATAATAAGTTGATTCTACCACCACTGCATTTTTACTCTTTGGAGAGAGAAAAGCTAAAAACCAGAGATAAAAAGAATCCCACCCCGATAGAATTAAACTGCGATATGAATAATCACGCTTTAACAACCGCCATAGATAAATCAAACGAGAGCCTTGTAACTTCGATAAAATAACATAGTCAAATTTAATCCCTTGAGAAACAAAATCTTTATTTCTCCGACTATTCATTTCATAAAGAAAAATCACAAAAACACGCTTTTTTTCGCACAGTCTATTCAAGAGATTCACTTTATAAAAGGCCGGCAATGGCGTTACAAATATAACATCAATTTGTTTCATAATCCTTTGTTTATAGATTCAACTCTATTAAAAGCATTACTCCATGCCATCGGAGAAAAATAGTGCAGTAAAGCGTCTCTATGGTTTGAATATTTCTCAAACCAAGCATCATTCATCTGAGATAACTGAAGAATGCACATTTTAAGTTGTTCCTTATCAAAATTAGAGTAAACATAATTAATATCTTTCAACTCAGGATAGCTTATTGTAGAAACAACTAGCTTATTACACGCCAAGTATTCTATAATTTTTGATGGGAAATTATTTTTATTTTCAGCCAGATTAGGATCTCTAAAACTTAGACATACTGTAAATCTTTTCAAATAAGAAAGATAATCTGTGTAATTTAGATATCCCAAATAATGTATATTCGCATATTTAGAAGCATATTTCATCACCAACGATTCATCCTCCCCTCTACCAGATACGTAAAGTTCACACTTTGGCAATTCGGAAAAAACATCTAATGCCATCTTTATACCTGTCACCTTTTTTAATGCACCAGAAAAGAAAAATGCATTTTTTACAATTTCCCCATTAGTTTCTTTTATAGAGTTGATGGCATTCATTGGAACAATTCCAGGCATATAAACTATATTTTTGTTTTGTATTGTTAAACGTTCCGACAAAGCCAAAATTCCATCAACAAATCTAGACAAACATATTTCCGCAACTTTAGTTATAGAAAAAAGCCTATTAGATGGAGTATGGTCTGCTAGTAAAACATAAATTTTCTTACGATAGATTACTTTCAAAAGCATAAAAGCAAGTAAGTTATGCCTTTCAAGATTATAAAACCAAATAGAATCATCATTGCGTAACAGACTGACTATTAACAAATTTTCCACCAAATAATTTAAATGCCTTAGCATTGGAAAACTTCCAAATACACGAACCTGAATAAATTTTACTTTCTGAATTGAAGGTAATTCCGCCAATATATTTTTTCTCACATTCAGAGGAACTTCTGAATACACTTTACTAAAACAGTTACCCTCAATAAGATTACTACAAAAATTTGTCACACATTGAGAGCCATATAAAGAGACCAATTCTTGTGGTATATAATTGCAATATAATGAACGATTAACAAGAAGCATATTTATTTTCTAATTCAAATTTTTCCCTATGAATATAAATACTGAGAACTAAAAACATTATATATTGTGTTGATAGAGTTGCACCATTTGGAGAAACAAATGCTACAAAAAGATAATTAAATAGCAGCACTAATATCAAATAATCAAAAATGCTTTTCTTTTTATACTTACGTAATAATGAGAAGATTTTTATAACCGGAAACAACACCAGCACAATGCCAAATAAACCTACGTCAACCATTTTAGCTAGAAAGGTATTTTCATAATTACTCCCAATAAATTCGCCCTCTCTACCCCCCTTTATAGGAACACTACCAACCCCATGACCTATCAATAGGACTAATTTATTTTCCTGCATGTAATCAATACCATTCTTCCATTGCCGTATCCTAGTATCATCAGCTTTACTAGTAGATTTGTCATCCCCAAGATACCTTTCCAAAAGATATTCATTAGAAGATAATAATGAAGTAATTACTGAACCTGATGCAATAAGTATTATAGAAAAAATTACCAATAAAATAACCCGATTCCCTTTTGCACAAATCACATAATAGACAAAACCAGCAAAAAACATTAATAATACAATCACAAATATTTGTCGGGATCCCGTAAACCAAGATCCTATTAAAGGAAGAAAAGAACATAACAAATAAAAAAATTGGCTCTTCGTTTTTGAGGAATGATATAGTAAATAAAATGATGAGAGTACGCAGAAAGAGAAATAAACCCCAAATGTGCTAACAGACTCAGCTAAGAAGCTACAACGATTCATAGCTAAATCTTCCTCTGCCAAATAAGATATATCTTCATGAGCGCTTAATACCAAAAATTTAAAAAGCAATGTTTGGCTATCAATAATAAGCCCTATTGATAAAAACAGTCCAAGCAACGAAAAAAACTTAAATATAGAACGTGGATTATATTTTGAAGAATTTAATAAATACGATGAAAACAAAACCACATGAAATCCTGCGGTATACATCCATAAAGCAAATCCAACTCTAATTAAGCCATATCCTTGAAAAAAAAAGGCGTATATACAATACGGTATACATAAAAATGTTAGTAACAATAAATCTTTTTCTATCTTTATCAACGAACGATTTTTATACCTTCCAAAAGAGCACATCAAAAGGGAAAAACCTATAAATGTCAAAATTTGCCTCCAGATCGTAAATGGAGTACCTTTAGTCAAAAAAGAAAATAAACCACCATTTATAACTAAGAAAAAAGAAATACAATAAAATAAGGTTATATAATTAGAGTATTTAGAGGCATTAAATTTCATCAACATTTATCCACAGCTATTAGCATACATAAAACAATTTAAATTTCCCCTATCTTCCCACTAAGTTCAAAACAGTATACCTATTTCTTATCATTTTAGCTAAAGGTATCATTTTCATAAAATCAATCTCGGAAAATTGGATATACTGTTTTATCATGCTATTTAAACCGATTCGAGAGAAATAACTGTTTATCATATTATACTCACTTTCAGTTCTCAGCAGTTTCTCTATCAACAAATGCGCCCACGCCACTTGAATACCATGTATAGTAGACTTGTCAGAAAAATATTCATCAATGGCGTGACTCATTAAATGCTCAGAACCACTCGTCCCACGTGTATTGCCAGAATGTATCATGGATAATCCGGAAGTTATTAACCCCCTTGCAAGATCAGCTAAAAATACATCTGTATATAAATCTTTCTCAGAATATCTTAAAATAGAAACAGCAGCTTCTTTTGCCAACATAAAAGATAATTCATCAATCTTTTCTCCTGTGGAAAGTCTAGATAACTCCCAGTCCTTTACAGCACTCAAATTTGATAAAAGATCACCTACACCTGCCAAAATCAACTGCTTGGGAGACTTCTTCACAATCGATAAATCCACTACAATTCCGATAGGAGGTTTAACTCCAAAACTTTTTTTCTTCTCATTACACGTTAAGCGTGCAACTGGAGAATAAATAGCATCGTTAGAAAGTGTTGATGGCATGGCTATGTAAGGGATATTCATATCTGTTGCCGCATACTTGACAATATCTAAAATACTACCTCCACCAAACGCAATAAAAAGTGTATCTAAATTATCACATTGTTTTTTCAATAAAGAGTATTCTTCTACCTTTCCTCCTTGGACAAGAATTAAACTATCAAATTTATTACTATCTATAAAGTGACTGTAAAGAGTATATAATTCAGGAGAAGTCACTAAAGTTTTATGAGAGAAAAACAGATGACTGGATGTGAGCATTTTATCAACTCTACCAAGTACTCTATTATCAATCTCCACAAAAACAGGTATTTCTAAATGCTTATAAAACATTATTCAACTCTTGAATAGATTTAATTATTTTAGATGTACTTATACCTTTAGTATACGGAAGATAAACTAATTCAATCTGATGCTTTTGCAAAAACTCTGGAGTCATACATATCTGATTTAAGTACCCTTCACCTGTCCAATCATCACCATGCACTATAATATCTACATTATACTTAATTACATAAAGTTTATTATCCAAATCTGGAATAATAAAAGCTTCATCTACATAGGAGCAAGCTTTAACTACTGCCAATCGATCATTCTCGTTAATAACAGGCTTTCTTTTATAATTAGCAACCATTTCATCACTATTAATAGCAACAACCAACCTATCTCCAAGACCTTTCGCTTTTTTTAAGAGCTCAACATGTCCACGATGAAACAAGTCAAATACCCCTATTACATATACAGTTATCATATATCTAAAAAATCAAACCGTTTTTATTAAGTTTATCTATTACATGCATCAACCGATAGCAAGCTTGATCATCTTTATATAAATTAAATTTGTTTTGAGTTTCCTTTTTATAAGTTTCGGGAGTTTTTAAAAAAGACTTGAGGGACTCTAAATCAGATAAAATAGGCCCAGGAAGAACCTCACTAATGTTATCAAAAGTCAAGCCTCTTGACTTTTGATATTCATCTATGTCATTCATTACAAATCCCATTGGCCTATCTAAAATATCATAATCAATCCAAACCGAAGAATAATCCGTTAGTAAGAAATCTGTTGCCCCCAGTAATGGATAAAGCTGAAAAGAAAAATCATTTTGTTTCACTATCATAATATTAGTAAACAATGGGAAATCAACCGTTTGCAATATATCCATTGGATGCAACTTTACAATCAACAAAATTTTAATTTCCGATAAAAAAATATTCAGATCTTGCAAGTCTGCTATATTCAAAAAAGAAATAGTATCGTTCGTTGAAATACCATCAGTTCTTGTTTCTCCAATAATCGAAGTACGGAAAGTTGGTAACCAAATGCCAACAGAACAATAGTCGGTCCTTTGGATATTTCTTTTAGAAAAGAAGTCTGTCTTTTGAAAAAGTAAATCATTGCGCGGTTGTCCAACAAGTAACACTCTACTCAGATCCAGATTATTAAAACTTTTAGACATCAATTCCCTAAAAATTTCTGATGTAGCAATTAAATAATGAGCTTTAGTCTTATTAACTCCATGTTTGGCAGGATCCATTGAACCTATCCGCTTTAATGGCATGCCATGCCACAAATTTATCAACTTATCTCTTTGACTGATATCCCAGAAACTATATAATCCATGAGTACAAAAAACAAACTTAGCCCTAAAAAAATACCAAAAAGCTAATAATGAAAATCTAAATACAACTTTTGTATTCGAATTTTTCGACAAAATATCCTTTTTACATGCTTTATAACCTGTCTTATCAGAAAGTACCCATACTTTCAAATAATGATCATATTGCTTTGATCCAGAAATATATTGAAATAGAGCATAAGCATTATCAGTATAATCCGGAAAACTAGAAAACAACATAACAGAATCTCTCTTTATTATCCTAGAGAATAAAATTCCTGTTGAAGCTATAAAAGAAGAAAAAGACAATTTCATTAAAGTATTATTAATCATTCACATACCGTATTTTTTATGGAGGAGCGAATAAGTACCATAAGGATAAATAATAAACAGAACTAAAGATAATTTATATTTTAAGGATATAGAAGTAGAAAACAATACATATGATAGTCTACTTTTAATATAGAAAATTATTTCGCGTCTATAGGTATTATCTGGAATATCAGTTCTCACATAAGCCATGAAGCATTGAAATATCATAAATGAATAAACATTTGCTATATCTGTTTCTTGAATAGACGGAGAAGCATTCTTTAAAATCCAAGGTATTTTCATACAAGACATAACTTTCTGACTAATTCCAGAGTGATTAGCACTTCCTTGCCTCTGCCTATAATGATAAAAACATTGGTTTGTCCTCAGCACTACTTCAGAGTCTGCGACCACTTGATATTGAAATAAAAAATCCTCCCAATGATGTACTTCTTTAGAAAAACATTTTCCAATAAATAAAGATGTCCTATATAATCCTAAACACATAGAAGCCGGAAACGAAAATGCAAGAAGTAAATCGATAGCTTGCTTCTTACTATATTTATCTATCTTCAACTGTCTTTGAACATCTTCAAAATAATGAGAAGAGATACAAATATCAGCTTGATTAGATAATAATAAATTCAAGAAGCATTCAATCATATTGCTATCTATCCAATCATCCGAATCGACAAAACAAATAAATTCTCCGCTCGCTACGCTGATCCCTGTATTCCTGGACTCACTTACACCACTATTCTTCTTATGGATAACATGTATCCTGTCATCTGCCAAAGCATATTGATCACATATATATCCAGACTTATCAATACTCCCATCATCAACCAGTATCAGTTCTATATTAGGATAAGTCTGATTCAATATACTATCAATGCACTCTTCTAGATACTCTTCAACATTATAAACAGGAACTATTACAGAAACCTTATTCATAAAACACTAGCATTCATTGACTTGTATTTAAATCCTTTATTTTCAAGTCGTGATAAAAACAATGGTAATAGCTGTAGTGTATTTAAACTATGTTCTTCAGAAAAATGAAACAACACAATGTCTCCACCACTTATCTGTTTCGTGATCTTATCAATATGTGTTTGTACATCCTCTAACTTTACATAATCTTGCATGTCAACAGACCATTTTATTATATCATAATGTTTTTTCAAGAGAAATAGCTCCATAATTTTCAAAGATCCGAAAGGCGGCCTAAACAACTTCGCATGCAATATATCATTACACTTAGACACATCCTTCACATAATCTTGACTCCTGACATCAACACCCTTTAAATGAGAATAAGTATGATTACCAATTGCATGTCCTCTTTCCTTTATTTTCCTATACAACAAAGGATATTCATGCACCTTTTCTCCAATACAGAAAAATGTAGCTTTTGCATCATACTTATCCAGTATATCCAAAATAAATTCCGTGATTAGAGGATCAGGTCCATCATCAAAAGTTAAATAAATATCTGTATCTGATGTTTTTACCTTTTCTATTACCGAAAATTTAAGAATGATTGACTTAATCCTAAATTTAACTCTTTCCAACAAAAAAGATATCATTTTGATAAGCTTTGTAACAAATCCCCCTTAGATTTTTTTCTATTAACATCAAGAATCTGATTAACTTTTTCCCAATTAATTTTTTTATTTATTTTTTGTTCATCTAATTCAGTTACCGAACTAATTAAACGATCTTCTAAATCGAACATCCTCAATAAAGAATGAAACCGAGTAAGCCCTCTTCCTTTATTAGCATAAGCGACAAAAGGCTTATTGAACATAATAGAAAAGACACATGCGTGAAAGGAATCTGTAATTACATATTTTGCATCAGAAAAACCTTTCAACCACTCTTCAACGGGAGAAGCTATTCGCTCTATCGCTGATAAACTTATATCATTTGTGTTAGGATTATTATTATAAAATATATCATATCCAAGAACTGTTTGGAGTTTTATCACAGCATCTTGTTTGTCAATAGTCTTATCCAAAATATAGACCATCAACCCCTTTTCAGATAGATCATTTTTTGCAATATCTCCCATTAATGCAACATATTTATTAACATCTAATAACATCGTCGGGTCTAATACATGGGTAGAATTTACATCAAAATATTTCCGGCATAACATAACCCCAGAATCTTCACGAACACCAACAAACGAAAATAACTTCAATAAACGTTGACAATTAAGAGTTTGTTTTTTAGAAAACATCCACCTATCAACACCAAATGAAGCAGCATACGCAATCCTTCTCACATTCCAATCTTTAGCAAACTCCAAAAATGCGTCCTCCACATGAAAAAAATAATCCGGACGCCATATTTGATCACTACCTACAACCCATATATCCACAGATTCCTTTTTTATTGATCTAAAATTCTCAATATTCACAATAGGATAGATATATTTATCGACAAATAATTTTGTATGAGATTGAATAAGAGAATTTATCTTTTTAATATCTTTTTCCGCAAAGACAGATAAATTCTTCTGTCTCCAAATGTATTTCATAAAGAATCTCTTCATATAAATTAATGGCCAAACAAATGGTGAAATTTCACGTACATAAATCTTATTATACAATGTAACATCATACCCATTTTCTTTCAAAAAGCTCATTAATGCATATGCTTGTAATATTCCACCATAATTTGCATCTAGTGGCAATGTTATTATACCTATTTTCTTCAAAATTTATACATTTACAAAAAGTAACTAAAAACGAACCAATAAATCATATATAGCACTATTACACCTAAAATATAAACATATAATTTAGTAATAGATTATTATTCTATATCCGTATTCGGATATGGATTTTCCTCCAAACTCTTTAAATGCTCTACAATCTCAAA
This sequence comes from Bacteroides sp. HF-4919, assembly GCF_018860125.1. NCBI lineage: Bacteria > Pseudomonadati > Bacteroidota > Bacteroidia > Bacteroidales > Bacteroidaceae > Bacteroides > Bacteroides sp. HF-4919. The sequence continues at coordinate 266,227 of NZ_JAHKNF010000010.1, forward strand.
CTCTTCCCTCGTCAATTCCCGATCCTTCCAACCGTCTATTATTACGTGTGCCTCCGCCGCCAACTCTTCGTCAAAGACCTCGGCGTAACAGGCTACCAACAAACGGCATTTCAAAAGCGAGACGGGAAGTGTATCCAAGATATCCCAACTACGATTGAGAACCGACTGGATTTTATCTTCCTTATCACCGTGATTATAAATGGTAGCATTATAGCCGGTCAACAAAGCGATACAAAGAGAAGCTTCCTCTTCAAGAGTACGTCCGTGTGAACCGAAAAGATGCTCACAACGATGATACACATCCGTATTCAATTGGCGGAAACGGTCGGAGTAGATGGGTTCGCCATCCAGACCTAAATGGAGAAGTTCGTGCGAAACAGCGCACAAAGAATCGATTTCTGATTGCAAAGACAACATGGTGATTTATTTATGTATTGGAATATGCACCACAGAGGGCACAGAGTTCACTGAGTTTTTAATTCTTTATTAGCTCGATTAAAGAGGGATGAATGAAAGCAGTAGCAACTGCCATAACCCCCTGGATGGAAACCACCACACGGCGGTCACCTTTAATACGGACAAACTCACCCTCGACTCCCTCGAAGATGCCGCCCGTGACACGGACGCGGTCTCCCTTCTTCATGGAAACGGCGGAAGGGTCCAGATAAACAACCTGTTCATCGTAATTACCGGCAACAGCAATAAAACTACGCATCTGGACTTCAGGAATGGTAATGGGCTGACGGGTCTCAC
>NZ_JAHKNF010000011.1:0-213265 GCF_018860125.1 Bacteroides sp. HF-4919
ATCATCATTGGAACCTGACCCGATTATCATACTCAAATCGATTAGATCACACTGGGAGGTTGAAAATAACCTACATTGGGTACTTGATATAGGATTCAGAGAAGATGATGACAGGAAAATAGGAAATGCAGCTATCAACTTTTCTGCCATATCAAAGTTAGCACTCATGCTATTGAAACAGAGTGACATCAAACTGGGAATGGCAGGAAAGAGGAAAGCATGTGGATGGGATGAGAAAATAAGAGATAAAGTCATTGGTATTGAAAAAATATAGAAAATGATAAGATGTTATACTTATTGAGCGTCCGCCCTGGCTCTTTCATTAACCTGCCTTGCTCTCATACAAAAAACGCGTTTCGATCTTCCATCTTCCACCTTTCAGAACACATATTATTGATTGTGAGATGTATAACTTGGTGGAAGATGCGATTTTTATGCCATTTATCTTCCACCCCTATCTTCCATCTTCCACCCACTGTTTTAGGGGACATTTCAGTGATAACAGACTGTAAAGCAAATGGATATATCCAATTTTTTATCCGTTTATCTCTCTAAAAGCATTTCATTTTCCTTACTATCTTTAGTACAAATGGCCGGATCTTTATCTCAGCCCGGGCATGCGGGCTCATCAGCCCGGGTATGCGGGCCCATCGGCCCGGGTATGCGGGCTCACCGGCCCGGGTATGCAGGATGGACTAAAGAGTTTTATGACAATGGTTAATCTACTACACTTCTCCGGTAATAGCCGCCCGAATTCTTTCTTTAAAAAGAAATAACGAGAGGCTGTCAAAACTCACCACAGAGGACACAGAGTGACACAGAGGCGATTTTAAATTGTTGATTATTAGCAAAAAGGCTCTGTGCTACTCCGTGGTGAAAAAAGTTTCGACACAGCCTCGTGTGCGAATGGAAGGCTTTTTTTTGAGGGGGGAGGAAAGACAAGGGAAGAAGACGGTTGTAAAATGAAAGAACCGTGCACCCGTGCTTCCCTAAAATAAAAGGCAGGCAAATATTTGATTACCTCCGAGGTTATAGCTAATTTTGCACCCGTTTACAAAAAATTATAAACTACTATATTATGGATTGGTTACAAGATTTATTATGGAACCCCAACTCCGTAGCCCACATTGTTTTCCTCTACGCCTTCGTAGTGGCAGCAGGTGTCTATTTGGGAAAAATCAAAATCTTCGGAGTTTCGTTAGGGGTTACTTTTGTTTTGTTTGCCGGCATCCTGATGGGACATTTTGGCTTCACAGGCGATACCCATATCCTACATTTCATCCGTGAATTCGGATTGATATTGTTCGTATTCTGTATCGGTCTCCAAGTGGGGCCTTCTTTCTTTTCTTCATTCAAGAAAGGCGGAATGACCCTGAACATGCTGGCCGTAGGAATTGTAGTCTTAAACATCGCTGTAGCAATGGCACTTTATTTCATCTTGGGAGGCAGAATCGAGCTCCCTATGATGGTGGGTATCCTATACGGCGCAGTCACAAACACCCCGGGGCTCGGTGCCGCACAAGAAGCACTGAATCAATTGAGCTACTCCGGGCCACAGATCGCATTAGGCTATGCCTGTGCTTATCCGTTAGGAGTAGTGGGTATTATAGGCTCCATCATTGCTGTCCGCTACATCTTCCGTATCAATTTCGCCAAAGAAGAAGAAAACTGGAATCAAGAAACTGACGGTACACACCACAAACCACACCTGATGAGCCTGGAAGTGCATAATGAAGCCATCTACGGAAAAACTCTGGGCACAATCAGCAGCTTCCTCGGACGTCCGTTTGTTTGCTCGCGCATCCGTAAAGACGGACACGTCAGCATTCCGAATCACAGTACTATTCTGGAACAGAACGACCAATTATTTGTGGTCTGTTCAGAAGAAGACTCAGATGCTATTGTAGCCTTTATCGGACGTGAAGTGCAAGTAGACTGGGAAAAGCAAGATATGCCGATGGTATCCCGTCGTATTCTGGTAACCAAACCGGAAATTAATGGAAAGAAACTTGGTATGTTGAACTTCCGCAGCATGTACAATGTCAACATCACGCGTGTGAACCGTTCGGGTGTCGATCTTTTTGCCAACCCGAATCTGGTACTTCAGGTAGGTGACCGTGTCATGGTGGTAGGCTCCGAAGATGCTGTAGAACGAGTAGCGAGTGTACTGGGTAATTCACTGAAGCGCCTTAACGAACCGAACATTGTCACATTGTTCGTAGGTATTTTCCTGGGTATCCTTTGCGGCAGCCTTCCCATTGCATTCCCGGGTATGCCGACTCCGGTAAAACTCGGTCTTGCCGGCGGACCATTGGTGGTGGCTATCCTGATAGGACGTTTCGGACACAAATTACATCTGGTAACCTACACAACTCAAAGTGCCAACCTGATGATACGTGAAATCGGCATTGTTCTTTTCCTTGCCAGTGTGGGCATCGAAGCCGGAGCTAATTTTGTGGATACTGTGATCCATGGAGACGGTCTGCTTTATGTAGGTTGTGGTTTCCTGATTACGATTATCCCTTTGCTGATTATCGGAATTATAGCACGATCATACTATAAAATTAATTATTTCATGCTGATGGGATTGATTGCGGGTAGTAATACAGACCCTCCCGCATTGGCATATTCCAACCAGGCAACCGGTAGCGATGCTCCGGCAGTAGGCTATTCTACAGTATATCCGCTGTCTATGTTCCTCCGTATCCTTGCGGGACAAATGATTTTGTTGTTAATGATGTAACAAATCAAAAATAGCAATGGCCAATTACTGTGTTTTCATTTACACCGTAGTTGGCCATTAACATATTATAGCATGCCCGATTCTGATTTATAAATTTAGTTTTTTAACTATAAACTCTTCTATAAACCTTACCGTTTCATCGATTCCCAATACCGAAGAGTCAATGCAAAGATGATAGGTTGCAGCCGCTCCCCAAGTTTTATAACTGTAATAATTATAATATTCGGAGCGTTTCTTATCTGCCTTATTCATTTTTTCCTCAGCAGCTTCTTCGGAAATGCCATGAATACGGCACAAACGTGCCACGCGGTCTTCGTGCGAAGCAGAAATGAAAATATTGGCGCAACGGGGATGTTCGCGCAAAATGTAATCGGCACAGCGCCCCACGAATACACAAGATTTCTCTGCTGCAAGATGCCGGATGACATCACTCTGAATTTTAAAGAGAGCATCATTACTCAGACAATTGGTACAGGGCATAGCACCATCACTGATAAAAGGAAAACGCATCCCAAACAATCCACCTATAATACCTTGGGAAGCTTTTTCATCCGCTTTCTCGAAAAATTCCCGACAAAGTCCACTCTCCTCTGAAGCCAGATTAATCAGCTCTTTATCATAAAAATCAATGCCTAACCTGGCTGCCAGTTTTTCCCCGATCTCTTTTCCGCCACTGCCCAATTGACGGCCGATATTGATGACATAATTACCGTTCATAGTACATTTGTATATTGGTTCAATAGCAAACATACACATTATTTCCGAAAGAAGGAAATAAATAATGTACCAATATCCGGCACATCGCATTTCTTATCAATTGGTAACTTTTCTTCTTTTCCATAGACGTATCTTTGCATCCGCTAAAAAAACATAGATTTTATGAAAGACAGTATTGATTTCGGAAACATGGAAATCCCGAGACTGTTCAGGAAGTTGTTGATTCCAACAGTACTCGGAATGGTTTTTTCCGCCATTTTTGTAATTACCGATGGTATCTTTGTCGGTAAAGGAATTGGTAGCGACGCTTTGGCGGCAGTCAATATCACGGCCCCGCTATTTATGATCACCACCGGCATCGGATTGATGTTCGGAGTGGGTGCATCTGTCGTGGCGTCCATCCATTTATCACAAGGCAAACGAAAAGTGGCAAGTATCAATATCACACAGGCACTTGCCTTTTCATCCCTCCTGATCCTGGTATTATCAGCACTTTGCTGCTACTTTGCAGAACCGATAGGACGATTACTCGGCAGTTCGGAACGATTGCTGCCGTTGGTAGTGGAATACATGAACTGGTATGTTCCTTTTCTCGTTTTCTATCTGCTTTTGAGTGCCGGCATGTTTTATATCCGTCTGGACGGATCGCCCAACTATGCTATGATGTGCAATGCCGTGTCAGCCATTATCAATATCGTACTCGATTATATTTTCATCTTCCAATTAGATTGGGGGATGATGGGAGCTGCCTTTGCCACCAGTTTGGGAACTATGGTCGGCGGATTGATGACTCTTATTTATCTACTCCGTTTTTCTCGCAACGTGGGCATTTATCGTATCAAACTCAGCCGGAAAAGTATGCAGCTTACCTTCCGCAATATCGGCTATATGGTGAGGCTCGGCTCTTCGGCATTCATCAGCGAAGCATCTATAGCCAGTATGATGTTTTTGGGGAATTACGTATTTATCAGCCATTTGGGAGAAAGTGGTGTAGCAGCATTCAGCATCGTGTGTTACTTCTTTCCTATTATCTTTATGGTATACAACGCCATCGCCCAATCGGCACAACCCATCATCAGTTACAATTTCGGGCAACAGAATCCGGGCAGAGTGGCACGTACCATCCGACTGGCATTGAAAACAGCTTTGGGATGTGGTATTTTATTCTTTACTGCAACTCTTGTATTCAATCACGAAATAGTAGGACTATTCATCGACAAAAGTTACAAAGCGTATGACATTGCAGTAGATGGAATTCCGTATTTTGCAGTCGGTTATCTGTTCTTTGCACTCAACATAGTTGGTATCGGTTATTATCAAAGTATCGAACGTGCCCGGCGAGCCACTGTCATCACCCTTTTCCGGGGAACATTGTTTATGTTGACAGGCTTCCTGCTCCTGCCTCCGATACTGGGAATAAAAGGTATTTGGCTTGCCGTCCCTCTTGCCGAACTGCTGACTTTGCTGCTGATTATTGGAATTTACCTGAAAGACTCTTTCGCCACTCGCCGATGATGCGTATCTTTGCATCGTTCAAACAGATGTAAAAGAGCCTTATGGAAACATTTATTGAAAAATCCAGGAATAGCTATCGTCTTTCGGAAACCGATACGCAGACTCTTCTCAATTATATGGAGGAGGTGCGTTTCAAAAAGAAAGAAGTCATTGTTCATGAAGGTTCCAGAAACGGAAATTTATATCTGATAAAGCAAGGCATCTGGCGCGCTCATTATCTGAAAGACGGGGTTGATACCACCATCTGGTTTGCCGGGGAAGGCGAAGCCGCTTTTTCGGTATGGGGATACGTGGAAAATACAGCATCGCACATCACAATCGAGGTGATGTGCGACAGCATAGCCTATTGTATATCCGGACAAACATTGAACGGTCTTTATGCCTCATCACTCGGTCTTGCCAATCTGGGACGCCGCCTGATGGAGCAACAATTACTCAGCACTGAAAATTGGTTGATCAGTGCCGGAAGTCCAAAAGCCAAAGAGCGTTACCTGACACTTATCAAAGAACATCCCGAACTGCTACAAAACGTACCTTTGAAACACATAGCTTCCTATCTGTGGATAACGCCACAGTCACTGAGCAGAATCCGAGGAGAAATAAAGATGTGATCGGCCTCCCCCCAAAAAATGTAATCGTCTTTTGAGAAAGAAATGTCAAACCTGATACAGGATCAACTCCTGTTTACAGAAAGTATATATGCAAGCCAGCCGGTGGGAATTGAAGTATATGACGCAATGGCATTTCACTAATCTATTATAATATAGCAGGTTCTTTATTCGCACGAAGGTGGCCGGCTGCCTGTCCATGTCCTGATGAATGTTTAAAAATGGGTCGGCACATATTTTTTCCTTGTTCTGCATTGAATTTACATAACGCAAGCGGGTAAACACAGATCCGCTCTCTTTTCGTTAAATCTCCCTATACTAACGGCGTTCAGTAAACAATCCTCCTGATAAAAGTGTTTCATTGAACATTTTTCGTCCGTTTGCTATGCTATTTCAGAAATAATCACCATCTTTGTGGTGAACTATTTGATATTTATAAGGCAGAAACAAAGGAAATAAATAACCTTTGTTTTTACACTAGCTGTAGGTGTATAATTTTATATACCTACAGTTTCTGGATAAAGACGGCTCTGCCCCCGTGTCTAACTTCGTAATGGGTTAGCATATTTCTTTCCTTGTTTCGGCATCGAATGTCAAATAGTTCAAACGGGTCAGCAGGGCCGTTCATTCTTCCCTGCCCGATATACGTTTGAGCTATGGGCAAACAATCTATTATCAAAATCTTGTATTTCCACCGGCGAAGAACCAACGCAAACGGTTGGTATCGGTTGGATTTTATTTTTCAGCGAGGTAAAAAGATTCTGCATTATACCCTCTCTACCCGGGATTACGAATATGCAGAGTGTTTCTGTTCACCCTCCCATATCGAACGTGCAGACATGATTGTCTTTGTGGCCGAACTTTTTTTAGAAATTCACAAAGTGAAATATTCATGCTTGAAACGTACACCAAGCCAGGCGTATGCCACTTCCAAATATATATCCCGGATCAATCAAATGTGCAAAAAGAACCATTATCACAAAACGCCTGTCATTATAGACGGACTATAGTACTTTGATCTTTCATAATAAATTCTCTTTTATAATTGACTTTAAATCTAAATCCGACTCACCAAACCAGTTGACTCGCCGAACCGCTGCCACTCTACCCCCCGGAGGACAGCGGTTCTTTTTCTTTCATTTAACCAGTTCACATGAATCGTTTCTTTATTCTATTACATATTTAATTCCTTAATTATCAACATTTAATCATTCGTATAGGTGTCTTTATCCGGTCCCGTGTACCCGAGCTCATGGGCACGCCTGCGCGAGACCGGATGTAGATTGCACCATTTCCGGTTGAACAAGAAGGGAAAACAAAATGCTTTAAGAGGTGATTTTGCTTAAGAAATGCATAGTTTATGGTTGATAATTAATGGCCTGTACAGTATTCTCGCCTTAAAACAGCAAGTGGAAGATGGAAGATCGAAATGATTTTTCCCATAAGAAGGCTTTGCATTAATTTATTTTCCGGAGTTCCATCACAAGCAATAGCTTTGAACACCCGGAGGATGTACTGCCCCACGAAGTACGGGTGTCGAAAATAGATTTCATCGACGACCGTAAGTTTACACACCGCGTCAGCCAAATGACGTTTTACCGTTACCCACTATCCAAATACTTCCCCGGGCATTTACTGTGGGCAAGAACGGCCGAGGAGGAAGAATCTCAAGAATAGGAAGATAACTCCGGTATCAACGGCAAAGGATGAAAACTCTAAAAGACATATCCCAGATTCACATAGAATCCTACATCGTGTGCCCTGCTTGAATAGCCGAAAGAGGCCTCTAACGGACCGAACAAGCTATCGTAACCATATCCCAGGCTGCCTCCCCAAACCGGCTTACCACTTAGGATATCAAAAAAGTTATCTTCCCGCAACGCCACATTCCCGGTGAGAGTGACATAATTCTTACCCCCGATACGCTGACGTACCTTCAAACCGGCTATGATAACAGAATTATCGACTATCTCCAGATTGGTGATCCCGGCAAAAGGAAGTTGCTGAGGCAAGTAATGACCAAAATTATCTCCACCGATGGCATTCAGATAGGGATAAGGGATATCTTTGCCTATAAGAATACGTCCATACAAAGAAGGAATCAAAGCAAAACGGTCGGTAACCGAAAAGACACTGGCCCACGAGGCGGTCAAAGCAGAAAAGGGAGCATGACCTTTATACTGTGTCAGGTTATCGGTATAAAGTGAATAATTCCCCTGGAGATCGGTCCCTTTCGAGGGAAAATATCCCTTATTGTAAGTATTATAATGCAGTTGGGCATAATAGCTGAAGAAGTGTTGGGGTTTCACCTTCAACTGTTGCCCGCCCGCATTATATAGAAAGTCCTTATACTTGAAGAACTCAAAACGCAGTCCGGCTCCAAAACGAAGGTTACGATACCACACATCCGAAAACCCCAACTCACCGGAATGGTATTTATAAGTAGTGTTATAAGCACGTTTCCCGTGATCGTAAATATTAATATCGTTATACTCAAACTGATAAGCGAGATTGAAATTTCGCATCTGCATCGGAGCCAATGTATAGTCCACCCGGGCCAGGTAGCGTTTTCCAAGACGTCCGGTCAGTGAAAGCCACGATGGAATACGTGTATTGAGGCGGGTGCTCACATTCAACAGCAATGAAGCGATCTCTTCCGAGTCGAAACGGATCCCCAGATTGAGATTACGCTCGTACTTCTCTTCCAAAATAAAGTGTAGCAAATATCCCTGGTCGGTATCGGTCAGTTTGTAACTGACATTGGAATAAGCCTGGCTTCCGCGCAATGTAGCAAGTGCTTCATAAAGTTGCTCCATACGCATCCGGCTGTTCTCCTTCAGGTGACAGCGGTGCATAATCCATTTCTTGTCACTGTCTTCGATACCGTCAAAGGTGATCTCTTTCACAAATATATCTTTCTCGGACCATAAAGAAGTAAACGGGCCGTGTCGGGGGGCAACGTAATCTTCGGGTAGACCGATCTCTTTCTTCAGTCTGCGCAAAGCAGTCCACTGCGCGCGGGCTGCCTCTTCGCCACGGTGCATCAATGTGTCGAGTGCGGGAATGTTGAAACTTGCGGCAGAATAGCCTTTTACGTCGACTTTAATATACACCGTTGCCAATTTTATATTCTCTTCATATCGGGTTTGGCCGGTCAGATTGATGATCTGGTTGAATATCTCACCAAGATTATTCAGTTCATCCGCGGTCCGGAGATCATTCTGTACATCGACACCAATAATCACATCGGCTCCCATAGCCCGGGCTATGTTCGTGGGAAAGTTGTTTTTCATTCCTCCGTCAACCAGTATCTCGTCGCCCATACGGACGGGCGTGAATACGCCGGGAATAGCCATACTGGCACGCATAGCGGTAGCCAAGACACCATTGTGAAACACTACTTCTTCACCGTTCACAATGTTCTCGGAGACACAAGCAAACGGAATAGGCAGCTTGTTGAAGTTAATGGAATCGTGATAGCCTACAGTCAGTTCGGAGAAAAGATTACCCAGGTTCTGCCCCTTAATGACCCCTCCGAACACATTCGCCTTCAAATCCTTTTTCAAAGGAACAGAAAGAATATAAGTTTCAGAATTCTTCCGTTCAGTCATCGTTTGATCTTCCCAACTGATACGGTCACTCAACAGAAAAGACCAATTCTGGTGATTGACCATACTATCAAGCTGACAGGGGGTATATCCGATGGAATAAAGTCCGCCGATGATAGACCCCATACTGGTACCTACGATATAGTCGATAGGAATACCTGCTTCCTCAATCACTTTGAGGGCACCGATATGGGCTACCCCCTTTGCTCCTCCCCCACTTAGCACCACAGCTACTGATTTGCGCTGCTGCGCATACGCGGGCAGAAAAAGAAACAGACTGACAAATAAAACCAACAAGAAACTTACATACTTTTTCATGGCTGCTACATTGCTTTCAGATCGTTACAGATAAAAGACAAATGCAGGCAATGATTTGTTTAGCACAGGCTGAAGAATCCTATGTCCGGGCAGCCGCTTTACGGAACTGACGGAACTGCCACCACAACATGGCAGCCGATATCAGGCTGGCTATCAGGTCAGAAGTCGGCATACTGATCCAGACACCCGTCTGCCCCCAAAAACGCGGTAGAATCAACAGACAAGGAATCAGGATGAGTACCTGACGGGTAATGGAAAGGAAAATAGCTTTACTTGCCATCCCGATACTCTGGAAGAAATTGGAAGTGACCATCTGAAAGCCGACAATCGGGAAAAAGAGTACCACAATGCGGAGACCTTCGGCAGATTGGCGAATCAGCTCTTCGTGCGAAGTGAAGACGGACACTGCCAGGTCGGGAATAAACATTCCCATCAGAAAACCGGTAGTGGTGACAATGGTCGCACCATAGATGGTCAGTTTCAACACACGGGTGACACGGGGATATAGTTTTGCCCCATAATTGTATCCGGCAATCGGCTGCATACCCTGGTTCAGTCCCATCACAATCATAAGGAATAGAAATACCAGACGGTTGACAATGCCAAATGCCCCGATGGCAAGATCCCCCCCATACCGTTTCAAACCCTGATTTATCAGAATCACAATGAAACACGATGCAAGATTCATCAGGAAAGGAGACATACCTATAGCCAGCGAATCGAGAACAATTTTTCGCTTCAACCGGAAAATTCCTCGGTGGAAATGGAGTAATTCCTCCCTATTGCCAAAGAGCCTGAACTGCCAGGCAAGGGCAATCACTTGTGCCGTAATCGTAGCAATGGCCGCTCCCTGGATGCCCCAACCAAAACCATAAATAAACAAAGGATCGAGAATGGTATTGATAACCACTGTAGCAATGGTGGCAACCATCGCCTTCTGCGGATGACCTGCTGAACGAAGTACCGCATTCAGCCCCAGATAAATATGGGTGATGACATTCCCATAAAGAATCACTTTCATATAGTCACGGGCATAGCCCACCGTTTCGTCACTGCCTCCGAAGAAGTAAAGAATAGGATCAAGAAAAATAAGGGTTAATACGGTGAAAGCAAGCCCGATAATGATATTCAGTACCAGCACATTGCCCAATACCCGTTGCGCCGTATCGTAATCTTTTTGTCCCAGTTTGACCGAAATCAGCGTAGCGGCTCCCACTCCGACCAAGGAGCCGAAAGCAGCGGCAAGATTCATCAGTGGAAAAGTCAGAGCAAGTCCGGAAATAGCCATCGGACCCACTCCGTGACCAATAAAAATGCTGTCTACCATGTTGTAAAGAGAAGATGCGGTCATAGCGATAATAGCCGGAATGGCATACTGCATCAAGAGTTTTCCAATCTTTTCAGTACCCAGCGCAGTGGGCGTCTTTTGTCCTGTCATACCTATTATTTTGAGGGTGCAAAGATACAAATCTATTTAGAATTAAAGGTGAAGAATAAAGAATAAGAGTTACAATGCCGTATTTCTAAGAAAAGTTTCGTATTTTTGCCTCCAAAATTGAGTTAATATCTAACGAAATGAACATATTAGAACTAAGTGAACAGGAAATCATCCGACGTAACAGTCTGAATGAACTTCGCGCGATGGGCATCGAACCCTATCCCGCAGCAGAGTATGTAACCAATGCTTTCTCAACTGATATTAAAGCCGAATTCAAAGATGACGAGACACCCCGCCAGGTATCCGTAGCCGGTCGCATGATGAGCCGCCGCATAATGGGTAAAGCCTCTTTCATTGAATTGCAGGACTCTAAAGGCCGCATCCAGGTATATATCACCCGTGATGACATCTGCCCGGGAGAAGACAAGGAAATGTACAACACTGTGTTCAAACGCCTGCTCGACTTAGGCGACTTCATCGGAATCGAAGGCTTCGTATTCCGCACACAGATGGGCGAAATCAGTATCCATGCACAAAAGCTGACGGTGCTCGCCAAATCGATCAAACCACTGCCTATTGTTAAATACAAAGACGGCGTAACTTACGACTCTTTTGAAGATCCTGAACTCCGTTACCGCCAGCGTTATGTCGATCTGGCTGTCAACGAAGGCGTTAAAGATATTTTCATCAAACGCAGCAAAGTGTACAGTTCCATGCGCGAATACTTCAACTCAAAAGGATACATGGAAGTGGAAACTCCGATCCTGCAGGCCATTGCCGGAGGAGCAGCCGCGCGTCCGTTCATGACTCACCACAATGCTTTGGATATTCCTTTATACATGCGAATCGCCAGTGAGCTCTACCTGAAACGCCTTATTGTCGGTGGTTTTGAAGGTGTATACGAGATCGGTAAAAACTTCCGTAACGAAGGTATGGATCGTACACACAATCCTGAATTCACCTGTATGGAGATATATGTAGCCTACAAAGACTACAACTGGATGATGGAATTTACCGAAAAAATGATCGAAAAGATCTGTCTGGATGTAAACGGTACTACCGAAGTAAAAGTAGGCGACAACATCATCAATTTCAAAGCGCCCTATAAGCGTGTCACTATGCTGGGAGCCATCAAAGAGCACACCGGTTACGATCTGACAGGAATGAACGAAGAGCAGATTCGCGAAGTTTGCAAGAAACTGAACATGGAGATCGATGATACGATGGGTAAAGGTAAACTGATCGATGAAATATTCGGTGAGTTCTGTGAAGGAACTTATATCCAGCCGACTTTCATCACTGACTACCCTATCGAGATGTCTCCGCTGACCAAAAAGCACCGTACCAACCCTGAACTGACAGAACGTTTCGAGTTGATGGTAAACGGTAAAGAGTTGTGTAACGCATATTCTGAATTGAACGATCCGATCGACCAGTTGGAACGTTTCGAAGACCAGATGAAATTGAGCGAAAAGGGAGATGATGAAGCGATGATCATCGACAAGGACTTCGTTCGTGCATTGGAATATGGCATGCCTCCTACTTCGGGTATGGGTATCGGTATGGACCGTCTGACTATGCTGATGACCGGTCAATCGACCATTCAGGAAGTATTGTTCTTCCCGCAGATGCGTCCGGAGAAAGTCGTACCGAAAGACAGTGCTTCCAAATTTATGGAGTTAGGCATTGCCGAGGAGTGGGTACCTGTCATCCAGAAAGCAGGATACAATCAGGTGGCCGACATGAAAGAGGTTAATCCGCAGAAATTCCACCAGGATATTTGTGGCATCAACAAGAAGTACAAATTGGAACTGACCAATCCGTCAGTTAACGATGTAGCCGAGTGGATACAGAAAATTAAATAAATTAAGAATGAAGAATGGCGATGAGAAGCCGGAGCTTTTGACTTCCAGCCTTCCCTGTACCATTCTTCATTCTTCATTTTTAATTCTTAATTTATAGAAATGAAATTACCCGGTAAGATAGCGATAATGGGCGGAGGAAGCTGGGCTACAGCCATCGCAAAGATGTGTCTGGCTCAGGAAGAGTCTATCAATTGGTATATGCGGCGCGACGACCGCATCGCCGATTTCAAACGACTCGGGCATAATCCAGCCTATCTGACAGGCGTAAAATTCGACATGAAGCGCATCAATTTCAGCTCCAACATCAATGATGTGGTGAAAGAGTCTGATACGCTAATCTTCGTCACCCCTTCTCCATATCTGAAAGCTCACCTGAAAAAGCTGAAAACACGGATCAGAGACAAGTTCATTATTACCGCTATCAAAGGTATTGTCCCCGATGACAATCTGATTGTTTCGGAATACTTTAACAAGGAATATGGCGTTCCTCCCGAAAACATCGCTGTATTGGCCGGTCCCTGTCATGCCGAGGAAGTGGCACTGGAACGTCTCTCCTATCTCACCATCGCTTGCCCGGACAAGGATAAGGCACGTGTTTTTGCCCGCAGACTGGGCAGCAGCTTCATCAAAACTTCTGTCAGCGACGATGTGATAGGGATTGAATACAGTTCCGTACTGAAAAACGTATATGCCATAGCAGCAGGCATCTGCAGCGGCTTGAAATATGGAGACAACTTCCAGGCCGTACTGATATCAAACGCCATCCAAGAAATGAATCGCTTCTTAAATACGGTACATCCGATAAACAGAAACGTAGATGAATCTGTTTATCTGGGTGATTTGTTGGTGACCGGCTACTCTAACTTCAGCCGTAACCGTACATTCGGTACCATGATCGGTAAGGGATACTCTGTAAAGAGTGCCCAAATCGAAATGGAGATGATAGCGGAAGGATATTATGGAACAAAGTGTATTAAGGAAATCAATAAACATCATCACGTAAATATGCCGATACTGGATGCTGTATACAACATCTTATATGAGCGCATATCTCCGATGATTGAAATAAAATTGCTGACTGACTCGTTTAGATAAACAAGGAAGCAGACAAATAACTCTTTAACTCCTAAATAAAGAAAGATATGATTAGTTTGAACATTGAAAAAACTTTTGGATTCATTTCCAAGGAATCGGTTTCTGCCTACGAAGCTCAGGTAAAAGCCGCACAGGAAGCGCTGGAAAACGGCACTGGTAAAGGTAACGACTTTCTGGGGTGGTTGCATCTGCCCTCTTCTATCAGTAAAGAGCACCTGGCCGACCTGAAGGCTACTGCACAAGTATTGAGAGACAACTGTGAGGTAGTGATCGTAGCCGGTATCGGAGGAAGTTACCTGGGTGCCCGTGCGGTGATCGAGGCATTGTCAAACAGCTTCACTTGGTTACAGGAAAAGAAAACAGCTCCGGTCATGATTTATGCCGGCCACAATATTGGTGAAGATTATCTGTATGAACTGACAGAATTCCTGAAAGACAAGAAATTCGGTGTAATCAATATCTCCAAATCCGGTACGACTACGGAGACCGCTCTGGCATTCCGCCTGCTGAAGAAGCAGTGTGAAGATCAACGCGGCAAAGAGATGGCAAAGAAAGTAATCGTAGCAGTTACAGATGCCAAGAAAGGTGCTGCACGCGTTACTGCAGATAAAGAAGGATACAAATCTTTCATTATCCCTGACAATGTAGGAGGACGTTTTTCCGTATTGACTCCGGTAGGTTTATTGCCTATCGCAGTAGCCGGATTCGATATCGAGCAACTGGTAAGCGGTGCTGCCGACATGGAGAAAGCTTGTGGAGCCGATGTTCCTTTCGCAGAAAATCCTGCAGCGATTTATGCCGCTACTCGTAACGAACTGTACAAGAACGGCAAGAAAATAGAGATTCTTGTTAACTTCTGCCCGAAGCTTCACTACGTAAGCGAATGGTGGAAACAGCTTTACGGAGAATCTGAAGGAAAAGATAACAAAGGTATCTTCCCGGCAGCAGTCGATTTCTCTACAGACCTGCACTCGATGGGTCAGTGGATTCAGGAAGGCGAACGCACAATCTTCGAAACAGTGATCTCTGTAGACAAAGTGAACCATAAGTTAGAAGTACCTTCGGATGAAGCTAACCTGGACGGCTTAAACTTCCTGGCAGGCAAACGCGTAGACGAAGTGAATAAGATGGCCGAACTGGGAACTCAATTGGCTCATGTAGACGGTGGTGTTCCTAACATGCGTATCGTAATTCCTGAACTGAGTGAATACAGCATCGGACAATTACTCTATTTCTTCGAAAAAGCATGTGGTATCAGCGGCTATCTGCTGGGCGTAAACCCATTCAACCAGCCGGGTGTGGAAGCATACAAGAAGAATATGTTTGCTTTACTGAACAAACCCGGATACGAAGAAGAATCAAAAGCTATTCAGGCAAGATTGTAAGAACCCAATAAAACAAGTATATAATAGAAAAGAGCGGCACACTACGGAGTACCGCTCTTTTCTATTATATACCGATTCATCAGATCAATCGTCTTGCTTATCGGAAGTTTTGATTTCCAACTCATACTTGGCTCCTTCACAATTAACAGGCTTAGAGAAAAGATAGAATTTAAGTTTCACTCCAGCTTCGGTCACTTGCTGCACCTTTGCCCGCAACCCCACTTTAGTTTGAGAGACTCCATCTTTAAAACCTAACTTACCATTATCCTTATCCGTAAACTCCTTATCATCACTGAGAGCCTCTTCCGGCAATTCATTGAAATCAACCGTCACAGCGGTTGCCTCACTGCCCAGAGTCTCCTCTTTCACCAGAAACGTATTTAGTTCTTCTCCGTTTCCATCCAGTTTCAATGAAATTTCAAGTTCATCATCAACTTTCAGAGGGGGCAATACCTCCATTTGCCGGGCATAATCCATCTCTCCTCCATTGACATAAAGCCCTTCCATTTCTATTGTAGGACTGGGAACAGAATCTTTGCAAGCAGTAGTCAGCAAGCATAACGACAGTAAGGGAAAAAATAGTTTTCTCATGCAATCATATCACTTAATAGATTTTGCAAAAATACATATTCTGTTCGATTCACCAAAATAATCGTATCTTTGCACTCCAAATCAATAGGTATATATCATGTTTCAGGAAGCAATTGCGCAATATCTCAAGCAAAATCATTATCCATCCATTCAGTTAAAATCCGTTCTTTTCGATATGGACGGTGTACTTTTCAACTCCATGCCTTATCACGCCGAAGCATGGCACAAAACGATGGAAGCTCACGGACTTCATTTGAGCAAGAAAGAAGCTTATTTGCACGAAGGCCGCACCGGGGCGGGAACCATCAACATCGTATGTCAGCGCCAACTGGGACGCAATGCCACGCCGGAAGAGATAGAGAGTATTTATCATGAAAAGAGCATTGAGTTCAACAAGCATCCCCAAGCCGAACGCATGCCGGGTGCCTGGGAACTACTACAAAAAATCAAAGCGGAAGGTATCATCCCGACTGTAGTCACCGGCTCCGGACAAGCTTCATTATTAGACAGGCTTGAACACAATTTCCCGGGAATGTTCCGACAAGAACTGATGGTGACTGCCTTCGACGTCAAATACGGAAAACCCAACCCGGAACCCTATCTGATGGCACTGGAAAAAGGAGGATTGAAACCTAATGAAGCTATTGTCATCGAAAACGCCCCTTTGGGAGTAGAAGCCGGACACAAAGCCGGAATATTCACCATTGCTGTCAATACCGGTCCGTTGGATGGGCAGGTACTGTTAAACTCCGGAGCCGATTTACTCTTTCCTTCCATGCAAGCTCTATGTGAGTCATGGGAAGCGTTAGTCCGGTTCTTACATTAACCGCCCCTTAAAACAACAATAGCTGATAATTAAATAATTATCAGCTATATCTTTGTACTCCCGAAGGGAGTAATATTTTTAAAACAAAGCAAAACAGAAATAAACATATTCTATTGATTTAATGCACATTTACAAAACAATTACTCCTAATTATGTTTGGTTTTGTTGTGCAATATTGCGTATATGTTGTGCAAAAGCCTTATATTTGCACAACCAAAAACAATAAAGAATGGCAACCGTAAAAGCATTTATTAGAACTGGCAAAAAAGACAGAGAAGCTAATATCAGGTTTCGTATTTCAGATGGACGAAATGTTCAACTATACCACAAATCCGAACTCTTAATACTACCTTCCTTATGGGATGAAAAGAGAGAGCAATATAAAGCTAAATGCATCGTCAAAACAGAAGACCGCATACAGTTAAATACAGCGATATCAGATCGTAAAAAACTACTCCTTTCTATCTACAATGAAACCCCAGACATAACGAGCGAGAAGCTGGAACAACTTGCAGATGAACATCTACATCCCGAGAAGTACCATAAAAGCAACAATAACTTTTTCGATCTAATGGAAAGCTATCTGCAAAAGAAGAAGTTGTCAGAAGTTAGAGAAAGAAACTTTCAGGTACTCTTACGATCATTGAAGCGATATGAACTATTCATTTCAGCTTGCCATAAAAAAGATTTTAAACTAGACATTAACAAGATAGACACCGATACAATTGAAGATATAGAAAGCTTTCTTCGTAATGAACATACACTTTATAATGAATATCCTGAGATTTACGAAAAAATCCCGGCAGTAATCGGTACGATACGCAAAGTACCAAAGCCTCAGCCCAGAGGCAATAATACTATATGCGCACTCTTCAGCAAATTTAGAGCTTTCTATAATTGGTGCAACAAACAAGGAATAACCAACAATCGCCCTTTTGAAAAATACAGTGGCAATACAACAGAGAAGTACGGAACCCCTTTCTACCTAACATTAGACGAACGTAATATCATAGCGGACTTTGATCTCTCAGCACGACCACAATTAGCAATACAAAGAGATATTTTCATCTTTCAGTGCTTAATCGGATGCCGCGTTTCTGATTTGCTAAAAATGACCCAGGACAACATCATTAATGAAGCAGTAGAATATATACCACATAAAATCAAAGATGAACGTCCTACGGTGGTCCGTGTACCTCTTAATCGACGTGCAAAAAAATTAATTGAAAAATATAAGGGCGTTGATACAAAAAAGCGTTTATTCCCGTTCATTAGTGCTCAAAGGTATAATGACGGCATAAAAGATATACTCCGGTTATGTGGAATAGATAGATATGTAACCATACTTAACCCCACTACAGGAGAAGAAGAAAAACGACCAATTTATGAAGTATCCTCTTCACATATGGCTCGTAGGACGTTTATTGGCAACCTTTATAAAAGAGTAAAAGACCCTAATTTAGTAGGTTCATTGTCTGGACATACAGAAGGTAGCAGGGCATTTACTAGGTATAGAGAGATAGACGATGATATTAAGAAAGAAATTGTTGATATGCTTGAATAATGAACGAATTGTATATATTACATTTAAAATTTGAGTTCCCTCCATAAAATACTGTCCGTAATTTTATACAAATCAAAAATCACGGACAGCTCTTTTTTTTAATTTATACAATCGGATAGTCCTAACTGATAATAGCCATCCAAACACCACTATAAAAACAATTAATAAATAAAAAAGTACTTCTATATTTTTCTATCTAACATTGTGGTAAATAGATCAATTCTTTTATTTTGCCAAGCTTACCATTGAAGCAACCATCGCAGCTATAGAAGCAATGGAGCTACTCATGCCAACAGCTCCTGCCGTAGTCATTTTCTTCCGTTCTCCTTTGCTGGGCACAATTATTTCACACCCGGGTTCAATGGCATTTGCCGTATTTCTTCTCAATCGGGAAACTGTACCATTCATATATACAACATAAGCACGCCGTTTCAAGGCCCGGTTTCCAAAACCACCGGCTTGTCCTATATAATAATCAATTCCACTTCCTTTCTGATAAAGCACAGTATTGGGGTACATCACAGCACCGTTAACAGTCACGGTACTGACATACTTAGGAACAAAAAGTACGTCGCCCTCCCGTAATACCAGATCTTCATCCGATTTCGGCTTTGCCAGAGCTTTTTCAAGTTCAATACCGACAGAGTAAGTCTGATCCACTTCCAAAGAAGATAAAGAGACCGAATCTTTTCCGGTTCCCTTTGTTGCAAACCGAACTGCATCTTGCTTTTGCCGGATTTCATCCGCCGTCATCCTGCGCATCAGACGCGCACCTTTCGCATAGGCGCTCTTCGATAACCCTCCGGCTTTTGCTATCAAGTCACTCAGCCGTTCATTCTTTTTAGTCAGCGCATAGTTTCCTGTAAATGTAACTTCCCCATTGACCGTCACATTTGCCTGCTTTTGATACCCTGGACTTCTACGTACAAACACCATATCATAAGGTTCCAATTTCAGTGTATTGCTCTCTCCTATCAACAGTCCATTTTTCAATTCTACTGTAAAGCTTTTCCCTATCACAGTAGAAGAAGAAACACTTTTAGGATCTTTAATTCGTCGTGACACATCGATACGAACAGTCGAAGCCGATTCCAATAATCCGCCAGCTTTTAAAATCAAGTCCTGAACACTCATATTCCGCGCAAAGGGAAAATAACCCGGTTTTGCCACGTCACCATAAATGAAGAGAACTCCTTCTTTTTCCAATTCCTTTATACTTGAGATATAGAGTACATCATTCTTTTGCAGAGGTAAATCGGGTGCAGTTCCTGCCATAAGTTTTTTCAGATCAACAGGAATCATTTCATGAGACAGATCTTCACGCTCCCGCCTCAACAAGGCTCTATTAAGAAAAGCATCTCCACGAAGACCTTCCGCCTGTTGTATCAGCCACTTTATAGTCCCCGTCACACTATCCAACTGATACATGCCTGAACGATAAACCGCTCCATGAATTTCTACTTTATTTGAAAAACGTCCCAATACCGCCTCAACGGACACTTCATCGTTATCAGTCAGAATAAAGTTATCGTAATCCTGTTGATCCACATTATATATTTGCTTCTCCCTTCCGCTACGACGCACCAGACGGACCGTATTCCGATAAGCATCTCCGGTAAATCCACCCGTATAACCAATCAAAGTAGCTAAACTTTCTCCATGTTTCATTTCATAGATCATCGGTCTCTTCACCTTTCCCGATATACTAACCAAATTTTCATAAGGGAATACCAAAATCACATCTCCTTCCGACAAACGTATATCATCTGTAAGTTTTCCTTTCATAATATACTCATACACATCCACATCAGCTACTTTCATACCACTTCGTACGACTTGAATGGTTCGTAAACTGCCTATACGATTAACTCCTCCGGCACGATACAAAGCATGAAACACCGATGCAAAAGCCGATAACCGATACGTACCGGGAACTTCCACCTCTCCCATCACATTGACCATAATGGAACGTATTTTTCCTAACGTCACCTTGATATGTGCCGATTCTCCGGAGATAGCTGCATAAATCTTACTAAATTCATGCCGCAAATATCGTTCAGCCTCCTCCATATTCATACCACTCAGGTAGATAGGACCGATATTCTCCACCATGATATTACCTTCCGGAGAAATAGTCTCTCGTACCGTATTTTCCGAAGTTCCCCATACATTGATAATCACTTCATCCCCCGGCCCCAACCTATAATTTTCCGGAGTAGGAATATTTAAATTTGGCTCAAATGACAAATTCCGGCTGGCAAATATATTGCGTCCAAAAAATTTTCTATACCCACCACGATCAAAATCCCCCCTTTCCCTATATTGCTGTGCCATCACTCCTCCTGCAGCAAGCACAAATAGAAAGAACAACAATTCTTTTTTACTCATCCTTCCATTTCTGGAATTAATTCTCTCAATACATACAAAAAAATAAAGAACAACAAGTAACAACATAAACATACAAAGTTTAAAATTTAAAAATTAATTACTAATCAAGCGAATAACAATATAAATAAATACAAATTACATTAAAAACACACTCAATGCGAAATCTTAAAAAACAAACATAACCTTCAGAAACCTACATCTTTCGTAGTAAAAACAATAATAAAAGCAAAGGAAGTGAAAATATCTTTTGCGACTATTATCAAGATACAAAAATGACTAAATAAAACCTACAGTGGTATAAAATTGACATTTAGGTTACAAAATTCATATTCTTAGATAATTTATCACAATCACCACTCAAACACATCATAACTCACTCCAATCCCAACATAGTGACTTGCCTTATTCCCAGAAAAGCCGTATCCGACCTGTACACCCAGCCCGAACCGTTTCCGCTTTGCCCGCTCTCTGACGAACACAGTCCTCGTTTTGCTGTACACCTCTATACTATCCAGCTTTGCCCGGTAGCCCGACACATAAGCCGTATAAAGGCTATCTTTGTAGATTTTCTGCGTAATAGGCAAATACACTGTATCCCGGACTGTATCGCCCGGTACAGGGACGGGAACAACGAACGGGAACGAATCTACAACGCTTTCATAAACCGGAACGGGAACTGTACCCCAGACCGTATCAATACGATTTGTAATGATCGTATCTCTGACCACTTCACCCGGTACGCGTTCCACCCTTGTCGGGCGGAATACGATAAACAGGACAAGAATGATTATGATAATGTAAGGCAAAGATTTCATGGCCGTATGATTACAGGTTTCATAAAATTAGAGAACTCCTTCCGTACATCGAAACATGGACAAGCCTTGATATATTCAAACGGTTCTACCTCCCCATTATCATTTAAGTCAGGTGATGTATCCCGGTGTCCAAGTACCTCGATAATAGGGTAGTCTCTACAGAGCTTCTCTACCAAATCGCGCAAAGCTATTCGTTGCGCTTCTGTCCGGGTATCAGCAGCTTTCCCATTGACATCCAGGCCGCCGATATAGCAGATACCAATCGAATGTTTGTTATACGACCGCCCACTGTCCCCTTTCGTATTGCAATGTGCCCCGTCCACAGACAAGGGCCTACCGTTCTCCACAGTCCCATCAATATCTATTACGTAATTATACCCGATCTGATTAAAGCCTCTCTGTTTATGCATCCGGTCAATGTCTTTTGCACGCAAATCCTGTCCGAAGCGCGTGGCCGAACAGTGAATAATGATTGAATCAATTGTTTTCATATTGTTTATTTTTTTATTAGTTTATAAAACTTTTCAAGAGTTAAGTTGTTAAGGAGATAAAACATAACATAAATCAATAACTTTGTTGCCTTAATAGCCGTTTGTAACGCTTTTGCCTGTGAAGGTAGAAGCGTTATTTCTTGTTTTCACATTTTTAAATACAAATTCATTACACAAGCTCAATAATTATCCTTATTTATTCCCTCCATGAAAATATCTCCATGATAAAAAATATTATTATCCCACAGGTTTATAAGCATTTTTAATAGATACACAATGAACTTTTATAGGAATAAATATGCTATATAACATGCTTAAACTTTAAAAACACGGTTATGCGGTCTGTGAAGATAGTACGCCGTATCTTATTGCATACAGATGAAAAACTATATCTTTCAAAATAATAAATGCATTTAAGATAAATGCTATGTGCATCCATTATTAATAAGTCAAAAACCGACTCAATTAAAAAATAGTCCAATAACAACTCCTGCTTTTTTCTTCATCGCTAATGTAACATCAGCCATTCCGTAATGATAGCCACCGAATGTTGCAACAGTGTCTCAAGAGATGATATTTATCCCAAATTGGTCAAAATATTCTAAAACAACCTCGCTAAACAATGAATTACTTTAACTATCAGAACATTACTTGTTCCAAGCACTGTAACCACATCGCTATGACTTAATTCTTGGAGTAAAAATATTGCATATATTATTCTTTTAGCGGTTTTATTAACACTTTTATTAAAAATAAAAATCAACCTTTGTATTCCAATATTTTATATTTTGTAAACTTGGTCTGGGAAGATAAAGTTATACATTTGTTTGTTTTGTTTGTGTAATTCCCCGTCGCTAAGCGTAGCGACGGGAGATTTTATCTAAACTACTCTTTCTTTCCCGAAACATTATCGAACCCCTTCAGCTTATTTATGATAGCCTTCGGGAAAAAGCCCGGGCAAATCTCTTCTACGTTCTCAATAATACTTAAGGCCTCACGTATCATTAATGCCGTACAAGCGAAATACCGGAACCAGACGAAACTATCGACCACCTGACCGGCGATCGAGAAATTACCCATCACATGTGACAGGATCAATACACAACTGTAAATGATAAGCTTACGCCCAATCATACCATATGCCTTACTACTGATGTCTTTGGATAACCAGTGCTTGACAAAGCCGAGCACCGTATCAACACATACAAGGACAATCAACCATTTGACAAACTCCCAGTCACCAAAGACATAGCGCTCAAAGAGTTCCAGCAAAGGAGAAAGAGGCAAGGCAATCAATGCAATCATCTTCAAATTTTTCATATTCTTGGATATATAAATTTAAATAGTATATTTATTATTTTTTTAAAGAAACTAATTCCCTAAAAGTAGCAAACCATCATAGCTATGATGCAACCTATGTTGATAAGAACTATTTTACTCTATATAATTTTTTTATTAGAATGTACAACAATTATACGAATTTACGTGTTATTGAGAGAACATCTTAAATAAGTATTATCAAATGCGGTATGAATAAACTACGGTTATTATTCATTTCCTTTATACCGCATCTTTCCGCCCCATCTGTGAAGACAGGGCGGATTCTTGTTACTTGGATTTAGATGCCGGTTTGGGCTCTAAAGTGGCTTTTACCTCTTTGGTGATCTGATCGAATACTTCAAAGTGCGCTGCAACATTCTCCGACTCCGGAAGGGACATTTGTTTACTGCCTGATTCTAACAGCAAATACCCGATATACCGCCCGGAGGTTACGGGTTGCTTACCTGTAGGGGTGTCAATCTCTTCCGTGACCGTTTTAATGATTTCACAATGAAGACGACTGAGATTATCGTTATTGACACTGTAGTTTACATTGTACTGATAATCTCCTGAAACGGCTTTACCGTTTACTTGAACTGTTCTTGATTCTTCTTGAAACATAATTTATTGATTTTGAGAGTTCATAATTACTTTGTCTAATTCATTATAAATAGCGGTTTTCACCACTGCGAGGATCGGAGCCGGATCAACGTAATTTCGAATGATATTTGCACCTTGTTCGTCAACTTCAACTTCACCTTCTTTATATATCCGTTGGGCAAACTCCAATTCACCCAAATCGGGTGTATTACAGTAAATAGCGTTTCCTACTGTTTTAGCTACGTCGAACTCTTTAATTTCTCCATCAATAGCTGTTTTTACTTTAATTCTTCTAAAATTGATTTTCATATTCTATTTCTTTTGAATTTATTATTGTAATCTGCGCTCACAATGGGCATTTACCAAACATTGCGACCTACAACGAACACACGGAATGGACAATCACGGGGACCCTTGTTTGCGTCAAGCATTAAAACCTCAAAATAAGAGTTGTTTTGTGTCTCTACCTGACCGAATACCCAGCCATACCCCCCTAAGCCTTGTACTAAAACAGCGTACTGCAGATGCTTCAAACTGTGGTATATCCTGTATTTTCCAGTAGCTATTTTCTGTGCACTGGTTAAGGTGCACCCGTTGCCCCATTCATTAGTGACTGTACCCGCTTGATATACATATCCGGTACACAGCATTCCGGGAGCGTTCCACTTTTCACCGCCCCTTTGGGCGAAAATATGACTTCCATACGATTCTATCGAATTTGCAGTGCCTGCGTTAGCCAAACATCTTAGAGCAAAACCGGAACTTCCGTATGATTCAATACTTAGACCACTGTAATTGTCGTTTCGTATGGACATCAATGCTGTGCGTGAAGTTGTAGGGCTGTCCCCCTCTTCGTTAATACGAAGGAATTTATTACCGGACATGTTTAACAGGATCTTAGCCTGCGAATTGCTTGCCGAAACAAGAGAGCCTCCCGATATATTCCAGGCACCGATCTTTGCACCATCAGTTACCGTAAGGTTTCCGGTTGTGATCCTCTGTGCTGAAAATGCCTGTGCCACCACTTCCGCCGCTTCAATCACATTGGCAGACAGTTTGCCGTTTGCGTTGATGGCGGCTGTCTGTTGACCTGTGTTATTTTGGAATAGCAGGTTATCGGCTTTCAGAATGATTTTTCGGGACGTGATGTTGATTCCGGTTTCGACTAAGCCGTTTTGGGTGGCGGTGACACGACCGTCTACTGTGTTGGCTTTGCTGTTCGCTGTTCCTGCTAAGGAATTGGCGGAATTTGCCGTTTGTTCTACTACGCTTAATTTTGCGTGGTCTGAACTTAGAGTTAACTCAGCCGCACTTAATCGCCTACCTTGATCGTCCACTTTGTTTGCAGTTAAAGCTATGCTTTCCTGCGTCTGCTTTATTTCGGTATAGTATCCGTATGTGCGGACGGGTTCAGTTCCATCGGTGCGAACGGGGAACTTTTGCCCGTATGGTGCGGTATAATCAGTTTGGTAGTAATGTATATTATCTGCATTACCCTCGTCATGCAAATATACGTAGTACTTAGAGCCACCTCTGATGCCCATTACACATTGTGACGATTCGGTTATTTGTCCCAAATCAACAACTATCTTTGCACCCGTAGAAGTCCATGCCTTATAATAGTCAAAGATATTTGTTGTCTTAACAGAGCTCCCCCAACCGCTACCGGACATTTCAAACGTTAAGTTCATAGAAAAACCGCCATCGTGAGTACTGTATGAAGGCTTTCCAAGTGCACCATCTAACGGACGGTCTATTTCAATCTTTCTTTTGTGGTTTTGTCCTATGTTGATAACTAAAGGATAGAATTTATTGTTATCCCAACCAACCAAATCAATAACCTTCGTAGCAACCCTAACGGCTGTTTTATCCAGCACGTCTACACGTCCAACAACAGACGTGATACTTTTTTCGGTCTGTTCGACGCGTGAAGCAAGTCCGGTAACACGTCCAGCAACGGTATTTATCTTTTCAACGGTGGATGTTATCTTACCTTCGACTACACTAATTTGACTATTGGTATATTCAGCACCTTTGTAAACTGCATCCTGAAAATTGGGACTCCATGCGGTTGCAATTTCACCCGCTTCTACTTTAAAGTCTTTTACCCATATATAAGCCCAATCAATTCTTTCTATATCAACAAAATTATATACATCCTTTTGTTCCTCTGTATTTTTCGTTACGTTAAATGTATGCTTGAAATAACTCCATTGGTTATCTGCTGTTGATTTAACAATTACGTTTTCAGAATCACACACATCAATTGTAAAACCAACTGGGGTATTTTGACTACCTTTAATCCATCCGGAAACGGTATACTTACCGGGGATAGGCGGGATAATATTAGGTATCCGCATAGCTCCTCCATTACCTTGTGAACCAACCAAATAGAAGCCACGCAGAGACATTTGCCTTTCAATAGTAGGAGATGGATATAAAGTATTAAGCGTTGAACTTGTGTAACTATACAAATTGTTAGCACCTATACCCAAATTTTCTACCTTAGTTTTAACGGATAGTTCAATTTTCCCGTCAACGGCAAGTATTTGTGTGTCGGTGTACTTTTTTGACTCAGTGAAAGAATCTTTAGGGGCAGGCTTCCATCCGGTCGCCGTGTCTCCTATTTCTATTTGAAAGTTATTGATCCGGCAAACTGATCCAGCGCCTAACTGTATATATGCAATAATATCAGTATCCAAAGAGTCCTCTATATCTTCGGGGACTTTGATAGTGTGGACGTACCTACCTTTGTCAGCCGTGGGGCTGGTAGAATCTACATACTTAAATGCGCCGATATAGTAATATTGGGAGGTGCCCGATTTATAAATAGCTTTTTCAAGCCCGAACCTTTGTGATGATCCCATCTTTAGATTGCTATACGCATAGTCGAACGAGATTGTTAAGGTTTTGCCTTTTAAATCCGTCCACGCTTTCGATAACTGAAACGCATATTGTGCGCCTGATCCATCCAACGCCTGTTGGGATTGTAACATCAGATTTTCGCCTCCGATATTTAATTTTCTTTCAGTTGCAGACGGTATCCAATTAGCTACACCCACACTACCCTCGGTGATTACAGCCCATTTAATGTATGTCTCCGTTGATTCCTGTTGGGGAAACTTATAGAAGTAGAAATATGCCCCATCCGGATTAATAGGCGTTATAGGCTGCGAAAGTACCGTTTCTTCTGCGCTTTTCGGCAAAGTGCCTATCCAGCCGTACGAAGGATTGTTATACGCCCTGATAACATCAGAGTCCGCACACTTATAGCACACTGTAAGGGTATAGGTTTTGCCTGCTTCTAAATGAACGTCATACTTATACGCTCCCATTTGATAGGGGTTGGCATTTAGTTTGTGGTTAGAGTCGTAAAGCAGATTAACGTCCGCTACTTTCATACTGCGTATGGCAAGCTCGATCTTTCCCGGTATAGCCGCTAACTCGGTAGCAATATTACTAAACTCCTGTTCGATGCTCTTTCCATTTCTCAGAATGAAAATCCCTTTCAGGAAACAGTTCATCGCATATAGGCCGTATCCGGAGGGTTGGAAGTCAGCCGGAAAGTCTGTATCCGTCATGCCATCGAGACAACCCAAAATCACTTTGTTCTTTCCGGCCAAAGACGTGGAGTTTACCCCGTCCAGTACAGAAATGCGCGGTTTACCATCTTCCGAAGCTGTGAGATACAAAATGCCCTGTCTGTTCGGATTCGTGAGGTTACCCATTTGAATCAGATCATCACCAACGGCCGGAGTTGTACCATTGGGAAATACGGATTTAAGTATAAGAATCGAATCATCATTCACCGAGGCAACCGGAACCCAGTAGTATTTAACGTGTCCGGATGTGTAGACCTGACAACGTACCAAGTCATCAGTGACAAACATCATGTCGCCCTCTATACCTAAAACATAGTAAGCCGGATCACCGGATGTTTCCGAAACGGACTTGACACGCCCGTTGGCGGATGAAATCACCAGACCGCCGTTAACCGCACGAACTTTCGAAATGATAAGTTCAAAAATGGTCATGGCCTTACGGACTACGGCATTATCTATTTCAAGGTTCCAATCCCCATTGATAGCCTTGTATAGCTTCATCCCTTCACCCATCAGTCCGGGGATGAATCTTTCTGAACTGATATAGTCCTTGACTATGGTTTGAAACAGGGTTGCGACGTGCTCAACATTCAGATCGTATGTTTTTGCAAGTGCCTGAACGAGTAAATTTAAAGTATGCGTGTCACCTTTAGCCCAAATATCCGCGCCTGTTGAAATATTCCCTTCCGAATGGAGTGTGCCAACATTGGCCGAACCGGTTACTTCCAATGTAGCGGCTTTAACTTTCATCCGGGCAACTAAAGATTGCAATTCCGTGTCGCCACTTTCGTTGATAAATGTAAGCCCATCACCAACAAACAGCCCTTTCAGGAAAGTGATAGGCTCTTTAGCTATATCCGCTTTTACCTTGCTTAAATAAAGATCATCTATCTTCTTCAAAGCCTCTTTAATCGCTGCATCTATCTCCTTCAAAGTGCGCTTTGAAGAAAGCGTATTATCATCGGTTAATTCCGTGGTTGTATCCGATTCGGCAATGATACGCGAACGGATCTCTAACAGCGTCCGGAGCGATGACAGTACGTTGCTATCGGTAAACGACTTTGTGTCGGTAGCCTTTACAATGTCAACCGAAGCACCTCCACCGCCTCCGCCGTTAACAGTAATGCCGCCAGCCGTCCGGGTGATAACAGCCCCAGCCGGATAGTTCTTTGACCGGGGTTTCGCAGGAATGGATGTAGTTTTAATCTTTACGTCTTTCATGTCTCTATCATAATACACCGGAACTGCTCCATCTTATAATCGATACTTCCTCCGGCATTAATGAATATCTTATTAACCAGAGATTTGTCCGACAGTCTGGAAATAGGAGTTAAACCAATCGTTTCTTCTATTTCTTGTGTTAGCTTGATACGAGTAGTGCTATATCGATTGATTATACGCTGGATTAAATGCTCCTCCGGACGAATAGCCCTGTCAACCAGTACCGAATACAAATTATCACGAAGATAGTCCTCTCCTATCATCACTTTCGAATAGCATGCCCCATCATTGTTGTAACTGGATATTTTAAACTCGATTTCGTCTAATTCGTTAATGTAGTCTTCGTTAACGACATTTTCATAATAACGGTCTGTATTGTCGGTAGTCTTTTCGGCCTCGGTGCTCTTTCCATATTTAAAGGAAAAGTCTTTTAACAAGAATCCATTTATAAAAATAGCATTATGTATTTTAGATGCGTAAAGAGTAAATTCAAGCTCGCCATATAATAGGGTATCAATAGGGATTATTACGCCTGAAACACCTTTATATGGCATATATATTGTTTTTTGGTTCTCAATGGATACATAATCTAATCGGGCTTTGTTATTCTCTTCGGAGGCGGGAAGTCTAAAAAAATAATTGGGATTTGCAGACCATGCGAATGGGGCCAATCCGTTAGTACTGCCATAATATTTATTACCGATCCGTAATTGGCAAGCAGCCAACGGCATGTACGTGCCCCGGCTATTGTCCCAAGGAATCAAATCCATATCCGCTATCGTCTTATAGCTTCCAGATACAGCAAAGGCCCCTGATTCGTACACTGAGGACGCACCTTTAAAATCCATTATCTTTGTTAAGAGTTCCAGCCCGCCTATCATTGATAAGTCACCGACAGCACCCAAACACCTGGCTTGTATAACATTTGTAAACGAATAGTCTGAAATATCCGGCTTACCGTCCACTATTTTATAATTGCAGTACCTTTCCTGTATTCCTCCTATAAGTTTATGCGCATCATAAGCACGTAACTCTAAATCGTCATTGGTGATAACCGTATCGCCATCATACAGATACATGTTCCAGTTTTTCGGATAAAGAAACTGACGGTAACATTTTCTATCTTTATTCGTATTTAAACGTGACGAAAGAACTTTTGCATCTTCGTAACTCTCTTCCGGAAGTAAATTCCCAACCGGATAATTACTGTCTTTTACTGTTACTTTATTATAACCGCCCAAAATATCGAGCGTATGATTATCGCCGCTAAAGCCAACTTTTTGGACGTTGATAGTAAATCCCCTCACGGTTGCATATGCGGAAAAGTCCAACGCATACTTATAGTAATCGCCTGTATGATCCACATCTACGAAGTAAAGATCACCCCTCCAATCCACACAAGTCCAATTGAGGAATTTGCATATCTCTTCAAGCACCTCTTTTAGTTTCATTGGCTTGTCATCTTCATCAAAGAAATTCTGTTCACTTATCATCATGTCCTTCAGAACATTTGTCCAAGCCGTATAATTCGATTTATCCTTTGCGTAAACATGTGGAATATATACGTTTGAATAACAGCCTCGAGATTCAGAGACACAACGGGTTAATAATTCCCATAAAGTTACAAACCCTCTTTCTGTCCCGTTTTTGGGTTTATAATCGATATACTCCAAAGCGGACATGGCGCTGACACATTCAAGTTCCAATTCGAATATAGTACTGCTATAATCTTGTGTGTACAACTCCGGCTTGATAAAGCCACACCACGTTACCACGCCATCACGCTTAAATGTTACACGGTATTGCTGATAAGCTGTGGAAAACAAACTTTGCAAATAATCCGAACCTACTATCCGGATATTGGCCGTACTGAACCTGGACGGGACGTATAAGAAATCATCATCATCGATATCTACAGTAAATGGATTTCCAGCCCCCACTAATTCAGTAGGAGCCCCCACATACCCTTCTTTCTCTATTTCTATAATGCAAGATTTATTACGGAGACTTGCAAAAGGAATCGTATAAATCAATCCGTAGCTCATAATGGTTTCTTTCCTTGTTTTTTTAATGTGTTATTTATGGAGAGCAGAATATCCGGTCCGAGCACCTTGGCTTTCCCAAATTCTATTTGGACCCTATTTGAACTCCCCAAATTACCAGAGTTGATAGCATCAAACAAATTAGATTGCTGGGTCATATTCAAAATCATTTCCCCTTTATTCAGACGCGCCAATCCTTTATCTCCAAAAGATGTGCCCCCTAAATAGATCCCCCCTGAATTAAATCCGGGAGCGCTAATTCTCGCTGCTTCTATCATAGCCATCATTGTCGCTATTTGTCCCGCTGCCAGAGCCGCCCCGACAAAAGGTATTCCCGCATAAGCCG
Organism: Bacteroides sp. HF-4919; assembly: GCF_018860125.1. NCBI lineage: Bacteria > Pseudomonadati > Bacteroidota > Bacteroidia > Bacteroidales > Bacteroidaceae > Bacteroides > Bacteroides sp. HF-4919. The sequence continues at coordinate 31,099 of NZ_JAHKNF010000011.1, forward strand.
CTGTACTCTTCGATGCCATTTCTGTAACAGCCGCCGCACTTTTCTTCTGACTATTTTCTAATTCCATTTTTGTCGCTACCTCATCTGCGGCTATTTTAACAACTGTTCCTGCAACCGTTCCTGCTGTACTTTTCTCAAGTCCTTGCTGTGCCTCCTTGGCGCCAGCCAACTTTTTAGCCAAAACTGATATATTCTCAATAGTACGAACTATAGACGTAAAAGAATCAATCGTATTTATCATTGCATTCCAAATGGCCATGATTTTCTCCCATCCCGTTGCATCTACATCATTCATCACATCACGAAGGCTCGTAAAGGCCGATACGACACGATCGGAGCTTGTAGCGATATCCTTGATCCCTGAGTAAAGCGATTCATCCAGCTCCTTAGTGAATTTTTTCACGTCTTCTTTTACTTTAGCTAATTTCAAAGCCTCCTCCAAAGTAGGGACATTGGCTATCGCATTTGACAGTTCATCCGAAAGTTCCTTACCTACTTTCTTTGCCTGTTCCTGTAATTCTTTTGCGTATTCCTTTGCTTTATCAAGATTCTCAGAGGCAATATCCACTTTTGATTTTTTATAATCAAAAGTGGTATCGCGTGATTTCATCTTCACGGATGGGATATGTGATATCGCCTGATCCAGCATGTCCTTGATAAAAGCATCAGCCCTCTCACCGATTCCTTTAATGCTTGCGGCAGACTTAGCGGCCTCAACCGATAGCCCCGCAAGATGTTCATTGAAAGCCTTTTGAGAGATAAGTCCTTTTGAAAGCAAGGTTTTATTTTCTTTAACCTTATCATTGTACTCCTTCTGCACCTTCTCCATCTCTGCGGCCGCCTCATCATATAAAGGATGATCAATAACATCCTGAAGCATTTTGAGATATTTGCTATTAAGTATCTCTTTGTCACCTGACGCTTTGGCCTCTATCAACATCTTCCTCCCGAGTTCATCGACAGCTTTATAATATTCCGACTCCAACATCTTCTCGACTTCCCGGCGGGCATCCAATTCCCTTAAGGATTTAGCGTATTTCTCTTCGGCCTTTTGAAGTTCCGTCTTTTTAGAATCAGGTTCAGGAGGTGTAGAATCAGCCGTAGCCACAGAATTAGCAATCTCCTTGCCTAATCGACCTTTAGCGTCTTTTAGTATCTTGGCGTGTTCGATAAATGCATTCAAGTCATCTTTAAGCCCGTTTTCCCAGCCTAAAGCATCTTGGGTATGCACATCGTATTTCTTTTTAAATCTTTCCTCTTTTACTAAATCCCCGCGAGCCATCGCCCAGTCCGGAGCCATACTTCGTATCGTTTTGCCATTATATGATTTACCACCAATCTTTCCTAATTCATTTTCGCTATCAGCCACCTCTTTAGCAGCCAGTTCGGCTCTTGCTGCACTTTCTAATAATGATATACGCTTTTCAATAACTTTGTTAACATCTTGATTAACACTCAATTCAGTCCCTAAAATCCCATTTATCTGGGCTAAAATTCTTTTCTTATCTGATAATGTGACATTGGTCTTATTGTATTCCTCTTGCAGAGCGCGAATCTTGATTATTTCAGGAGTTTTTGAGGGAACATCATTCATTCGTTTCTGATATTCATCGAATAACCCTTTTATACGCTTTGACTCCCGATAGGCATTATACAATTTAGCGACTACAGCCCCAATGACCGTCAATATAGCCGTAGGAGCCACGGATATCAGGGTTGCCCTAATCGACATGGCGGCCTTAGAGAACGCCATTTTAATGGAGGCAGAAGTTCTCTGTGCTTTCCACGCTATTTCATTGAATTTTTGGCCGGCATCTTTAGCCGCCCGGCGTGCAGCGGATTTAGCAGCCAACTCAGCCCGGGATATCGACAGAAGTATTTTATTCACCAACCGGCTTGTTACCATAACCATGATGGCGGCAACCGTATAGGTAATTACCGATCTTATATTGTCAGCCGCCACCTTTACCGCGTTCGTTAGCCAATCGATCAAGGCTTTATATTTGCTCTGTACTTCCGTTCCATTCACGAATTCAGTGAATGCATTCTTAAGCCGGTTCACGGAAGTTTCCAAATTATCCGTATCTACGTTGGGAATCATCTTGTCAAGAGCCTCAGCAAACTTAGGAAGAACATCTTTACTCATTAATTTGCCCTGCTTTAACAACTTGTCAAGCCCCCCTACCGATACCCCTGCGGCTTTTGCCATGGCTTGCAGAGCGATAGGTAGGCGCTCTCCCATTTGTAAACGAAGCTCCTCTGAACTAACCTTTCCCTTGGACATCATTTGAGATAATGCCAGAAAGACGCCGTTGCTATCTTCCGCACTCATCCCAAATGCGGTTACTGCACGGGACACAGACTCAAATATTTTCCGCTGATCCATCATAGACATGCCCGATATGGAAGCGGCAGCCGTAAACTTAGCGTAATTCCCGGTCAACGCGTTGATCTCAATACCATATTTCTTCGCCATGTCCAACAAAAAACGCTGGTTATCAGCGAACCGGACCATGCTACCGGATACATTCTTCAAAGCAGTGGTAACCCGGCTGGTTTCCCTGGCAACATCGATCAGACGGGATACAAAGTTGCTCAACCCCAATCCACCGGCACCCAGTGCCGCCGCAAAAGTTAAGACCTGCATCTGCATCACTCTTAGACCGTTTTTAACGGAATTCGTACCTCTCTTGAAGTTTTCAGTCAGGAGGTTTATCGCAATCGAAAATGATAATCTACCTGCCATACTATTTATTTATTAGTTTCTTACCCTCTTTCATAAACTGTTCGAAGCGGTCTATATCTTCATTTATTGCTCTTTCCGCTTCCCTGGCCGCCTCTACTTCCTCCCATGGGAATGTTATCAGGTCCATAGCCCCGTTTTTCATCTTCTTGGAATCAATATGCGGCAACATGGTAAAGAATGTCCATAACCGGCTGGCTTCCATCTCTTCTTTACGTTTACGTTCATAGGCTTCAATATACATGGGCAAATCACACAACTCCATTTCCTCCAATGCATATGTAGCATCCAGACCGGACATGATAAGCGTTGACACGATATTGCCTATCATCCCCGGAGTGGTATCGGAATTGATCTTATCTGTACCAGCTCGTTTATTTTGAAACTGGGCCAATACAGACATCCTATTTTCCAAAGACAATACCATCTCACGAACCAATTTCCGGTTGGATAGTGTCTTTTTAAAAACATCAAACGTATATACTTCTCCTTTAGCAACTATTGTGGAGGTATATAACAATGCGTTTACATCCTCTTTATCTGAATAGTCCATTAAAGAAAATGATTTACCCCTGAGTTGTTCCCAGCGGATAACAGCCTTTATTGTCAATCTTGCTTCCATCCAATTTATTAATTAAAAAGGCGGCCATCTACGGACCGCCTTCGATATTCATCATTATTGTATTTCTTATCCTCCCACCCCGACAGGCTCAACCGGGGCAAGGGCGCCAATTCCCTTAAAAGAAGCACTGCATGAAACAATCTGTCCATTATCTGATTTAATGGATAAGGACGTGATAATTACTTTACCCGTATAGTTCTTTTGCTTTGTATCCTTAGTGAAAGTTCCACCGAAATTATCCTTATCGGCAGACGCAGGGCTCCCCAAAAAGAAGTCAAGTACCTCACCTGCTATCTGCTTACTCAAAAGAGTGTCAAAGCTCATTGCACCTTCTTTTCGGGTTAACAATGATTCACTTGACAGGGTAAAGCTTTTTTTCCCAGGAAGCGAACCGGCCCAGTCCCCCATCATTTTATTAGAAATATCAATCTCTTCTGTTGAAACATCCAACCCGCAGCTGGAAGCAAAAGCAATAGGTTCATCACCGATGAAAAGCATAAGCTCCCCCCGATAAATGTCTTTGCTGGAATCTAATTTTGTTGCCATTGTTTTTAAAATTTTAGTTTTACGTTTCATATTAATCAATTGAAAACTGCAAGACTTGGAAATATTTTCCGGATTCATAATCCTCTGTAGAATCTTCCATCCTGATTTTCATTACCGGATCTACAAAATCCCCCTCCAAAGCATCATAGATAAGACTTGCCAATTCCTGGGAGCGGGTGTAATTATCACTCACGGCAGTTACGAATATGGTCGGAACCTGACGGGCAACTGCCATCTTGGTGTACTCCTGCTTGAATCCATCCCGTTGATATATAATAAAATCTCCCTCGGTTCCATTCGGGGCAACCAACGGAAATATTTTATCACCTACCATTGTCTTGATACCCAAAGAATCCTGCAAGATAGTCCGTACCTCTGTTGTTACTTTAAACTTGTTCATTATCCCCTGTCGTTAATACGTTGCACGGCTCTTTCAATCCCCGCATATAGAGCATCCATCGCCTTCTTTTCCTCAGAAACTTTCGCATCTTCCCAGAATCGGTTAGCAGGCATAAGTCCGCGAGATGCCCCCGCCCTTACGCTTTTCTTTCCGGTGGTAGTTCTCGCCCTGGTTCCGGCATCAACCAAATGGGAGTGATTTCCTCCCGGACGATCAAAACCGGCCAAAGCCCCTAATTTGTTCCGTTTAACCCTGGTGGTAAAAGAGTTCATCAAATGCCCGGTCTGCTTCCCGTGATGCAATAGACGCGAACGTAAATTGCTACGCCCTCTCACACGAAAAACATTCACAGCGGCCCGAAGCCCACTTTTTATGGCCTTATCCTTCTCAAAGGTCTCTAACTGGTCTACCAAATAAATTATGTTTTCCCTGTCTATGGTCCTTATCTGTATCATATATTCAGTTTTTCAAGTGTGATTACAAGCGTGTTATCTCTTTGTGGATCAATCATCTTTATCGCATATTCCACTCCCCGATAAACAACCCTCTGGTTTTCTTTAATCGCCGGATAATTCCGAACCTGGAATACTATAATACTACCAATAAATTGCTCCATGGCATTCACTCCGCTCTTGTCTGCAACAGCAGACATCTTCCGGCGCGAAGCCTTGCAAGTCAACACCGTTTCATATCTATTGGATACAAAACCGTTCAGGTCCTGGCTTTTCACCTCTTCCCTGAATTCCAGAATCTCACGTAACAGTCCCGCTTTCATTTGGAGTAATCAATGTATGGTTGTAATAAATAGTCCAGCAAACCGACTTTGTCCCGCGCCCGTTCCGCGACAAAGTTGACTTCCCGATCCCGAAACAAACCTCCGGCAACAAGAAGGATAGCTGAGAGAATAGGGTCGGGCAGCTTCCCTTCGCTATCCTCCAGCGTATCTAGATCCCGACGTATGTGATTAGCTACAGCCCCTTCAGCGGCGGCAACATATACACCAATGATACTATCATCATCGGTGTATTCTGTTTCGATGTAAAGGTGCTTCTTCGCCAAATCTAACGATACGTACTTCATGGCTTACTTCATTGAGGCAATGGAGAATGACTCAGGGCGAATCATACCCATATTCCAATAAGAATTAATCACCAAACGTACAACTCCCTCCAACATGCGGGAATACGGATCCACTTTGATTTCCAGCGCTCCCCACTGACCTATAAAGTAGTCATTCCAGTTACCAAAAACAATGCCGAATTCATCTTTAGCGGTCTGCAAGCCTTTAGGCAGGTTATTGGTGCGAAGCGCTTTATATCCGTTAAGAGTACCTTCACCCTTATCGCCAAAAATGAAGCCTCCGGCACCGGAAGCATCTTTCACTTTAGTTTTGGCCTTACCTACCAAAGACGGGTGCATAATGTAAGCCAAATTACCAAAGAGCGCATTGTTGATATCCGCATTGGTTTCCAACTCCACAATTTTAGCCCAATCCATGACACCGTTAATGGCCGGCACTGTCTGAAACAGCCCGTCGGGCGTATTATCATTGTGAGCGTGCGTACCAAATGCGGTTTGCTCAACCTTTTGCGCAATAGCAGCAGCCAACGTTTGTCGAATAATTGCCTCAACCGAAGTATTTTCCTGGACAAGCAACTGCTCGGAGATATCAACATAAGCCGTCAGTCTCTTGGGTTTATAGGCGTCACCTTTGCTGAATTGCCCGGCACCGTCTTTGGCTTTAGCGTTTTCACCCTCCCAGAAAACATTGGAACCGCTATACTTCGGCCAATAAATATCCCCCTGTAAACCGGTCATAAATCTGGCTCCCGCCTGAGCCAAGACCAAAGAGGATTGAAGCGGCAGCAACAATTCCTGCTGCTCCTGATCAATGACTACTCCCGTAGCCGATTCGGTTGCCGCCGTAAACATTGCCCGCTTCTCCAAGCTCATCGGGATTACCAATGAATTTTGAGATGACCTCGTTACCCCTGCGCTATTATGCAGGCGCGTTGCCGCCTCAATAACGGAAGCATCCGCATCATGCTGTCCCTGTCCGGAAATATAGTTGGCCAATGAACGACGGAGAGAAAAGCGTTCCTGACCGGGTTCTACATGGGGAGTCCCTTTACCTCTGTTCTCGGCCTCCTTGGTTGCAATCTCCATATTAATGTCAGTCATCCGGCACTGGATCTCTCCAAGTTCCGTATTTTCGCCCTCGTTTAACATGCGTTTTTCGGCTCTCGCACCATCAGTTATCGCTTTAGCACGGATAGAAAGCTGGGTTCTTTCGTCTTTTAAATCTGTAATTGATTTTTCTCTTGGCATAATCGTTAAATTAATTATTAAATAATTTTTCTATATTCTCGTAATATTCATCCAACTCTCCGGATTTTCTCTGTTCTTCCTGTTTACGAAAATCTTCTTCGGCCTGCTCCTTGCCTCTCATATAAACCGATGTTTTGCTATATGCGGCATTATATACAGGCGCGACATCATATAAATGATCTATTTTCAATATTGTCCGCTTCCATGTTCCATCACTTTTCTTTTCCCAAGTCTCTTCCTCTACATCAAAGCAAAAAGAACTCTCGGCGATCTCGCCTCTCCGGATATTTTCCATCAGCTCATCTCCGAGCCCAGTCTTTGGAGCCTCAAAACGGTATCTCAATCCCTTGCTATCAATAGATAATGTCAACGAGCCAGTCCCCCGATTGCATCGGGCAAGAATCCCCCGACTTTGGTCATGGTTTAGCAACGCAAATACATCACTTTTCTCAATAACACCATCCAGAGCTCCATGCTCAATCACCTCTTCAAAACTTAAACCGTCCGAAGACACGCCAAAAAGCAAAGCATACCCTTCAACGGTTCGCTTTTCTTCGTCTGACACCACTTGATAGGCAGTATTTCTTATTTCTCTCTTTTCATCCATAATCAATCCTTTTCTTCATTAACCACAGAACTGTCGGACAACTTGGAATTTTTATCTATGACAGGGTCGGCTACCGCACGATCTAATGTTTGTGTATTGACTTGCACAAAGGCTTTATCTCCATTTTCTAATCGGGGCAAATTATTCTCCCGGCGAATTTCATTGGGTGTCATCCCTGCAACATAAAACATATCCTTTGCATATGCGGCCTGCGCCTTTTTGTCTGTACGCAAAATTGCCGATGTATCAAATTCAGCCAATATCCGGCCACGTTCGGATTTAAGAAAAACTTTCCGATTGATCTCCTGCTCAATCTTGGTAATGACAGCCAGCACCGTATCCGTCAGGTATTGAAGCTGCGTAGCCTCAACAGTGGAGTAGCTCGATTTAGACAGGTCAAAAGCCTTAACAGGAGAGACGGAGAAAAAACGGCATAAATCCACCACATTAAACTCCCTGGACTCCAATAGTTGCGAATCCTTGGGACTGATAGTGATCGGCTGGTACTTCATATTCCCTTCAAGCACAGCAATGCCATTGGGTTTCCCCCCTACAGAAGAAGTACGATTTTCCCAAGTTTCATAGATCTGGTCTTTTTGTTTTTTATCCAAGCGGCCCTCAAATGCCAAGATACCCGCCACGTTACCGCCACCCTTAAAGAATCCTGCGGCATGCGCCTCACTGTCAGAGGCGATACCCAGCGTTTGCCGGGCATGGGTCAGCGTAGACACCCCAATGATTCCGTCATAAGAAAAGTTCAATACATGAATCATATCCTTAGGCTGTACCAGATCCTTAAACCCTGTAATCCTGTAACGTTTTCTACGAATGCCTTTCGCATCTACTATCCATTCTATACCTACTTGGAAAGAAGGAACATAGATTAGTTGTAAATCCGTCCCATCCCTTTCGATATAGGCATAACCGTTACCTGTTAAAAGGACTGAGGCCATCAATGTTTTAAAGAAGACGTACCTGGTCATGTCTTCATTAGGCTCTGTATTCAGAACATGGTAAGCTGGATGCCATTTACACTCCTTCTTAAAACCTTCTTCATCCAATTGATAGGTTTTTAATGGCAAGACAGCCACACTGTCAGAAATCAAGTCCACACACCGATAAACAGTAGAAAGCAACATTGGCTTATCACGGCTCAACAACAGCGATCTTCCACCGAAACTCCAAGCAGCTATATTAGATACCTCCTGTTTGGACGCTTTTCTAATCTCAATATTTAGAATTGGTATTTTCATTGTTTTCCTTTTACCATCTAACCAGAAAATTGTCCGACAGTTAATAGAATTCCCCGTACCGCGGAGACATCAGATAAATGCCAAGGGCTTCCAGCTTGGCTATTACTCCGTCTATTTTCTTCTCTTCAAACTGCTTCGACGGTTTGGTATTTCCATTCCGATCCCGTGCCATAATCACATTGCGGAAACAATGCCGGTTAATGACATTGTTGTCAATCACTGCCCGTCCGGATAATAACAAGCGCTCCATCTCCTTTGTGGGACGGTTAAAGTTTCCCAATGCTTGGGAAAACTCCTCCATCGGCAACCCCTGATCTGTGGCGTTGATAACAAACTGTGTTGCGTTCCATGCATCATAAGCCACTTTTTGAATGAAAACAATCTCCCGGATACGCATCAGGTCATTGAGTATATAATCATAGTCCGTTACATTGCCCGGCGTAATGGTAATCAATCCCTGCCTACGCCAATCGCCATACAAATCCTTAAATCGTTTTTCTTGTAACGCCGCCTCTGGAAGATAATACAGGGTTTTAAAGTAATATTTGTCCTGAGTCGGAAACATAAAACTCATACAGGTGAGATCACTCGTACTTGATAAGTCAATACCTGCATAGCAATCCATGTCCCGGAATTGCTCGAAATCAAGATTGGCAGAAGCGTTAAGGATGTAGTGATCCGGTATCCAAACAGTTTCCGCATCACACCACATATTGATATTCTTCGTTTTGATTCCAACTTCTTCTGAAGGAGAATTTATTGCCTTTTGAACCTGTTCCCTCAAATATTTAGGCTTTACTGTGACCCCTAAATTAGGATTACTCTTGCCCCACACTTTTTCATTTTTCCAATCATCCCCTTCATCTAAAGCATAAATCAAAGCAAAAAGGGTATCATCTTCTTTCAAGCCCTTCAACACTTCCGTACACATTTCACGAAACTGGTAGCATGGACCCAATTTATCAAAACCGGCGGTAGTGATAATGATACTCATCGGATCATCACGCATACCCTGCCCGGATTGGAGTACATCTTTCAAACCTGAATTTTTAGCCGCATGGTATTCATCAAGTAAAAACATAGACGGATTAGGGCCATCTAATTTGCTGGAATCAGCGGCAAGCACTTTCAAAAACGACAATGTTTTATCGAAGTTTATTTGATCGCGGAAAGACACAAGATACCGATGCTTAGGATCAAGCCCGGATACAAAGTTACGGCACATTGTAAAACTAACCTTTGCCTGATCTTTACTGTTAGCCGCCAAGTAGACTTCCGCAGCCGACTCGCCATCGGCGATAAGATGATATAGACAAAGTGCAGCCGCAAAAGCCGACTTGCCATTTTTACGGGCCATCTCAATGTATACAGATGAAACCAACCTGCACCAAGAGCCATCCTCATCTTTTTTATAGAATCCGTAGATACTTGCTACTGCAAACTCTTGCCAAGGCAGTAACGTAAACGATTTTCCGGCATGACGACCGGTGTAATGCCTCAACAAAGAAATAAATTCAATAGCATAATCCGCCCGATTCTCTCTAAAATCTATATCATCCCGTTCAAAAAGAACATAAAACCGTTCGACGGCCTGCTTAATAAACTCTCCCACTACAATCTTGCCATCTCTAACATCAGCGGCATATTGATAGTATCCTTTCATCGTCTCTCACGGGCCCCTTTCTTTAAAAATTGGTCTAAAGGAGAATCATTTTTATCTTCTGATTTCATAGCCTTAATATTTCCACGGCTTTTAATAGTCAAACCATACTCTGTCATGATTTTCATTACCTGAGCATAGTTTTTAGTGGCAATATTTTGAGCCGGATTAGCTGCTTTTTCGTATTTTATCTCAATAACGGGGCCTTCTTTAAGCAGGATATCAGTTGCCTGCATATACATCTCGTAGCTGGTTGCAAGCATTCTAATAGCTCCGAGATCAATATTCTGAATAGCTTTTCTAGCATTTAGCTCTTTTACCACATCCTTTATAAACTTCTGTGTTTCATCGGATAAATTATCGGGCATTACAAATTTCACCATATTCTGTTTTTTATAATAACCACATGAATGTCCGACAAATAAAACGTTAATGCTTTAACAAATTCAAAATTTGAAAAAATTCCGTGCGTGTGAAGAAGGGTTGGGCGAGGTTTCGGAAGTCGATTTGCTCAAAATTCAACCCCATACCCGTGGAACAATGTTAATCCAGTTTTAACACAGTGTTTCACGGAAACACTGCCGTGGAACATAGCAGACTGCGTTTTAACATATAGTTCCACGAAAAGTGGAACAAAAAAGCCCCACCTTTACAGATGGGGCCACAAACTATTGCTTAGTTATCGTCAAAAAACAAAAGCAGCAGCTTGACTTATCTTCTTACCTATATCGGTCAATGCACCGGCCAAGGTTTTTAACTCAGCATCATTAAACCGAATGGGCTTCCCGTTGACAATACTTCCATTTAAACGTTGGTAAAACCACTGGGGAGACCTCTTAAAATATGTTTTGGCTAATGCTGAAACAGAGATAAACGGCAACACCGATTCCAACTTCTCTCTTAGTAATATTTCATCCGCTTCTTTGTTGGTGTCCTTGATGCATTCTATCAAACCTTCCGCAAACTGATCCATATCTTGATCCGCCAAAGCTTTCATCTCTTTGTCTACTGCCTCAATCTCCGCTTCGGTATTAGCATTGGCAAAGCGTTCCTTTAGTCTTTCTATATCTGTCTTCATAACTTCTTTATTTAGCCTCCCTGTCTTTCAAGGGAGGCGGTTGACAACTTACATTTCCTTTAACTTTTTAGTTAATAACTCGATTTGATAATCAAGCTCTTGTTTATAATGCCCTCTGTCCTGTAGCTCTTTGTAGTAGCGAAGGTAGAACAGCAAATCCTTCTCTAACTTTATCCGTTCTTTACTTACCGGTTTTTCTCCCATATTGCTTTTGTTTTTTGACACTACAAATATAATAACATTATTGTTATTAAGCAAATATTCCAATAACTTTTTTGTTATTATTTTGAGTTATGTATATTCTGATGGCATTGCTTACAAAGGCTCATTAAGTTGTCATAATCGTATGCTAATGATTTACGCTGTAAAGGATCATTCGTAGTCATGAATGATACGATATGATGAACATCCTCAGCCGGTGTAGCCAATCCCTTTTGCCAGCATACCTCACATAGAGGGTTATTCACCATCTTCCATGCTCGAAGCCTGCGCCATCGCTCTGAATTATATATCTTACGACGGGCATCATCATACATATTATTGCTCTTCTGTTCCCTCTTTTTGGGTTTGTAAATAGTCGGCATATGGTATTTCTCTTAATTGTTTAGAATCTTGAATTATCTGAAATGCTATCATTTTGTAACGATAGCAAAAGTGTTTTATAATATCCTCTTCCGATTCTAACAGGCTGGCCTCAACATCTTGAATGACATAAAGCACCGTGTCCTGAAAGATGTCCTCACGAGATAGTGAGCCATGAAACGTATCGAATTCGACACAACAAAGCGATCGAAGCTTAAGATAATTCTTTCCGATTGCTTCGGCCACCTTAGGATAATAACTATTTCGCTTGTACCTGTTTCTCATTTAGAATCAGATTACCGGAATCATCCGTTATTTCCCTCAAACTGCGCGCAACCATGCTTCTGATTACAACTGACATATTGACTCCCATTTTCTCAGATACCTCTTTCAATAGCATCCAAGTATGTTCATCAAATCGGACTGACCTTCTTTTGTTTCCCATTCCAATACGACTTATTAATCCTCTAAAACATATCAATAATTATAATTCGCCCGCCTAGGCTGATCAAGCCGGCGGCTATCCGTCAGCCGTGACAACTCTTCCTCCTTCCGGTGTATAGAAACCATCAGGTTATTACGAATATCCGAAAGACGCAGCCACTCTTCCAAGGAGGGGGTATCTTTAGCTCCCAGCTTTTCATTGATCCGGGCTAACTCTTCACTGCTGCGATTAATTTGACTACGAATACACAGTATCCGATCCTGTCTGGTTTGAAATCCACCCAGACCATTACTATCTATCGTTGTTTCCATTTCTGTATCGAGAATTAATATTTCTTCCCGTGCATTTTCCCACGGTGTTCATTATACTTCATCTTCTGCTCAATGTGCCACTCCAAATCCATATCGTAAAATTCGGCAAGCTCAAACACCTGACGAATAGCATAATTAAGACATTCCTCCGTTGTGTATTTGTAATTCACAATATCTTTGATGATAGCATAGCAGTTCTCGGTAAATGACTTCTTCCTGCTTACAATGTATGCAACAATGAATATACCATTCAAATTAATACCCCGAAGACCGGCCATATCAAGCATACGAATAACCGTATCGGCCAATTCATCCTCAACCGTATCTTTGACCAGCCTTTCAAAAGCATCCACAAAAGCCTCAGACATATGATCGGAATTGGAACTGACAACCAATTCAAATTCCGCTTTGTCAGCCCGCCTGCCTTTCCTGTCAGCTTCTACAGCTTCGGACAACTCTGTTATTACAAGCATGAAACAATGATTGTCACTCAATTCTCTATCATGAAATCCATGATCACAGGCATTTTGATAAGCCCTGTTACGAAGGGTGTTCAAATCTAACATAACGTATATCTTTATAAGTTTAACATTCAATATTCTCCGTCCGATGCACTCTTACTTCATTGTACCAGTTCCCTTTATATTCGCGGGCTTCAACGGTAAAGTTAACTCTGATCTTGTCTCCTACTTTGGGAGGGTTCTCAACAGGACCATCAAAACTGCAAACGGAAAAGCGCATCTTGCTGTGATAACGTTCGCTGGTTTCCATGATGTACTCTCTCTTCTCCCAGTCTTTACCATCCCTGGTAACTCCACCGGTGGATGGCAGCTCCACCAAAATTTTGCCTTCTGCTTCACATTTCATATATTCAGTTTTTAAATTATAATTTATCAGCCCTTATAAGTCGGTTCCCGACAACCCTGCGGGCTGTATAGGACAAGTTGCCGAAAAGTGTTAAATTTTAGATTTTAAAAACGTAATCACTTAATTTTCAACATTTTAATTGCGCACCATAAGGTGCTTTTTGTATTTACAGATAAAATACTGATTTTCAATATGTTATATTTTTCTGCAAATGGGCGTAAATATCCCTGTCTGGTAGCCTGATAAAAGTTTGTCCTTAAATTCACGCTCCATGTCACCGATTTCCTCCACGTACTTCTCACGCTCTTCCGGCCAGCTACGGGCAAAATTGCGTATAGTCTCCCATTGCTTTTTAGTCAGCTTACCCGAAAGATAAAGCTTCTTGTAACGCTCCTTGTACCGGGTAACTCCTATCCGGTATATCTCCCTGGCCCTTTCAAGCTGGGACACCTTTACGCCCTTGGCCGCAGACAGTTCTCTGGTAAAGCATATTTCTGACCAGTCCTTATAGAATATACGGCCGATCCTCGACAAGAAGAGGTTGTCCGTTAGCTCCATCAATGAAACAGACTGGTGCTTGTATATCGTTTCGATACGAAGAATGTTAGCCCCGACATTCCGTCCTTTCTCCCCAGCCTCAAAGCTCTTATCATAGACCTTCAGGATCTTCCGGAAATACTTGCTTTTCTCCGTTGTCTGTTGCTTGAACGCCGAATAGTTGGCATCGTTCCAAAGGAGCTTTCCTGAGACTTCATACATCTGTTTAATGTAACAATCGGCAGGAAGGGACATCTTCATTGTGATACCTATCTCGTAATACGTTACCACGGCATTCTCAATCCGGACACATAGCCTCAACAGCAGCTCTTTGATTGTCCTTACAGCCATTGCGAAAGTTATCGGGCGGCTGTTATCCAGTTTCCCAGTCTTTCCCTTGGAATAGAGCTTGCAAATGGAACACGTACACCGTAACCTGTTACCGCGAATCTCGATGAAACAACCGTCAAAGTTGGCGTAAGCGGTAGACTTGTAATAGACTTCATCACCTTCCGTGCACTCCTCCAAATAGTTTCGTAAGACGATCGTCTCAATATCCGCCGTATCAATCGTTGCCTTTATGGTTATCTTGTCGAACATCTCTTCTTCTCTATAAAATACATACACATTCTAAGACCGGTTGATCGGGCGCAGTCATGTATCGGGCAATACACCATGAAATTCTCAACCGGGCCGGCGCGTCTGCATTGCCGGCAATCACACTTTACCTTCTGCCTGATTTCCTCTTCTTTTCCCTTATTCTTATTCATCGCCTTGCTTTTTGATAGGTTGATGCTTTCAAAGACTTACACCTTCTGCATTCAGAACTGAAGGTGGAATAGACCTTCTCTCCCCGATTTAAAGTTCTGGGGTAAAAACGGTGAAGATAGTACCACTCGCCACAGATGGAACACCGTTTCATTAAACGACCGTCGGGGGAAGTACGGTAATTGTTTCTTTCCCGTCGATGGACCAACCGGCAATTTATACACTCTTCGTCCGTAAGTTTATACCGCCTGCAATGGGATAAAGACTTCTTTCCGCATTTGGCGAATGCCTTGCAATCAATACGCGGGATGGTTTGGGGGATATTCATAAGCTGAGCGTTTTAAGCCTCCCACTCCGGGGGAATCCGAATCCCGGGGAGAAGTCCCCGGGGAGTGGTTTGCAAAATATAAAACTTAACCGGGGCACACTCCCGACGGCATCCTTTAGTACCGGCATTGGTTATTGTTTAACATGTTTCCTGCATTTAAGCAGGACTCCTTTCATGATGCAAGTTTTTGTTTGATCAACCTTGTGTTCTTTTTCACAAGCCCTATGATCCGGTCATGGTATTCAGTGTTCTGGTTACAGGCTCCTCGGGACTGTACGACATTTAAGGTTTTCAAGTCAACCTCAATTGTCTCGATACGCTTGTCACCAATGCGGGCGGAGAGAATAAGGGATTCAGGCTTCAGGTAATAATTATTCGTAAATACGCAGTGATGAAGTGCATCTCCTTCCTCCATGACTTCCCGAACACTTTCAAGTACCCTCACTTCAATAAACCCGTCAGTAAATCGCAACCCAAAAAACTTAGCTTTGAGGGCTCTAAATTTAGCTTCGTCTTCAATTGCCCTCTTTCGTTTACGTTCAGCTTCTTCTTTTTCCTGAAGTTGCCGTTTCTTAATGACCAACTTATCGTGTTCTTTCTTAAGATTATCCGGACAAACATAGTGTGCATTATGCAGGTCTTTGTGGAAGTACCGAAGCAAATCAAGATAATCAAACCATATTTTCACATCCTTTATCCTGTATTTGTTTCTTAGGCATATCTTTATGGACGGCCAATAACGCTCAATCTTATATTTTTCATTTGAAGCATACCCTAATAGTTCGTACCTCCTTGCCTTTAGCAATGTTTCCATTTTCGGGTTATCAGGAATCATGTTAATAGCTTCCAGTGGCGTAAGCCCTTGCAATCTGTGGTCTATACCGTAGCGTCCTATATCCGGACGGAACTCAGAATCAGGATGCAGCCTGGAAGGATAAATATCATACCTGACACCGGAAGAATAGTAACCACGTCTATGTTCAACACGTATCTCCATATCTCCGCCCCAGGAATCACAATACCAATTCACAGTGTGATTCAATGCGACAACCGTATTCTTTCCATCTTGCCGTATCCAGTGTTGGAGTACCTCATTAATAAAGTATTTTGGAACCGCACCGGCTTTATAGTACGCCCGAATCTCAAAATTCCGAATTACCTGAAACTCCCCATGAATCTCAGCGATCGCAACATACCTGCTCTGTTTGTCTGTAGTGCATCTTGATTGCTCTACTTTCAACTTTGCCCCACAGTGAGGGCATACAGCCAGTTTACGCCTGACAATATCCGGGGAGAACCTCTGGCCGCAGTCCATGCAAACAACCCGTGATTTAGTCGCAAAGCCTTTATGTTCCAAGCAGTCCGTTTTAGCCCATGCAAGCATATAGCTATCAATATCAGGAAGACACCTGCTTTGCTCCAATACCTGAACTTGTAACTTGGTCCTTGGTTTCATAATTTAGAATAATGACATCTGTTGAACTTCTATTATCTCTTTCTTTGCCCGTGTAGGCTTTTTCTTGAGCAAGGCATACTGTTCCTCTTCCAAGCGTCTTAATGCCGCTTCACGGGCTTTCTCCTTATCCTCCTCGGTAAGTACCGTAGAGGCAGACAACCCGCTGACTGAGGATCCGGTATTTGCGGGTATCTTCTCTACTTTGATATTATCCTCATCGTAATAGTGAACCGCCATGCCGAATACCTCCGCATCAGAGATGGCAACCGCGTTGCCCCTCTTTTTCGCTTCTCCCAAGATATAGCTGCAGCATTCATCAATACTCTTGTTTTCTTTGTTATAAGCCTTGGCAAAGAGTTCGTCCGCCTTGGCACGCTCATCAAGATAAGACTTGATGGCGGCTTGAAATGAATTGTCTTTCATAATTGCTCTATCGTTACCAGTATTGTTTAAATCCTGAGTTTTATATTCATTTTTTGATATTAAGAGAGTTATACAAATAGCGATTGCTGAATACGTGATAATATCAATTTATTAGCATCAGCAAAGAACTGCTTCTTAATCTCGAACCCGTAAGCTTTTCGTCCCAATTGGGCGGCAGCCAATAAAGTAGAACCACTACCGGCACACGGATCTATGACTACATCACCCTTGTCGGTGAATATTTCTATCAATCTACGAAGTAACGGCACCGGCTTTTGCGTTGGGTGCACCTTGGGAGTCTCACCGTCCCGCACCCAGTCGAAGCAATTGAATATCATCCGTCCGTCATTGTTGAACTTAGGGAGTTTGTCTCTATATAAAAGCAAACCATACTCACAGTTACCGACAATCTTCATGTTTGCCTTTAAGACTTGTGCGGAGAAGTCTTTTCTAAACACAAGGTTTATGTAATTATTCAGCCCGTAACGTTTCCCGAGTTCAATGTATCTGAACTGATCTTCAAATTCACAGAAGATAATCATACAGGGAGCCTTACCCTTCTCCTTCGGTTCTTTCATCAACATTTGGCTACAGAAGTGCATAAACTCTGCAGGTCTGAAGTCTTTATCTGTATCAAAGAACTCTTTGCCGGCCAGATCGCTTTCGCCATTCTTGTTATCGCCATCGACATACCAGGAAGGATTGGAGGCGTAGGCGTTGTTTCCAAGATTGTAGGGTACATCTGCAATGATTAATTGTGCTTTGGGAATCCCGTAAACTTTATAATTCTGGAAATGATTATTAAATAATTCGATATCTTTCATTACTCAACCTCCTTTTTAGGTTCCCAATCGGCCGACACCTTGGCCCACTCCCTGAATGACTTGTCGGAGCCATCCAAATCGCCAAACATATCCATCTTGGATTTATCCGTAGTTACAAGCGTGGCGAACTCTCTGAAATAGCGGTCAGCACATTTCACAAAGTCGTTATGCAGCTTCTTCAGGTTTCCAAGTAACAGACCCTTGGCCAACATAACATCGGACGCTTCCTCTATCAGGCTGTTTGCCTCGCAATTCAACAGATGCGCGGCTGAGAGAAGCATGTTCATTCTGTCTATACTGCCATCTTTTACGGCTGTTTCAATTAATTGTTTCTTTGGTTTCATAATCATATTTTCTTTGTTGATTTCCTGCATCTAAGCAGGGTTGATTTTATGATGATCGCCCTATCTGTCAAGATGGTGGATTCATCCGAACGATGCAGCAATGTGCGCTTCTTAATTCCTATGTCGGTTTCATCCAGATGCTCAAAAATGGCACTGAGAGAACCGAAGTAGTAGTTCTTCTTTTTGAAGATCAAATACACATGTATCACTTTCATATTTTCAAAAGTTCCATATATGTCATATTTGGCGTATCTGCTTCTCTTCTTTCAGACGTTTAACCTCGCCCTGATAATACTTGATCATGGTACTGTACTCAAAGTCGGAGATCTTATTTGTCTGATTCTTCATGGATTCAAGCAACAGAACCGCAGGTTCACCGTATTTCAATATCAGACCACGGCGATACCCCTGCATGTTGCCTTCATCGAAACGATTGCACGATCGGCATTGGGCATTGCAGTTCTTTTCACTGAATCGGGTGGACATGTGCTGTCTGTTTATGTAGTGCCCGCAATCCGCCTGATCCAAAGGCAAAATTCTCCCACAGGAGATGCACTGAAATGTCCCGTCTTTCCTGGCGTCACGTAAACGGATAAAGCGGCTGAACACAGTATCCAACTTGTTCTTCAGATTAGGAGACTTCTTCTTTAAATCAGTCGTTTTCTTTTTCCACATCATGCCTTTGAGTTATTAAGCGGTATTGTTCGTCACTTCGAAAGCGGATGGCGTTTTCGTACCAGACATCATTGGCGGCCTGATACGCCTGTACACCGTTTATACGGTCTTCATCTATCAGTCGGGCAATAATGGCGGAACCTCTATAGGCGGTATCCCAGAACAAAGCTAAATCACCGATCCTGGGAGTCTGCTCTATATGGTCCGTTTCCTGACAGAAGAAATCTGAAAGATTCTCCGGTTCAAATGTGATTATTAACCTATTGTCTACAGCCTCAACAGAGGCATGCCGACATTCGGGGGGAATACTAAAGTTTTGTATCTTCATCTTATTGATTCAGTTCTTTCTTATTAAGAATTTAACTTTTCATATCTTATTCGTTTAGAGGTATTTCTTTAGTTCTTCTCGATCTATAAAAAAGGCACATGCCATATACTTACCTGGTAAACCCATTGTTTGGGTAAGGGCATCATCTCCGCAAACTTTTTCAGTCCCAAAGCCAACGATTGAGCCGCGCGGATCATCTTTAACATCGACTATCGTAGTGGTCATTCTCAAACCTTTATTGTCATCTGCTGCCATTCTCTTAATAGCATCCAGAATTTTATTACCATCACTATTCATTTCTTCTATGCTGTCTAATTCTCTCCTAAGCTCTATGATTTCATCCGAACGGGATTCATAACCAGCCGTTACACAATCACTGATGATTGTTGTTAAATCAATGCCATGTACTTCAAGGCATTTTTCAATAAAGTCGCTATAATAGCGATTAATTTTTCCTTTTACTTCTTCTATCTTTTGCTTCATTTCTAAACTGATTTGAATTTAATAGGCGATTGAATCATAGAACTGTCGATTACGCAAATACTCCTTTACCACATCCGATGAAGTGGCACGATCACCGATACGATCATGGATGTACTGGTACTTCTCAAAACTCATACCTGAGAGGATATCATCATTCATCTCTACGTTGCCGGCATAGATGCAACCGGCAACCGTAACTATGGATATGATGACCATAAGCAGATGCTTAGAAAGACTATTCATATTCTTCATCGGTTCGTTTATTTTTAAGAATTGAATCAATATCACTTATTTTATAGCGACGCTTCCCGCCTATCTCAACAGGACATAAGTATCCCTTTTTGTTCCAACTCCATAAAGTACTACGATTAACACAAAGCATCTTTGCGGTTTCGTTGACGGTTAAATACTCTTCATCCGACTTCATATTAGAGGCCAAAACCTCTTTGATCGTCTGTTTTATAATATGATCCGCAAACTCTTTCAAATCAGTAGATTTTATTGTTACACTTAAATTTGAATCACTACTCAGTATTTCTTTAATGCTCATTTGTTACCTCCTTTCCTCACTGATTACCATTCAAAATGTAGTCATAAAGCCTCTGAGCATCTTCTATCCGGAGATACACCTGATCTTTATTGGTCTGCTCTATGCAGTATTTACGAAGTTCTATATCACTAAGAGATGAAGGCGGCGTAATAGTACCATTAGGCGTGGCGCTTTCGGGGCTGAGGCCGGATTTAGAGACACTCTCTGATTTGAGATTAAGCTCTTTTCCCGCTTCTTGCATTCCCCTTGCTAAGAGATGTACTGGAATGCCGTAGAACTTACAAATATCCTCCAAGCAGTCACGGAGACTCCGTGTGCTATCTAAATCCAGAGGACAGAGGCTGGATTTAGATGCGTTCTCTGAGTCGGGGCTAAGATCTTTCTTCGATTCACCGATATACTTCACTAACAGATGCTTTAAACTACTATAGGTTCCATATATATCATTCCGACTTTCTTTTGCGGATTCGTCGATTAAGTTCCTTATATTGCAACATTGCCAAATGACAGCCACTCCAAGTACCAGCACGAGGGCGGCAATTAATGTTAAAAAGATAATTGTTCCTGTAGTCATTGTTATTTCTCCTTATTGTTTTAATTTAGTTATTACTCAAATTCTATTGTTTCATCTCCCTGGTAATGATCCGCGAAACATACCGGACATACTGTTATCATTTTAGTGCCGGGATGTCCGGATATGATAGCCTCAACTTCGATACTGATACCTTCACCCGGTTCTATTTCGATTCCGCAATCTTCGCAATGAAGATGATCGGGCGGGCATTTGCACAGATCAGGACAGAGGCGGCAATTGCCGATGCAGTTCGGTTTTTCTTCCACTGTCAATCTTTCCTATTTTAATCTCATTACTGCTGTTGTATCAATCCGGCCGGCGCTGGACACGCTAAATAGATATCCTTTCTTTTTCAGCTTAATAGCTGCATTGCGGATAGAGTACTCTTTGAAATCTTTGATGTTGATTTCAATAACTTCTTTTACGGACATGTTGGCTAATGTTCCGGTCAATGATTTTTTGGTCACGAAATTTGTTGTTTCCATAATTTAATATTATAATTGTTGATTATTTCAAATTGTAATTCGTGGTTAATAGGGTTTGATATTAATCACGATGCAAATATAAAGATTATATTCTTTTATATTCACTTTATCAAAGAATATAATCTTTAATTAACACTTATTAAAAAACGCACTATGACAGTCAAAGAGAAAATCAAAGAATTCCTTGATTATAAAGGGATTTCACCGACATCAGCAGAACGAGAATTAAATTGGGGAGTTGGCGCTTTCACCAAGCCTAAAAGCATAACCGTAGATAGAGCTAAAGAATTTCTTCTTTTATACACTGATTTATCCTCTGAATGGCTATTCCGTGAAATTGGAGAAATGATCAGGCCTACAATAAATGAAACCAAAATATCACCTATCAACGTCGATGGTGAATTAACAAATACAGAAATGGAAAAAGAAATCAAGAGATTAAGAGCATCGATAGACGCTCTCATCGAAAAGAATGAAAGGTTAGAGGCTGAATTAGCCAAGTATAAAGAAAAAGAAAGTCTGAATAAAGGACTTGCAAGCTAACACTCATACCTAATATTGATAACAAAATTATAAAAAAGAACCAAACCTAACGCCTATGGGTGGGAGGGTGGATATTAATTAATCAATGCTAAAACCTCAAGATATGGAATGGATTATTATGGGATTACTCGTTTTTATTGTTGCCGTAATATTGATTTTGAAAAGTGATTGGCAGAACGAAAAAGATAAAATTCTGAAATCTCAAGAGCATATATCACGGCGAAACGAATTAACCGAATCTCAGCAATATTATATCGGAGATAAATGCATCGGTCTATCAGCACGTAAGGGATACGGTAAATTTCCAATAGCTGGGGCGTATTACAGAGATCTTCCAATTACCATGGTAGGAAAGTTTAACGGTTATGCAATTGCGCAAACTGACAATGAATATGATCAATATGCAATAGCAGTATACAACGATGCTGGAATCCATATAGGTTTCTTGCCTAGAGGGAACAAAAAGCAACATTCCTATATTATTGATGAAGGGGAAGATAAACGAGTTCACGCTTATGGTTATCTAGCGTGGCACGGATCAGGAATGTATGGAGAGGTGTGTGTCGAAACAGACAAGAATGCAGTCACAAAAAGGAATAAACCGTATATCACAGATTAACCGTCACGGATAAATGTAAATAACCGTAATAGCAACAACATTAAGGCTATAAACACATGAATATGGAATTGAAAGATTTTATAAAAGGGACTACAGTGGTTGAGGGTAATAGGGTTTGGCATCTGGAGACTTTCCTGTTTTCACGAACTGATACATAAGATCAGCTAATGCGATAGGAGTACCTTTTATACCATGCTCGTTCCCTTTAAACCAACTGAAGCATTCTACGGACAACTCTATACACCGAATACGTAATTCTTCGTCTGACATAATTAATAAAGTTTTTAAGTGAATATACAATATAACCGCTGCGTTGTCGGACAAATTAACTAATATAGTTATTAACCTAAATACACTACAAATGAAAATGCAAAAGAGCCCTTAAAAAATATTTTTAACCCGCGGTAATGTAATATGGCTCAATTACAATCCCGCATAAACAATCAAAAACTATGAATAAAAATCTGAAGAACAAACTGTATGTGATAATCTTCACATCACTACTATTCTACTCCTGTGGAGAAAATAATGTAATTGCTTCTTTTGATCACTCAACTAAAGCGGAGAGTTTTAAAGACATTTCTTATAAAATCCCCGTCTCGGATGCTGTCTTCACAGTCCTCGATGTGATTAACTCTACAAAAGGAAGTACCCGGAATGCTTATTCGGCGGAAATCGAAAACATCGAGGTTGTAAAAACGACACCAGCAATAACCCGTTCATTGAAAGCAAATTCATTAAGTAGCGATACATTGCTATACATTATCAATTTTAAAGATGGAGGCTTTGGAGTAGCAGCGGCAGATAGCAGAACCGCACCTATTTATGCATACTCAGATAAAGGACACTTTAACTTAAAAGACACATGCCAGGTTCTTGCTTTAAAGATGTTCATAAAAAGTGCTATACACACTATTTTATATGATATCAATAATCAAGGAAATAATCCGAGATTCGCTGAAACCCCCGAAACCAGAAATGAATTACTAGAACAAGTAGGTCCTTTCATGGATATAGAGTGGTCACAAAACAACCCTTATAATAAAGAATGTGTCATTGGCACAGAATATGCCAAAGCCGGATGTGTAGCCATTGCAACAGCACAGATATGTGCATATAATAAATATCCAAACACATTCGAAGGATATAATTATGATTGGAATACCATTTATAAAATCAAAAGTAGTTCAGACCAATACAAGTACCCCGATGCAACGAGTCAATTAGCGCATTTTATTAGAAGAGTGGGATTAAATGTAGGTATGAAATATGGAGTGAAAGAAAGCGGTGCTAAAAGTGAAAAAATCCCAGGTCTATTAAGAAAAATGGGCTATACATGTAGTGATTTAATTAGCTATAGCGACAAAGGACTAGTCGAGTCTTTAAAAGCCGGGCACCCAGTATATCAATGTGGATTTGATAAAGAAAGCGACTATTTCATCTTTCAAACACATTCAGATGGCCATGCATGGGTAGTGGATGGCTATCGATATGAAATGTTAAACATTAGAATATGCAGACCAAGAAGAGGCGAGATGGACTGTGACTCTGAAAAGAGACGTTTTCTATTTGTACGCAACAACTATGGATGGGGAGGGTTATATAATGGATGGTACCAACCATTTGTTACAATGCCTGATACTAACGGAAAGAGAATCCCAACTTTCGCATTTAAACCTAGAATGATAACCAATATACACCGATGAAAAAAATATATATATTATTATTGTCACTTTTGACCCTTTGTTCATGCGAAGAGCAAAAAATAACAGGAGCTTTATTTTCAAAAAGCTTCCTACAAGGATTTATTGATATTAAAGAAATTGTATCCGGAAACATAAGCAACAACGATGAATTGTATTTTATGTTTCAAGGTGAAAATATTGCCAGGGGAAACCCGCAGTATGATGAACTTTGCACTAAATATGGTGATGTCAGCTATAATCGCTATATGGTTCCTTTCTCTAATCCGTGCCTAGTTGATACTATTACTTCACTTGATTTAATATGCAATACCGATTTTGACAATAACCATAAAAAGGGAAGTTCACTAAATGATATTGCAATACTGTATTATTCCTCACCATTGGAGTTTATAAAAAGCGGGTATAAAGAATACCCTAAAACAGAAGACACAACACCCGCCCCGTATAGACCCTCTAAGGAATACTATCCTTATTCTAAGTCATTTTCAGATTTAAAAGGTGAAGAACTGATTCTTTTATATCAGATGGGTTATATTAAATTTCTGGTACACCCACTACAAAGTAGACAAAGTATCACTTTTAAGGTGCAGACAAAATCAGGAAAAACAATCTCAACTGATTTTGAACTTAACTTTACCCCAACAAGGAGATAAGGATCATCATAGCTATTCATTCGAACACCATAAAATATCCCGGGTCCTAATTGGCCCGGGATTTATTTATGCTTCTACTTGATTTAGGCAATGTTCCATTAGCTCATTAATCATCTATACGATGCAAAATGTTGTGCAAAAGTTGTGCAACCCCAATAAAATCAAAACGCTAATCATCTTATATTTAAGAAATTAGCGTTTTTAAATGTACTCCCGAAGGGAATCAAACCCTTATCTTAGGTACCGGAAACCTACATTCTATTCGTTGAACTACAGGAGCATTGTTTTATGCGACGACAAAAGTATAAAAAAACTTCGCATTTTCCTAATGATTCACCATTTTTTGTAGTATCTATCTACCGAACGTCATATCCGCAAATATTATTTTGCAACTCTTATGCTATATAAAACGATCAATTTGATAACATTTCAGCCTATTATTCGTACAGATATAGATATTATTCATATCTTTGCCGACAAATAACAATCAATAAACCTATGAGTTACCTAATAAAACCTCAGAATTATAAACCCTTGCTTGACCTGAAACAGACAGAACTGGGTATCAAACAAATTAAAGAGTTCTTCCAGTTGAATCTTTCTTCAGAACTGCGTCTGCGACGTGTCACAGCCCCACTCTTCGTGCTCAAAGGAATGGGTATCAATGATGACTTGAACGGCATCGAGCGTCCTGTCTCATTTCCTATCAAAGACTTGGGCGATGCACAAGCTGAAGTAGTCCACTCACTTGCTAAATGGAAACGACTTACTTTGGCAGATTACCACATTGAGCCGGGTTACGGTATTTATACGGATATGAACGCCATTCGTTCAGACGAGGAACTGGGCAATCTTCATTCACTTTATGTAGACCAGTGGGACTGGGAACGGGTGATTACTGCCGAAGATCGCAATGCCGACTTCTTAAAAGAGATCGTCAACCGTATCTATGCCGCCATGATCCGTACGGAATATATGGTGTACGAAATGTACCCGCAAATCAAGCCTTGCCTGCCACAGAAGTTGCACTTTATCCATTCGGAAGAATTACGCCAGTTGTATCCCGATATGGAACCTAAATGCCGTGAACATGCCATCTGTAAAAAGTATGGAGCCGTGTTCATCATTGGTATCGGCTGCAAGCTGAGTGATGGCAAAAAGCATGACGGACGTGCTCCGGACTATGACGACTATACCAGCACAGGGCTGAACGACTTACCCGGACTGAATGGTGACCTGTTGCTATGGGACGATGTGCTGCAACGCTCCATTGAGTTATCTTCAATGGGTATCCGCGTAGACAAAGAGGCTCTTCTTCGTCAGGTAAAACAAGAGAATCAGGAACAGAGACTGGAGCTTTATTTCCATAAGAGATTACTGAATGATACGCTTCCACTCTCTATCGGCGGCGGTATCGGACAATCGCGTTTGTGCATGTTCTACTTACGCAAAGCTCATATCGGCGAGATTCAGGCAAGTATCTGGCCGGAAGAGATGCGCCGTGAATGTACAGCCCTTAATATACACCTTATTTAATAGCCTATGAACGTACAAATAGAAGAGAGCTGGAAAGCTCATTTACAACCGGAATTTGAGAAGGATTATTTCCGCACACTGACCGAATTTGTCAGAAGCGAATATAGCCAATACCAGATTTTTCCTCCGGGAAAGCTGATATTCAATGCATTCAACCTATGTCCCTTTGACAAAGTAAAAGTAGTCATTATCGGGCAAGACCCTTACCACGGTCCCGGACAGGCACACGGCCTTTGTTTCTCGGTGAATGACGGAGTAGCCTTTCCGCCATCTTTGGTGAACATCTTCAAAGAAATAAAAGAAGATATCGGTACGGCAACACCTCCCACCGGTAATCTGACACGGTGGGCCGAGCAAGGTGTCCTGTTGCTCAACGCTACTTTAACAGTACGTGCCCATCAGGCCGGTTCGCACCAACGCCGCGGATGGGAAGAATTTACAGATGCCGCTATCCGCGCTCTGGCGGAAGAAAGAGAAAACCTGGTTTTCATCCTTTGGGGAAGTTATGCACAGAAGAAAGGTGCCTTTATTGACCGTAACAAGCATTTGGTACTCAGTTCGGCACACCCCTCTCCCCTCTCTGCCTACAACGGCTTCTTTGGGAATAAGCATTTCAGCAAAACGAATGAATACTTGAAAACCCACGGAAAAACAGAGATAAACTGGTAGGTAAGGTATCTGGAAGAGAAAGGTTAAAACTGTATATCGTATCAGAAACGAATCAAGTTCACCACAGAGGACACAGAGAATATCTTTCTCTTAAACATCCATATAAACAAGATATTAAAACTCTGTGCCCTCTGTGTCCTCTGTGGTGAATAATACTCATAACGTATCAAAAACAAGGAACGTTTATAGATATTTATTAATACCACTGGATGTTGCTTTGAGTCTGGCTTCTCTTATCCCACTTCAAATCACGCAGGATACTGGCCGTTGCACGGATCGTAAAGTTATAATAGCGGTAACGTCCGAAAGGAGAAATACTGGCTGACATATTGAAACAGTGCAAATCACGAGTAATCGTACAAGAAGTCTGAGTGATCTCTTTCGCTTCGAAATCATATCCGGAATTGAATGTAAACGACCAGTTATTGGAAATCTTCAGATTACCCGACATATTGATGTTTTGGGTATACTTAAACGGATAACGCATGGTGTTACGGTTGATCGGCTTACTACGATCCTCGCTAATGCGGAACGAATAGTTAAAATTCAGCGACCATGGCATCTTGAAAACCTGATATCCGTCACTGTCTGCCTGCGCTTTCTCCACTTTCTTTTCAGTAACCGCTTCGTCACCCGTCGAATTTCCTCCCTCGTCCTCAGCACTATCCTTTTTCTTCTTTTGATCGCTATCTTTATCTTTTCCGAACAACTTCTTCCAAGTATCATTGTTAAGAGTATAGTTAATAGAAGAGCCCCATCCCTGGAATCGCCCGAAGCGTCCGTAAGACCATTCGGTACGATCACCCACTATTACATTACCCGACTTATCGAATGTATAAGCATACGTGGCAAACACCGCGTTCATGTTCAGCGTATAGTTATTAAACTTTTTAAACTTCATACGCAAACGCATATTCAGGTTGCTCCACGGCTGTTTCTGTGCCGCCATATTATAAGAAAGATTGAAGCCTATCTCATCGATCAGGCTTATTTTCATAAGAGAATCCTTCTTGTTACGGTATTTCATTTCCAGGTTGTTCGATACATCGAAACTGACCGTCCCGGACTTTTCACGCGGAGCCGTACCAAACTGCTGGCTGGAATAAGGCGAGTAATACTGGTCATTACCGTCCGCATCACGATAGTATTCCCAGAACTGTCCGAAGCTTGGAGAACCATTCAATGAAATCTGGGGCGTAAAGACGTGACGGATCTGTATTTCCTTTTTCTTCATAAACAGCGGTTGATACATACCATACATCTTTGTGCTCAACGACAAACTGGCCGAATAATTAAATACCCGGTAGAATCCATGAATCGTATCGCCGGGGTGTGTATCCCATTTCCGGGTAGTTTCATCATAACTCTTCATCACCTTACGGGTATACCAGCGCTCTGTATAATTGAATGAAGGCACTACCTGCAAATACTTAAAAAGAGTAAAGGTGGCCTGTACCGGAATGTTATGCTGCATCGCATTCTCCCACTCTCTGAAACCGGCTTTGAACAAGCGGTCATCTTTGGTTTTCAAGCTGTTGGTCAGACGTCCCGAGTAACGCAAGGAAATCTTTTCGTACCAGCGCTCTTCGCCTACCGCACGTTTACGCTTAAAAGGGAAAATAGTACTCAGCGTGATATTCAAGTCAGGCAAGGTGACAGCTATTGAAGAGTCACGCATGGTCTGGGCGATGTTGAAAGTACCTGCAAGCGTCAGCTTCTGATCCGGAAAACTGCGGGAGTAACTCACACTCGAAGTTTTCGTATTCTGAGTCATCAGCTGAGAATTATAGAGGTTATTGATATTGGTACGCTCATAACTACTGGTCGCGAAATTCACACTTGCCGAGAAAGTACTGTTCGGGCTGGCCTTCTGGTCTTGCCGATGATTCCATACAATCTTAAAGTCCTTGGCAACCGAATAGTCAGCCAAGCCCTTATCTCCCAATTTAGTCACCTGATAGCCGGCCTGTAACGAACCGGAATATTTATAACGTTTATTGTAATTGGTTTCCAGATTACCTGCCCACGAGCCCTTTGTAAATATATCTCCGGTCAATTTAAGATCCATTATATCGCTGATGGCAAAATAATAACCACCTCCCGTCAATCCGAAGCCACGGCTGGAGTCGTCCATGTAGCTGGGCATCACAAAACCTGAAGAGTAACTGCTGGAAAAAGGAAAGAAAAAGAAAGGTACAGCCAATGGCAACGGTACATCTTCTACCACCAGATAGGCAGGGCCGGTCACCACATTTTTCTTGGGACGGACTTTGGCCTTGGTCAACTGCATGTAGAAGTGTGGATGATCGTGATGATCACAGGTCGTATAACGTCCGTTTTCCATAAACAGTTCATCATTAGCTCCTTTTTTGGCATTATTACCCACAACATATCCTTCGCCCTGCTGGGTAACGACGTTATTGATAAATCCTTTTTTACTTTTGAAATTATACCGGATTGCTTTGGTTTCATAAGGCGTATCGCCATCCTTAAACACAGGCTTGCCTTGTTCAACCCCTAACGAGTCAGTCACACCGCGAGCGTACACCGTACTGCTATCCATATTCATGGTGATGATCTGTGCTCCCAATTCTATTTTTTCATAATTCACTTTACCATCGCCATACAAATGCGCAAAGCCACCTTCGGTAAAGACGATGGAATCATTAGCCGAATAAACCACAGGGGCATCCAGAGGTTGTTTCTTCTTTCCGGCAGATTGCAACGATAAAGTATCGGCCTTCAGCGTGTCTGCTTTTAATGAATCAGTTTGCTGGGGCGAATAAGTGACAGGTCCCTTCACCTCTCTGACACGGCGACGCTGAGCCATCGCTTCATCCGGAAGCATCAGGAGGATCAATAATAGTATGAATGATAGTATTGTATTTGCTTTCAATGGCGTCATTAACTAATAGTTTACGCTTGAAGGGGCAAAAGTACACAATCTTCACCAAATATACTTGAGAATCTTGATTTTTAATTCTTTTTTAGGCACTAAAGAAACAGCTCACACCAATTGTTAAAGCGTCGAAGTCCTTCGTCACCGTACCGGGCAATACTTTTACGGGCATCTTGCACCGATTTTTCACGATCAAGATGTGTTTTCGAAAAGAATTTATCAGCAAAGCAAATCACTTGTTCTTCTATACTGACCGGCAACATTTCACGATGCGGAATAGGAAGCTGCTGTTTAATAATCTCTTCCAGTGAAAGTCCCGCACCGGTATGACGCTCACAAACCAAAGCATGCCGCGGAAAACCTTCTTTGCGCACCAGCTCGGCTCCCAGATATCCATGACAAATATATGGCTCCTTACCCAAACACTTAATGCCCGGAGCATGTGTCAGAAAAATTCCGAGATCATGCAACATGGCAGCTTCGTTCAGAAAAGTAATATCAAGGTTCAACTCCGGGTGCTTATCGGCTATCCATAATGCCTTATCGGCAACCGAACGACTGTGAACCAACAATATATTTCTTAACTCATTATCCTGAGGATAATATTTATCAATTAAATCAAGCGCTCCCATATTCTATTCACTTTTTATAATTTCCGGCTTGCTCATTCCTTATTCAGTAAGCAAATTCACACTGTTTATCTTATCAATTTCACGCATTTATCAACAGTTTTTAGTTTGTTATTCAGTTCAATCTGCAACTGTGGTTCCATCAGTTCACAATTGCGATCTCTTTGAATCACAGCCGTGGTCTCAAGAAGGCACGTACATAAATCGAAAGAAGCAATACGTCAAAAGCATTAGCCATCCCATGACAAACACTGACAAACAGGCAAAAAGCAACTTAATAAACCGATTTCTTCTGAAGAAGAAACATACAGCCGACTGCGAAAGTTTACGTAAGAGCAAAGATAGCAACAGTTTTTCAATCAGGAATGAAGATTATCAAAAGAATTGATTGTATATTTGTGCTTTCCATACAGTAAAAGTAAGCAGACTAAAACTAATTTGAAAAACAATCCAATAATTATCCTTATGACAAAACCATCTTACAAACAATGGTTAGCAACCTGTGCTTTCACCGGCGCATTACTGCTGACGGGCTGTAGCCCCACTCCCGCTACCAGAGATGTTTCTATTGTACCGTTGCCAAACAAAGTGCAACAGAACCATGGTGCGTTTGTATTAACCCCAAACACCATCATCGGTACCACCAATCCGGAACTGCTTCCAGCGGCAGAGTACCTGAAAGGCATTCTGTCAGTAGCCACCGGATATAACATCCAGGTGAAAGAAGGCAAAGGAAACATCACTCTTTCTACCACTGCTATAGAAGGCAAGGAGGGGGCATATACGCTCACCGCAAAACCCGATCAAATAGAGATTACAGGAAATTCTTATAACGGTGTGATAGCCGGTATCGAATCACTCCGCCAGTTATTTCCACCTCAGATTGAATCGAAGCAGGTGGTGGACAGCGTGACATGGGCCATACCCGCCGTACAGATTGAAGATGCCCCGCGCTTCGAATGGCGTGGTATTATGCTCGACGTATCCCGCCACTTCTATACCAAAGAAGAAGTAAAAGAACTGCTTGACGTAATGGCACTTTATAAAATGAATAAGTTCCACTGGCACCTGACAGATGACCAGGGATGGCGCATTGAAATCAAAAAATATCCGTTACTCACCGAAAAAGGAGCTTGGCGTACGTTCAATTCACACGACCGGTCATGCATGGAACTGGCTAAATCGGAAGATAACCCCGATTACCAGATTCCGGAAAACAAACTTCGCATCGTGGAAGGTGACACGCTGTATGGCGGTTATTATACACAAGAGGATATAAAAGAAGTGATAGAATATGCCAAAGTACGCGGCATCGACATTGTTCCCGAAATTGACATGCCGGGTCACATGCTGGCAGCCGTCAGCAATTATTCCGGAGTAGCCTGTACCGACAAAGTAGGTTGGGGAAGCACATTCTCTTCTCCCGTTTGCCCCGGAAAAGAATCCGCAATAGAGTTTTGTAAAAACATATATAGCGAACTGATTGACCTGTTCCCTTATAAATATGTGCACATCGGCGGCGATGAAGTGGAAAAGACAAACTGGAAAAAATGTCCCGACTGCCAGAAACGTATGCGAGACAACCAATTGAAGACAGAAGAAGAACTGCAAGCCTGGTTTATCCATAACATGGAAAAGTTTTTCAACTCAAAAGGCAAAGAGATGATCGGCTGGGACGAAATCATCGAAGGTGGATTAAGCCCGACTGCTACCGTCATGTGGTGGAGAAGCTGGGTCAAGGATGCTCCGAAAAAGACTACCCAACAGGGCAACTCAATCATCTTCTCCCCCAACAGCCAATTCTACCTGGATTACCAACAAGACAAGAATTCTGTACGCAATATTTATGATCTCGACCTGACGATCGAAGGAGCGACTCCTGAACAACAAAGACTTCTCAAAGGCGTACAGGGAAACATTTGGTGCGAATGGATTCCCTCACGTGAACGGATGCAATACATGGCAATTCCACGTCTGTTGGCTATTGCCGAATTGGGATGGAGCCAGGCTTCGCAGAAAGACTGGAATACCTTCGCGCAACGGTTGGCCAATCAGTTCGAACGCCTCAACATCATGGGTATCAATTATCGTATCCCCGATCTGGAAGGTTTCCACCGCAACAACGCTTTCATTGGTGAGGGAAGTGTTAGTGTGACTTGCCTGGATCCGAGTGCAGATATTCGTTATACTACCGACGGAAGCATTCCGACGCTGCAATCATCCAAATACGAAGGTCCTATCCCAGTGAAAGAAACAACCGATTTTACCTTCCGTACGTTCCGTCCTAACGGGAAAGCCGGTGATATCGCACGTACGCGTTTCATTAAGAGCGAATATGCTCCAGCCACAACTACCACTCCTTCCAGCAAAGGTCTGGAAGCTAAATGGTATGAATTTAAAGGCAGCAAATGCGCTGACATCCCCAAAGCTCCACTGAACGGAACTTATGCCATTGAGAAAATAATGATCCCGGAAAAAGCAAAGGGAAACATCGGTTTGGTAATCAAAGGATTTATCAATGCTCCGAAAGATGACATATACACTTTTGCCCTGCTGTCTGATGACGGCAGTACCTTACTGATAGACGGTGAAGAAGTTATCAACAACGACGGACCGCACGGACCGCGCGAAGTGATTGGACAGAAAGCATTGGCCAAAGGATACCACCCGATAGAAGTACGATACTTTGACCAAAACGGTGGACAACTGAAAATGACTGTAACAGGTAGCGAAGGAAATGAAATTCCGACAAACGACTTGTTCGCACACTAAAGATTCGGGTCAACGAACAAAACTTCATTAATATGCCATAGACTACATTGAAGGTAGGACGGACAGATTATCTACATTTAGTGTAATCTATGGCTTATATAAAAAGGATGCCGGATTCTGATGCCGACACTGATGACTTTGCATAAAAAACACATAAACTCACAAGAACTAATTGAATTATAACATATACTACTATGGCAAGACTAAAGCTCGGCATTCTTACTTGGACAATTTGTTTTTCAATGACTGCCTTTTCACAAACAACCACTTCTTTAAGGTCGAAAATATTAGCATTAGACGATTATCAGGATGCTCCACAACTGTGGAAACTGTATAACGATTCTTCTTCTGTGATGGATGAAGCAACCCGGTTACATGCAAAAGTATCATTGAATTATTATTTTAATCGCCCCGACGAAATGTAACGTGACATGTATAGGAGATACCATATCCGTAAACGGCATGTTCGGTACTTCACAAGCTACCACCGGTTTCGTAGAGACTTTACAATTGGGTAATATCACTTTCCACAACACGGTAGTCCATGTTTCTCTTGTTGAAAAGGATCCTATCTTTTCCGGTGACGACACCATCTATAGGAATAAAAGAACTCCGGAGAATCTCTAAAATAGAATTCGAATTTGGCAAATTAACTTTCAAAAAAGAGGAGCAAAGGCATCCCATCGATCCCAATATATGTTTCGCAGAAACCGTTTGTGTTTTTCTATTCGCGAACAACCGGAGTTATCTATTAGACACAGGCGGAGAAGGAAGTTTCATACACACACCGGACACGGCTTCCGTCAAAGTGATGGACGTGAATGATTGTCCGGTACAATTCTTCAATACATATACAGCGGATTCCATAACCAGACAATCCGGATTATTAGGGTTTCCATTCTTCTACGGATTCGAAACCTGTACACTCAACTTCGACCGTATGAACTTCTCCGGCAAAGATTATCAGTTACGTAAAAGTTATTCGGAATATATCAATAGCGAGTAGTATTCGATGTAGAACACATGAAACTATCAGAACTTAACTAAATTCAGAAAGTGAGAGTGTGTTCTATAACTGATAAA
Organism: Bacteroides sp. HF-4919; assembly: GCF_018860125.1. Lineage (NCBI taxonomy): Bacteria > Pseudomonadati > Bacteroidota > Bacteroidia > Bacteroidales > Bacteroidaceae > Bacteroides > Bacteroides sp. HF-4919. The sequence goes on from NZ_JAHKNF010000011.1 coordinate 65,425, forward strand.
AAATAAAATACATCATGAAGCAATTGAAACCCGCATGTGCAAACACGGCTCCCCAAATGGAATTACAAAACTGCTTACATCTGAAAAAAATCTGGCTGACTACAAACATGGATAAAACCCAAAGAACAGCGGGGAAAGGAAGAAATTGCCAAATACCAGAAACATAAACAATACCAAAATGGGCAACATGGGTAACAGCGAAGGCCAATGAATCTAAAACAGAGGCCTTCGACTCACCAAACCTTTGAACAAAACTGCCATGTATCACCCCACGGTATAAAAACTCTTCCCCTATCGGGCTAAATATCATACTTGGAATAACAGCTATCCAAAAATAAAGCTGCTTGTCAGGTCCTGAAATGGATGCCCCGGGATTATTCCCTCCTATATATACAAACGCGTTATCCATTGTTTTATCATATAATAAAAAGAAAAGGGCAAATATAACAGCACAAGACATCCCTCCCGCAATAAAAGACAAAAACAAACGTCCACAGTGATCAGGCCTCCTTATGCCAATGCATTTCCGTCCGTATCGGGTAAGGAAAATAAAGGGTACAAACCACATGGCTAAAAAAACAAACATCACTATACCATAACTTCTTGTCACGTAAGATTGCAGGACGATAACAAACCGGGGAACACCGAATAATAAAATCAGGAACAGACCAAAAGCCCAATCATAATGAAAATAACGATTCCAGAAAGCTCGCAATATTTTATCCATAATCCAATATTTTATAGTTCCGTCCCACCGGATAGAGGGCACTTTAAATTCTTTATCTCCACTGTACATTATACCGGCTATAGATATACCAAACTAAATATACTCTTATAATTAATAACGGGGTAATAAGATAGTAAGAAAATAAAAATATTCACCGAATAATGAGCCTGATACACAAAGATAACAAAAGGTAGCCAACTATAAAAACAAAGCTGGTAAAAAGAAAAAGATTGTTTTTCTTTTTACTACCACAGATATTTTACCTCCAATAGAAGTAGGTTTAATTTGCTATATAAACAAAGGAATATACTAAACTTGTGGCAAACGCATAAATGCCAGAAGTATCTCTAAAAATCAGCCGAGAAAGTGATATGTTTTTGATAAACTCGTGTATGTTCCCCCCACGGATGATAGCAATCTCCTATATAATCAAAACTGAAATGTTCGTAATAGCCTATATGCTTTGTACACAAATATAAATTCCCAAACCCCAATTGTCGGGTATCTTTTTCTACGGTTTCGATTAATAATCTTCCATAATTATGTCCTCTATATCGTTCCTCTATGAATAAGGCAACCAGCCACGGATACAAATCCATTCGTGAATTAAAATCATTTGTTGCAAGTCCGGCACAACCTATTATTTCTCCGTTATCCATCAGAAGATAGAACTGTGGTAAGGGAGATTCTGACACCACACAGGTCCTAAAACAGTTGTCATAGACCATTTTACTGTCTTCGTCAGCCCATTTACTTTGGAAATAAGCAATCGCTTCCTCTAAATATTGAGGATTTTTTCGCAATGAAACAATATTCATAATTACATCCTTATTTATTTTCTGGCAACATCGCCAGTATAGTAACCCAGTAATAAGTAGGAAAAAGGAATTACCTGCCAAAAAACAAATAAGGCTTTTGTCTTACAATAGCTTTTTCAATTCCTCAATGTCCGGCAAGGCGTTACGAAGTCGTTCCGGCATATCTTTGGATGCACGGTAGGTAGCAACTCCCATCGGCTTGTTATAATCACGAACTGCAAATTCCACAAAAGTTTGATTCATTTCTCTGCAAAGTATTATCCCAACAGAGGGATTTTCATGCGGCTTTCTGATATATGTATCCAAGGCGGATAGATAAGTATTCAGCTGTCCTAAATAGGATGCACGGAATTTTCCTGATTTCAACTCGACCGCGACTAAAGAATTAAGCTCCCGATTGAAAAAGAGCAAATCAATGAACATTTCTTCCCCTGCAACCTCCATGCGATATTGATTGCCTATAAAACTGAAATCTTGCCCAAAGGTCATGATAAACTTCTTCACATTGGCAACAATCGCCTTTTCTACTATCTTTTCGTCTAAATCCTCCTCCTGCTCATTCAGTTCCTCCACATTAATGAAATCAAGCAAGTATTCATCTTTGAATGAACAAACAGCTTTTAAAGCTTGCTTAGTATCAGGCAATGTTTGTGCGAAATTGTTAGGCAAAGTTCCCCGATGGCTGTACAGGTCTGCTTTTAAGTAATCCCTTAAAGTGTATTTACTCCAATAGTGAATGGCGCATTCATGTATATAAAATAGCCTTGCTTCCAAAGTCTTAGCTTTGGATATTATTTCGGTATGATGACTAAAGCCGATTGAAAGGAAGTCTGACCAGTTAAATTCATCAGCCAGTGGCTGATGAATTTCTACAAGAAGCAATTTTTCATTCAACACCAAATCATCCGCCGTTGGCTGATGATTTAAAACCTTATCCCACTCCTCATAAAAAATACGCATATTTCTTATGCTTGTTGCCGAAAACCCCCTTAGCCCCGATAGTTCTTTCTGCAATAGGGAAGATATCTGTTCAATTGCACCTTTTCCCCAAAAGCCTTTACGGGAATTTTCCGACACGTAACGCCCAATGCCGTAATAAAGGGACAGCTGTTCCTTGTTCACCGATGCAGCAGCACGATACTGACTGCGTAGGATAGCTTCTTTTATGGTCTTTACTGCGTCTATATAATTCTGATTTATATCCATTTGAGCCTTGTTATATGCGGCAAAAGTACAAAAATAATGCTGGCGAAAAGAAAGCAAAGGATTTTTTTTCTTTTTGCCAGCACATATCTTGCTGTCAGTGTAAATAGGTTTAGTTCGTTTTGAATATATAGACAAAGGAATAAACTTAACTCTTTTGAAATTTACTTATTCTGCGTATTAGTATATATTTGATTAACAAATTTATTTTGTAGCTATTATAGAATAGACCATCGGAATATTATTACTCAAATGTTTTATCCTATATTTGCCAGGTTCACATTCTACTGTGTTCGAAAAACAATTATAGGGCGAATAATCAAATTCATCAAAAGAAGATATTGTGAGCCCACTTTGTATAAGGCTGTTTATCACCTCACTCAAACTATGATTCCACGTTACATCTTCCTGCAACAAACCGTTTTCTCCATCCGTATAGGTTCCATCTTGAATTTCTCTAATTGCACCGGAATTAAAGTAATTATATTCAATCCTTTTAAAGTCATCATCAAACATCCATACAATCGGATGAAACTCCACAAATATAAACTTCCCATTTGGTTTTAGATAATTTAAAATAACCTTAGCCCACTTATTCATATCAGGCAACCAAGCTATCACTCATAACTAAATATCAATATCTTATATTCATTATTTCATATCATTCTTTCTCTTTTTCCACAACTGCCAGCTATTAATAATGTTTTGCCACAAAACATAACTCCCCGGCCCCACAGCCGAAAGTGGGTTCAGATAAGTATGAGCCATCCAAATGGCAAGAATCGTATTCTTCTGTCCCAAAGCTTGTCCTCCACTGATTCGGTCATTATAGACACTACCCAAGGTTTTCCCTAAAAAGAATTGCAAACAACAAGTTATCAAAGCGACTACTGCAATCGTGATTTCTGTCAGTCCGTCCGCCGGATCATTAATTAGCGAATAGAGAGTTTGCGCCGTTACGATGGCAAGAGAAATACCCCATAAATAAAATGCTAATTCGTGATAACTTAACAATACCCGATGAACCTTCGGAATGAACCTCTGCAAAAACCAGGCCACCAGAAAAGGACAAATCAACAATGGAAAAATTTTACTCAAAATAACCAGAAACGCACCTATAAAACTAATATCCGGATTTGCCTCTATCAACGGAAAGAAAATAGGAACTGCAACAGCTGCCCCAATATTTGCAATCAACGTATAAGTAGTCAGGCTGGCGGCACTTCCACCCAATTTAGAAGTAATGACCGCCGCTGCCGTAGCTGTAGGACAAATAACACAAACCATTGCTCCCTCCGCTACAATTTTATTAAAACGATAAAGAAGAAGATAAACTGCCAATGAACCGAATATCTGGATCAACAAAAGCCACAAATGTAAGGGCTTAGGCTTTAGGTCACAAGGAGACACTTTACAAAAAGTAAGCAGTAACATAGTGAAAATCAGTATCGGAGTCAAAAAAGAAAGGCTGATAAATACAGGATAACCAATGGCACCTAACAACATCGCTACCGGAAGCGTCCAATTTTTCAAGAACTTCAGCATCGTTATATCATTTAAATTTAGAGTGCAAAGTAAGGTAAAAAACTCAAAACTTAACACTAAATAGTGAGTTTTCAACAAAATTCTGCTACATTTGCACATTATTTTTATATGGAACTACGTAGACCACACATATTATATATACTGATTTGCCTTTGGCTACTCGTTTCTCCACTAAACGTCGGTAGTGCCTGGGCAAAAGATTTTGTTGTCGTTATTGACGCCGGACATGGCGGTCATGATCCCGGAGCCATCGGAAAGATATCTAAAGAAAAAAATATCAATCTGAAGGTAGCATTAAAATTGGGCAATCAGATTAAGCAAAACTGTAACGACGTAAAAGTAGTATATACCCGCAGCAAAGATGTTTTTATACCACTGGATCGCCGTGCCGAAATTGCCAATAATGCCAAAGCCGATCTATTTATTTCAATCCACACCAATGCTTTAGCCAATAACCGGACAGCCAAAGGTGCTTCTACTTGGACATTAGGTCTGGCCAAATCGGATGCTAACCTGGAAGTTGCCAAACGGGAAAACTCTGTAATCCTATATGAGGATGATTATAAAACCCGCTACGCAGGGTTCAACCCAAATTCGGCAGAATCATATATCATTTTCGAATTCATGCAAGATAAGTACATGGAGCAGAGTGTGCATCTGGCATCTCTGGTACAAAAACAGTTTCGTCATCATTGCAAACGGATAGACCGTGGTGTACATCAAGCCGGGTTTCTGGTATTAAAGGCCAGTGCCATGCCGAGTATTCTCGTTGAACTTGGTTTCATTTCCACTCCTGAAGAGGAACGCTATCTGAATACGGACGAAGGAACCACTACTTTAGCAAAAGGAATCTATCGGGCATTTCTGGCCTATAAAAGAGAACACGAAATCCGTTTGACCGGTGCCAGTCGTACCATTTTGCCAAATGATGACGAAGAAACTACAGAAGCACCTGTAATTGCACAGACAGAGAGTACACAAGAAAAAGCAGCAGAAAGACCTAAAAACTCTTCACGCCCCAAAGAGTTAATCGCAGAAGCGAAAACTCAACGTCCAATTATTGCAGAAAGCACAACAAACGACTCCGAAATTACGTTTAAGATACAAATACTTACTTCCTCACGTCCATTGGCCAAAAATGACAAACGACTGAAGGGATTGAAAGACGTAGATTACTATAAAGAAGGAGGAATATACAAATACACTTACGGGGCATCTCCTGATTACAACAAAGTGCTGCGGACGCGCCGTAATACGGTGACTCCATTATTTAAGGATGCTTTCATCATTGCATTCCGCAACGGAGAGAAAATGAATATCAATGAGGCTATAGCCGAATTTAAGAAAAGAAGAAATAAATAAAAAGACTAAATAACAAAACATGAAACTCATTACGAAAGAAGTCAGAATAGGAATAGCAGGTATTGCGGCCTTGTGCTTACTTGTCTTCGGAATTAACTATCTGAAGGGCATTAATATGTTTAAGCCTGCCAGCTATTTTTATGTGAAATTCCATAATGTAAACGGCCTGGCACAATCGAGCCCGGTATTCGCTGATGGTGTCCGCGTAGGCATTGTCCGTGATATTGCCTATGATTACAACCAACCGGAAAATGTCATCGTGGAAGTAGAAGTAGACACTGATCTTCGCATACCGAAAGGAAGCTCTGCCGAATTGGTGCCCGAACTGATGGGCGGAGTAAGAATGAATATCTTATTAGCTAACAATCCGCGCGAACGCTACATGGTAGGTGATACAATTCCCGGAACGCTGAACAACGGAATGATGGAAAAAGTAGCAGCTATGATGCCTGCTGTAGAAAAGATGCTACCTAAATTAGATTCCATCCTAACTTCACTGAACACGATTATGACGGATCAAAGTATTCCGGCAACTCTACATTCTATTGAAAAAACGACAGCTAACCTGGAAGTTACCAGCCGCCAACTGAAAGTATTGATGAATAATGACATTCCACAATTAACAGGGAAGCTGAATACCATCGGAGATAATTTTGTCGTAATCAGTGGCAATCTGAAAGAGATTGATTATGCCACTACGTTCAAAAAAATAGACGCAACCCTTAGTAACGTAAAAATGCTTACAGAAAAGCTTAACAGCAAAGACAATACCGTTGGTTTGCTGCTAAACGATCCACAATTATACAATAACCTGAACCAAACTACCATCAATGCAGCAAGTTTGCTTGAAGACCTGAAGGAACATCCCAAACGATATGTCCACTTCTCTCTGTTTGGCAAAAAAGATAAGTAGGTGAAACCTCTTAAATAGAATTTATCTAAATAAGAGCCCACAAAACAAGGACAGGATGAAATCCTTCAAAAGTCTATCCATAGACAGAAAGGATATCTGTACAGCTTATCAGGTTCAAAAACAGTACGTGGAAATTTCTCTGATAATTGATTAACTAACAAGTAGTTATAAAAAAGCAATAGCTTCCTATGAGAAGTATTTTATGGGGAAGGGATAAGTCATTGAAAGTAAACACATTATTCTTTCAGTGAGAAATACAAGAAAAAGGAGATTTGTTTTTCTCGAATAAGATTCCCAATTTTGCAATCGTAGAAGTTTTGCTTAATTAATAAATGTATTACAGCCGCTATGAGTGAATCGAGTCATGTCGGCCTATGGAACCGCTGTCTTGAAATTATTAGAGACAATGTTCCTGAGTCGACATACAAAACATGGTTTGTTCCCATTGTTCCTTTAAAATATGAGGACAAAACGTTGATCGTACAAGTTCCCAGCCAGTTTTTCTATGAATTTCTGGAAGATAAATTTGTGGACTTGCTACGTAAGACATTATATAAGGTTATAGGAGACGGCACCAAGTTGATGTACAACGTGCTGGTAGACAAAAGTTCAGGGGCAACCGTGAATCAGGAGTCTACTACCCGCTCTACGGCTATTCCCCAGTCCGGACTTCCCCGCATTGATGAAAGGAAAGCTCCGGGGTTGTTGCGGGCACCGGCCGTTCAGGACCTTGACCCACATCTAAATCCGAACTATAATTTTGAGACCTTTATTGAAGGATACAGTAATAAGCTTTCAAGAAGTGTTGCCGAAGCTGTAGCTGAGAATCCGGCAAAAACAGTCTTCAATCCGCTGTTCCTCCATGGTGCATCGGGAGTAGGAAAAACCCATTTGGCCAACGCCATTGGTACCCGTATCAAAGAGTTGTATCCGGATAAAAGAGTGCTATATGTTTCAGCACACTTGTTTCAAGTACAATACACTGACTCTGTGCGCAACAATACAACGAATGACTTCATCAACTTCTACCAAACAATCGATGTATTAATTATTGATGATATTCAAGAATTTGCAGGTGTCACCAAAACACAAAACACTTTCTTCCATATCTTCAATCACCTACACCAAAACGGCAAACAGCTGATATTAACTTCCGACCGTGCTCCCGTATTACTGCAAGGCATGGAAGAGCGCTTACTAACCCGATTCAAATGGGGAATGGTAGCCGAACTGGAGAAACCGACCGTAGAACTGAGAAAAAATATTTTAAGAAATAAAATTCATCGGGATGGATTACAATTCCCTTCGGAAGTGATTGACTATATCGCCGAAAATGTAAATGAAAGCGTGCGTGATCTGGAAGGTATCGTTATTTCCATCATGGCCCACTCTACTATTTACAACAAAGAAATCGATTTGGATCTGGCACAACGTATTGTCCGCAAAGTCGTTCGTTGTGAGACAAAAGCTGTCACCATCGATGATATCATCAATGTAGTTTGCAAACACTTTGATCTGGAATCATCTGCCATCCATACCAAATCAAGAAAAAGAGAAGTCGTACAGGCACGCCAGGTGGCTATGTATTTAGCCAAGACACATACCGACTTCTCAACTTCTAAAATCGGAAAATTTATTGGAAATAAAGATCATGCTACCGTTTTACATGCATGCAAAACAGTAAAAGGCCAATGTGAAGTTGACAAGAGCTTCCGGTCCGATCTGGAAAACATAGAAACTTTACTAAAGAAAAGAAATATAAACAGTGAACGATAAACAGTGAACGATGAACATTTGCAACCAATCATGCAAGCTGTTCATCGTTCGCTGTTTATTAATCACCGCCAGTTATTGCCCATCATTCATAAAGCCTTGTTGGCGAAGTACTTTCAACAGATTTTCAGACATAAATTCATTATCCTTCTTTGTATAACGAACATCTGTAAACACTTGAGCCAAAGTCTCCTTATGATTCTCCTCTATAAACTGCTTATTCTCAGGCAAGGACTCCTTATAAGCATACAGCCGGTTTATATCTTCGACTGTATAATCGTGATAACTCTCTTCATGTATGATACCTTCTATAGGGAGACGATCTACTTGTTTAGGAGATTCCGCCGGATATCCCACCGTTACAGTAGTAATGGGAAATACCAGTTCCGGCAAGTGTAAAGCATCGATTATCATTTGAGGATTGTAAGTAGTAGTACCCAGATAACAAATACCCAATCCAGCCTCTTCGGCAAGCGTACAAAAAGTTTGTGCAACTAATAAAGTATCCATGGCCGCATTCAAAAAAGACATTAAATTATCATATCCCGGTTCCGCATCCCTTTCCTGACAATATTTACAGAAACGACGGAAATCTGCGCAAAATGTCAATACAACCGGAGCCGATTTTATCATCGGCTGATTAAAATGTGCCGGAGAAAGTATTTCTTTTTTCTCGGCATCACGAGTGACAACTACACTATAAAGCTGCATTCCGCCCATCGTAGAAGCGCGAAACGAAGTTTCAAGCAAATCATTTAACAAATCCGACGTAATATCTTTTTGCTGATATTTGCGGATAGTTCTTCTGTTCTTAACTGTATCCATCATATCTTTTTTCTGCAAAGATATAAAAAGAATAATCATTCTATCTCATTTCCAATTTAGATTAATTTTCTTTTTGGAAAACTTCAGGCACTGAACAAAACCACCATTCATTTGTTTATCAATTGCTTATCATTTATAAACGGATAACTTAGTACCGGTTAATAAATTATCTCGTTTTTATTTTGATATACCAAAAAACATTCATAGCTTTGCAGGCACGTTTGTTAATGATAAGTAAGCTTCTACATATTTACTTATTAATAAAGAAATCTAAGACACATTGCATCGTGGAAAAGCAAATTTACTCTTACGAGGAAGCCTTCGAAGAATCTTTACGATATTTTCAGGGCGATGAACTTGCTGCGCGAGTTTGGGTAAACAAATACGCAGTAAAAGACTCTTTCGGAAATATTTACGAAAAATCACCGAAAGACATGCATTGGAGACTTGCTAACGAAGTGGCTCGCATTGAGGCAAAGTACCCCAACGCATTAAGCTCCGAACAGTTGTTTGAGCTGTTTGACCATTTTAAGTATATCGTACCGCAAGGCAGTCCGATGACAGGTATCGGTAACGATTATCAAGTTGCTTCACTTTCCAATTGCTTTGTGATTGGTATTGATGGTTCTGCCGATTCATACGGAGCTATCATCAAAATAGACGAAGAGCAGGTGCAACTGATGAAAAGACGTGGTGGGGTAGGTCATGACCTCTCCCATATCCGCCCCAAAGGTTCTCCTGTGAAAAATTCAGCCCTGACTTCTACCGGACTGGTCCCATTCATGGAACGTTACTCCAATTCTACGCGCGAAGTTGCCCAAGACGGACGCCGTGGTGCGCTGATGCTCAGTGTATCGATCAAGCATCCGGATTCCGAAGCATTCATTGATGCTAAAATGACAGAAGGCAAGGTAACAGGCGCCAATGTTTCAGTAAAGCTGGATGATGCATTCATGGCAGCAGCTGTAGAAGGCAGAAAGTATACCCAACAATACCCCATTGACTCTGACCATCCCACTACGGTGAAAGAGATCGATGCTTCCAACTTGTGGAAGAAGATTGTGCATAATGCATGGAAATCGGCTGAACCGGGCGTATTGTTCTGGGATACCATTATCCGTGAATCAGTGCCTGACTGTTATGCAGACCTGGGATACAAAACGGTTTCGACAAATCCTTGTGGTGAAATTCCGTTATGCCCCTACGATTCTTGCCGACTGTTGGCCATCAATCTATATTCATACGTAGTCAATCCGTTCACCAAAGATGCCTACTTTGACTTTGACCTCTTCCATAAACATGTAGCACTGGCCCAACGCATCATGGATGATATCATCGACCTGGAATTGGAAAAGATAGAACGTATCATGGAGAAGATAGATCTGGATCCGGAAAACGAAGAAGTGAAACACACTGAACGCGGTTTGTGGGAAAAGATTTATAAGAAGAGTGGTCAGGGAAGACGTACCGGTGTCGGTATCACTGCCGAAGGCGATATGCTCGCCGCACTCGGAATGCGTTATGGAACAGAAGAAGCAACAGATTTCTCCGAGAAAGTACACAAAGCCGTAGCACTGGGTGCTTACCGTTCATCGGTAGATATGGCCAAAGAGCGTGGTGCATTCGATGTATACGATACGGAAAGAGAAAAGAACAACCCGTTCATCAACCGCTTGCGCGAAGCTGATCCGGCATTGTATGAAGACATGAAGAAATATGGTCGCCGTAATATTGCGTGTCTGACCATCGCTCCCACCGGAACAACCAGTCTGATGACTCAGACAACCTCAGGTATCGAGCCTGTATTCCTTCCGGTATATAAACGCAGAAGAAAAGTGAACCCGAATGACACCAACGTACGCGTTGACTTTGTAGACGAAACCGGAGACGCTTTTGAAGAATACATCGTGTTCCACCACAAATTCGTAACCTGGATGGAAGCGAATGGTTACGATCCCGCCAAACGATATACTCAGGAAGAGGTGGACGAACTGGTGGCCAAGTCTCCTTATTATAAAGCCACTTCAAACGACGTAGACTGGTTAATGAAAGTCCGTATGCAAGGCAAAATACAGAAATGGGTGGACCACTCCATCAGTGTGACCATTAACCTGCCGAACGATGTAGACGAGGAACTGGTGAACCGCCTGTATGTCGAAGCATGGAAGTCCGGTTGTAAAGGCTGTACGGTTTACCGTGACGGTTCCCGTTCAGGAGTGCTTATCTCTGCGAAGTCCGACAAAGACAAGAAAGAAGAGCTTCCTCCTTGTAAGCCGCCAACGGTAGTCGAAGTACGTCCGCCGATACTTGAAGCTGATGTTGTGCGTTTCCAGAACAATAAAGAGAAATGGGTAGCCTTGGTCGGCCTGCTCGACGGCAGACCTTACGAAATATTCACCGGTCTGCAAGACGACGACGAAGGAATCATTATTCCGAAAAGTGTAAATACCGGACGCATCATCAAGAATGTCGATGAGAACGGAAACAAACGTTACGACTTCCAGTTTGAAAACAAACGCGGATACAAAATGACAATCGAAGGTCTGTCCGAGAAGTTCAACAAAGAATATTGGAACTATGCCAAACTGATCTCAGGTGTGCTCCGCTGGAGAATGCCGATCGAACAAGTCATCAAACTGGTAGGTTCGCTACAATTGGACAGCGAAAACATCAATACCTGGAAGAATGGTGTAGAACGTGCGCTGAAGAAATATGTGCAGGACGGAACGGAAGCTAAAGGCAAAAAATGTCCGAACTGCGGAAATGAGACATTGGTTTATCAGGAAGGTTGCCTCATCTGTACCACTTGCGGTGCATCCAGGTGCGGATAAAAAACAAACCTGTAAATGATTAATATATAAGCAAAAGCGTTGAAAGGAGCCTCTTGGCTCCTTTCAATGTTTAATAACATAAACAACACAAACGTTTGCATACTATTTTAAAGTAGTTCGATGAAAGTAAAGATACGACATACGTAGAATATTTCTATACTTGCAAAATCATTAGTCAAAAATTAAATCTAATATATATGATAGTATCATTTCATATTGAGTATCGCACAAGTTGGGGAGAAGAAGTCAGAATATTAGGTTCTGTACCCGAACTTGGAAACAATGATCCGGATAAAGCTATCTCCCTCACCACAGTAGACGGTATCCATTGGAGCAGTGAAATAGCTCTTCAATCACCGGCAGAAGGAGTTATAGAATACAGTTATCACATTTATCGCGACAATAAGAACATCCGTACTGAATGGAACTCTTTCCCCCGGCGTGTCTACCTGCCTGCGGATGACAAAAAAAGTCTGCGCATCAATGATTGCTGGAAGAACCTTCCGGAGCAGCAGTATTTCTATAGTTCGGCATTCACCGAATCGCTTCTGGCACACCGTGACCGGAGTGCAACCCCCAAAAGTTACAAAAAAGGATTGATGATCAAGGCTTATGCTCCACGCATCAACGGCAACTACTGTTTGGCCATCTGTGGCAATCAGAAAGTCCTTGGCAACTGGAATCCGGACAAAGCATGGCCTATGAGCGACATCAACTTTCCGGAATGGCAAGCCGAATTGGATGTATCTAAACTGGAATTTCCATTAGAGTACAAATTTGTATTATATAATAAGGAAGAGAAGAAAGCTGAAGCTTGGGAAAACAATCCTAACCGTTACATGGCTGCCCCCGAGATTAAAGCAAACGAAACACTGGTTATTTCCGACCGATATGTCTACTTTGACGTTCCGGCCTGGAAAGGTGCAGGAGTGGCCGTCCCCGTATTTTCACTCAAATCGGAGAAAAGCTTCGGTGTAGGAGACTTCGGAGACCTGAAACGAATGGTAGACTGGGCAGTCAGTACCAACCAGAAAGTGGTACAGATCCTACCGATCAATGACACCACCATGACCCATACATGGACAGATTCCTACCCTTACAATAGTATTTCCATCTATGCTTTCCACCCGATGTATGCCGACCTTAAACAGATGGGTACCCTGAAAGATAAAGAAGTCGCTACCGCTTTCAACCAAAAACAGAAAGAGTTGAATTCACTTTCTGCCATCGACTACGAAGCAGTGAACCGGGGAAAATGGGAATATTTCCATCAGCTATTCAAGCAAGAAGGAGAAAAAGTATTGGCTTCGAAAGCCTTCCGTGATTTCTTTGAGGCCAACAAAGAATGGCTGCAACCCTATGCTGCCTTCAGTTATCTGCGTGACGTATACCGGACACCAAACTTCCGCGAATGGCCTAAATATTCGGAATATAATGCACAAGAGATTGAAGAGCTTTGCCGTCCCGGTACGGAAGTCTACCCCAATATCGCCATCTATTTCTATATACAGTTCAACCTCCACTTACAACTGCTGGAAGCAACCACTTATGCCCGCGAGCACGGAGTGGTACTAAAGGGAGATATCCCTATCGGCATCAGCCGCAACAGTGTGGAAGCCTGGACAGAGCCCTATTATTTCAATCTCAACGGACAGGCCGGTGCCCCACCCGATGATTTTTCTGTCAACGGGCAGAACTGGGGTTTCCCCACCTACAATTGGGACGTAATGGAAAAGGATGGCTATAAATGGTGGATGAAACGTTTCCAAAAGATGGCCGAGTATTTCGACGCTTACCGCATCGACCATATTCTGGGATTTTTCCGCATTTGGGAAATCCCGATGAATGCCGTGCATGGATTACTGGGACAGTTTGTTCCCGCACTGCCCATGAGCCGTGAAGAAATAGAAAGCTACGGATTACCTTTCCGCGAAGAATTCCTGACGCCTTATATCCACGAGTACTTCCTCGGACAGGTGTTTGGTCCCCACACCGACTACGTCAAACAAACCTTTATTGAGCCGACCGACACGTACGAAGTGTACCGCATGCGTCCGGAGTTCGACACTCAACGCAAAGTGGAAGCTTTCTTTGCCGGCAAGAACGATGAAGACAGCATATGGATCAGAGACGGATTGTACGCCTTGATAAGTGACGTACTGTTTGTGCCCGACCGTAAGGACACGAACCTCTTTCATCCGCGTATCGGAGTACAGCACGACTTCATCTACCGTGCCCTGAACGATTGGGAGAAAGCAGCATTCAACCGGCTTTACGATCAGTATTATTATCATCGCCATAATGACTTCTGGCAACAACAAGCCATGAAGAAACTGCCACAACTGACTCAGTCGACCCGCATGCTGGTATGTGGTGAAGATTTGGGAATGATACCGGATTGCGTGGCATGGGTGATGAACGACCTACGCATTCTGAGTCTCGAAATCCAGCGGATGCCCAAGAACCCGACTGAAGAGTTCGGTCGTCTGAACGAATACCCGTATCGCTCGGTTTGCACATTCTCTACCCATGACATGTCGACTTTACGCGGATGGTGGGAAGAGGATTATCAACAGACTCAACGTTACTACAATCAGATGCTGGGGCATTATGGTGCCGCCCCTGCCGTAGCAACACCGGAACTGTGTGAAGAAGTGGTCCGCAACCACCTCTACAGTAACTCCATCCTTTGCATTCTGTCACTACAAGATTGGTTGTCGATGGACGGAAGATGGCGCAACCCGAACGTGCAGGAAGAACGGATCAATGTCCCTGCCAATCCCCGTCACTACTGGCGTTACCGGATGCATCTGACACTGGAACAGCTCATGAAAGCCGAAAGCTTGAATGAGAAAATCAGAGAACTGGTTAAGCAAACCGGCAGAAATCCGGAAAAATAATATCCGTCAGTTTCCCAAGGAAGAAAAAGAACAAAGAGAGAAGAGCGAACCGGTGTGTTTTTCGCTCTTCTCTCTTGCTTTTCAGTAATATTCAGTATCTTTGCTGCACCAATGCACAAACAGTCAGAATGGGAGACGACAAAAACAAACGAATTGATTTTGTAGACTTGACGAAAGGAGTCTGCATCATCCTGGTGGTGATGGCACACATCGGTGGAGCTTTCGAAAAGCTCGATTACCATTCGATGATCGCCAGTTTTCGTATGCCCCTTTATTTCTTTATCTCAGGTATCTTCTTCAAGTCGTACGAGGGGCTTTTCGGATTCTTCATCCGGAAGATAAACAAATTGATCGTCCCCTTCCTCTTTTTCTATCTCAGCGCATTCCTCCTGAAGTATATTGTATGGAAAATTGCTCCGGGTGTATTTCAACTCCCGGTCAGTTGGACAGAGCTTTTAGTTGTGTTTCATGATCATGCCCTGATCAAGTTCAACCCTCCTATCTGGTTTTTACTGGCACTTTTCAATTGCAATATCCTGTTCTATCTGGTCCACAGCCTGCGCGACCGGAAGTTAGGTTTGATGTTTGCCCTCACCCTCCTGATCGGAATCGCCGGATTCTATATGGGTAAACACCAGATCGAACTGCCCTTGTACATAGACATAGCCATGACCGCCCTGCCCTTCTATGTGGCCGGATTCTGGATTCGCCGTTACAACTTTTTCCTCTTTCCCCACCGTTTCGACAAACTGATTCCGCTATGTATCCTGGCAGCCTTGGTCGTGATGTACTTCACCGCCACGTTTGTCGGTATGCGTACCAACAATTATGCAGGCAACATTTTCCAGTTCTGGGCCTCAGCGTTTGCCGGCATCTTTATGATTATGCTTTTCTGCAAAAAGTTTAAAAAGCTCCCTGTCATCTCTTATCTGGGACGTTATTCGGTCATTACATTGGGAATACATGCCCCCCTTTTACATTTCGAATATCCGGTTGTCAGCCGGTTTATCCATAATGAATGGGGACAAGCCATTGTCTTGCTATTGCTCACC
Organism: Bacteroides sp. HF-4919; assembly: GCF_018860125.1. NCBI lineage: Bacteria > Pseudomonadati > Bacteroidota > Bacteroidia > Bacteroidales > Bacteroidaceae > Bacteroides > Bacteroides sp. HF-4919. The sequence continues at coordinate 81,374 of NZ_JAHKNF010000011.1, forward strand.
CTGACAATCTGCATTGCCGCAACTCCCATATTTCTGAAACTGATTCCGCAGGCTGTGGCGCAAAAAGACTTTATCAAAACCAAGCAATCGCAACAACAGGAATCATAATTGCATTTATTATCTTATCTTTGCCAGAAGACAATATCAATCTTTATATTTATGACTACCCATTATTATATCTTTTTGGAAAACGTCCGTTTCTACAGTTATCATGGAGTAGCTCCACAAGAGACTGCGATTGGCAACGAGTTCATCATCAACCTGAGGTTGAAAACCGATTTTGGCAAAGCCACCGAAACGGATGAAGTAGAAGATACCGTCAGCTATGCAGACATACACGCCGCGCTGAAAGAAGAAATGGATATTCCCTCTAAACTGCTGGAACACGCCTGCGGACGAATCGTGAAAAGACTCTTCCGGGACTTCCCGAAAATCAGTGAGATAGAAATCAAACTGTCGAAAAGGAATCCGCCCATGGGAGCAGACATCGACTCTGCCGGAGTAGAGATGCATTGCACGAGAGACTGAATCAACATTAATATACTAATACGATGAAAAACCTTTTATTAATCCTCCTGTTGTTGCTAACGGGAGAAATCAGCGCACAACAAACTGCGACAATTGTAGTCAAGACCACCCCGGACAACGAAATCGCTTACTGGCCTACAGGAAAAGATCACCTGTTCTTCATTACCTTGGGCACTAAGGCACAAGCTGACCCTCAGGGGCAGTTCGTTCATGAATTCAGCGTGAGCCGTCCCACTACGATTCATGTATGGGCCAAAGGGAATAATTCTTTCACGCTCTACCTGACACCGGGAAGCAAAGATACTATCGCTGTGGCCAAAGACACGATCAACTTCAGTGGCACCAACCGGGTCTACAACCGATGTCTGAAAGCGGTGGACGACTATCAGCAATATAGCGACAATCTGATATACATGCAGCCTCACGAACTCGAAGGGGTGACTTCATTGGAACAATATCATCAGTTGGCAGATGCCAGGATGAAACAGGCACTCGACTCTGTAAATGCCTCCGGACTCGACAAAGAGTTTCTCGCAGAGCAGCGTGCACACATCGATTACACCCATCGGTCTATCTTTCTGCACGTCGCAATGTATCTGGTGAAAAATGAAAACTTTACCGAAAATTGGCGCAAAGAACTTGCAGAAATCATCAATCAACCCGTAGACAGTGATTATCTGCGTTCCTACCGCGGAATCGGACTCTTTATAAACGACTTGATCGGCGCACAATTCATAAAACTGGAAAACGGCAAACCCGAAGAGATAAAGGACTATTGCTCCTTTCGCTTCGACCGTTACCGGAAATTCTTCAAAGGCGACAATCTGCAATATGCACAAGCGCTACTTATCTACGAAGACGAATTTCAAACAAGAAACACTCCCTCAATCCCCCAACTATACGAAAGATATAAGGCCGAATTCCCCAATAGCCCCTTTCTATCTGTTCTTGAACCGGGCGTTAATAAAAACCTCCGCTTCCAAAACAGCCGCATCGACGACAAGGACTATCACATTCTGCCTTGCGACTCCACAGTTGAAAATCTGGAAGATGCGGTAAAACCCTTCAAAGGCAAAGTGGTCTATATCGACGTATGGGCTACCTGGTGCGGCCCATGCATCAAAAAGTTCCAATACCTGCCCGCCCTCAAAGAAAAAACACATAACATGGACATTGTGTACCTATACATCTCGATAGACCGCCCTCAGGACAAGGAGAAATGGGAGAAAACCATCGGATATCACCAACTGAAAGGCTATCACTTATTGGTAAACGAAAAGTTAGGAAAATCGTTGTATGCCGAACTTGGAAACGAACGGCAAATACTGAGTATCCCCTGCTTTGTAGTTATTGATAAAACAGGAAAAATAGCTGTCCGACACGCAGCCGCCCCGGACGAACCGGAAAAGGTAATAGAACAGTTGAGCACCTATTATAATGAGTGAAAACATATTCCCGACCGGATCATTGGAAAAATAAAAACAGGCAAAAGCTTGACTTCTGCAAGAAAACAGAGTATCTTTGCCTATGTAATCATAAAGTATATTCGAATTAAAATACGGTAATAGGGAGGAATAAATGTTTCTCCCTATTTTTTTGTACCTGCATCAAAAAATTCCGGAAGAGCGTTGGTTTAAAGCCTGCAGAGCCGGTGTTCCCCCCATTTAGAGCCTGAGTTTTACTCATTCAGACGGTTGCTTCCGATACTTTTCCCGGTATGTCGGGACACATTTCCCGGCATGAAAATGTTTTTTCATCAGAAGATAATCTTTTTTCTCCTATTGATAATCAACGGCGGGAAAGATGAAGGCTTGGAAGTTAACAATACATAAATCTGCTCTTGACAAAAACAGAAAGATAAACGACAGGCAAAACCGATACGCCACAAAGTAGATGTACCACCGAACACACAGAGGGCGCGGAGTTATTATATAGTAATTCTATATAATTAAAGCTCCGTGCCCTCTGTGTACTCTGTAGTGAAATATACTTGCAGCCGAATAGGCTCTTATTTCTTTCTCTTTCTTTTCTTCACCGATTCTACCGCTTCGGTAACTACCGGTTTGTTTTCGAAACGTTTCGTATAGCCGGAGTAGTCCGGATGTGTCCGTTCGTAATCCGGATCAACAAAGAGCGGACTCGAAATAATATGATCAGCAGTGGAACGGTTGCAGCAGAAAACAATGTTCTCTACACTTGCCAGACGGGTCAGTGCCTTTACATCCGTGTCGTGCGGTTGCAGGGTCATCGGGTCAGTGAAGAAGAAAAGATAATCGATCTCTCCGTCCACAATACGCGATCCCATCTGCTGGTCACCCCCCAAAGGACCTGACTTCAGAATGGTAAAATCCCATTCCACATCGGGATGTTTCTCTTTCAATGCTTCCAGTATCAGCGTACCGGTGGTACCTGTACAATAAAACTTATGTCCCATCAATAACTCCGAGTTCCAAAGAACCCATTCAATCAGGTCTTTTTTCATAGCATCGTGTGCTACCAGCCCGATTCTTCGAATTAGTTTTTCCATAACGTTATCCTTTAAAATCTGGTAATTGCGAAAAGAACTTCCGCCCTTTCACATAGAACTGCACTAAGATACTACTTTTTATCCGTTCGGGAATAAAGTGTGAGGAAGTTTTTCTGAGATTCTCCATTCTTGCATCTCGGAAGCTATCGCGCAATTGTTTAAATTCACGACGGGCATGGAGAACGGCCTTTGCGTTGGGCAGCTGTCCTTTAAGAACAAACGTAGCTGCCGCAATGTAATCGAGCCAGCAACGTACCCGCATCACTCTGGGCAGCTCTTCATCCGGAAGATTCTTATAGAGCATGACAAGATTATTACGAAAGTTGAGGAAGGTTTTATGCGGATTTTCTTTTTTCAATGTGGCCCCTCCTACATGATACACCGTACTTTGAGGAATGCAAACGATCCCCCGTCCACGGGCACGAAGCCTCCAGCAAAGGTCTATCTCTTCCATATGGGCAAAAAAACGCCCGTCAAGCCCGCCTGCCTCACGATAATCTGCCAGACGAATGAACAGGGCGGCACCGGTAGCCCAGAACACGGGGAATACTGTATCATATTGTCCTTTATCCGCCTCAACCACTCCCATCACCCGTCCCCGGCAAAACGGATAACCATAACGGTCGATGAATCCGCCGGAAGCGCCGGCATATTCAAACAGGTCCTTTTGTCGCCAACTGAGTATCTTAGGCTGGCAGGCAGCAACCTCCGGATGGGTATCCAAATAATCAGCCATCGGTTGCAGCCAGTGCTCTGTTACTTCTACATCAGAATTCAGCAGAACTACATATTCGGCTTCCACCTGTTGGAGGGCAAAGTTATAACCGTCGGCAAAACCATGATTTTCATCCAGCAGAATCTGGCGAACCGAAGGGAACTCGTGCCGCAGCATCTCTACCGACTGATCTGTAGAACCATTATCAGCCACACAAACTTCCACACCTTCCGCCTCGGAATGCCGGAGTACGGAGGGAAGAAACGAACGGAGCATTTCGCAACCGTTCCAGTTCAATATAACGACAGATATCTTATTCATCTTTCTTTTCGGGGCGTTTCAGCTTCCAGCGCTTATGTGACCAAAGCCAGTAAGCAGGTTCCTTCCGGATGGTCTGCTCCAATCTGCGGGCAAAGATTTCGGTAATCTCACCATCGGCGGTTTCTTTCGGACGATCAGTGACCAGATCGAACTCTACGCGGCAATACCCTCTCCGCTCCTTGCGCAACTCACAATAGAAAACCGGAAAGTCCATCATCTTGGCAATGCGCTCGGCACCATCCATGAACACCGTGTCCTGATTCAAAAAAGTAGTCCAATGGTGCGCCTCGTTCGTATTGGGCGATTGGTCGGTAATCAGTCCGATAGCCATCTTCTTGCCGTCACGTCTCAGCCTGATCACTTCGCGGGCGGTGGAGTGCTTCGGCACGTTGTACCCTCCGAAGCGGCTGCGGATGTACTTGAAAAGACCATCCAGATAAACATCTTTCAAAGGTTTGTATACCTGTACAGGTACATCGCCGGGACGCATAATCATCCCCATCCCCGTAATCCATTCGAAATTAGCATAGTGGGGGATCAGCAGGACAATCCCGCCCCGTTCGTCAATCATCCGGAGATAAGCTTCCTTGTTTTCGTAAGTCATACGTTTGCAAAGCTCTTTCTCGGACATGCGCAACATTTTCACATCTTCGAGCATATAGTCGCAAAGGTAATGATAGAACTTACGTTCAATGGCCTTCAATTCTGCTGCCGACTTCTCCGGAAAAGAGTTCTTCAGATTGGTACCCACCACCTTTCTCCGGTAACCGATCACGTGGTACAACCAGAAGTAAATAAAATCGGACAGGGCATACAACACCGGAAACGGAAGAATAGCCAAAAGCCACATCCCCACATAGGTTAACAAATAAAGAAGTTTCGATTTCATGTTTATTGTGTTATAGTTCCTTTCAGTGCAGTGCCATCTTCGTTAAAATCTCCCAAGAGAACATTTACTACTTGATTATCCAATGCCGGGTCACTTTCCACCTCTACACGAATGTAGTTTGCCGTAAAGCCGTGCATAGGCGCTCCTGCCTTAGGTTTCTCCATCAGGACAGGCATGGTCTGGCCGATATGACGGGCATAAAAGTCCTTCGTTTTCCCATCCGACAACGCAAGCAAACGCTGGCTTCGCTGATGCTTCGCCTCGGGAGTCACCACATGGTCTATCTTCAGTGCCTGGGTACCGGGACGTTCCGAATAACTGAACACATGCAATTGCGTGATATCCAGTCCGGAAATAAATTCATAGGCTTTTTCAAAATACTCGTCGGTTTCGCCACGTGTACCCACAATTACGTCCACGCCGATAAACGCATCAGGCATCACCTCTTTTATCTTTGCAATCTTCGAAGCAAAAAGTTCCGTCCCATACCGACGGCGCATCAACTGGAGCACTTCATCGCAACCGGACTGCAAAGGGATATGGAAATGAGGCATGAAGCTGCGGGAGGTGGACACATATTCTATAATCTCGTCCGTCAGCAGATTGGGCTCAATAGAAGAAATGCGATAACGCTCAATGCCTTCTACCTGATCGAGTGCTTTCACCAAATCGAAGAAAGTCTCGCCGGTAGATTTTCCGAAATCTCCGATATTGACTCCGGTCAGCACAATCTCTTTCCCACCTTCGGCAGCAGCCTGCCGTGCCTGCTCCACCAAAGATGCGACAGTCCCGTTGCGACTCCGTCCACGGGCAAAAGGAATGGTACAGTAAGAACAAAAGTAATCGCACCCATCCTGTACTTTCAGGAAAAAGCGGGTACGGTCACCTCTTGAACAAGACGGGGCAAAGGAACGGATATCTTTCGTTGCGGTTGTATAAGCCTCTCCTCCTTCGTGTTTATGCAAGTCGCCCAGGTATTGAAGCAGGTCTTTCTTTTGTTCCGCACCAAGCACAACGTCCACTCCCTCTATCTTTGCCACATCACCGGGTTTCAGCTGGGCATAGCAACCTGTCACCACCACAAACGCACCGGGATGTTGTTTCACCAGGCGGTGAATAGCCTGACGGCACTTCTTGTCCGCCATCTCGGTCACCGAACAGGTATTGACAATGCAAAGGTCAGCCTTTTCACCTTTCCGGGCCGTACGCACACCTGCCTCACGCAGGATTTTACCAATCGTCGAAGTCTCTGAGAAATTCAGCTTGCAGCCTAAAGTATAGTAAACGGCTGTCTTATCTTGAAATACAGTGGTATCTATCATAATCTGTAAAAACGCATATTCGGTACAAAGTTACACATTATTATTAGGAGTAAAGATGCAGAAGGAGTTAAAAGGAGTTAGAGGTTTTCTATTCTGAAAGTTTATACCTACTTTTGCACAAATCTTCAAAAAACGTGCAATGATAAAAGAAAACTTTATAAAACTCTACGAAAATAGTTTCCGTGAAAACTGGGATTTGCCCTGCTACACCAATTATGGTGAACCGGAAAGTTATACTTACGGTGAAGTAGCCGAAGAAATAGCCAAACTTCATTTGCTTTTCAAGCACTGTAGTTTGCGCCGGGGAGATAAAATCGCAGTCATCGGAAAAAATAATGCCCGTTGGTGCATCGCCTACATGGCGACCATTACCTACGGGGCCATCGTAGTACCTATCTTGCAAGACTTCAATCCGAATGATGTACACCATATCGTAAATCATTCTGAATCTGTCTTCCTTTTCACCAGCGACACCATCTGGGAAACTTTGGAAGAAGAACGACTGACCGGCATCCGTGCCGTCTTTTCACTGACAGACTTCCGTTGCCTGCACCAACGCGACGGCGAAACGGTTCAGAAATTCCTGAAACATATCAATCAGTGCATGGAAGAAACTTACCCGAAAGGATTCCAAAAAGAAGATGTCCTTTACACCACCTTGTCCAACGACAAGGTTATGTTACTGAATTATACCTCCGGCACTACCGGATTCAGTAAAGGGGTAATGCTGACCGGCAACAACCTGGCCGGTAATGTGACTTTCGGTATCCGAACGGAATTGCTAAAAAAAGGTGATAAAGTGCTCTCTTTCCTCCCACTTGCCCATGCTTACGGATGTGCTTTCGACTTTCTGACAGCTACGGCAGTTGGCACGCACGTAACCCTGCTTGGCAAAGTTCCCTCCCCCAAAATCATAATGAAAGCTTTCGAAGAGGTCAAACCCAACCTGATTATCACAGTACCGCTTGTCATCGAGAAGATCTATAAAAATGTAATCCAACCCATTATCAGCAAGAAAGGCATGAAATGGGCGTTGAGCATCCCCCTTCTCGACAGCCAGATATACGGACAGATTCGCAAGAAGCTGATCGATGCCCTTGGAGGACGTTTCAAGGAAATTATTATCGGCGGAGCCGCTATGAACCCGGAAGTAGAAGAGTTTTTCCATAAAATCAAGTTCCCTTTCACCATTGGCTACGGCATGACGGAATGTGGGCCGCTCATCAGTTATGCTCCCTGGGATAAATTCGTCCCTTCCTCATCAGGTAAAATACTCGATATCATGGAAGCCCGTATTTATAAGGAGAATCCGGAAGCCGGTACCGGAGAAATACAAGTGCGTGGAGAAAACGTAATGACGGGATATTATAAAAATCCGGAAGCCACCCGCGAAGTTTTCACTAAAGACGGTTGGTTGCGCACCGGGGACTTAGGCACTATGGACGATGAAGGTAATATTTTCATCCGTGGCCGCCTGAAGACGATGATACTCAGTTCGAGCGGACAGAACATCTTCCCCGAAGAAATTGAGGCTAAACTTAATAATCTGCCTTTCATTCTCGAAAGTCTTATCATAGAACGAAACAAGAAACTGGTTGCCTTGGTATATGCCGATTATGAAGCGCTGGATTCTTTAGGACTCAACCACGAAGATAACCTGAAAACGATTATGGACGAAAACCTGAAGAATTTGAATAATAGCGTGGCAGCCTACGAAAAAGTAAGCCAGATTCAACTCTACCCCACTGAGTTTGAGAAGACTCCGAAAAGAAGTATCAAACGCTATCTATATAACAGTATAGCAGAAGATTAGATATGTTTTAAAACATACAAAAAAACATAATGAAACATTCTTCTAAAAAAAAAATAAAAAAAAGTTGGGTTTAGGAGTACAACATATGCAAAAAGTACATACCTTTGCATCGTTTTAATAAGCAATTGATTGTATTACAGATTTAAAAAGCAAAGAAAATGAAAAAATTAGTTTTGATGTTCGTAGCTATCGCAGCAGTATCATTCGCATCTTGTGGTAACAAAGCAGCTGACGCTGAAAAAGCAACTGCAGATTCTATCCGTATCGCTGACTCTATCGCAGCAGTAGAAGCAGCTGCAGCTGAAGCAGCAGCTCAGGCAGCTGATACTATCGCAGCTGACACTACAGTAGTAACTGAAACTGTTGTAGCTGAATAATCTCGAACAACATTAGAGAGAATTGAAAGTCTGCCGTGCAAAAAGCACGTACAGACTTTTTTTTATGTCCTTAGCTCTCCTCCCTCCTCCTCAAAACACGTTCTTCCAGATACCTACCACCCATACCGTAATCAAAAGAAAGCTAATATTGTAACGCCACATAAGGATACTAAAAAAGGGTATTCTTTTTCAAGAACACCCTTTCCTTATATCTCGGTATTATATACTACTTATTCAGCTACTACTTCGAAAGGAATTTCTACAGAAACTTCTTTGTGCAGTTTAACGATAGCTTTATAAGAACCAACTTCTTTCACAGCGTCTTTTACAACGATGATCTTTCTGTCGATCTCGTGACCCAACTTAGCCAATTCCTCAGCGATCTGGATGTTACCAACAGAACCGAAGATAGTACCGGTTGAGCTAACTTTTGTAGCAATAGTCAATGATACACCTTCTAATTTAGCAGCCAATGCTTCAGCATCCTTCTTAATCTTCTCAAGTTTGTGAGCACGCTGTTTCAGTTCTTCAGCCAACATTTTCTTTGCAGAAGGAGAAGCAATAACAGCTTTTCCAGTGGGGATCAAGTAATTACGACCATAACCAGACTTAACAGTTACGATGTCATTCTTATAACCCAAGTTTACTACGTCTTCTTTCAATATAATTTCCATACTTTTCCTCCTTATTTCATCATGTCAGTTACAAATGGAAGTAACGCCAAGTGACGTGCTCTCTTCACAGCCTGCGCAATACGACGCTGGAACTTCAAAGAAGTACCGGTGATACGGCGCGGAAGGATCTTACCCTGCTCATTCAAGAATTTCTTCAAGAATTCAGGATCTTTGTAGTCAATATACCTAATACCGCTCTTTTTGAAACGGCAGTATTTTTTCTTCTTAACGTCTACTGAAGGCGGAGTTAAATATCTGATTTCTGATTGAACTTGTTGTGCCATGATTAATCCTCCTTTTTGTTTGATTTAACACTTCTTCTCTTTGCAGCATATTCTGCAGCGTATTTATCCATTCTGAAAGTCAGGAAACGGATTACGCGTTCATCACGACGGAAATTTAATTCCAACTTGTCAATAACAGTAGGTTCTGCATTGAACTCAATCAGCTGATAGAATCCTGTAGACTTCTTCTGGATTGGATAAGCCAGTTTCTTCAGTCCCCAGTTTTCTTCATTGATAATCTCAGCACCTTCAGCCTGAAGAATGCCTTTGAATTTTTCTACCGCTTCCTTCATCTGAACATCAGACAAAACGGGAGTTAAAATGAAAACGGTTTCGTATTGATTCATACTCGTTTTAATTAAATAAATAAATTATTTGATTTTAAAAATGCGGTGCAAAGGTAGGCATTTTATTTTGAACTGCAAACATTTAATCTTTTTTTATGCCACGGGATAGGATTTGTCGAAGAAGACATTTATCTTTGCAAAGTTGCTTAAACAATAATTTCATGATCGAACAATTTAATTTTGATATCAGACTAATCTTTGCTATCCTGAATGGCAAAGTTTCTGCCGCCATCAACCGTAAGCTATACCGTAACTTCAGACAGAACGGTCTGGAGATCAGCCCGGAACAATGGACGGTTCTTATTTTTCTCTGGGAAAAAGACGGAGTGACCCAACAAGAGTTGTGCAATGCAACTTTTAAAGATAAACCGAGTATGACCCGCTTAATCGACAATATGGAACGCCAGCATCTGGTTGTCCGTATCTCCGACAAAAAGGACCGTCGTACCAATCTGATCCACCTGACCAAAACAGGAAAAGAACTGGAAGAAAAAGCCCGTGTTATAGCCAACCGGACACTGAAAGAGGCGTTGCACGGCATCACAGTCGAAGAATTAAGCGTAAGCCAGGAAGTATTGAGAAAGATATTTTTCAATACCAAAGATTAATCAATACGGAGAAGTGAAAGCAACCAAATCAACTATTTATGGCTAATTAATGGTTTTTTTGCGAAAATAATTTCGCTCGTTAAAGAATTATGCGTTAATTTGTGACTGGAATATAATAATCTATTAAAATACACACACATGAAAGGCTTATTAAAGAATTTAGGATTGATATTAATCTTAGTCGGAATAATCATTCTGATTGTTTGTTCTCTGACCGGAGACGTGAACAACAACGCTATCCTGGGAGGCTCGATAGTATTGGTGGTACTCGGACTCATTTCTTACATTGCGATCAATAAAAGAATTGCGGATTAATATTTTCAACAGAAATAAAAAAGCCGGAAAACATTCGTTTTCCGGCTTTTTTATTTCTGTATATCCCCCTCTCCATTATGATTCCGGTTCGGGGGTAATCAACTTGTAACCTTTTCCGTGGATGTTGATAATCTCAATCGAATCATCATCTTTCAGGTGCTTACGCAGTTTGGTGATATATACGTCCATACTACGGGCATTGAAATAGTTATCATCAATCCAGATAGTCTTCAAAGCAAAGTCACGCTGCAAAATCTCGTTGGCATGTGCACACAACAATCCCAGCAATTCCGATTCCTTGGTAGTCAGCTTAGTTTGTTTGTCACCGATAGCCAGAATCTGCTTTTGTGTATCAAACGTAAACTTACCGATCTTATAGATATTGCTTTCTTTGTTCTTCTTTCCACGAACACGTCTCAGGATCGCTTCAATTCTGAAAGTAAGTTCTTCCATACTGAAAGGTTTGGTGATGTAATCATCCGCACCAATCTTAAATCCTTCCAGAATATCCTCCTTGAGTGTCTTTGCAGTCAGGAAGATAATCGGAATTTCAGCGTTGGCCGCACGAACCTCCTGTGCCAGCGTGAAACCATCTTTCTTAGGCATCATCACGTCGAACACGCACAAGTCATATTTATTCTTCAGGAAAGCCTTAAATCCGGCTTCTCCATCAGGATACAACTCAGCAGAGTAACCTTTCGCCTGTAAATATTCTCTTAAAAGCATGCCAAGATTTTCATCATCCTCGCATAATAAAATACGCAGTTTCTCGTCCATATCAATCATTTTTTAATAAAGGTAATGCAATAATAAATTTAGTTCCTACATTCAGTTCACTCTCCGCCCGGATGGTTCCCTTATGATCCTGAATAATCTTTTTCACATAAGCCAGTCCCAGACCGAAACCTTTTACATCGTGCAGATTACCTGTATGCACGCGATAGAACTTATCAAACACCTTCTTCAGGTTTTCTTTTTTAATACCAATACCGTTGTCCTGTATCGAAATCATCAGTTTACCGGGTTCGTTCCAAGTTCTCACGTCGAGCACCAGGTCTTCTTCGGGCTTCTTGTATTTCACCGCGTTATCCATCAGGTTGAATATCACATTGGTGATATGCATTTCGTCCGCAAATATAACAGGATTGGTAGCCTCAAGGTTCGATGTAATCTTACCATTATAGCGTTCCACCTTCAGAGCGAACGTATTGATAACCCCGGTAATCAACTCATTGGCATCGAGTTCTTTCATCTTCAGTGTTGCTTTCTGTCTGTCGAACATAGACATCTGAAGAACTTTCTCCACCTGGAATCTCAACCGCTTCGTTTCATCATTAATGACTCCCGATATATGCTGGAACATCTGCGGTGATTTCCCGACTGCGGGATCTTTCAGCATCTGCGCGGCAAGCGAGATGGTAGATATCGGTGTCTTGAACTCGTGTGTCATATTGTTGATAAAGTCATTCTTCATTTCTGTCAGCTTCTTCTGGCGGAAGACGATGTAGATAGTGAAGATGAATGTAATCAACAGTACGAAAGTGAATATCATCGAAGGGATCATAAAACTAACCGAGTCGAAGATATAATCTTTCTTTCCCGGAAAGTGCACCTTCACAATACTCATCTTCGCAGGCGGATCATTTTGGAACAGAGGTTGGGTATAAGAATCCTCACTTCCTCCCTCTTCGTAATCCGAACAGCGATATACCTCACGTCCATCTTTATCGATTACCGAAAAATGATATAGCAGCTCTATACCATTATTAATAAAGTTAGACTTCAGATAATTATCCAGCTTCTTAAAGTTCACCCGTTCGCCAATCGACTTATCGCTTGCTTTGTAAATCATCCGCAAGGCTACATCGTCGAGCAGGAAACGCTGATACATATACCTATTTTTAATAGCGTCGGTCAAGCTTCGCGATGTCTGCGGAATGGTATTCCGGCCATGTCTCTCCGAAATCATGGCTTTTGGCACCTTCGACGGCTCGGTGGTAATCATCTTTAGTTCAAACTCCGAATACAGGGTTCCGTCCGGTGACTTGAACCTATAACGCTCCGATTGCTGAATCAAACCATTTTTCTGTTCGGTAGTAGAAGAAGACTGAGCCAGTGCTCTACGTTCCGCTTCAGTAATGTCTTCTAACAGCCAACGTTGCGTTTCATCATACTCCACATCCTTTGAAACCTGAAACAAAGCATTTCGCACGGATGTATTAAATTGTTCTTTACGCATCTTCACCATTTCTTCGATGTAGCTCACTTGTAAATAGAGCAAACTCAGAAAGGAAAGACCCATAATAATGCCTAATATCCAGATTGTTGACTTTTTCATAGCAACAAAATTAACACTCCCTAATTAACACTCCTAACAGCTTAACCTGTTTTAACAGGATGTTCTCTATAATTAACCGAAAGACGTTTTTTAGGTCGTATTCTGACCACTATAACAAAACGTACATGCCTTTGGTTTGCAAATTTAATAAAAAATTAAAGATTTCTCTTCAGAAAATCTACTTTCTTTAATCATTGTTAATGAGTAAGCAGGTTTCAAGAGGCGACCGACGAACTGTCAATGGCATGTAACGGCAGCTACAACCACAAGCAGAATGCCTTAAAAGAATAAAGCTACGAGCAGTTGCACATACATTGTACACTCCTCGTAGCTTTATAACTCAGCAGTTCAGCCATTTGCAGCCCGCAGTCCGGCAGGCTGTAACCACATTATTCTTCTGTTTGCTTGGATTCGAAGTCTTTTATTAATTTATCCTGCACATCACTCGGAACAAGTTCGTAACTTGCAAATTTCATAATGAACGAAGCACGACCTCCGGTAAGCGAGCTGAGCGCTGTCGAATAAGAAGCCATCTCTTTTAAAGGCACTTTAGCGACCAGCTTTTCATAACCGTTTTCGCTGCTCATGCCCATGATCATGGCACGACGTCCCTGAAGATCTCCCATCACATCACCCATCTTATCGGAAGGCACAAAGACTTCTACATCATAAATAGGTTCGAGAATCTTCGGTCCCGCATTCTTAAATGCTTCGCTGAAAGCATTGCGTCCGGCCAGCATGAACGAGATTTCATTAGAATCTACCGGGTGCATCTTTCCGTCATATACGATGACACGTACATCGCGGGCGTACGAACCGGTGAGAGGTCCCTGCTCCATACGGGACATGATACCTTTAAGGATAGCAGGCAGGAAGCGGGCATCGATAGAACCACCGACAATACTGTTAACAAATACCAATTTTCCGCCCCATTCCAATGGAACTTCTTCGGTACCTTTCACATTAATCTTAAATTCCTGTCCACCGAACTTATACGTATCGGGCACCGGCATTCCTTCATAATATGGTTCTACGATCAAGTGCACTTCACCAAACTGTCCGGCACCACCCGATTGTTTTTTATGACGATAGTCGGCACGGGCCGCCTTAGTGATGGTCTCACGATAAGGAATCTTCGGTTCCTCGAATTTCACCTGAAGTTTTTCATTATTCTCCAGACGCCACTTTAAAGTACGGAGGTGGAATTCACCCTGACCATGTACGATGGTCTGTTTCAATTCTTTCGATTGTTCGATGACCCAAGTCGGATCTTCCTCGCGCATACGGTTCAAGATAACCATCATCTTCTCTGTATCGGCTTCGTTCACCGGTTTGATGGCGCGTGAATATTTAGAATTCGGATATTTAATAAAATTAAACCGGTTTTCGGCACCTTTACCATTTAGCGTGTTTCCGGTATGAACATCTTTCAGCTTCACGGTACAGCCGATATCACCGGCCACCATCTCTTCTACTTTGATACGGTTGGCACCGGCACAAGCATAAATCTGTGCCACACGTTCTTTCGAACCGCGGTCGGCATTTGTAAAGTCATCTCCTTCATGCACTTTTCCGCTCATCACCTTGAAGTATTGAACGTCGCCAATATGCGGCTCCACACCTGTTTTGAAGAAATAGAGTGAAGTAGGCCCATCGGGATCGGGTTCCACCACTTCACCACGGGTATTGTGCACTTTCGGCATTTCGGATACACCGGGCACTACATTACCCAGAAACTCCATCAGACGACGTACACCCATATCTTTGCCTGCACATACACAGAATACGGGGAACATGCCACGTGCAGCCAATCCTTTGCGGATACCTTCACGCATTTCGTCTTCTGTCAGTGAATCCTGTTCGAAGAATTTTTCCATCAAGCCTTCATCATTCTCAGCAGCGGCTTCTACCAGGGCTTTGTGCATTTCCATAGCCTTGTCCATCTCTTCGGCCGGGATCTCTTCAATAGTGGGTGCTCCACCTTCGGGTCCCCAAGAGTATTTCTTCATCAGCAGCACGTCGATCAGTGAGTTGAAATTCGGGCCTGTAGCCAAAGGATACTGGACGGGAACCACTTTCGGTCCGTAAATGGACTTCAGTTGTTCAAGCACCATATCATAATCGCACTTCTCGTTATCGAGTTGATTCACCAGGAAGATTACCGGTTTACCCAGTTTTTCGGTATAGCGGAAATGATTTTGTGTTCCCACTTCCGGTCCATATTGTCCGTTCAGCAGCAAAATAGCTGTATCGGTTACGTTGAGTGCCGTCATGGCAGCGCCTACAAAGTCATCGCTGCCCGGACAGTCTATGATGTTCAGCTTCTTTCCATTCCATTCCACATGAAAAATAGTTGAAAAGACGGAATATCCATATTCCTGTTCCACCGGAAAGTAATCGCTTACGGTATTCTTGGCAGTAATCCTGCCGCGACGTTTTATAATACCACTCTCATAGAGCAACGCTTCTGTGAGAGTGGTTTTTCCTGAGCCGTCATTGCCAAGAAGGGCAATGTTCTTAATTTCGTTAGTCTGATATACTTTCATGATATATAAGATTTAAATGAATGATTCAGTATGTGTTTTTCGCATACCCTTTTTTTACTGAGGCGCAAATTAGGCATTAATCAAATGAAAAGCAATAAAACTGACAGTGTTACTAAACAATGTTATGTAACATACAGGATCTGTTTATTAAGCAGATATCACAGTGTCACAAACTCTTGGCACTCTCTAAACGAAGTTGAATTAGGATAACAACTTTCCGTATTATCGAACTTGGTAACACCAATATAATATACCTCTTGGCTTATGCTTCCTTATAAAACAGATTCTATAAATGGAACAACTTCTCTATCATCTGATGTATTAGGGAATATATAGTCTTTTATACAGTTTGAAGAATCCAATAAAAGCATTATAGGTGTTGGAACATATTTCAATTCTTTTCTTATCAGATCTTTTGAGTCAAGATATATATACTCATAATATTTATTACGTTTCTGGAAAGATGAAGGGCTTCCCATAGTTGAAATAATAGCTACTTTATTATTTCTATAAAGAGAATCTATTTTTTTTGTAATAGAGAATCCTAAATCTATACAACTCCCACAATCATAATAGTTAAATAGAAAAATAACTCTACAAGTCTTATTTGACACAATAGAATCAATGGAGGTTACCCTTTTCCCTATTAAGTTATAAACATCCTTTTGGGGAGTTTTAGTAACATCATTTTCTTTTTTTTGATTATTGCTACATCCCCATATAATGCAAAGCAATATAAATAAGGTAAAGAATTTATTTTTTCGCATCACCTATTTTTATTTTTTCAATGGTTACTCCTGCCACTTCTTGTGAAGCAAATAGATATGTGTCTGAAACACAAAAAGAAGAATATATATCATGTGGAAGAATGTAGGTAGAGATATGCTTCATTTCGTCATTGATTGATAATTTCAAAATAGTATTTACACGATAATCGCCTGATGAGCTCCGTGATGAACACAGTATATATATATGGTCATTTGCAAGATAAGCATCACGTATGTATATATAGACAGATTTCTCTTTATTAGAATTCTTTTTAGCAATTTCTGTTGCTTCTTTTATTATAGGAATTGAAGAGATATCAAATGTTTTAATATATTCTCCATGAATATTATATTGCTCTATATAAGGGTAGCAATTTGAAATCGAAAATATCCCTTTGCCTTGATCATAAAGAATATGTTTCTTGTTAGATATAATGGTTTTAAAAGGAGTTTTTTCTCGTACAACCTTTCCCATTGGGATTTGTTTGTTTGGGTGATATTTATCAATCATTAGAAAACTTGTCGAATCCGTATTCGCAGATAAAAAGATTAAAGAATCATTGAGACTAAATCTGTTTTCATTTGCATTTGAAAGTGAAAAATCACCATAGAAAACTCCTCCATGAAATTTTTTCATTGACTTTGTTCCAAAATCAACAACATATACCGTGTCATTCAGTACATTAAAGGTAAATGGCCATGTTGTTTCATAAGGGGCTTCACCATGTTTGCTAACATATTCCATCTCTTTTAAGTTATCACTTAACGCCACAATGTCTCCCCGTTTTTTATCCAAAACATATATCTTATTCTTATAATAAGTCATACACGTAATGTTGGAGAAGAAACTAGAATCAGGATATTCTTCTATCTTAATTTCCGACTGACAATACATTAAGTTACGATTTTTCTCCTTGTTGTTACAAGAAGAAAAACATAAAATTGCGATAATAAGAATCAATATTCTATTCATTACCCTTTAGCAATAAGTCTTATTTCCATCACATTCAACATAGGCACCATTTAACCAATCAAGTCCTCTACTACATTTTTTACCACTACAAGATACTGAACCAGATAGAGGAAATCCACATTCTACAGTTACTGTACATGAATAGTTGCCTCCTCCTCCTTCTCCGGTATCAGTACCTTCTCCCATTGCAAGACACTCTAAAGTAAGCATCTTCATATTCGCTTTTTTATCTTTGTTTTTCAACGCAGACAAACAGACATTAACAGAAACAAATAAAAAGAAAGTCACTCCTAAACAAATTCTTAAGGTCTTTTTCATGATATATAAGATTTAAATGAATGATTCAGTATGAATGATTCAGTATGTGTTTTTCGCATACCCTTTTTTTACTGAGGCGCAAATTAGGCATTAATCAAATGAAAAGCAATAAAACTGACAGTGTTACTAAACAATGTTATGTAACATGTTGATACAAACGGGAAGAGAATAAACCGTTTGTCAGAATGAAAGTCTTTTCCTTTATTATCTATTAAAAAGCATTATCCACCTCACATCTGCTTACACTACCTTCTGCCAAACTGAATGAAATAGGATTCAGTAACAGACGGTGTATTTCCGGAAAAAGAAGTAAGTATTCGGACCCAAAGAAGTAAGCACTTTCCGGAAATGCTTACTTCATTTCCGAAAATCTCCTCATGTTTTGCCTCATTACATATATTGTTATAACAAAAAGGCCGTATGGATGCCTCTTTCTCCTCCGGTTGTTCTGTAAAGCCAGTCAAACCATATATAACAGAATCACCGAAAGAAGAGGGAAATAGAAGAAAAAGGGCAGGATTCCGCCGCACAGCTATCTATTGGAGAACAGATATCACAGATCTGTGACACATGGGAAAATCCTACCGGCAAATGCAGGCGTTTTTTTCTCCAACCTTCAGAGCGGCACAAAACGAAAGCATTCTGAGATCATCGGATAATCAGATTGTCAAATGGTTAAAAAGGAACTTTCCTCCCGTTAAATAAGAAAGAATATATGCCCTGCAAAGTTGTTTACTAAAACGAAAACCTTACTTTTGCAATTTAAAACGCAAAAATAACTCAGACTATCATGGCAGGCATATACATACATGTCCCCTTCTGTAAGACACGCTGTATTTATTGCGATTTTTACTCCACCACGCAAAGCGAACGGAAAGGACACTACATCGAAGCCCTCTGCAAGGAGCTGGAAATGAGATATACTTACCTGAAAGGAGAGCCCATAGAAACGCTCTACTTTGGTGGAGGTACTCCTTCGCAACTTGATGAAGAGGACTTCCGGAAAGTGTTCGACACCGTCCGGCGTGTATACGGAATGGAAAATTGCCATGAAATAACGCTTGAAGCCAATCCGGATGACCTCTGTCCGGAATATGTGCAAATGCTCTCCCGCTTGCCATTCAACCGCATCAGTATGGGTATCCAGACTTTTGATGATGCCACGCTTACGTTATTGAAGCGACGCCACAATGCCACTCAAGCCATTCGTGCAGTAGAATTATGCCGTACCTACGGGTTCCGCAACATCAGCATCGACTTGATTTACGGACTTCCCGGTGAGACAGCAGAGCGTTGGGAAAAGGACCTGCAACAGGCCGTTGCCCTCAATGTGGAGCATGTTTCGGCCTACCACCTGATTTATGAAGAAGGTACTCCTATTTATAGAATGTTGCAAAAACACCAGGTTGAAGAAGTGGACGAGGACAGCAGTGTCCGGTTCTTCACCTTATTGATGGACCGGCTGCAGGAAGCAGGATATGAGCACTACGAAATATCCAACTTTTGCAAGCCGGGAATGTATTCACGCCATAACACTTCGTACTGGCAAGGGGCCAGTTACCTCGGTTGTGGTCCGTCGGCACACTCTTTCGACGGAGCAACACGCGAATGGAACTGTTCGTCGATAGAGAAATACATAGCAGGCATCGAAAGTGGCAAACGGGACTTTGAACGGGAAGAACGGGATTTAACTACCCGGTACAATGAATTTGTCATTACCTCCGTCCGCACTCAATGGGGAATTTCACTCGAACGCCTCCGCAACGATTATGGAACCGAACTGGAACAATACTGCCTCAAGATGGCACGTCCTTCTTTAGAAAACGGCAAATTAGAAATACACGAAGGTGCTCTGCGCCTTACCCGAGAAGGAATTTTTATTTCCGACAGCATCATGAGCGATCTTCTCCGGGTGGACAACTAAAATTATAAAGTCATGACCGAATCAGAGGTTCGAAAACTATTAAGACGAATGAAGGAGCTGGACTCGCAAACGGCGTTCCGATCCTTCTACGATATGACGTACGACCGGCTTTACCGCATTGCCTACTATTACGTAAAGCGGGAAGAATGGTCGCAGGAGATCGTACTTGATGTATTCTTGAAACTCTGGGAACAACGCAGTTCGTTGCCCGAAGTCAAAAGCATTGAGGACTATTGCTTCATACTGGTGAAAAACGCCTCACTCAACTATCTGGAAAAAGAGAACAGGCGCACAACCGTATCCACCGAAGTATTGCCGGAACCGGAAGCACAAAGCGATTCGCCCGAGGAATCAATGATCAGTGAAGAGCTGTTCGCCATCTATGTGAAGGCGCTCGACCGCCTGCCCGAACGTTGCAGAGAAGTGTTCATCCGCATCCGCGAAGAAAAACAAAGCTATGCACAGGTGGCCGAAGAATTGGGCATCAGCACAAAGACCGTAGACGCCCAACTCCAGAAAGCAACAATCCGACTGAAAGAAGCGATATTGACGATGAACGATAAACAATGAACCACCGACCGGAAACGATGGACAAGGTTTAACTTTTATTTGCACATCCCCGATAGGGAGATCCTTCGAACGCTCTGTCTTTATCAGTGAAATTCATTTTAATCAAAACACAAAGACTTAGCTTATGAAGAAGTTATTAAGACCTACAACCTTTGCATTGCTTACGATGGCACTGTGTTTCACTGCATGCGAAAACGGCAACAACTCCTATCCCAAGGAATATCTGGGATTCGAAAAGAAAGCGCAGGACTTCTCTTACCAAAAGAATACTGCGGAAGCCGAATTCCAAGTAAAGATCATTGCGGTTGATAAAACGAAAGAAGACCGGATTGTCTTCATCGAATCACCCTCACGTCCGACGAAGCCCGGAAGCCCTTCGGCACAGTTTTTTAAGATTAAAGATAATAAAGTCACCATCAAGGGAGGCAGTAAATCGGCCAAAGCCACTATTATGGTCTATCCCCAGAAAGTGGGAACGAATGAATACATTCAGCTTGTCTGCCGGCCTCAGAACGGCAAGTCGGAAACGACCCAAATGTCTATCCGGCTGGTGAAAAAATAACGAAATAAAAAATGAAGTATACCGACCAGGAACTTAACCGATTATTGGAGAAACTCATAGCCTCCACCCGCTCGCCCAGAGGAAGATTCTCGGCAGCGGCAAGCTATCAGATATTAGAGAAGCGATTGCCACGTCCGGCACACCGGCTTTTCTCTATACGTATTTTCTCGGCAGTAGCCGCCATCGCTTTGTTCTGCTACATCGGATGGAGCACTTATTGCTATCTGAAACCTGCCGCGTTGCAAACCGTTTCTACACTGGCCGACACACGGACTATAAAGTTACCCGATGGAACGGAAGTGACGCTGAACCATTTCTCCTCTCTCACCTATCCCGAGAAATTCAAAGGGAAACACAGGGAAGTAGACTTGAAAGGAGAAGCCTATTTCGAAGTGACGAAGAATCGGGAACACTCTTTCATCGTACAGACAGAGTCGGTCAATGTAGAGGTACTGGGAACTCACTTCAACGTAGAGTCCTATCCGGACGATCCGGAAGTGAAAACCACCCTACTCGAAGGTTCCGTGGTGGTGAGCAATAAAGCCAATTCTGTGCGCATGGTTCTGAAGCCAAACGAAAGTGCTATATATAATAAGGTGAAAAAGAGCATGACCCTTGAAGTTTCAGATCGCGCTGCCGAAGAGATAGCTTGGCGGAATGGCGAATTAGTCTTCAACAACCTCCCCCTGCAGGAGATCGCCCGACAGTTGTCCAACACGTTTGGTGTAAACATCTCCATAGCAGACAAAGCATTGCAGAACTACCGGATCACGGCACGATTCTCCGACGGAGAAGGACTCGACCAGATTCTCGATCTGCTGCATACAGTCGGTAAATTCAACTATTCACACAACAATGAAGAAATAACGATTACTACTAAACTTAACTAAACATGAGAAAATCCAATCCGGATTTCCACCACATCAGAAGTTACATTCTGATGTGTGTGGTTTCCATATTCTTTTCAACTATCAACGCGCAGACACCGGAGCCCAGGATCACCCTCAAGCTGCAAAACACCAGCCTCTCAGAGATTATCCGGCATATAGAACAAGCCACCGGTTTCTCTTTTATCTACGGTGAAGAAGTGAAACTCGACCATAAAGTCAGCCTCAACGTACAGAAGAAACCTCTCGGAGAAGTTCTGAACCAGTTGTTTGCCAACGAACCGATAAGCTATAAAATAACAGGGAAACACATCCTGTTACAAAAAATCCCCCCCAAACCCGTAAGCCGCAGGTTTACTATCAGTGGATACGTAACCGACGGGGCGTCTGCCGAAACGCTGATTGGTGCCAATATTCTTGAGAGTCGTCATCATCAAGGAACCACCACCAATCCTTACGGTTTCTACAGCATTACGCTGCCGGAAGGAGAAGCTCAGTTGAGCTTCTCCTATTTGGGTTACACCAGCCAGCAACACGCACTGACCCTGACCCGTGACACCCTGCTGAACATCCGGATGGAAGACAATAACATGCTGCAAGAAGTGGTCATCGTATCGGACAAGGCCGAATCGGGGATCATGGCCACTCAAATGGGGGCCAGCGAGATACCGATGACACAAATAAAAAACACTCCCAGCATATTGGGAGAAGCAGATGTAATGAAAGCCATCCAGTTGATGCCGGGCGTACAGGCCGGGATGGAAGGATCTGCCGGATTGTATGTACGTGGCGGCGGCCCCGACCAAAACCTGATCTTGCTGGACGGTGTACCGGTGTACAACGTAGACCATTTATTAGGATTCTTCTCTGTCTTCACTCCCGAAGCCGTAAAGAAAGTAACCCTCTTCAAAAGTTCTTTCCCCGCCCGCTTCGGCGGACGCCTCTCCTCCGTAATTGACGTACGCACCAATGATGGCGACATGAAGAACTATCATGGCGTAGTCAGTATAGGACTCCTGACCAGCAAACTCAATTTCGAAGGGCCGATCATCAAGGACCGGACTTCTTTCAACATTTCTGCCCGCCGCTCCTACATCGACCTGTTGGCCAAACCCTTCATGCCGAAAGAGGAAAAGTACAGTTATTACTTTTATGACATTAATGCCAAAATCAACCATAAATTCTCCGACCGGAGCCGCCTCTTCCTCAGTGCATACAATGGCAAAGACCATTTCATGACAAAGTATGACGACACTTACTACGGTGACGAAGACAAGTACAAGGACGGCGGAAAAATGAACTGGGGCAACACCATCGTTTCGGGACGCTGGAATTACATCTTTAACAACAAGCTGTTCAGCAATACCACAGTCGCTTTCAATAACTATAAGTTTGACGTCAGCACGTTCACCAAGAACGAGATACATACAAACAACCAAATAACCTGGAACCGCTATAAAGCCGACTATAAATCGGGAATCCGGGACTGGAGTGCTCAGATAGATTTTGACTATAATCCTATCCCCGCACACCATGTCAAGTTCGGAATGCAATACCTGCACCATAGTTTCCGTCCGGAAGTATCCACCTCAAAGATATTCGACAAGACCGGAGAAACCATCGAGCGGGATACGACGTATTATACCGCCTCTAACAGCGAAATCCTTGCCCACGAAGCATCTGCCTACCTTGAAGATAACTTCAATCTAAGCAGTCGCCTGCGTATGAATCTGGGCCTGCACTTCTCGACTTTCCAAGTGCAAAAGAAGAACTATTTCTCCATACAACCCCGCATCTCCGCACGCTATCAGCTC
This sequence comes from Bacteroides sp. HF-4919, assembly GCF_018860125.1. Lineage (NCBI taxonomy): Bacteria > Pseudomonadati > Bacteroidota > Bacteroidia > Bacteroidales > Bacteroidaceae > Bacteroides > Bacteroides sp. HF-4919. Next base: position 104,793 of record NZ_JAHKNF010000011.1, read on the forward strand.
AACAAGGACATCGTAATCAAAGCTTCTTACACCAAAATGAGCCAGTATGTACACTTGATTTCATCCATGCCGTTCGCCATGCCCACCGACCTGTGGGTGCCGGTAACCAATAAAATCAAACCGATGCAGGCGCATCAGGTATCGTTGGGTGGCTATTACACAGGAATCGACGGATGGGAGTTCTCGGTAGAAAGCTACTATAAGGGGATGAAAAATGTGCTTGAATACAAAGACGGAGTCAGTTTCCTCGGCTCTTCCACCGGATGGGAAGACAAAGTGGAGATGGGACGCGGACGCTCCATGGGTATAGAATTCATGGCACAGAGAACCATCGGGAAGACAACCGGATGGCTGGCATATACATTGGCCAAGAGTGACCGTAAGTTTGCCAAAGGAGGGATAAACAATGGGGCACGCTTTCCATATAAATATGACCGGAGGCACAATATAGACCTGACCCTCAACCACCGGTTCAACGAACGAATCGACGTAAGTGCCTCTTGGATATTTACCACCGGAGGTACAACCACAATCCCCACTGAACTGACGGCTATCATCCGTCCGGGCGATAACAATTCATCGATACAAGAAGGAGATTATGTCAAGCACCGCAACAACTATCGCCTTCCCGCCACGCACCGGCTCAATGTAGGTGTTAATTTCAGCAAGAAAACACGGCATGGCATGCGTATCTGGAACGTCAGTATATATAATGTATACAATGCCATGAACCCTACCTTGGTATACCGCACCTACAAAAAGACTGAATATACTCAAGGCGAACAAGCACAAGGCAACCGCATACCGGTCATCCGGAAATTCACCTTGTTGCCTTGTATTCCTTCATTCAGTTATACATATAAATTCTAAGTATTTATGAAACGATCCATTCACGACATACTCCTGTTCCTGCTGGTTATTATATCTGCCACAGCCTGCAACCACGATCTCCCTTTCGATCTGAAGGAGAATCCTCCTAAACTGGTGATGAACGCCATCATCAACGCCGATAGCACTTACAACGAACTGTTCCTGAACTTTACCGGCAGAAACCAAATCGGACAAATCAACGGAGCCACTGTGGAAGTACGCATTAACGGTTCTCTCAGCGAAACGCTGCGCCCCGATCCGTACAGCAGCGATAAAGGACGTTTTTATATCAACAGCACTTTCCATCCGGGCGATGTAGTCCGCATAGACGCCATGACAGATGACGGTGCATATCATGCATGGGCAGAAGTCACCGTACCCCAACCTGTCGGGAAGATAGAAAAGGTAGATACAGTCTCTATCATGAGAATACCAAGTAACTATGGTTACGGGACTCCGCCGAGAAGACATCTCCGTTATCAAATCAAAATAAACGACCGTCCGGGAGAGAAGAATTTCTATCGGATCATTGTGGAACAGCGGAAATACTGGAAATACTATTGGCAACAAGGTGAGCAGATTAACTGGGGATCGGCCATGTTGAAAAGTTTTAAGTTGCAAACAAACGAAGACGTGGTATTGACCGACGGCAAGCCAAGTACGGAAGAAGATGACGAAAACGGCCTGTTCGGCAGTGTCACTAACAAGTATGCCATATTTGACGACTCACGTTTCGCGGACGGAAGTTATACAATGACTGTCTATAACGATATTTACGGATGGGGATTCTGGGGAAGTGAATATACATGGATAAAAACAGATGTCTATATCCGCATACTCAGCATCACCGAAAAAGAATATTATTATCTGAGAGCACTGAACCTGCTCGACTCAGATGCCTATGACAATACCTTAAGTGAGCCCATTGCTTTCCCCAGCAATGTGAATGGCGGTACCGGAATGGTTGGATTCAGCGCAGAAACCAACTACATGCTGACGGTTAAAAACCACGCAGTTCCCCCAACGATGCCGGATTTATAAAGAAACCACTATCTTTGTGCCCTAAAAGCACATTTATATGTTTATAATAATCGGAATCATGCTTACAGGCATGCTGCTTGGCTACCTGTTACGGAGCAAAAGGCTCACATGGATACATAAAGTCATCACATTATTAATATGGCTGTTGCTCTTCCTCCTCGGCATCGACGTAGGAGGCAATGAAGCCATCGTGAAAGGACTGCACGCCATCGGGCTGGAAGCCTTCATCATCACCACAGCAGCCGTAGCCGGAAGCACACTGGCTGCATGGGGACTATGGTATCTGCTTTATGCACGCTATCAGAAGAAGGAGGTGAAGCCATGAAAGGCAGCCTTATTATCGTCTCTTTTTTTATCATCGGCACCCTGTGCGGGCTTTATCATCTGATTCCATATGATTTCAGCCAAAGCAAACTCAGTTTTTATGCTTTATGCGGGCTGATGTTTTGTGTCGGCATCAGCATAGGCAATGATCCGCAAACATTGAAAAGTTTCCGGTCACTGAATCCGCGCTTACTCTTCCTGCCCGTAATGACCATTCTGGGCACACTGGCAGGATGTGCCGTAGTCAGTCTCTTTCTATCGCATCGCTCACCGGCCGATTGCATGGCAGTGGGTTCCGGATTCGGGTATTATTCACTCTCAAGCATTTTCATCACCGAATACAAGGGAGCCGAACTGGGAACCATCGCACTGCTCTCAAATATCATGCGCGAAATCATCGCCTTGCTTTGTGCTCCTTTATTGGTAAAGTTCTTCGGAAAACTGGCCCCCATTTCTGTCGGAGGAGCTACCACTATGGATACGACTCTTCCCATTATCACCCGTTGTTCAGGGCAGGAATTCGTCATAGTCTCTATCTTTCATGGTTTCATTGTGGACTTTAGCGTGCCGTTTCTGGTGACACTATTCTGTTCCATATAGGCATCTTATTACAAAACTGTTTCAATTTTCGTAATAAGATTATCTTTTTCACACTTCTTTCTTGATATACATCAAGAAATGACACCTTATTGCCTACTTCCCTTCCCTATCCCTTTTATGTTGAACAACATATTTGTATATTTGCATAGGTAAAAAGAAAAAGCTAAGAGCTTAACAATTGTTTTTAATAGGTATTAAGGGTCCTTATGATAAGGATAAGGACAAAGATTAGTTTTCAGGAATAACAATTAAAAAAGTAGGTATTATGAAAAGATTAGGATTAACATTAGTAGCAGCACTCTGCCTTGCTGCCACCACATTTGCAGCAGAAAATCAACCTACAGTTGCAAAATGGGAAGGTAACATCAATGTGAATAAATTGGGTAAATACCTGAATTTATCTTCTGTACAGGCAGAAGAAGTAGCCAACATTTGTAACTACTTTGACGAGCAGATGGGAAGAGCCACTACGTCAAAAAAGAATAAAGACACCCTGGTTCGTAACGCTGTCTACGGAAATCTGAAGTTGATGAAAAAAACGTTGACGGATGCACAGTACACGAAGTATACTACAATACTGAATATGACTTTGAAGAACAAGGGCATCGAAGTAAAGTAGGAACTTGATTGATGAATAAAAGGATAAAAGGCCGGTGTCGTCGAATGAACTGACACCGGTCTTTTATTTTTATACCAATCACCGACAACCGCGAAGAGGGTTAGCACTATATTCCACTCAGCAAGATCGAAGAACGATAGTCAACACACTATCTACTCCATATACAGCAAACAATACAAGCTAATTATCTTAATTTGTATTTTACCATCTTTTTCGCAGTACATTTTTCTATCAGTTCTTCAATTGCCTAATTTACATACTGTTTAGATAATCCTATTTCATTTGCCAACGTAATAATATCTGCAAGCTTCGGTTCTCCTTTACCATTTATAGTTGTAGTATGATAGCCATTAAATCCGCTACTTGGCAAAATGTCATATGCAGGCGAAAGTTTCCATTCTCCATCAATCCATTGAAACGAGAAGTTTTTAGCATGATCATCTCGGTTGAAAATAAGGACATTAAATACCATCAAACGAAACATTTCTGCGACCTGCTCCATGTCCTTAGTAAGGTTCAGTGTCAACTTTAATAGTAGAGAGTAGTCAAGGCTCGGTATCCTATAATTAGCGTGTAGCAATCCGGCAGCACTTATAGTATGAATTTTACCTTGAGGGGTTCGGTCAAATCGTTCTACTCCAAAATAGCGACCATTAACCAAGCGAGTTTCTGCCATTCGTATTCCACACTCTTTAGCAAGTATTGAGTAGTTATATTCTATTTCTCCCACATTAACAGGATCACTTGTTGCTTTAAACTTCACGAGCCACTCACGACCATCTATCTTAGCAAACACTTTCGGTCGAGCCCCACCGGATGAACCTCCATATTTATAAAGCAAATCGACAGAGCCATCACTCTCCTTGCTTTCAAGTATCTTTTCAACCTCTTTGGACAAACGGTCAAAATCAAGAAACTCATCGTCTGTGACTATGCTTTTATCTGGTCGATATTCCAATGCTCCACGTCCGGTAGAACCAATGAGCGACAGCCGTTCTAAAACATTGAGTTTATATGGATTTATTCCTTTTTCCTGTAGATAACGATCAAGCAAAAGATTCCCCCAACCGTCAGGTAAACTATCATCGAACACTCCGAAATTTCCTCCGACTGAAAAGATTTTCAAATTCATCCGTCATCTCCAATGCAAAAGCAAGCATTACTAATGAACGCAGAGATATTTCTCCAGATGTCTCAAAACGCCTGTAAGAGGCCAAGAAAACCCCTGCCTTTGTTGCAAGCATATTTTGCGTCCATCCCTTTTCCAATCGCCTTTGCTTAACGCGCTGAGCAATACCCGACATTAAAGAGTCGGGTGTTTTATTTATAAGCGATAAAATATAAGCATCTATCATATATTTATTGGTATTACTGCTAAAATATGAGTACTTACAAAGTTAATCATAAATTCACGGTCTCCAAATCAAAAATCAAAGAATAATCATTCTGTAGACATTAAATAGCTTCTTTTTTCTTTTGTCAGTGTATCGGTCATTTCTATAAAAAACAGCTGTAATTATCCAAATATATGAAATATTATTGTTTATTATTTCATGTTTCATTAAGATAAAATCTTAAAATAGTATTTGAAATCCTGTTTGCTATATTTAGGGCTGGGAAATTAATGTTATAGGATCTTGTTGTTAACATTTATTATAGGAGTTTCCCTAATTTCTATTTATAATGATTTTATGCCCAGTTTTTGTTTTTGGAAAGCTATATAGTCTTTATTTTTAATATGTTATCTTCTTGATTGTGTTTTTTCTGTTTTTTACCCATTTGAAATTAACATCTAAACTACTCAAAACCAATATTCAAAAAGCTTTAAAACGTTTATATTTCCGTTCAAAAGAGGATATATAGACTATCGTAAGCAATTCCGCTTGCGGGTAATCCTAAAATTATGTATAATTATTCAAAAGACGGTATCATGGTCTCTACGGTACTTGATGCACGTACAGCCAACAAAGAAGGTAAATATCCTGTTAAAATCAAGGTTTACTATCAAAGAAGGCCCAAGTATTATTCTATTGGTATCTGCATGACGAAAGAAGAGTGGAGCAAGCTGCCGGATAGCAAATCTTCTGAAAGCAGGAAAATCAGATAAGCCATTGAAAGCAGTTTTTCTTTGGTTCGTATGAATGTTGAAGCTCTAGCAGAAAAGGAACATTCTCTTTCAATACGCTCGATTTGCGTTTAGGAAAGGCTACCGGTGACACCCTGAACAGTGTGCCATACGTGCTAAGATCGAGAAACTGAGAAACGAAGAAAGAATCGGTACTATGCAGTTCTACCAAAGTACATTAGTAAGAGATACGTGCGGTTGTTTCCCCCAATTAGAGGCAATAATTGGCAAGTGGGGAAACAAGCCATTACCCGATAATTATATATTTCCCTATATGAAAGGGAATCAGACAACCATAGAGCGTAAAGCGATTGTATGCGATGTTGTCAAGCGAATCAACAAGCATATGGAGTTGATAGGTGAAGAATTGGGTATCGGCAATATCACCACATGCACCGCAAGACACTCATACGCTACCGTATTGAAACGAAGCGGAGCCAACATCTCTTATATAAGGAATCCTTGGGACATACCGACCTGAGGACTACGGAAGCATATCTGGCGAGTTTCGAGAAAGAGGAACGAACTAAGAACCCTAACCTTCTTACCTCGTTTTTGTAGCCTACGGCCTGCTATATGGAGTTATCCTTGCCAGTTACCCAATTTCCCTTACTCAGTGTTGCTGAAACTGTTCGGGGTATTTAATACGCCATTCGACAATGCGCATTTCATTATTTAGTAATCCTATTGCTTCATCAATTAAATGCAAATAGGGCATTTTTTTCTTGCTCAAACCACACACGATACGATTTAAGCCGATGCAAACCAAAGGAGAAATAACGAAGTAAAACGCTATAATCCTGTTCGTTGAAACTGAAATCAGCTAAATGTGTAGCCAATTCTTCAATAGCTTCTGCAAATTCGGATGCAGAAACTTTACGCTGCGAATATTCCGACAATAGACGGAAAAATCTCTGTTGTAATAATTGTTTTATTATAAATTAAAACAGAGTTTAAGTAAGCGATAGATGCACTTATTTAAGCTCTGCAATGATTTTTCGTAAACCATTTCATTCAAATGGAATATTACATCTTTAATTAAAGGAATCTGTTTATAATTGAACAGAAACTACAACTGCATGTGTAAAATAGGATATTCTTTACCTTCTCCGTCTACATTTGACCTTTTGTATATGTTAAAGCCTATATATTTATAAAAACCTACAGCCTGAATATTCTGCTCGTTCACATCGACTTTTGTTACTTGTAAATTATCTATAGCATAAGTAATTAAATTTTTCCCAATTCCTGTGCCTCGATAATTATTGTCTACAAATAACATTTCAAGATTTCCTTCTGCAATTCCCATAAATCCGATTAAGGTTCCCTCTTGTTCAAATCCGAATAGAGTGACATGCTGAAAATATACTGGAAGTTGTTCCTTATAGTATAGAAAATCTTCCTCTTTAAGAAAATCGTGTGTACTCAATACTGCACTTTCCCAAATTTCCATCAAACGTGGATAGTCTGTAATTTTAATTTTTCTAATCATGATTGTTATTGCTATTCAAAACCGCAAAGTTCGGGATTCATACATTCAAAGCACTGAACCTAAGTTAAAAAATACGTTTGCGGATTCGGCTTAGAGCCTGTGGTGTGATACCCAAATAAGAAGCTATATCTTTTAGTGGTATATAGTTTAACGTAATGCCATATTCTTCAATCATCCGTAGATAATACTGTTCAGGAGAATATTTAATCAAGTCGATATTTCTTTTCAAGAGTTTATTCAACAATATAGCATTCAATTCTTCAAATACAGTTTTCACCTTAGGGATAGCAGTATATAGTTCATTTACTTGTTTCTTGTCTATTCGGTAAATAACACTATCTACAATTGTTTGCACATTAAATGCAGACTTTGTTTGTAATGTAAAAGATATGTTTGACATTGAAAACGTACCCTCTTTACAAAACCAAAAAACTTGTTCTTCTCCTTTATGATTAAAAAGCCAACAACGTAATATCCCGTCAAAAACGAAATAACTATACCTTTCTGTTTCTCCTTCCTTAATTAAAAATGTACCTTTACTAATCAATATCCGTTCAAAATATTGGTCAAATAACTTAGATTCCTCTAAATTAAAAGTATTGATGCTAAGATTAAATTCTTTAAGTAGTTTTTCTAAAAGCATAATCTAAATGCAATTCATAATATACTTACTCATTTGATATATTCACTATTACTTCTGTTCTCCTTATTTAACTTTTCATATTCAGTGAGATATATTTTCAGCGACAAAGATATAAATTAATATTCACTGAATATATTTTTCAGAAGTTTTCATAGTCGTTTTTTATATTTTTGATTATCAAGAAACTAAAGTATCTATGTGTTGCTCTGTTTTCGATTTCATACTTTTAGCTATCTTTCTTAGAATACTTTTGTTACTTCTGAAAAAGATAGAATCTTTGTGATGGAGTTATTTGAGGAATGAAAGAACACTGAAAACAAAGGCAGTTAACACGTTGTTAAACCGTTACCCTTTTCAAAACACTTTTTCATAAATCACTGTATTAAAATAAAATACATCATAACACAATAGTACCAGCGACGGTGTGGCGACTGATTGCCAACACTTGCTGGAGTGACATAGGGGCAAAAGGAAGGTATCTGATAGCGGCACTGAATAAGGCAAAAGGAAATAAACGGATAGGGCAAATCCCCTGTGTATAGTTGACAAAAAAGCAAGTATATTGGCTCTATACTGCAGAGACCTTCAGTGAGGCTAAAAGTAAAAATCAAACTTAACAAGCTGAAATACAAACTATTCAAAGTTAAAAACATCTGTCAGTAAAAGCTTTGTTTTAACACAGAGTTAAAGTTTATTCTTTGAATGCAAATAACAAGTGTTTTAAATGCAAAAGGCTTGTTATTTGCACACAAGAATAAAATAAACGGAATTTGACATTAACATTGTTAAACAGCCGGTTTTCCCCTTACAATTCAGCTCAACAATACTCCCTCTTAAACCAAAGTTCGAATACAGGATCAGAAAACACATACAGTTCCCCCTCCTTCTCAATAAAATCACGTTCGGTCAGCATGCGTTTGTTGCGGGTGATGGTTTGTGCACTTCCCAATTCATATTTCCGCACTACAGGAATAGAATTGAAGCGGTATTCACCATTGGCTACGGCACGTAACATGGCAGTTTGCGCAGCGGTCAGATTTTCAGTATCATTCATGAACATAGGCATATTGGTATCTATCAATTGCCGGGTACGCATTTCAATGGTTTCGTCAGTCACTTTGTCGGAAGTGCCACTCCAGACGAAGTAACACAACTGTTGCAGATACCATGAATGGCACTTCACGATGTCACACAGCTGTTCGGCTTGCTCTTTGCTGATTTCTTTATTCGTCCGCTTGAAGGCATTGACGATAAAAGGTAGCCACTCCTCCTTCTTAATCTTTTGCAGGAATAGTACCTGCCCGAAACGATAGAAAGGATTGGATGAGTTGTTGAAAATATCCAGCATCATGTGTCGTTTGCTTCCGTAGAAGCAATAAGATACTTGTTGCTGTTTTTGCCAGACAGAACGCATTTTACCTTCCAGATCTCTGTAGCCGGATAGTTGTGCCAGTTGTTGAAATTCGTCGATGCAGACTATCAGCCGTATGCTTTTGGCTATGGCTATCTTTTCGGGCAATTTCAGTATTTCCATAACATCCCTTTCTTCCAATTCGAATTTCAAGTCAAAAGACATCGTATCGGTAGGGGTGCTTTTCAGCGTGATACTGGGTGAAACAGTTTTCAAAAAGTGTCTTACATCTTCCAATCGTTTTTCAAGCGTAGATGCAGCGCAAGCGATGACTTCACGGGCAAAGATCCGGTAGAACTCGGATTCGGTCTTGATACTGAATGCATCGATATAACAGACACGAACCTGTTTATCTTCATGCATCAACTCGTCCATCGCTACTTTGACAAGTGAAGATTTTCCCCAACGACGTGGAGAGATGAGCATTACGTTAATACCCGAACCTAACAACTCTTTCAGTTGTTTGCGTTCTTCTACCCGGTTGACAAAATTCTCTTTATCGACCAGTGTACCATACTGAAAAGGTGATTTCATAAGCTGTTTCCTTCTTTATCATAGAACAAAGATACAAATTATACATCAATGTATAATACATCAATGTATAATTTTAGTAATTATCCACATTTCCTTCATCCTTCCACCCGTTTACACTGCATCAATTCACTTAATTTCCTTTTTTGTCACCTCTCTAATTTCAGAAACACGCACATCCCAAAAACAGGCATAGAAGCATCATTTAATGGTCACCATGGTTGCTCCGAAGCCATATTCCTGAAATGAAGCATCCTGATAGCGGCAATTACTATATTTTCGCTTTAATTCATCAATCAATGCTTTACGAAGCACTCCGTCACCTTTGCCATGAATGAAAACTATTTTTTGTTCACGTTTGGTTTTGTACTTCTCCATCACTTCACGGAATTTATCCAACTGATAATTCAGTATCTCGGCATTCCCCATGCCACGTGTGTCATCCAGCAGCTCGTTGATGTGCAAGTCCACTTCAAGAATTTCATTCTTTCCACCACGTTTCACAATCGGTTGTGACTTAGGTTTATCCACTTCTTTCTTCCGGATCAGTACAGACTGCAGTTCCTCAGCCGAAACAAATACCTGACGGGTAGGAACATCGTCTTTCACAATATCATAAACCAAAGCCGGCTGTTCAAAGAAGTCCGACTCACGGAATGTATGCAGCTTATAGAACTTCACCGTATCGATACGCAGCTCCACACAAACCGCAGGTTTCAAAGGTGCTGTCCGTCCATCTTTAAAAGTAATGAACTGAACAGCTACATGCTCCATTTCATTCAGCATATCTTTAGTAAACTCTTCCAGCAAAAGCTTCGTATTGGGTTCCACCAGTCCATGCGAACGGGTTTTCCAAGCCTTTCCTTCGGCACTCTGATACGTATAATACAAATAATAATTGCTGTCATTTACCAAATAAGCCTCAAACGAAGTACTGCTGATAGCTTTCACGTCTTCGGGCACATAAGCCAGAAAAACATTTAAAACATCACCACCCCGCACTTCGGCCGGACGAACTACCGGAATCTCAGGCTTTACCGGTTTGACGGGTTCTTCGGGTTTCTTTGGCGCAGGAGCAGCCTTCCGGGTCATATTATAATCATCCGTATCGATCACCACACACTCGCGTATCTGCATCGGGATATCAAATCCATCAGCATCTTCCACCAATACAATATCTTTTCCCCGGAATCCCTTTACGATTCCTCCGCCCACCTCACTGAGGAAGCGCACTTTATCACCTATTTTCATCGTTCTGTTTACAATTTACCATTTACAATCTACAAATTAAGGCAAATATAACTACTTTTGTCGTCGCAAAGAAAGAAATGATGAAAGAAAACCCGAAACATATCCGTATTAGCGAATACAATTATTCATTGCCGGATGAACGTATCGCTAAATTCCCGTTGCCTATGCGGGACCAGTCTAAGTTACTTATTTACCGTCACGGCGAAGTCAGCGAAGATGTATTCACCTCCTTACCGGAACACTTGCCTGCCGGAAGTCTGATGATATTCAACAATACCAAGGTTATTCAGGCACGACTCCATTTCCGCAAAGAGACAGGAGCCTTAATCGAAGTTTTTTGTCTGGAACCGATTCAACCTAACGACTATGTACTCAATTTCCAGCAAACGGAACATGCGGCGTGGCTTTGCATGATCGGTAACCTGAAAAAATGGAAAGACGGTCCGTTACGTCGTGAAATGACTGTAAAAGGTTTCCCCATCACCCTGACGGCTACTCGTGGCGAGTGTCGTGGAACCAGTCATTGGATAGATTTCAACTGGGATAATCCGGAAGTCACCTTTGCCGATATTCTTGAAGTATTCGGCGAGTTACCCATCCCTCCATATCTCAACCGGGATACGGAAGAAAGTGATAAAGAGACCTATCAGACAGTCTATTCAAAAATAAAAGGCTCGGTGGCCGCTCCTACGGCAGGTTTACATTTCACCCCTCGTGTACTGGATGCCCTGACCGAAAAAGGGATCGACCTCGAGGAACTGACCCTCCATGTTGGCGCCGGTACTTTTAAACCGGTAAAAAGTGAAGAGATAGAGGGACACGAAATGCATACGGAATATATATCCGTATCACGCAGTATTATCAAAAAGCTGATAGACCACGACGCTTGTGCCATTGCCGTAGGAACAACTTCCGTACGTACCCTTGAAAGTCTCTACCACATCGGTGTAACGCTGGCCAACAACCCGGAAGCTACGGAAGAACAATTGCGTGTAAAACAGTGGCAACCTTACGAAACGGAATGTGACGTACGCCCTGTTGTAGCTTTACAGAAGATATTAGGTTATCTCGACCGTCACGGTATGGAAGCATTGCACACCAGTACACAAATTATTATTGCTCCGGGGTACAAATACAAAATAGTCAAAGCAATGGTTACCAATTTTCATCAGCCACAGAGCACCCTGCTATTATTGGTCTCGGCATTTGTCAAAGGGAACTGGCGTACAATTTACGACTATGCACTCAGCCACGATTTCCGCTTCCTGAGCTACGGCGATTCATCCTTATTAATACCTTAAGATATGCAAAGCGATAATAATCAGGAAATGTTTCCCATCGTAGACGAACAGGGAACTATTACAGGAGCTGCTACACGCGGCGAATGCCATAGCGGAAGCAAGCTATTGCATCCGGTTGTCCATCTGCACGTATTCAACTCAAAAGGTGAACTTTACTTGCAGAAACGCCCTGAATGGAAGGATATACAGCCGGGCAAATGGGATACCGCCGTAGGCGGACACATCGATCTGGGAGAGAGTGTAGAAATAGCTTTAAAGAGAGAGGTCGCCGAAGAATTAGGTATCACGGACTTCACACCGGAACTCCTGACAAGTTATGTCTTTGAGTCTTCCCGTGAACGGGAGTTAGTCTTTGTGCATAAAACAGTATACGACGGAGCAATACATCCCAGCGATGAATTAGATGGCGGACGTTTCTGGAGCTATGAAGAAATCAAAACGAATTTAGGAAAAGGTGTCTTCACACCGAACTTTGAAAGTGAAATAGAAAAAGCAGGGATTTTCTCTTCTACTTCCCCCAAAGAGGCTGTGTAGAAACTCTTTTCACTACGGAGTAACACAGAGTAGCACAGAGTCTTTTTATTAATAATCAACAACTTAAAATCGTCTCTGTGTTACTCTGTGTCCTCTGTGGTGAGTTTTGACACATTAAATCACTTCTTTTCTATCCAACTGATAATAGTCTCAGAAAAAGGACTTTCTTTAGGAGCTGCGAAACCAACCCAATTTCCATTCTCATCAATCATAAACTTCTGAAAATTCCACTGTACGGGCGCATCCTGCTTCCCGTTCAGTTTCTTCTCAGTCAGCCACTGATAAAGTGGAGCCATATCTTTACCCTTTACCGAAATCTTGGCCATCATCGGGAAAGTAACATCATAATTTGCCGAACAGAACTTGGCTATCTCTTCGTTCGTACCCGGTTCTTGCCCCATAAAGTTATTGGCAGGAAAAGCTATAATCACAAAATTCCGATCTTTATACTGATCGTACAACTCCTGTAACTCGGCATACTGTGGCGTCAGTCCGCACTTGGAAGCGACATTAACCACCAATACCTTCTTGCCTTTAAGGTCTGCCAGTTTATACTCTTTGCCATCTATGGTCTTCACAGAGAAGTCATAGAACGATTTACTCTGCGCAGCCATCGATAATGAGAGTACCAAGACTGCTACAAAAGAAAAAATTGCTTTCATATTCTATTATTTGGTTCATCAAATAATTAACAAGCAGCCCGGACAGAATGTTTGAAAACGTTCTACTCCTCAGACATCGAATAAGGTTTAGCCTCCTTGGCAAGCCCTCTCTTCTTGTTTGGAGAAGCAGACATTTCAAATTCAAGTATTCCCCCTGCCAAGAGATCGGCATGGGTAATATACATTTTATCGTAAACTTTTCCGTTGAGCTTTGCCTGTCGAACATAGCGGTTGCGATCGTTCACTTTCGGTGCTTTTATCTCAAAAGTGTTTCCATTAGGCAGATTCATACGGATGTATGGAAGATAAGGTGCTCCCAACACGTATTGATCGGTACCCGGACAAACGGGATAGAATCCCATTGCCGTAAACAGATACCAGGCAGACATCTGCCCGCAATCGTCATTGCCCCCCAGGCCGTCAATATCATTTTTGTACATCCGGTTCATCACCTCACGCACCCAATATTGTGTTTTCCAGGGCTGGGAAGTCCATGCATACAAATAGGGAATATGATGACTGGGTTCGTTGCCATGCACGTACCCTCCTACCAAACTCACCTCGGCGATATCTTCATTCTTTTCATAATATTTCCGGGGAAGTGCCATAGAGAAGAGTGTGTCCAGCCGGTTGACAAATTTCTTTTCACCACCCATCAACCCGATCAATCCGGTTACATCATGCGGCACATGGAAAGAGAAATTCCATGAGTTTCCTTCAATAAAACCTTCACCGTAGGTCTGCATAGCATCAAACTCTTTCTTAAATTCGCCGTTGCTATAGCGAGGGCGGGCAAAACCGACAGAAGCATCAAAAACATTCCGATAATTATCCGCCCTTTTCTTATAAATATCGGCTAACCGTTTATCTCCCGCCAACAAAGCCACCCGGTAAATGGTCCAGTCGTCATAAGCATATTCCAACGTAGTAGATGCAGCCGTTCCACTCTGATCAAAAGGCACATATCCCAATCGTTTATACGCTTCAATGCCTTCATAATAAGACACATTTGCCGTATGATCCATCGCCGGCAAAGCCTCCCGGACGGATATTCCGGCACCTTTGACAATCGCGTCAGCCAAAGCAGATACAGCATGATAACCGCTCATACACCAGCCTTCATTCCCCATCAGACTCCATACCGGCAACATGCCATGCACACTCTGCTGCTGATGCCGAATCATAGACTGCACCATGTCTCTATTCTGCCGGGGTTTAAGCAAATTCAAAAAAGGATGTTCTGCACGGTACGTATCCCATAAGGAGAAAATAGTATAATTGGTAAATCCTTCGGCTGTATGGATATTATGATCGAGCCCGCGATAACTACCGTCTACATCCATATAGACAGACGGATTAATCATCGTATGATACAGTGAAGTATAAAACATGGCAAGCTGGTCGGGGGTTCCTTTGGCCTCAAGCACATCCAATTCACGATTCCATGCCGAATGTGTCTCGGCTGCCAGCCGGCTGAAAGTCTTTCCGCCAGCCTCAGCCTGCAAATTTTTTAAAGCCCCTTCTGTGCTCACTGCCGAAAGAGCGACTTTAATTATCAGTTCCGGATTCTGCCGGGTATCGAAGTTGAAATAAGCCACCAGTTTCCGTCCGGTCATTTCCGGGAAATTCCGGTCGGTATTGAACCGTCGCCAGAATCCTTTATACAAAGCCTTCTCTTTATCTGTATATCCATAGTCTTTGATGGGTTGAGACAAGGATATGGCAAAATAAGTATAGTTGGTGCGGGCCCACCCGTTCGTGATACGATACCCCGTCAGCAATGTATCATTTTCTACGCGTATATTAGCCCACAACGTTTTCCCGTCATAATTATAGATGCCGTGTACCAGGTCAAGAATAATGCGTCCGTCGGCACCGTCCGGAAAAGTATATTTATGTATCCCTACCCGTTGGGTAGCTGTCAACTGTGCTTTTATACCGTAATCTGTAAGCTCCACTTCATAATAGCCCGGACGAGCCACTTCAGTTTCATGGCTGAAACGGGAATGGTATCCTTCGTCTGGGGTGTCCGCCCTTCCGGGATTCAGTTTCAATTCACCTGTAGCAGGCATAATCAAGATATCCCCCAGATCAGAATGTCCCGTACCACTCAAGTGGGTATGACTGAATCCTACTATTGTTTGATCGCGATGCTGGTACCCGGCACAATATTCATATGCATTTTTTTGATAAACTCCATCCACATTGTGAGGAATTGTATCCGTATCAGGGCTCAACTGTACAAGTCCGAACGGAGCGCAGGCCCCGGGAAAGGTGTGCCCCATACCATTGGTTCCGATAATGGGATTGACAAGTGCGCATACATCCGATACCGCCGGCTGTTGAGCCGTCACTGTCATAAATGCCGGGATGAATGCCAGCAAGGAAAGTGCTTTTTTCTTCATAATCTTATTATTGTGATGTGTTGTTGATATGCAAAGATAGCCTTTTTCAACAATTCCGTTCCACTTCATTCCCACATTTTGCCATTTCACCTGCCAATCTTTCCACCTCGCAATTTTTCATCAACAACAAAAGTTTCAGCGATCTACCTTTGTACCGATATTCAAACACTTAAGGATTATGTTTAAAGCTATCGTACGTTTTTCTATAAAGAAGAAACTATTCGTAGGACTCACTACCCTCTTTCTTCTTATCGGAGGCATTTATGCGATGATGACCTTGCCAATTGATGCCGTACCGGACATCACCAACAATCAGGTACAAATCGTAACTGTCTCGCCGACACTTGCCCCACAGGAAGTAGAGCAACTGATCACAATGCCCATCGAAATTGCCATGAGCAATATCATGAATGTGGAAGATATCCGTTCGGTAAGTCGCTTCGGACTATCGGTAGTGACAGTTGTATTTAAAGAGAGTGTACCGACCTTGGATGCCCGGCAACTGATTAACGAACAGATACAATCCGTAGCAGGAGAAATTCCATCGGAATTGGGTATGCCGGAAATGATGCCCATCACTACCGGATTGGGAGAAATCTACCAATATATCCTAAAGGTAGAATCCGGTTACGAAAACAAATATGATGCGATGGAACTCCGCACAATTCAGGATTGGATGGTGAAACGCCAATTATCCGGCATACCGGGTATTGTGGAAATTAATAGTTTTGGCGGATACCTGAAACAATATGAAGTAGCCGTTGATCCGGATGCGCTCTTTTCGCTGAATATCACCATCGGTGAGGTGTTCGAAGCTTTAAGCAAAAACAATCAGAACACCGGAGGAAGCTATATTGAGAAGGCTCGAAATGCTTATTATATCCGTTCAGAGGGAATGATCAGCCGCACTAAAGACATCGAGCAGATTGTTGTTGCCAACCGCAACGGCATTCCTGTGCACATTAGTGATGTAGGTACTGTCCGCTTTGGAGCTCCAAAGCGGTTTGGCGCAATGACCAAAGACGGAAATGGTGAATGTGTAGGAGGCATTGCGATGATGTTGAAAGGAGCCAACGCCAACGTTGTGACACAAGAGTTGGAAAAAAGGGTGGAAAAAATACAGAAACTATTACCCGAAGGGGTAAGTATAGAGCCTTATCTGAATCGTTCGGAACTTGTCAACCGAAATATCTCCACCGTCATACACAACCTGATAGAAGGTGCAATTATCGTATTCGTAGTACTTATCATTTTCCTGGGTAACGTACGTGCAGGACTCATCGTAGCCTCAGTTATCCCACTGGCCATGCTGTTTGCATTTATCCTTATGCGTATTTTCGGTGTGACAGCCAACCTGATGAGTCTCGGTGCCATCGACTTCGGTATTGTGGTAGACGGTTCTATTGTAATAGTAGAAGGTATATTAGCTCACCTCTACGGCAATAAACTAAAAGGCCGCACTTTATCGAAAACAGAAATGGATGAAGAAGTGGAGAAGGGTGCTTCGGGGGTAGTACGTTCGGCTACATTTGCCGTTTTCATCATCCTGATCGTATTCTTCCCCATCCTGACTCTGAACGGAATTGAAGGAAAATATTTTACTCCAATGGCAAAGACACTGGTATTCTGCATTATCGGAGCCCTATTACTCTCTCTGACTTATGTACCGATGATGGCTTCCCTCTTCCTGAAACACACCATTGTGGTAAAACCTACGTTTGCCGACCGTTTCTTTAAAAAACTTAATGTCATATACCAACGTTGCCTATGCTTCTGCCTGCGTTTCAAATGGCAGACAGTCACTATAGCTTTCGCTGCTTTAATAGGTTCTTTCTTATTCTTCGGACGTTTGGGAGCAGAATTTATCCCTACTTTGGACGAAGGCGATTTTGCCATGCAAATGACATTACCGGCCGGAAGTTCACTCTCTGAAAGTATTGAAGTATCCAACCAGGCCGAAAAGGTTTTGATGGATCAATTTCCGGAAATCAAACATGTAGTTGCCAAAATCGGAACTGCCGAGGTTCCTACCGATCCAATGGCTGTGGAAGATGCCGATGTGATGATTGTAATGAAACCCTTCAAGGAATGGACCTCTGCTTCGAGCAGGGCGGAAATGGTAGAAAAGATGAAAGAAGCCCTCCTGCCTTTAGAGAACCGTGCAGAATTCAACTTCTCTCAACCCATTCAGTTGCGTTTTAACGAGCTGATGACCGGAGCTAAGGCTGACATAGCGGTCAAGCTATACGGCGAAGACACTCACGAACTTTATGCAAAAGCGAAAGAGGCTGCAAAGTTTGTCGAACAGATTCCGGGCGCTGCTGATGTCATTGTCGAGCAAACCATGGGATTACCCCAACTGGTAGTAAAATACAACCGGGGGAAAATAGCCCGTTATGGCATTAACATCGAGGAATTAAACACAATGATCCGTACAGCTTATGCCGGCGAAGTAAGCGGAGTAGTATTTGAAAACGAAAGAAGATTCGATTTGGTAGTACGCCTCGATCAAGAGAAAGTGGCAGACCTGAACCTCGATAAACTCTTTATCCGTACTTCAGAAGGAGTACAGATTCCTGTCAGCGAAGTGGCAAGTATTGACCTGGTAAGCGGTCCACTCCAAATTAACCGGGATGCCACTAAACGCCGCATCGTGATCGGAGTCAATGTGCGCGATGCCGACATTCAACAGGTAGTATCAGAAATCCAACAAACATTGGACAAAAACATCCGGTTGAAACCGGGATATTATTTTGAATACGGGGGGCAGTTTGAAAATCTGCAGAACGCCATCCGTACACTGACTATCGTAATACCGGTAGCCCTGATGTTGATCCTGCTGATTTTATTCTTCGCTTTCAAGAATGTAACCTATACACTGGTGGTATTCTCTACAGTGCCATTATCATTAATAGGTGGTATCCTGGCTCTTTGGCTACGCGGACTCCCGTTCAGTATTTCGGCAGGAGTAGGATTCATCGCATTGTTTGGGGTATCTGTGCTCAATGGAATTCTGATGATTAACCACTTCAACGACTTAAGAAAACAAAATAAATATGCCATGACCACTAATCAGATTATAAAAAAAGGAACACCACACCTGCTACGTCCGGTATTCCTAACCGGGCTGGTAGCTTCACTGGGTTTCGTACCGATGGCCATTGCCACATCCGCCGGAGCTGAAGTACAACGCCCACTGGCAACTGTTGTAATCGGAGGCTTGATTCTATCAACCATATTGACCCTGATTATCCTTCCGGTTTTTTATAAAATAGTAAATGCGACAAGTGCCGGTTGGAAACAACCTAAGAGACGGTTGCATCTGTTCATCCTGCTACCGGCACTTCTGCTGAGTGCCACCGTCACAGCACAAGCGCCACAAACCGTCAGCCTGGAACAAGCAATAAAAATAGCCAGACAGAACCATCCAAGGCTTAAGACAGCCACAACCGCCATCCGGCAGGCACAGGCCACAAGAGGCGAGATTGTAGAAGCCTCCCCTACCACATTCAGTTACTCCTGGGGACAACTGAACGGCGAAAACAAGAAAGATAAAGAAATGGTTCTCGAACAAAACCTGGGTTCACTATTGACACCGTTCTACAAGAATACCCTTATCAACCGTCAAGTACAAACCGGCACTTACTACCGCCAAATGGTAGAAAAAGAAGTAACGGCAGAAGTAAAACGTGCATGGGCTTATTATCAGTATGCTTCAGCAATATGTTCACTTTATCGCGACCAAGATCGCATGGCTGCTGAATTAAAGCGCATCAGCGAACTGAGATACGAACAAGGAGAAATCACCCTGTTGGAAAAAAACATGATGGCTACATCGGCTGCGGACCTGCACAACCGACTCTTTCAGGCACAAGAAGAAGAAAAAATGGCTCTTACCCGTTTTCAATGGAGTTGCTACGCAGATGCGCCCATCATACCGGAAAACACGAGCATGCAGCTCTTCCCGACAAATATTCAGCCAGGAAGCGTATCCGAAGCCCATCTCGGATTTTTCAACAGCCAGATTTCCGAAACACGGGCAGCACTGAACGTAGAGCGCAGTCGTTTCTTTCCGGAACTCAGCATAGGATATAGCCGCCAAAATATTCTGCCCCTGAAAAACCTGAATGCATGGATGGTGGGGGTATCATTTCCTATCTACTTCTTACCACAAAAGAGCCGGATCAAACAAGCAAAACTTGCCGCTTCTGCCGCACAAATACAAGCAGAAGCCAATATTCGCGAATTGAACAATAAAGTTACTGAACTGAGTGCCACCTTACGCCGTCACGAAGAGAGTCTCCGG
Source organism: Bacteroides sp. HF-4919 (assembly GCF_018860125.1). Lineage (NCBI taxonomy): Bacteria > Pseudomonadati > Bacteroidota > Bacteroidia > Bacteroidales > Bacteroidaceae > Bacteroides > Bacteroides sp. HF-4919. The sequence goes on from NZ_JAHKNF010000011.1 coordinate 124,908, forward strand.
TTTTATACCTCGTCTGCACTCAAAGAAGCAGACGAATTAATCAAGGTGGCTAATCTACAATTGCAACACAGCGAAACGAGCATCGCGGAATTTATCCAATCGGTCAGTGCCGCACGTGAAATACGCAAAGGTTATATCGAAACGGTATATCAATATAACATCGCCTCACTGGAGTATGAACTTTATCAATAACCTGTTGAAACATAAATAATATGAAAAGAATATTTTATCCCATTCTCTTGTTGGCTCTTATAGCATGCAAAGAGACAAAACAAACTTCCGAAACAGCAACAACAGCTCCTTCCATCGCTAAGGTACAAACAGATACTACTGCTACGCAAGTGGATGGAATTACATCAGCCACCTCAAAACCCAATCAAGTATCTTTCAACGGAACTATCGTACTATCTCCCCAACGCCAGGCCACCGTAGCCCTTACCATGGGAGGAGTAGTAAGAAACACTTCACTTTTACCGGGACAACAGGTGCAGAAAGGTACCCTGCTGGCAACCCTTGAGAATCCGGACTTCATCATGTTGCAACAGACCTACCTTGACAGTCATGCCCAAACAGAATATTTGCAAGCGGAATATGAACGCCAAAAGTCACTCTCAGCCGAACAGGCCGCTTCGCAAAAAAAGTTTCAACAAAGCAAAGCAGACTACTTATCAATGAAAAGCAAACTGGAAGCTACAGCTGCACAACTTTCCTTATTAGGTATTACCCCTGAAGAATTATTGAAAAGTGGTATACAGCCTCTGTTGCAGGTGAAAGCTCCTATAAGCGGCTATATCAGCGATGTAACCATGAATATAGGCAAATACATTCAACCCGGAGAAGCGCTTTGTGAGGTCATTGACAAATCATCTCCCCTACTCTGCCTGACAACTTATGAAAAAGACCTGGCAGATATGAAGGTAGGCAGCCCCGTCCAATTCCGGGTAAACGGCATGGGCAAAACAGTATTTAAAGCTACCTTGGTCTCAATCGGGCAGAAAGTAGATGAAACGAGTCGTTCACTCGAAGTATACGCCCGGATTGACAGCACCGCTCCACAGTTCCGTCCCGGCATGTATGTAACAGCAAGAATACAGAAATAATCCGGTAGATTATCTTATCTTTGTTCCCATGAAAAGAATCAGAGCTCTATATAACGATAAATACCTTCTGTCCACGGTTATCATTTCAATGGCTGTGGCGGTACTTATCCACTTCCCCGAATCCGTCTCCCTCTTTGACGGGTTTGAGAGCCATACCCTTTTCCCAGGCATGAAATTTGCAGATGTAGCCAACGAGATTATCTTCACTTTCCTCTCACTATTGGCCCTGTTCGCTGTCAACACAAGATTGTTTCATTTCAATCAGACCTCGATGAAAATCACGTGGCAAAAGATTGTTCTCTCTTTTGTACTGACCTGGATATTGAGTAACCTATTGGGACAATGTTTTGTCTATCTGCACAAAACATTCGATATTCCCGCAATCGATGCCATGGTACACCACTACCTGCACCCATTACGCGATTTTATCATGTCATGCCTTGTCACCAGCAGTTGTTACATCATCTACCTGATCCGCCGTCAACAACAAGTAATCATTGAAAATGAACAATTGCAGGCAGAGAACATACGCAACCAGTTCGAAGTATTGAAAAACCAGCTGAATCCACATATGCTATTCAATTCGCTCAACACGCTGCGTTCACTCGTCCGTGAAAATCAAGACCGGGCACAAGATTACATTCAAGAATTGTCACGCGTATTACGCTATACATTGCAAGGCAACGAATCTCAATCTGTCACCTTACGTGAAGAAATGGATTTTGTATCGGCCTACATCTTTCTTTTAAAAATGCGCTTTGAAGATAATCTGCAATTCGAAATTGACATAGAATGTAACCTTGAAGACTATTTTCTACCACCTATGTCGATACAGATGTTAATTGAAAACGCTGTAAAACACAATGAAATCAGTAACCGTCGTCCGCTCACCATCACAATCGTCACCGATCCGGAGGGCAGCCTCTCTGTAAGTAACCCTATCCAACCTAAACTGACAGCAGCCACCGGTACCGGCATCGGACTGGCTAACCTCGACAAACGTTACCATCTCTTGTTCCGGCAGGAAATACAAATCACAGAAGATAGTAACTTTACCGTTCGTATACCCCTCATCCGGAAATACCCATGAAAACAATTATCATTGAAGACGAAAAAGCAGCAATACGGAATCTGACTTCACTCCTCACCGAAGTCTGTCCGCAAATAGAAATGGTGACGGAACTCGACAGCATTGCCGGCACCATCGAATGGTTTGCCAGCCACCCTATGCCTGAATTGATATTTATGGATATCCATCTGGCGGACGGTTCGGCATTTGAGATATTCGAACACATCCACATCACATGTCCCATTATTTTCACGACTGCCTACGACGAATATGCTTTACGGGCCTTCAAAGTCAACAGTATCGATTATCTGCTGAAACCCATCGGACGAAAAGATGTAGAACAGGCACTGGAAAAGTTATCTCTCTTCAGTTCCAACACATCCGGACCCGCTGGCCTGGAAACAGACGAACTGTTGAAACTGATACGTTCATTAAAAAAACAAGAAAGCTATAAAACCCATTTCCTGATTCCAGTGAAAGGGGATAAACTACTCCCGGTTTCGGTCGATATGATCATGTTGTTCTATATCAAAGACTGCCAGGTGAAAGCTGTCCTGACAGATAATACGGAATACTCCTTTCCACAGACTCTTGATGAGTTGACGGAATGTCTGGATCCGGCACTCTTTTTCCGCGCAAACCGACAATACCTGCTTTCACGAGAAGCTATCAAGGATATAGACCTCTGGTTCAACAGCCGCCTCTCCATCAATCTACGTCATCCGGTTGCGGGGGAAAAGATTCTGGTGAGCAAGGCACGTGTAGCCGAGTTTAAAGAGTGGTTCTGTGTTAAATAATTAAGGAATAAAAAACAAATATTAATGCAAGCTTGCAGGATACCCCTGCAAGCCGTATCTTTGTAACCCTAATTCTAAATACTCAAATATGGCTTTCACCAACAACGTAATGATTGTACGCCACAAGTTGCTGGCAAAACTGGTAAATCTCTGGAAAGAGAACAAACTGACTAATGAAATTGACAGACTTCCCATTGAACTGAGCCCACGCCGTTCACGCCCGCTCGGACGCTGCTGCATCCACAAAGAGCGTGCAGTGTACAAATACAAGCTGTTCCCGTTGTTGGGCTTCGACATGACAGATGAAGCAGATGAACTCACTCCGCTTTCAGAGTATGCCCGTCACGCCCTGGAGCGTAAAAACGAACAAAAAGAAAACATACTCTGTGTCATCGACGAGGCGTGTTCATCCTGTGTACAGGTCAATTACGAGATAACCAACCTCTGTCGTGGTTGTGTGGCTCGCAGTTGCTACATGAACTGTCCTAAAGACGCTATCCGCTTCCGGAAAAACGGACAGGCAAAGATCGACCATGACGCCTGTATCAGTTGTGGAAAATGCCATCAAAGTTGCCCGTACCACGCCATCGTATTCATTCCGGTACCTTGCGAAGAAGCCTGCCCTGTGAAAGCCATCAGCAAAGACGAAAACGGTATCGAACACATTGACGAAAACAAATGCATCTACTGTGGCAAATGCCTCAACGCTTGTCCTTTCGGGGCTATCTTCGAAATCTCACAAGCCTTTGATGTGCTCGAAGGTATCCGCCGCGGTGAAAAAATGGTTGCAATTCCCGCTCCTTCCATTCTCGGACAATTCAACACATCGATCGAGGCAGTATACGGTGCACTCCGCCAAATGGGATTTGCCGATGTGGTCGAAGTGGCTCAAGGAGCCATGGATACCGTAAGCCACGAAGCTGCCGAACTGAAAGAAAAGCTGGAAGAGGGACAACCATTCATGACAACCTCTTGCTGCCCATCCTACATCGAACTGGTAAACAAGCATATACCGGGAATGAAGCCTTATGTTTCTTCTACCGGATCACCGATGTATTATGCCGCCCGTATCGCCAAAGAACGCCATCCGGACGCAAAAATCGTATTCATCGGCCCATGCGTAGCCAAACGTAAAGAAGCCCGTCGCGACGAATGTGTAGACTATATACTCACTTTTGAGGAAATGGCTTCCATCTTCGAAGGATTGGATATCCAGCTTGAACAGACACAACCGTTCTCTGTACTCTACACTTCAGTGCGCGAAGCACACGGCTTCGCACAAGCCGGAGGCGTGATGGGAGCGATTCAGGCATATCTGGGCGAAGAGGCAAAGAGATTCTCTGCCATCCAGGTTTCAGACCTGAATAAGAAAAACATAGGTTTACTGCGTGCTGCTGCCAAAACAGGCAAAGCGCAAGGACAATTCATCGAAGTCATGGCTTGCGAAGGCGGATGTATCAGTGGCCCCAGCGCCCATAATGACGCTGTCGGCGGACGCCGGCAGTTGAACCAGGAACTGATAAAACGCCGCGAATCATATGAAGAGACTCATAGATAAATTAAAGGGGGAACACACCCTCACCAACGAAGAGTTTGCACACCTGCTATCGCATTATGATGACGAAACTCTGGCATACATCAACCTGCAGGCACGCGAAGTGGCCAACGCACACTTTGGAAAAGGGGTCTACATACGCGGACTCATTGAAATAAGTAATTACTGCCGGAACAATTGCAAATACTGTGGTATCCGGAAGGATAATTGGCAAGCCGACCGATACCGCCTCAGCAAAGAAATGATTCTGGATTGCTGCGAACACGGCTACAAGCTCGGTTTTCGCTCATTCGTTCTTCAGGGAGGAGAAGATCCGAAACGATCTGATTACGACATGGAGGAGATCATCGCGGAAATCCGCCGGTGCTATCCGGAGTGTGCCATTACATTATCCATCGGCGAGAAACCACCGAAAGCCTACGAACGCTATTTCATGAAAGGAGCCAACCGCTACCTGTTACGTCACGAAACAATCGACAGGGGACATTACTATTGTCTGCACCCTTACGAAATGTCCAACGAGAGGCGTATCAAATGCCTCCACGAGCTGAAACGAATCGGTTATCAGACAGGAACAGGTATCATGGTGGGCAGCCCTCTTCAAACTGTAGAATACTTGATAGAAGATATCCGCTTTATTGAAAGTTTTCATCCGGAAATGATTGGCATCGGCCCCTTCATTCCCCATCAGCGAACTCCATTTTGTGACGAAAAGCCGGGCAGCGTGGAACTGACCCTGTTACTGCTTTCCATCTTCAGGCTGATGCACCCCCAGGCGCTGATCCCTTCGACAACGGCATTGGCAAGCTTGGCACCGGATGGAAGAGTACGTGGCATCCTTGCCGGAGCCAATGTGGTCATGCCCAATCTGTCACCCATTATTGTGAGAAATAAATATGACCTGTACGACCAGAAAGTAGCTTTCGGTGCCGAAGCTGCCGAAGGACTTGCCCTGCTGGAAAAGCAACTGGCAGATGTCGGATACCACATCGACTACAGCAGGGGAGACTATAACGACTAATCAATAAATGATATGTATAAAGTAGATTCACCTGATGCCACCGACTTCATCGACCATCAGGAAATAATTGAAACTCTGGAGTATGCCCGTGCGCACCGAAATGACCGGAAACTGATTCGGGAACTGATAGAGAAAGCCCGCACTTGCAAAGGACTCACCCACCGGGAAGCTGCCATATTGCTGGAATGTGTTGAAGAGGACCTGACTGAAGAAATATTTCGTCTTGCCAAAGAAATCAAACAAAAATTCTACGGCAACCGCATCGTAATGTTTGCTCCGCTTTACCTATCCAATTATTGTGTCAACGGTTGTGTATATTGTCCGTATCATCTCAAAAACAAAACTATCGCCCGCAAAAAACTGACTCAGGAAGAAATACGCCGGGAAGTGATTGCCCTGCAAGATATGGGACACAAACGTCTGGCACTTGAAGCCGGCGAAGACCCGGTGCGTAACTCCATCGACTACATATTGGAATCTATCCGCACCATCTACAGCATTCATCATAAAAACGGAGCTATCCGCCGGGTGAACGTAAATATCGCCGCCACAACAGTGGAAAATTACCGCAAACTGAAGGAGGCGGGTATCGGCACCTATATCCTCTTTCAGGAGACATATCATAAAGAGAACTATGAACAGTTGCACCCCACAGGCCCCAAAAGCAACTATGCCTACCACACCGAAGCCATGGACCGTGCCATGCAAGGGGGAATTGACGATGTGGGAATGGGAGTCCTGTTCGGACTGAATACATATCGTTACGATTTTGTAGGCCTGCTGATGCACGCCGAACATCTGGAAGCTGTCTATGGTGTGGGACCACATACCATCAGCGTTCCACGTATCTGTTCGGCAGACGACATCGATGCCGGAGACTTCGAGAATGCTATTTCCGATGAAATCTTCCGGAAAATAGTAGCGGTCATTCGCATCAGCGTCCCCTATACCGGCATGATCATCTCTACACGCGAATCACAAAAAACCCGTGAAAAAGTACTCGATCTGGGCATTTCACAGATAAGCGGAGGCTCACGGACCAGCGTAGGTGGATATGCCGAAACGGAAACTCCGGAGGAAAATTCTGCGCAGTTCGATGTCAGCGATACCCGTACACTGGACGAAGTAGTTAACTGGCTTCTGAAACTCGGATATATTCCCAGCTTCTGTACAGCCTGCTATCGTGCGGGACGCACAGGTGACCGGTTTATGTCACTTGTCAAATCGGGGCAAATAGCCAATTGCTGTTCACCCAATGCGCTGATGACCTTACAGGAGTATCTGGAAGATTATGCTTCGGAAGAAACGAAAGTCCGCGGAGCGGCCATGATAAAACAAGAAATGCAACACATCCCCAATCCCAAAATCCGGGAAAGGGCCTTGGAAAACCTGAAGCAAATAGCAGCGGGAGAAAGGGATTTCAGATTTTGAAAACAACTCCGCTCTCCAACCGCCTGCATATTGCCCTGTTTGGTAAGCGAAACAGTGGCAAGTCGTCATTGATCAATGCACTGACCAATCAAAATGCTGCTTTGGTATCGAATATCGCCGGTACCACTACCGACCCTGTATACCAACCGATGGAGATACACGGCATCGGCCCGTGTGTATTCATCGACACGGCCGGATTCGATGACAACGGTGAACTGGGGTCCCTGCGTATCGAACGGACTGTGCAAGCAGTGGACAAAACCGACATTGCACTGATGGTTTGTTGTGATACGGAGTTATCCGAAGAGAAGCGATGGATAGAACTGCTGAAAGAAAAAGGCATCCCCTATCTACTGATACTGAACAAAGCCGATCTGTCAGAAAACCCGAAAGAAACAGCCAACGAACTGGAACGGCAGACAGGAGAACGTCCTCTGATTGTCAGCGCCAAAGAGAAAACAGGCATGGATTCTATCTGCAGGTCCATCCTCCAAAAACTACCGGAACTGGGCGGACAGCCGGATATTGTGGGCGATCTGGTTAACAAAGGCGATGTAGTTCTACTCGTCATGCCACAAGATATTCAAGCTCCCAAAGGACGGCTCATCCTGCCACAGGTACAGACGCTACGCGAATTGCTCGACAAGAAGTGCATCACCCTGAGTTGCACTACCGACCAGTTAGACAGTGCCCTGAATGTTTTGTCAGCCCCTCCTGCACTGATCATCACCGATTCACAAATCTTTAGGACCGTATACGAGAAAAAGCCGCCACAAAGCCGGCTGACCTCCTTTTCGGTATTATTCGCCCGGTACAAGGGAGACATTGACTACTATACCGAAGGAGCGTATATCATAGACCAACTGACGGAAAACTCCCGTGTCCTGATAGCCGAAGCCTGTACCCATGCTCCCCTGTCCGAAGACATCGGCAGAGTGAAACTTCCGCGAATGTTGCGCAAACGGATCGGAGAGCAACTGCATATCGATATTGTTTCCGGAAATGATTTCCCTAAGGACCTGAATTGTTACGACCTGATTATCCATTGTGGAGCATGTATGTTCAACCGCAAACATGTTCTGAACCGGATAGCCAAAGCTAAAACGCAAGGTGTCCCGATGACTAACTATGGGGTAGTTATCGCATATATCAATGGTATTTTAGAACAGATAGATAAATAGGCTATCCCCAATACCCTAATAGTATTAGCTCAGAAAAAAGGTTATTGCAATGTTACAGATGCAAAAGTGCAATCAAACCATAACCTGAAACAACAGGGAATTTATCCAAGGAGTCCGATATATTAAGAATATTATTTTATCTTATATATGATAAAAATCGGGTTTTCATTCGTGTTTCTCTTTTGCAATTCTTGTGGTATAGTAATTTTTGTATGTTCTTCAAACGTCTCTATCTCGTAAGGTGTCACAACCTGCACCAGATTATTTCCTAAAGAACGCCCCCATACCGGAAACTGGTTATACCCCTTACTACCTACCATGCCTAACTGCATATTGATATCAGCTAAGTTGAAAGCACTTGTCTCAGGAATATCACACTGTTCCACAACTGTTTCTCCACTATGTTTATCCACCGAAGCCACATAATACTTCTTGTTCAACATCATGCGCAAATAAAAACGACGAGGTGTCTCAAAAATATCGCTTACAAAAATATCGCCATCAGCAGGAAACCTTTTAATATCTCGAATATTGAGTCCACGAATAACCTCTTCATCCGAATTGCCTAATCCGGCCACTAAAACAGGCTGTATGGTGTCTGCCGACAAACGAAAAACAGTATCGTTACTGGCTGTTTTAAACAAGACTGAAGACTGCTTTCCACCTGAAGGTGAACCCATTACTCCAAATGTAAAGCCTGAATCTTCTCGAGGCACCAACGGCGAATAGAAATCATTCTTGGTGATTATCGCCTCGCCATCCTCTTGAAATATACCAATACCAAAACTGCCACCCTGGAAAGGCATAAGAGGCATGGCGATGGCGCCAATGCGCTTACTACCGAGGTGATGAGCATAGATGATGGGAGAATTTATAGGTAGGTCTTCCACAAACGTGCCTTCCAATGTATATACGCCAACCTTATTGCCGATGACGTAGAAACGGTTATCAGTCTCATCAGCCTGTATAAAACCTATCATACCATTAAAGTCATCGGGACCTTGACCTTGGCGAAGAAATGTACGCAAGAAGTGTCCTTGGCGATCGAACAGTACGATACGAGCTTCCTTGCCCACCAATACATAAATATATTTGCTTGTGATGGCAAAATCGACTACACCGTCTATCAATGAAGCATTGTCACTGGTCATTTCTAAAGGGATATATTCGACTGACTCTATCTCATCAGCAATAGACAAAGTTGCCGGCGAATGAAGTGCTTCACGAACGGAAGCGGTTAATAGACCCGTTTGGTTGACTTGATTTAAATTACAAGATGCCAAAACAAATACGCTAATGGCAACCATGAAAAAAGATTTTGTGTTCATCATGTTTTAAAGTTATGTTTTGGTCAAAGATACAAAACATTTATTATGTTACCATTTTTCCCCCGAATATTTTTCTATGAACCGAAAAGATATGTTCAAGAAAACATCTCTGTAATTTTGAAATCAGACAGCATAGCGTAATAGATTGTGAATGTTATAATTGGATCTTATAACATTCACAATCTATCTACCTAATCTTCAGTGGAAATTCCTGTTTCAGTATTGAAACTCTTCCCCTTTGACATACACCCGATAATCCTTTATCATACCAGGGTATCCTTTTTCCGCACGGGGCAGATAGCGGAAACCGGTTACAGTATAGTCACCTCCCAAATCAATAACCAACTGATGCGGATAAGCATCACGGGCAACAGTCATCCAATAAGTAGATTCCTGAAGATCGAACACTTTATCTCCCGTACAGTTGCCACTACGCGTCTCTTCGCTATCGGCATAACGTATCCGCCACTTTTCACGCGAAATCGGTTTGCCGTCTACTCCCAACACATCGAGTTCGGCAATGGCTGCAATCTTCTTTCCGTCTTGGGCCGAAAGAGCTTCGAGGCAGAAGAAGCGTCCGGTATACTGACGATCCAAACGGATCTCCTGCCATCCGTTACCCGGAGTAAACGTACCTGTAGCAACAGGAGTTTCCTGCTTCAGATTCAGTTGTTCACCTTTCTTTCGATGGGTAGAAGCACCTTCATTACGCAACCAATCCAGTATGGGTTTCTTCAGACCGCGAACAGAGGCTTTCTCAGGTCCCTTCAGATCGAGGACAATTATTTCATTTTCTCCCTCTTTCAGCCAACAACCGGGCATAAAAAGTGTTTGTTGCGGACCGATCTCCCAAAAACGTCCGATAGCAATACCATTGACCCATACCATACCTTTACCCCAGGTACTCATGTCAAGGAACGTATCGCCGGCTTTATCCAAATGGAAAGTGGCCTTATAATAAGCAGGCATTGTCTGGGCCGTTCCACTTTTATATTTTTTGTCTTGCACAAATGAGTAATCGACCGGGAAATTGTAAACTGTCCAGTTCTTCAACTCCGTGGTTTGCTTATCACAGACAAGTTCTACTTTCTCAATGATACCTTTACGGTCATGGATGGATTCATCGAAGTTGACACGCCCCATAGCTTCTACCAGAATATCGATGCAGGTCCCTTTCTTCAAAGCTGGCAGCTGCAAAGTGAATTCACCACGACGGCGATCGAGGCGAGCCAATAGTTTACCATCCGCAAAAACCTGTGCCCAATCGTGTACTTCTGTAATCTTCATCGTCGTACCGGCATCTACAGGCTGCTGTAAAACAGTCCGATACAAAATAGTTCCCCATCCCTGATCGAAAGCTTCCATCGGTTGTATATCCGTGCTCTGTTTCGCTTCCGGCAGATTGGCAAAGAGGGGAGCCACCCGCGTAAACTTCACCTCGGGTATCTCTATGACCGGAAAAGCTACGGGAACAGCCGGTAACTGTTCACCTGCAGGCAGATAGTTTTCCAGCAGATCACGCAGTTGGAAATATTTATCTGTAGCCCATCCCGGTTCACTGATGGGAGCGTCATAATCATACGAACTGCACATAGCAGAATAAGCAGGGTTGTTGGCACCTCCCCAATGGCCGAAAGTAGTACCCCCATGTGTCATATAAAGACTGAAAGAGATATTGCGGTCGAGCATATCCTTTATGCCCTGTACCATACTCTTGGCGGGACGAGTCTCGTGTTTGCGCCCCCAATGATCAAACCACCCACTCCAAAACTCGCTGCACATCAACGGTGTGTCCGGACGAGCCTCCTTAAGACGTTTAAATTGTTGCTCAATGTTGGCTCCCGTACCAAAGTTGATAGTCCAAAGCAGATCGTCCAGACCATTCCGGTCGAAAGTACTGCTCCAATCACATTGGAAAAGGGGAACCTCAGTAAACCCGGCACTTTTCACGATGTCACGAATCGCCGAGACATAAGGTTTATCAACAGCATAGGCACCGTATTCATTTTCTACCTGTACCATAATGATATTCCCTCCCCGGGTAATTTGCAAAGGTGCGAGCTGCTTGCCAACTTCCTTCATAAAAATAGCTGTACGCTCCATGAAGTAAGGATCGAGTGTACGGAGAACGATATCTTTCTTCTTCAATAGCCACCAGGGAAGTCCGCCCATTTCCCATTCGGCGCAGACATAAGGACCTGGACGGACAATAACGTACATTCCGTGCTTCTGTGCCAGACGGCAGAAAGCTGCTATATCATTTTGTCCGGTAAAGTCAAATTTACCCTCAGTCTGCTCGTGAATGTTCCAAAACACATAAAGACAAATGGTATTCATGCCCAATGCCTTACACATCTCGATGCGATGTTCCCAGTAAGGTGCCGGAATACGGGTATAATGCAACTCGGCAGCCTTTACGGTGAAAGGCTTGCCATTTAAAAGAAAGGTATTCTTCCCGATCGTAAAGTTCTGCGCCGCGACAGGCAACGAAAAAATCAGTACGAGAAGTAAAATCAGTTTTTTCATGTTATTATTGTATTGTTCTTGGGTTTTATTGAATTATTATTATTTAAGCCTCATCTTTATTTTTCCGAAGCAAGGCAGCGCTTCAAGGGTTTTGCAAAAATTCCCCCATGCTATTTCGGGATAATCCCAGCAATTGTTGACATACAGGATCAGTTGGTCATCCGGTTGTTTATTGATCCGGCATGCCACCGAAGCATCTGTAGACAAAACCGAAAGCTGATGGATAGAAGGGGAAGCTGTCGAAAGAGTATAATAATAGATGTTTTCTTTCATCCCCTTAGCGGTTTGAGTCAACGGGTAGCGGCAATTGGCTCCTGCATCTGCCCAATAATAATAGTTGTGTGTATCGTCTCCCCAAGGTTGAAGGGGTTCTTTACCGTAAGCAGCCTGCTTCGAAATGTATAAAGCAGTCTTTCCTTCATTTCCAGCAAAAGCTTTTTCCGGATAATAGTTCCAATACCCTTTACGTTTCCAGTCCAACTGCTGTATGGCATCTGCCAGATGGAAAGACAAACCTGTTTCACGCAGAAATCCGTTGGGAGCTCCATCTGTCAGGTAATCCACCTCCAACTGTCCATCGGGAGTTATTTTTATCGAAAAATCAACAGTTACCTCCTTATAATTTCCGGCAAGGTCGATATATACATCTCCGTTTGTTTCCTGCCGGTAACTGAATGCACTTTTCTTCCAGTCCTCTTCCAAAATCATAAACCGCGTAGCTGCTTTGCGTACTTCCGCTCCTGTCAAATGATTCAAGTTAATATACAAGTTCAGGAAAGGTCCTTTTTCTATCAGTATCCGGTCGCCGGCTTTGGCTTGTGTAATCAACCCTGTCTCTTTACTGAACGGTATTTCAAAACCTTCCCCACGAATAATCAGCCAATCATCGGTTTCTTCCACCGATAGCTTATTTCCGTCAAGCACAGGTGGAAAAACAATCTTCTCCGTTCCGAGTATCGGACGGTAAGTGTCGATCAGGCTTCCATCGGCCGTCCAAAATTCAATCAACAGATGCTCACCTTCTTCCCACCGGCCAGCGGGGATCACTATGCTCCCTTTCTGATGGGGCGGAATGGCCGGAAGTGCAAGATTCTTCTTCACCCCCCGATAAGTATAACTCATCTGAAGTTCGTTCAAGCTCGTATGATCAAAGCGATTATAAACCGGAAGCACCAAACGCTGTCCGGAAGTGAAGTTACGAATATCATCAACTAACAGACGCACCGGCGAATACGCTTTCTTCGTAGCCCAAAATTCCGGTTTCTGACGTCTCCATACATCTACGATTCCCCACTCACCATAACCTACACAATTACCTTGATAGCCTTCGGGCTTGGCTGTGTGGGCAAACTCTTTCCAGAACGAAGTACCGGCTTTGGGCACAGGCAAAGCAAAAGTTTCATCTACATACCCCCAAATAGCTCCTCCCAATCCTCCGGGCGCATCAAACAGTCCACTCCACATCATGTCAAGTGATTTTCCCCAGAACTCACGGATATTCGGGTCAGTCTGCAAAGTAGAATAAGTATAACAGGCCGGATGTGCCCATTCGTCAAAAAGAGCAGGAATCCCATGTCCCTGAAAGTGGCGGGTATTCATTCCCCATTGCGAAAGGTTACCGTTCACATCCTGATAGTGCATACTGAGTATATCATAAATTTTCTCCTTTGTGTCTACCGATCCCGGATAACTGAAAATAACGGGACGAGTCGTGTCTGTTGCCTTCACCCAGTCCCAACAAAGCTGAAAGTTAGTACCATACACACTCTCATTACCGATACTCCAAAACAAAATAGACGGATGAGAGCGGAAACTCTTCACCATCTCCTGACACTGTCCCAGATAACGGTCAGTATATTCGGGATTGCTTTGTGTTTTACCGGGAGCATAGTTTTTCTGCCGATAAGTATCTACAAAACAGACAGCAGTCTCACTCTCTACATACACCCCATAACGGTCACAGTATTCCAGGAATCTTTCAGAAGGAGGATAGTGCGACGTACGTACAAAGTTCATGTTCGCCTCTTTGAACAGAAGTACATCAAGGCTGTCCAATTCAGCGGTAGTGGTTCGTCCCAGAGTGGGATGAATATCATGCCGGCAGGCTCCGCGCAATTTCACAGGCTGTCCGTTCACCAACATACGATTACCTGTTATTTTAACTTCACGAAATCCCACTTTACGGATAAAACGGCTGATTTCTTTCCGATCCTGCAGAAGTACAACAGTCAGGGTATATAAATTCGGATGTTCAGCATCCCACTTCAACGGACGTGAAACAGGCAGCGACCAGACCTGTTCTTCTGCTCCGGCCTTCAACGGAAAACAATCCTGAGGAAGTTGTACAGGTTTTCCGTCAGGGGCTGTCAGCTGCAACCGGACTTCAGCAGGTTCATTTCCGGCAGATGTACAGGCAAAACGAAGGACAGCATCCCGGTACAATGAGTCCAAATGAGTCTCTACACTAATATCGTAAAGATGGGTAACAGGTAACGTGAACAAAGTCACATCCCGAAGAATCCCTCCAACAGGGTGATGTGCATATCCCGAAGCATAAGAGATTTCATCCAGCCGGTCGGTCACTTCCAACTGTATTTCATTTTTCTTCCCTGGACGGGCCTGTGCTGTTATATCGGTTTCCCAACGAGTAAAGCCACCGTGATGTTCGCGCACCAACTGCCCATTGACACTTAATTTGGCATGGCTGTAAACTCCGTCAAAACGGAGAATAATACGTTTTCCGGCATAATCGGCAGGAATAGTAAACGATTTCCGGTAGAAAAAAGGCTTGTCGTGTTCTATGGCATATCCTTGCATAGCTGCCTCACCGGGAACTTTAATTGTAGTCCATTTGCTTTGGGGTGAATATTTAAATTGCCAGATTCCATTTAGCAGTATTACAGGCTGTCGAACTCCTTCCTGTTCCACAGGGATAGTATAAGCAGGATACGAAGAAGAGGTAAAAGGTGCAGCGGTAGCCGACGTAGCAGAAAACAAGAAAAATAGACCGACCACTATAGTAAACAAAGAAAGTCTCAATTTCATGATATACGATATAAGAGGGTTAATTGAAGGTACAAAGGAACAAGAAATATCATTTACAAAAAATAGATTTTATTTCTTAAAAGATGGACAATCTTATGATTTTTAGAAGATTACTCCATTATAATTCATAAAAAAGGCTGCATCGTCGTCAATGCAGCCCTTCTATTATTTTTTAGAATCTTTACTTAGCCAATTCATTGATTACATCCATAATCTTCTGTCCTATTTCCTCAGCAGCCTCCATAGTCGATGCTTCACTGTATACACGGATAATGGCTTCGGTATTGCTCTTACGCAAGTGTACCCACTTGTCTGCAAAGTCAATCTTCACACCGTCGATATCATTGATTTCTTCGTTCTTATAGATTTCCTTTACCTTAGCAAGGATAGCATCTACATCTATTTCCGGAGTCAGATCTACACGATTCTTAGCAATAAAATAAGGAGGATAAGTTGCACGCAACTCGCTCACCTTCTTGCCTTCGTGAGCCAAATGGCTAAGGAATAATGCGATACCTACCAAAGCGTCACGTCCGTAATGGCTGGCAGGATAAATCACTCCACCATTACCTTCACCTCCGATCACCGCATTGGTTGCCTTCATCTTGGTCACTACATTCACTTCACCTACTGCAGAAGCATTGTACTCCATACCATATTTACGGGTCACATCGCGCAAAGCACGTGTAGAGCTCAAATTAGATACCGTATTACCCGGAGTATGTTTCAGTACATAGTCGGCCACTGTGACCAATGTATATTCTTCACCATACATCACACCGTTCTCGCAGATCATGGCCAGACGGTCTACGTCAGGGTCAACAACAAATGCGACATCTGCTTTTCCCCCCTTCATCAGGTTCATGATATCACCCAGATTCTTTTCCAGAGGTTCGGGATTGTGGGCAAAATTACCGGTTGGTTCGCAATAGAGTTTTTCTACGTGTTTCACTCCCAGACGTTCCAACAGTTCAGGCAGAATAATACCCCCTACGGAGTTTACGCAATCGATGGCTACAGTGAAGTTAGCTTTCTTGATAGCTTCTACATCTACCAGGTCAAGCGCCAATACACTGTCGATATGTTTTTTGTTATAAGTAAGATCTTTGCGATAAGAACCCAGATGATCAACATCTGCATAATCGAATTCTTCGGCCGCAGCAATGCGAAGCACTTCTTGTCCTTCGGCTGCATTCAGAAATTCTCCGTGTTCGTTCAGTAATTTCAGTGCATTCCACTGCTTGGGATTGTGTGATGCAGTCAGGATGATCCCTCCGCAAGCCCCTTCCATTGTCACAGCTAATTCTGTTGTCGGGGTAGAAGCAAGGTCGATATCAACCACGTCCCAGCCCATACCCATCAAGGTACCGACTACAACGTTCTTCACCATCTCACCCGAGATGCGGGCATCGCGGCCCACTACTATCTTGTTACTGTTCGATTTGCATGTCTTGCGAATCAAAGTGGCATAAGCCGACGTGAATTTTACAATGTCAAGCGGATTCAGTCCCTCGCCTGCGCCTCCGCCAATGGTTCCACGGATACCAGAGATAGATTTGATTAGAGTCATAGGTTGTTGTTTTAGAAAATTGGTTATTTAGTAGTTTTAGTTCAATGCTTTCTGAAATTTACGAATATCGTAGAAATAGGGGTTTACATATTGGTTTGCACTCTGATGTCCCATCTTCGAAGGTACAATCATTCTCACATGGGCATAATTGGTAACATACTTTAAAGCAAGCAGCCATCCGGGAGGAACATCCGTCGTACCATATTTGGCATACATCGACCCCTCTGTAAATACACCGGCTACTGAAGTACCGTTATCCACATAACGGAAAACGTCCGGATAAGTATAGTAGTTCGGATAATTTTCGAAACCGGGAAGCACCACATTGAAGCAAGTGGTATCGTTAGCCTTGATATCGTGCTCTACAAAGCGTACGGCTACAATATTGTTATTCTTGATAGAGTCATTTTCCGGTTTATCGGTAACAATACCTTTATCCACAATCTGCATATAGACTCCGTTTGAGAAAGCTACATATTCATTCTTGGTCGTATCCGTCTTATATCCGTTTGCTTCAAAGTCACTCTCAGAAATAGTACGGATATCGTGCTTTTTAATAAAAGCGTTTACCGCATCTTTCTCTTCATCCAGCATTTCTGCATAAGTCTTCGAATTGTCGCAAGCCTGGAACATATATCCGAAGGCTAACAAGGAAAAAAATAACAATAGAAGTTTTTTCATTTCTGTATCTTATGTATATTCCGTACAAATGTATTTTAAATTAGTCGAATCTTTAGATTTAAAAGCAGAAAGTTCAAGTCTTTTAACCTTTGACTTTCAACTTTTAACGGAAGAGCAAGGAGCCATGGGCTATAAGTCAAAAGTAACAAGAAGTTATACACTTGTCATTCCTTATTCATAAATTGTAACCGACAACCCGCGACCTCATTGTTTCAGAAGCGGCTTATATTTCTCCAATGCCTGTTCAAACACTTTCACAGCCTCTTCCATCGTACCGTAAAACTCTCCGCCTGACGCATTGAGATGCCCACCACCATTGAAAAACTCGGCAGCTAACTGGTTGCAAGGAAACTTACCTACGGAACGAAGTGAAATTTTAATCATTTTCTTTTCCGTATCCTCACGGAGGAAACAAGAGAAACAGACATTCTTAATCGAAAGCGGGATGTTTACAAACCCTTCGCTATCGCCTTTGATATAATCAAATTTTCCCTGTTCATCTTTGGTCAGTGATATAAGCGCAGAATTGTAATCTTTATACACCCGCATATTCGATAATACATATCCCATCAAACGCAAACGGCTTTCGGAATAAGTATTGTAGACTTTCCGGTAGATATCATCTTTATCGATTCCTTTTGAAAGCAGTTCGCTGATAATGAAATAAATCTCACGATTATTAGAGTTATAAGTGAATCCTCCGGTATCTGTCATCATACCGGTATAAATACATTCAGCCCCCTCTTTGGAAATGTCACTGAAATATCCCATCCGGCAAATCAGGCGAAACACCAATTCGGAAGTAGAAGAAATTTCAGGATGTGAAACAGTGATCCGACAAAAGTCTTCGGGATGAAGATGATGATCTATCATTATTTTACGTCCCGGTGAGGAAGCTACTATATCAGCCATCTCGTCAATGCGCTTCAATGCATTAAAATCAAGACAGCAGATGACGTCTGCTTCCATAATCAACTTATCGGCAAACTCTTTATAACGGTCATACAGCAAAATATCCTTGCTACCCGGCATCCATCTCAGGAAATCGGGGAAAGCATTAGGGACAATTACATTTACAATTTTATCTTGAGAATCCAGAAAATGATACAATCCCAACGATGATCCAATGGCATCTCCGTCAGGCGACACATGGGATACGATTACTATTTTGTCGGCCCGTTCAAACCATTTAGTAAAATGATCAATATGGGTTTGAGCAATTACTTTAGTCAGCATAACTTGTTTGTATAAATATGAGTTGGCAAAAATACGATAAATCTTTGTACTTAGAGCAAAAACCTCACAGAACCTTCGTCGGAAAGGGAGATAAAATGCAATCCCAACCGACGGCATTCTTCACTGAACACTCCCTTATAATAAGCGGACAGGGAAGAATCCAGAATAACCTCCCGGCAATGAAACAGTTGGGCCAATGACTCCAATCGTCCTGTATAGCCCTTACACAAATACAAATAATCTATGTTTAACGGTTCAGCGACAGTTTTGTTCCGCCAACGGTTATCACTGACCATACAAATACGTTTATTACCGAACAGGAGCAGGTGGTCCTGCATCCAGAAGCCGGAAGAGCAATAGTCTTTTGTTATGGGTATCGGGGTATTCAGGTGTAACCGGTTCCAATAGCCGGTTACCGCACGCGAAAGCCGTCTTTCATCCGGAATGCTATCTGCATAGGCAAGCCAGGATTTACCTTGAGACTCAATGCAATGTACAACCGGACATCCCCGGACATTATAGAAAACAATGCTCTGCACCGGTCGGTCAGCCATCCTCCATGCCCAATGAAGACTACCTGTAACCAACAGGCAAACACCTACAAGGTACAAACTTTTCGCACTACGAACCATCATATGACGCATACAGGCCAACAAAGCCAGATAAAAGGCAAGAACTTCCGCCGGATAAATCCAAACATTATCGATAGATGCCAACGGTAGATGCTCTACCCAACGAACCGCAGCATTCAGTAAATCGATAAGAAACTTCACCGCCACAGCACACCAAGTATAAAGCTGAGAAAAAGGGCTGACCACCAGCAGAATAACCGCTGAATACATAATCACCGACACAAGTGGAATTACCAACAGATTAGTCAATAAGAAATGGGTGGAAAATCTGGAAAAATACAACAATACCAAAGGGGCTGTACCTATCTGCGCAGCAAGCGAAACACACATTAATGCCCAGACTTTTTTTAATACTCCATTACCAATCGGAAGCAACCTGAACAACCGGGGATATATCAGTAGAATGGCAGTAACAGCCGAAAAAGAGAGTTGAAATCCAACATCAAACAGCCAGAAAGGATGAACCGCCAGCATAATAAATGCAGTCAGCGCAAGCGTATTAAGTGAAATACCCGTACGCCCGGATAAGACCGACAAAGCTAACAATGAAAACATAATAACCGAACGAACCACAGAAGGGGACAGCCCTGTAATGAAAGCAAATCCCCACAATGCAGTAATTATCACTATCGCACGAAACAGCCTCACCCCCCAAACATTCCCCGGCAACCACTTCAGAAGTAAAAGAAGCAGCATATATAAAAATCCGATATGAAGTCCGGAAAGTGCCAGTACATGACTGGCCCCTGACACGGAATAAGTCTCCCTAATATCTTCACCTAATTCCTCTTTGTAGCCAACAGTAAGCGCGGCAAGTACGGCAAACTCATCCGGTTCGAACTTCAAAGCACGATATTTATCCAGAATCCGGTCCCGGCAGTCCAATGCAATCTGCCGAAAGGAACGGGACATCCTGTGTCCGATTATCTGCCATTTTCCCTCTGCAACAAAAGCAACTCCTCCAATCCCTCTGTAACGTAAATAACGGGCATAATCAAATTCATTGGGATTACCATTATTGGAAGGTGGAGATACGCGTGCCATCAGTACTAATTCGTCCCCCTTATGTAAACTTCCGGCGAGTGAATCTTTCGAAATGTAAAGCAATACTTTCCGATTCACCGGTACGACTCCTACTGAATCTTGTTTTTCTGTCAGAAATGCCGGACAGAGAAAAGTATGTTCCTTCTCGTCGGGCCGATCAGTCAGGATAGCCCGATAAACGCATTCTTGTTTTTGGAAAGCATATACAGTTTGTTGTAAAACCTGATTCATGCCGCCGGTTCCGGCCCCAAAAACAAGTAGATAGGCAACACTGCCGAATATCCACCGAAACGAATAGCGACGTGAAAAATAGACTGCCAGCAGCAGAAAAAATAATCCGGCAGAAACTCCCACCAACACGGTATCCGGAATATAAACCTCCTTGAAAAACAAATAATTACCAACAAGAAAGCCTGCTATCAGAGGTAATAGCAGGCGTAAAAATGGATATCGATGTAAATACCGGAAGCTCACAAGCCGGCCTTACAGCCCTTTCATGGCATGAATCGTCTCTTCCGGATTCTCAGCAGCAAAAATGGCATTTCCTGCTACCAACGCATCCGCCCCGGCAGCCACCAGACGGGCACCTGTTTCCAGATTCACTCCACCATCTACCTCGATCAGCGCTTTCGATCCGGTACGCTCAATCAGTTCACGAAGTTCACGTACTTTCTCTACCGAGTGCTCAATAAACTTTTGTCCTCCGAAACCGGGATTCACACTCATGATCAACACCATGTATACATCCCGGATAATGTCCTGCAACAAAGCTACCGGAGTGGCCGGATTTATGGTAACAGCAGGCTGCATACCGGCCTCACGGATTTGTTGCACCACCCGATGAAGGTGTGGACATGCTTCGTAATGTACATTCATAATATGCGCCCCCAATGCCTTTACTTCAGGAATAAACTTCTCAGGATTGACTATCATTAAATGTACATCCAACGGTTTCTGAGTCAACTTAGCAACATACTTCAGCACCGGAAAGCCAAAGGATATATTCGGAACAAATACTCCGTCCATAATGTCAATGTGCACCCAGTCGGCTTCACTACGGTTAATCATCTCAAGATCCTTTGCCAGATATGCAAAATCTGCCGAAAGGATAGAAGGGGATATAATAGGTTTCATATTCATCAATATTTTAATAATAGCACAAAATTAACAAAAAAACATCAGAGCTCCCTCTTCTATAACAGTTTATTTGGCAGAAATTCTTTCCTTCTATTCTAATTCCACAATTGCAAGTGACAGACTCTGCTTTCCAGTACGTTGCCTTTACACTATCAAAGCATAAGATAGAGAGCCTCACCGTCAATTATTCCGCCTTCATCCTAAATGCCTCAGTCAGATGAAACCCACGCAAAAGTTCATCTGTCTTCAGCCTCTTTTTACCCGGCAACTGTAAAGAAAGGATATTTACAAACCCATCCGACACGGCTACTTTCAGGAAGTGCTTTCCATCTGTAATAATGCTCCCCGGAGTCAGTGCATGTACTTTCTCTTCTTTCTCACTCTCAAAGATTTTCACTACAACCGCTTCACCTTCCGGATTAAGTAATTCACTCCACGCAGCAGGATAAGGAGAAAGCCCGCGGATAAAATCATAAACCCGTTTCACCGGCTGATTCCAATTAATCCTACAGGTTTCTTTGAAGATTTTCGGAGCTGGACGAAGCTCGCCGACCACTGCCATTTCTTCCTGGGGAATTGCCTTTACATTTCCCTCCAGAATAGCATCTACCGTTTCTATCACCAGCCGTCCGCCCAACTGCATCAATTTGTCATGCACCACTTCCACATTGTCCGTATCAGCAATAGGAACGCGCACCTGCTGGATCACCTCACCTGTATCGATTTCATGTTTCAGGAAAAAAGTAGTAATCCCCGTCTCCGTATCTCCATTGATAACCGCCCAATTGATAGGAGCTGCCCCACGGTACTGCGGAAGCAAAGAAGCATGAAGATTGAAAGTTCCAAAACGAGGCATGTTCCATACCACTTCCGGCAACATCCGAAAAGCCACAACAATCTGCAGATCGGCCTTCCATTCGCGAAGTGCCTGAACAAATTCTGCATCTTTCAGTTTCTCCGGCTGTAATAAAGGCAACTGATGATCCAGCGCATATTGCTTTACCGGAGAATATTGGATTTTGTGTCCACGGCCGGCAGGTTTATCAGGCATTGTAATCACCCCGACTACATTATAGCCGCCTTCCACCAGACAGCGTAGAGCCTCCACTGCAAAATCAGGAGTCCCCATATATACGATTCTTAAATCTTCTTTTTTCATATTTAAAAAGCTATGAGTTATAAGTTTCCGGAAATTGTAACCCGTCAATCTTCCGAGAAATGCACCAATACCTGGCGATACGAATTAAATATTTTAGATTTTGAAACAAATCCCAGATACTTTCCTTCTTCGTTGACTACCGGCAAGTTCCACGCTTTTGTATCGTCAAATGTCTGCATCACCTGTTCCATACTGTCGGTATCATACAAACGGGCAGGAACAGAAGTCATCAATTTACTAACGGTAAAACGATGATAAAGTTCCTGACGGAACATGATGTTCCGGATATCATCCAGCAGCACGACACCTAATAGAATTCCATCCTTGTCTGTCACAGGAAACATATTACGATGGGAGGTCGAAATAGCCTTTACCAATTCACCTAAGTCCATTTCCGGACGTACACAGACAAAGTCTGTTTCGACTACATTTTCCACTTTCATCAATGTCAGTACAGCCTTATCCTTATGATGGGTCAGCAACTGTCCTTTCTTGGCCAGACGCATGGAATAAATACTGTGGGGTTCGAACACAATGATTGTCAGATAAGAACTGACCGAAACGATCATCAAAGGCAGAAAAAGGTCATATCCACCGGTCAGTTCAGCAATCAGAAACACACCGGTCAACGGGGCATGCATGACCCCGCTCATAACCCCTGCCATTCCCATTAGAGCAAAGTTCTTTTCCGGCAAAGTCGAAGTAAAATCAAAATCATTGCTAAAGTGGGAGAAAACAAAACCGGCAATACATCCCAAATACAACGAAGGAGCAAAAATACCACCACATCCGCCTCCACCGTTAGTCGCACTCGATGCAAATACCTTCAACAGGATAATCAATACCAGATAAACCAACAGCAGATTGCCATATCCATAGAACAAGGAGTTATTCAATACCGTATCCCAATCGGCATTACTCGTACCGTTCAGCAATAATTCAATCGTATCGTAACCTTCACCGTAAAGAGGCGGAAAAAGAAAGATGAGTACACTCAACATCACACCACCCAATGCCAACTTCTTATACGGATTGGACAGTTTGCCAAATACCCCTTCTACAGAACTCATGGCACGTGTGAAATAGAGTGATACCAATCCGCAAAAGATACCTAAGAGAATCACATAAGGAATACGTTCCAACTCAAAAGGCTGATCCAAATGAAATTTAAACATAGCCTCTTGCCCGGTTGTAATATACGAAACAGTAGCAGCCGTAACAGCCGAGATTAACAACGGCAACAAAGATGACATGGTAAGATCAATCATCAATACTTCCAAAGTGAATACCAATCCCGCTATCGGCGCTTTGAAAATACCTCCAATGGCACCGGCAGCACCACATCCCACCAGCAACATCAACGTACGGTGTTCCATCTTGAACATACTTCCCAGATTCGATCCGATAGCCGATCCGGTAAGTACAATAGGGGCCTCGGCTCCTACCGATCCGCCGAAGCCGATGGTAATGGCACTGGCAATGGTCGACGACCAGATATTATGGCGTTTGATACGTCCTTGACGACGTGAAATTGCATAAAGGATCTTCGTAACCCCATGACTGATATCATCCTTTACGATATTGCGCACAAACCATCCGGCAAGGAAAATACCGACTACCGGATAGACCAGATAAAGGTAGTTGGCCTCTGTCGTATTAAAATTATCTGTGAGAAAGTTCTGTATCGTATGAATGAAGAACTTCAGGATCAATGCAGCAATAGCTGTAAAAATACCTACCAGAAAACTTAAAATGAGAATAAACTGCTTTTCTTTAATCTTATTCTCGCGCCAAATAATAAAGCGCTGTAATAAACTTATCTTTTCTTTTTCCATTATTCGCGAATAATCTTAATCACTCCACCTTTATCCAGCTTAATGATACTCGATGGTTTAGGACGACTCATATCATCCTGCCGGAAATTGACAATGTAGTCTACCGACGATTTTATTTCTTCGCTGATTTCATTGAAATTGGCAGCTCCCGGCTGTCCACTGATATTGGCAGATGTCGAAACAATAGCCTTACGAAACTGCTGGCACAAACGACGGGAGAATGCTTCGTTCGTCACCCGGATGCCTACGCTACCGTCTTCGGCAAGCAGATTTGAAGCTAAATTACGAGCACCGGAATAAATGATAGTCAATGGTTTATCGGCAACTTCCATCAAATCCCAAGCAATCGAAGGGACATCCTGCACATAAAATTCGACCTTCACCGGCGAATCCACCAATACTAACATCGCCTTGCTGTCAGCACGTTGTTTTATCTCATACACCCGGCGCACAGCGTCTTCATTGGTAGCATCGCAGCCAATTCCCCAAACCGTATCGGTGGGATAGAGAATCACCCCGCCTTCGCTCATCACTTGACAAGCTTTTTTAATGTCTTCTATCATTTCTTGATCTATTTCTTGTGAGAATAACGTGCAAAAATACTAATTTTGCCCAATAATAACAAAGGTTAAGAGAAAACAAATGGAAGAAATCGAATTTCATCACAGTTTACCTATACAACTACGATTCAATGACGTAGACAAGTTCGGACACGTCAACAACACCGTCTATTTTTCATTCTACGACCTCGGCAAAACAGAATACTTTGCCTCGGTTTGTCCGGGGGTTGACTGGGAAAAAGATGGTATTGTAGTAGTACACATTGAAGCCGACTTTCTGGCACAGATTTTTTCGTCCGACCACATTGCCGTTCAAACTGCCGTCTGTGAGATCGGAACCAAAAGTTTTCATCTGATGCAACGGGTTATCAATACCGAAACAATGGAAGTGAAATGTATTTGTCGCTCGGTCATGGTGACATTCGACTTGGAGAAACATCAATCCAAGCCACTGACCGAAGAGTGGATAGAGGCAATTTGCCGATTTGAAGGAAGAGACTTGAGAAAGAAAAAATAAATAATCCTCCGTAGATGCCTTTTTCTACGGAGGATTTTATTTTCTCCTTAATATAAGAATTCCTTATTCACGTTCCCCGACACACTCGCATCAAACCACGAAAGGTTCGATTGATCAAGCACCCATTTTTCATAATTAGGATATGCCTGTATGATATTAATTCTCTCCTTCGG
This sequence comes from Bacteroides sp. HF-4919, assembly GCF_018860125.1. Taxonomy (NCBI): domain Bacteria; kingdom Pseudomonadati; phylum Bacteroidota; class Bacteroidia; order Bacteroidales; family Bacteroidaceae; genus Bacteroides; species Bacteroides sp. HF-4919. The sequence continues at coordinate 150,505 of NZ_JAHKNF010000011.1, forward strand.
ATACTTCCATGCCGGTGAGGAGGCTTCTTTACGTGGGAAATCAAGTGCCCAGGGATAGCGGTTGTCCATGCGATAGTAAACTCCGGACTTAGGATCCGAGCGATCATTTTCTGTTTTGAAAAGTGAAACATCCGCATGCTTTGTCGGTTTATAATCTACCAGATGAATCTCTTTTTGACGGCTGTTGACAAAGATAAACGGATTAAATTTTTGAGTCTGCAGATTGCTGACAGGAGTTTTCAACCGAACGGTTATTTCAGCGGGAGTCCCGGAAATTCCGGTTGCCGTCCCTTCCGTATTCACATATCCCTCAGTAGTCCCCAAAGCTACATTTACATCGTTCCACACAATGAAAGTGGCCCATTCATTCCCTTCCTCAATAATAGCACCTTCCAGTTTTGACCGGTCAATAATGTCCTCGGAAAGCGGAAGTTCAATCCCGACCCCAATATGCGTCCACGGGGCTGCCCCCTTCGCAATTGGTGTGAAAGTCAATTTCACGGCAGTAATAGAATTATCATCTCCTTTCTCCAGCTCATAAGCATAATTCATCACAAAATCATTGAAATCATAATCTCCCATCTTAGGCCACTGGTCTTCAAAAGCAAGTGTTCCATAAACAGCCTCCGAAGGAGCGAATTCATCAATTACCGGAATATCTTCTTCCGGTTTAACGGCAGATACCGGTGATGCGGTAAGCTTTATCAGCACGTCATTGAAATCATAATCAGCCTTCGCATCGCCATAAGGACGGATATCAAACCCCATAATGCAGCAGTTGTAATCGGACATGCTACGGATCACGGCATTTGTTTTTTTAGTTGTATTCAAGGTTGGAGTAGAATAATAGAATCCGTTTACATTCGCATTAGGAAATGTCTGATTCTGGAATTTATAGGCGCTCTTCAAGTTTACACCGCCAGTAGCGATATTCGTAATGTTTAACCCGTCACGTGCCACGGCAAAACCGATGCGTGTACCCTTCGGAAATATTGTATCATACTTGTTTCCGTCCCAATATAATAATTGCACTTTCAGTCCCGACGGACATTTTTCCTGATGGGTGTTCGGCAACAGTAAGGTCATACGATGTCCCCGTATATCTTCGCGTTTATTGAGTTCCCCTTCTTTATAACTATAGTAAGTCAAAACATTGTAAACAGTCCTATTATTTACATAGAATCCCCCATCACCAACATACGTAGCCCACACTTCTGCTCCCAGTTCGTCAGTAACCACCAGATCCGAACTCTTATTCAGATCCACATCCTGTACATTCTTCTGTTCCGGATACCAACTATTCACCCGGTTTAAAAATTTAGGTGACAATTCTTCTTTTGAAACAAGCGGCGAAGCATTTAAAAGCGGGATGCCGTCTTTCCCAACTTCTGCATCCGCATATGGACTATACAGTTCATAAAGATTGCTTAGCTTCTGGCTGACAGGAATCGCCAACTCTGCCCCGCCCCGGGCAACAGCCATGCGAGTAGAAGCATTGGTACTGACTTGAAAGGGTACGGCAGACAAGACACACGTCATTCCCGGTTGCACATCAACCTCCTGCACGCCGGGAAAACCGGCAGTCAATGAAGTTATATATACCTTATCGACATTTACCGGAACAGATATAATAGCATAAATGCATCCATCCACATCTGTATAACCAACATAAAGAGGCTTAATGACAATAGTCCCATCCTCCTCATAAGGTTGTTGGGGATAAATCCCTATCAAGATGCCTTCAGCAACCTTCTCATCCGCAGAGGTAGCCATCACACCGATCTGCTTATCGGTTCTCAAAGAGAATTTAAATGATAAATCCAGTTCTTCCGTATCATCAGGATTCTTACCCGACGGTTCATACAAATCTTTTTCTTTTACACATGAGGTACAAAAAAGTACTATCAGCAGTGCATACTTCAGCAATGATACATTATTTCCCATAAGACTCTGTTTGTTCGTTTGTGCGAGGTCACCATATATCAGTAATCTCAGTAATCCATTCCACTGTACAAAAATATCAAAAAAAACAGAAACTTACAAAATTTGATCATTTTAATGTAGATTTTATTCTCCTTTATCTTATAATATCATTCACACCACTATATAGGCCCTATTATTAATGCTCTTTTGCATTCCCGGTTCTACAGGTAATATAATAAAATGCCGGCATCCATTCTTCTAAACGGACACCGGCATTTATCATTCCAACCGAAGCTGTCAGCCGCCTATCAAAGCAATCCCTGCCCTCCGATCACCCCGGCAATAGCACTTGCTACAGCAATAATCACTTTCAAAATAACGTTCCAATTATTTTTCTTCATCTTTTTCACCCTATTAAAAATGCAACTACGCAGTCGGATCATCTACTATGTCTCCATCACCACCTCCGGAGCCATTATTGCCCGAAGCACCGATCCCACTCGCCTTCTGAAACTCAACACCCTGAAACAAAGCCCGGGTAGTACCGATAGCCGCAGGACGAGTATATTGAGGAGTAAAATGACAAAGAAGGGCTGCCACCTGATTCGGATTCACCTCTTCCTCTTTGTCCACTCCCCTTCCCCGTGTACGCGCTTTCATCGTAAAAGTACCCAATCCGTCCAGACGTACCGTCTTACTGTCCAGCAGTGCACTACGCATCGCTGTCATCAAGTTCCGAACCACATTATGCACATCACCCGGAGTCAACGACGACTTTTCCGCAATCATTTCAGCCAATTGCTGAGTAGATACCACCCTGCCTACCTTCACCAAATTCAAGTGCCATTTCTTATCACCAGCCTTAGTTGCCATAGTCGATTTTACTGCTTTATAAAATAATGCCATATTCCTAATCTCCTTTTTTTAATGTTATTACCACTGATTTTATTCACATTGCGTTGATCAACATTGCAAAGGTGCACATTTGCAGGAAGATGACAAAGGAAAATGAGGCGTCCGGATCAAGTTATACAGAACAAGTTATAATCATCACATTATCAGAGTTATTACTTAATTCTTTCTCATACATCTACTTCACATACTCTGCCATTGTTCGATTATTCATATTATATCCGTTTAACGGAATGTCCCCAGATTTATACCCGATATAGTATAAAGTTGGGGACGAAACAAAAATCTACACCCGAAAACCGGGTATATCTCTTTTCTACTTCGCTAATCTCCGATAAGCCTCTTCTAATTTTTTATCGTACTGATTCTGAGCATATCCGGAACCATTATATCTTTTGGCAAAACCGGTCCAGTCTTTCCGCTCCAGATTGGGCCGTAACCCAGTAAGTTTAACAAACCTCGCAAATGCCTCCAGTTGCTTATCTTCTCCGGTACACATATCTTTCACCATTTCATCTACACTGCCATACCCACACATCACATAGTTAAAGCCCATCACCTGAAACATTCCCCATGAAGTGGAAGCGTCAGCAGCTTCTTTATGTATTTTCCGGGCCTTTTCCAGACGTTCATACTCTCTTATCCCTCCATAATAATGCCCCTTCTCCCATTTAGGATAAAGAATATTTTCATTGCCCGCAACATATTTCTCCGGATCAAGCCCCTGCTTCTTGAGTTCACGCCAAAAGATGTGTCCTTCGAATAAAATCACCGGTCGCCCCGGAGCCACAAAGCCCCCACGACCACCGGTTTCAACTGTCTGTACGGCTTTTACCACTGCCATTTCAACGCCAAGCCAATCTGCCACACGCTGAAAATCATTCTCTGTTAAGTTTTCCATGAGTTATTAATTTGATTTATGTAAATAGAAGAATCTCTTCATAAATAGGAAGTATAATAGCCCCAACACCAAGATACTCCCTAATAAATACCCATATCCATACTCCCGCAATGCCAAATATCCTGCTACAACCCCAGCTTGCACCGACATATAGGTCAATGCCACTGCCACGTGTGGTATCTTCAGTTCATTGGCCATGATCTGATACAAATGTTTCCGGTGAGGCAAACCAATATTTTCATGTAGTAACAGGCGGTGTACGATCGTCAACACACTATCCACCCCGTACACAACAAGCAATACAAGCCAGCTGAAATCCTTAGTTTGAAGAATCAAACTCCCGATCAGGAACAGGACCACAAAAGCTATACTGACCGAACCCACATCACCGGCGAAGCATTTCGCTCTCTTACGGAAATTAAAGAAGTCAAACACCAACACAGAACAAATCATCGTATAAATAAAACTCTGTTCTGTGAAGGAGATCACTTCCGCATTCACATATGCCAAAGAAATCAGGATAACCAATGAATATCCGCCGGTAATGCCGTTAATGCCATCCATAAAGTTATAGGCATTGATAATCCCCGTACAGACGATCAGAGCGACAAGCAACGTCCACCAAGGCAAGCTGAACAATCCCCATTGATAGAACATCAGGGCCATTGCCATAAAATGGAAGACTAAACGCAAACCTTGCGAAGTAGAACGGATGTCATCTACAAAACTGATAAAAGTGATCAAGGTCAAAGCCAGTATAAACCAAGGGTATTCAAACTGACTCGTCAGGAAAAAAGTCAATGCACCCAAATAGAAGATGATTCCTCCACCTCTCAGAGTAATCCGGGTGTGTGAACTCCGCTCATTTGGTTTGTCGATAATATTACATTTATCAGCAATACAGAAATAAAAAAGTTCTGCCAGGAATAGCAGAACTAAGATTAGCAGATAATACACCATATTTCTTTATCTTTAAACATCATATTACTCGATAGTAAAACTACGTACTGTTTTCATTATCCCTTCATTTGCTCGTACAGGCATTTTATCGACACCTAAAGCCTTCTTAATCTTATCATTGCTGACCACATAATTTTCTGTAAGCTTCTGCATACGCAATGGATTCAATGGCAAATGACACCAGCCACCCAACTTTGCCATACCGTTCATCAATCCTTTAGGCAGATGCCAGATATGAGCCTTCTTACCCAGTGCCTCACAGATCAGCTCAATCAGTTCGTTAGTTGAGAGTGCTTCATCATCACCCATGTGATAGATACCACTCTCCACATCCTTTGTAAGCAATCCATTAATCACATAGCATAGATTGTCAATGCAAGTAAATGAGCGTCTATTCTCAAAAGCGCCCAAAGGCCAGGGTATTCCTTTCTTCACTACACCATACAGCAGGTTAAAATTACCCTTGTTGCCAGGTCCATGAATCATACAAGGCCTCATAATGTACACCTGCTTATTAGAACCGTCTGAAACCTTGAAACTATCTGAAACATCAGCATCGCTGAAATTATGGAACGGACGCTCCATAGCGGCAGGAGCAAAACTCTGGATAATATGGTTCTCAGCCTGAACCTTACTCTCCCCATAAGGGCCTACGGAAGTAGGCACACACTCCTCGGTCAGGATATCCCCAGGCACATGGTCAGCCACACTCTTTACGGTAGAGAAGAAGATAAACTTCTTTGGCGTTGGATTAGCCATGTACCAGTCGAAGATCTTCTGAGTCAAGCCTGTATTTACCTTGAAGTAAATATCAGCTGCTGATTTGTTATGTGTATCATGAGCTTTACCTGCCAAATGAATAACTGCATTAATCTGCATGTTGGTCAACTGAGGCAGTTCATCCCATGAGAAAGTCTTTGCCACCCCCTCCTTCTCAGGGGTGACAATATCAAGTCCATAGATTATATTGTTTGACGACAATGCTTTAACAAGATTACTTCCAACAAATCCATGAACGCCAGTTATCAATATATTCATATTAGCTACATGTTGTTAAATAAATCATCCACCAATCCGGCAACAGAATATTTATAAAGAACCTCCTCACTTACAGGATTAAATGGTGTCTGAACAAACTCTTTTGAAATTACAGGATTATCAATATCTATGATTAGGATATTATTTGGATCATAGTACTCATAATCCATAATATGCTTATTTGTAGTAATGTATTTCCTACGGGCTGCAATTGCCTCGTGGGCACGAGTGGACAAGCTAACTTGGTATGGCGGATTGACATCCAGTATACATTTTGTCTTATTCAGAACTTCAACTGTTTCTGGAATTGAAATCGGCTTCAGATTAATCTCCTTAAAACTATAGAACGGGAAGTGAAAGAGCGACTCCTGTATGTAACGAATCAAGCCTGGGACATAAAGATACGTATAGAACCTTAAACCTTGAGATTCAAAGTTCTTTCGCAATTGCTTCACCATTTTATGCCGAGGATGATATAAGGTACAAATGAACTCCAAATCATAATCAAACTCAACCGATTCATTTACTTGAAGGTAGTCATTCACAAAAAATGTCGGCCTAAAGCCTACGTTGTACTTTTTGGCATTTTCGGGATCAAAAGACATTACCTTATTGCATGAGGCAAGCACATCATCCATAGCACAATTACGCATTACATCCCAGAGATATAGAATAACCTTCGCTCTAGGATATGCTTTCCTTAAAGAATCAATAGCTACTGGAGTAAAAGCCTCTCCTCTACATATTAGGATATAATCGTAATCTTTAGTCTTATTCTCTTTTATCACATTTTGTATATAGCGCAGGAATATCTGTGGAACTTTCTTCTTTAGCAAGCGTATAATGATTTTCATATAAGCTTCCTCAGAAGGTCGTTCATCATATTCATCTACATGAGCGCCCCTCTTCTCTAACTCCTCTTTAATGGCAACACCATAATGTTTGGTGCAACCATAAGGGGAAAACAAAAGGATTCTTTTATTACCAAATACAGTCATATATTACAGATTGTAGTGAGGATACATATCTTTATGTAACTTAATCCATTCCGCAAGTTCTCTAATTTGAGTGTCGTAATCAGAAATGATGTATGACAACTCAAAACGAGTTCTTCTCAAAGAGAGATTTGCTGGCGTACCTTGAACTGGGTTAATTTTTACTGAATCGTTCTTCAGATAATGATTAAATAATGAAACAAGTTCATATTTAGATATAGAATAATCAGGTACACAATTGAAGATACCATAAACACGCTCCTTTGCAGCTGCTTCCATCGCTTTTGCCAATTCTAAAGTTGTCAAGCCTGTCCACATCTTATTGGTAAATCCATTTATTTCACTTTCTTGTGCCATAAACCAATTCAACAGGCTCGGACCATTAGGGTTTGTATCAGGACCAACAATTGAATCACGCAACGTTACATTCTTATCATCATCCAACTCCCCTAACGCCTTAGACCGTCCATAGAACGTTTCGTTGTCTCGATGGTCAGTTTCAGTATAATCCCCTCTTGCTCCAGAAAAGACGCAATCAGTACTCATGTGTATGACCTGAGTATTTGTTCCTTTTGTTACATCCGCAAGAAAGTGTGGAAAATAAGAATTGATATATGAAGCAAGTGCATGATTCTGCTCGGCAAATTGATTAAGTATACCAATACAATTAATAACAGTATCGTAATTATCTTCAGCAATAACCTTACGAAGGGTTTCTGTATCAAAAGCATTACATGCAATAGAGGGAATAAGAATAGATTCCTTCAAATCAAAACCAAACACCTCATGCCCTTGTTCCTTAAGATAAAGGGAGATGATATGACCAGCCATACCATTGCACCCACAAATAAAGAATTTCATTACCTTAAATGTGTTACATTAGTTTTTTTAATTCAAGATATTCCCCTTCCAAATATCTTCTTGTATAGTTACAGAATGTTTCTCTCCAGACTTTGTTCGCATTTTCACCTTTTTCTAAAGCATCATCTATATCAATTCTGCTTATGACTGCAAGTATATCCTCTTCCTTTTCATCAGACACATAGCCCATGTTGTTTTGCAATACTTTCTTTTCAACAATTGTTCCTTTAGTTGAAAAAATCGGTTTAGCAAGAAACATTGCCTCGTAATATTTGTTAGGAGCTGCATATACATTATTAGGATTTACTTTTTGATACATTGCATATACTATATCCGAATTATAAGATATATTCAGACCATCTTCATATTTAACCCTTCCATAATATCTGATATTTGGATATAGACCATTGTCTTTCAATAATCTTTCCTCTAATTTAGCGTTACCAAAACCTGCAATAGACAAATTAATAATCCCCTTTTCTGCCAATGATACGATTTCAAAAAGACAACGATCAGTTGAAAAGCCGCCAACATAAGAAAAAGTAATTTTATTGTTATTGAATTGCTTCTCCTGGTCTTTTGTCAGAAAATCGCTACAATCAAAAAACGGAATATTTGGAAGTACACTAATTTTTGAAGAAGGGATCTCAAATGGTATTTGCTCAATACGTTCTGGTTCACAAAGAATAACCCTATCAGCCCTTTTGGTCGTATATTTCTCCATAAGCTTAAAAGCTGTCAAAACATACCACTTTTGGTTATAGAGTGCAGCAGAAAACCAATCGAATACATCAAATATTAACTTATTACCATTATTATGTGTTGCTTTATAGAAGGCTGCAGGAAATGCAGAATCTATATCGCATCCATGGAGTATTGCATCTTTACGCTTCAATGCACATAACTGCTTATACACAAACCACATCCATCCAATACGATTCTTAACGGCCTTGAAACCACCAACGTTATATTCCGCTCGCTCTTTCCACATGACGGAATTAGGCAAATCTATATTCTTTCCGTCGCGATCCCAACCGATGAACTTATGTTCAATACCTTTTTCTTGCAAGTATCGAACATATTTCATTGCTCTTGGATCAGATAGAATATCATTGCATCTAATGAGTACTACCATATTTTATTCTCCATAACGTTCGACTTCTTCACCCTTCAAAGCTCTCACGATACGATCACATGCCTTACCGTCACCATAAGGATTGACAGCCTGCGACATCTTGGCGTATGCCTCGGCATCGTCGAGGAGGGTACTGACCTCCTTCATAATCTTTTCATAATCAGTACCTACAAGATGTACGGTACCTGACTTGAGAGCCTCAGGTCGCTCGGTGGTATCGCGCATCACGAGTACTGGTTTGCCTAGACCTGGAGCCTCTTCCTGGATGCCACCAGAATCGGTAAGTACGATGTTGGCCTTGCTCATAAGATGAACGAACTCTAGATACTGTAGAGGCTCGATAAAGAAGAAGTTTGGACGGGTAAGATCTTCACCAAACACCTCGTGGATAGGCTTGCGCACATTAGGATTGAGGTGCATTGGGTAAACGAAATCCACCTCAGGATACTTTTCTGCCAGGTCCTTCATGGCGGTAACCATGCGGATGAAGCCGTCTCCAAAGTTCTCGCGACGATGGCCGGTGATAAGAACGAGCTTCTTGCCATCAGCCAGACGGGTTATGTCATAACCAGCAGCTGTAAGCACGTTGTCCTGCTCCTTAGCCAAAGCTTCGTCAGCATTGAGTTTATCAATCACCATGTGGAGGGCATCAATAACGGTATTGCCAGTCACATAAATATTGCCAAGGGCAGACTCAGCCTTAAGGTTGCTCTCAGAGAGAAGGGTTGGTGAAAAGTTATAGGTAGCAATACGTCCAGTCAGCTGACGGTTCATCTCCTCTGGCCATGGGCTGTAGAGATTGTTTGTGCGAAGACCTGCCTCAACGTGACCTACTGGAATCTGGGCGTAGAATGCAGCCAGGGCACCAGCGGTAGAGGTGGTGGTATCGCCATGAACGAGTACAACATCAGGATGGCACTCCTTGAACACGTCACGCAGACCAGTGAGGACGCGTGCGGTTATATCGGTGAGATTCTGACCCAGTCTCATAATGTTAAGGTCGTAATCAGGGATCACATCGAAGATCTTTAGTACCTGATCCAACATTTCGCGATGCTGGCCAGTTACACAAACAATAGTTTCGAACTCTGACGGGTGTTTCTGGAATTCCTTAACTAGTGGACACATTTTAATAGCCTCAGGACGAGTGCCAAATACGAGCATTACTTTCATATAATGTTTATTAATTATTCAACTATATATTATCTGGAAGAATCTTGTTATCTATATCATTTGCACCTAGATACCATAGGCAGTTAAACAACATCGAATAAATCATACTTTCAGTATTTATCATTATTATTACAATCAATACAACAATAGCTCGCGCCAAAATCTTTTTACAAAAAATCTTAGAGAATCGATAAAATAAGCATAAACGAATAAATGTAAATACGACACCGAAACTTGCAAGTTCCCTAAGTGTTGTTTGTGTAGACCCTTCAAAGAATACATCCGCTATGAAATGTTGCCCCATAACGAAATTATATGCATTTGTAGCTCCGGCACCTAAAAGCATATAGCCCAAGTTTGATTTCCATAATTCATAATAAAAAATAATTTCATTTACACGTATTACCATGGATGCATTTGCTACCGAAGTAGAATCAAACTTTCCAAATACCCTATCATACAGCTCTAGGTTTGTTGTAAAAAAGACATATACACCAACTGCACCTAGCATTAATAAAAAAAACTGATAACCTTTAATTGAGTCACTTTTATCATAATAATAAGTTATCAAAACTAATGCAAAGCATATATAACCAGTAGTAGAATACGTTGTAGCTAATGCTATAACGAAAACTAATAAATATTTTATATTTATATTTTTTTTCGAATACAACAAAAATAATACAGCAATATTTATATACATTTGGAATACGCCAGGTTCCCAGAATGGACCATTATTTCTGCCGTTATCACCATAAGTATCAACACAATAAAGGAACAAGGTTTTATATTGACCATCACCTGATGATGGAGCCCATGCCCAAAGATTTAATCCCATAACTGTGGAGAACCATATTGGAATAGAAATAATGCATATATAATACAAAAGTTTTATATACTTTTGGGTAAATAATTCCTTGGGAACCTTTTTGAACAGTATATAACCCGCCCAAATTTGCAAGATTTTACTTTCATACGACAGTACAAAATCAGAATAAAGAAGTTGTGGTATTATCAGTAACAAACAAGGCATTAAAACCCATTTAGTTTTATAATTGTCTTTAAACAACTTCCCATTTGCTACATCTTTCAATACAATAAATCCACATAAAACTGTAGACAATGCTACTTTGATATTTTGAGACAATGGTATACTCATTGCATCTATCACAAAGACGCATAAAAATAACAATAAGTCAGCTTGATATCTTTGCGCTTTTGTATATGATATAATACTATTTTGATTCATGACGAATGAATATTGTAAACCAAGGTATTTGTTTATACTGCTTATATACAATAAGCACCGTGAATAGCAATGTTGTGGCATAGACCGCCAGAGTTGCCTGAGCAGCCCCTATTGCTCCTCGAGTCGTAATGAATGCATAATTTAAAAAGACATTCAGGAATATTGAAAAAGTGCTCAGAAGGGAATAAAGCTTTGTCTTCTTAGAATAATAAACAAAATTTACCAACAATAATTGAACACCCAAAATACCATTACAGGCAACAAGCCAGTTAAGATATACAAATGCATCCTCGTAGTCTGAACTAATCAACAGTGTCGATGCTAAACGAGCAACGGCTATCCATAAAAAAGAGACGATGATTATTACCAAAATTAGCGTATAAGTCAATCTCACTATTTTCTTTAAGGATTCGTGACTTTCATCCTGTAGTTTTGCATATACCCATGGTGTATAGGCAAGTGCTATCGATCTAACAAAAACATCTATTACCATCGCCAACTGGTTGCCCACCGTATATACACCCGCGGCCGATAATCCAATGATATTCGCAATGAATAGTTTATCAGTAAACCCAAGAATAGTTCCGCGCAAGTTCATAGGTAGCATAGGAAGTCCAAATACCATCAATTCCTCTGAGATTAAATTCTTATCTATCGATAGTATAATACCATTTTTACACAACAAAAGGATTCCAACAATTCCCATGAGTATAGTAGATATTGCAATGCCATAAACACGGCCTGCTACACCAAGGCTAAAGAACACTACAAGAATTATGGACAGAAGTGTATTCAAAAAACTCCAGCCATTAGTAAATATAGCATAGGCAGCAGCCTTACCCTCAACCTGATGTAAAGAATTAACGCAATAACAGGCAACAGAGAAGAAGGAGCTAAGTACTGCCGCTGCTAAGTACTGTACAGACACACCACTATATGTTGCGATCTCACTTGAAAATATCACAAATAACACCGAGCATACTGAAAACGAAGATATAAGCAAAAACAAGTAATTGAATAAGACAGCAGGAAAAGATTCCCCTTTATCATAGAATTTCCTCATAAGCGCACCTTCTATGCTCAGCCCAAAAACCGCCACGAGAAGGTTTATAAGTGCTAAAAACATAGAGACTTCACCATATTCGTCAGTTGACAGATAATTAGTTAGTATCGGCAACATCAGAAAAGGTATTGCCTTATTTATATAAGATGATATGGTATAGACACTTAACTTTTGCAGAAAATTATTTTGAAGAAAAGATACTTTCATTAAATTATTTAAATACACCTTGTTTTATCAATTTTAATCCGTGAATATTCATCGCATAATAGATAATGTGTATAAGAGAATCATCCGATGGAATATGGTCAGTATTGATGTATTTAGGAATTACATCTGTATCAGCATCTATTGATTGTTTAACTGCAGGTAATATCCTATCCAGTTCAGAAGAATACACCATATTATGCTGGACTCCAGAGTCATTCTTAAGAAATTTGTATTTCAAATTCCTCAAAAGCGAATAAAAAGAAGAATCTTTTAATCCAAGAGTACGCAAGAACTCACCTACCCTTTCATTGAACGACACCTTTCTATACAATCTACAATCAGACTTATTTACAACACATTCACGGCAATGAGAAAAGAATGGAATATTGAACAATTCTTGTGATAAGTTTTCAATAATCTTCAACTGAAGAGTTCCATAGGCTCTAAACTCGCGAGTAGAATCATACAGATACTCACACACCTGTTCCGTACTTAATACTGAAATACATCCTGTCAACTGATTCAGGAAATTGATTAATACTGCATCAGTCGATCTATGGTGGACATATCGTATTTCTTCAAACTGATCCATAGAAAGAGGTCCATCTGGATTAAAACCAAAGGCTCTCAAATCTGAGGAAAATTTATCTTTTACATAATCAAAGAGATTATGAGAATTAGAGTAAAAATCATCTCTCACAAGATATGAGCTATTGGTTCCACTTAATTGATACTCTTGCAAAAAAGCTTGAATATTTTCAAATGGGTTCTTCCTTTCATTATACTGTTCCCTTATACGCATGCATTCTCCAAAAAGCCCCGTCTCTAAAACCAATGGAATTGAGCTACCCAAACTTTCATAGGATGTAAAAAAATTGGGATTACCGCCATAAAACTTGTAATCAAAGCCATACTTTGCAAAAAGATCATCCCATAGGTTAAAGTTATCAGGATATGTACACTTCCAATCCATCAGCAAAACTGAAAGTCCTATTTTTTTTGACATAGACTCTACGCACTTTAAATCTCCAACCTCTGTTCCTGTAACTGCTGGAGAATTTCCTTGAGCATGTAGAAGAGTAGGTTTTATGCCAGCCGCGAGACAACCTCCAAGCACGACTCTACTATCCAAACCTCCTGTCATATTTATACCTACATCTTGCCCAAATCCTTCAGTCAATTGCCTATAACCCTCTTGGATTTTTGAAGCCATAAACTTTGCTGCTGCATCTATATCATTGTGCTGTTTATGCTCACGTTCGTATCCAATGTTCCTAACTTCAATATTATTTTTTCCTGTATCAATTAAAATAATTTGGCGACCCAATAGCTTTTTCACATCTTTTACAAACGTATTTTCTCCATAAGGACTGCATTGAAAAGATTCAAGCATTAGGTCATACTCTGATTCATCAAAATCAGATATTCCAAGAAGTACATCTATCAAATCTGAAGAAAGAGTGATTCTTCCATTAACTATTTGATAGAATACTTTATACACATGATATTTATCTACAAAGATTGAAACTACGCCATTTTTACATATACACAAGCAATAGTTGCCCAAAATTTGCTTTCGAAGCTTATCCACATCGCCATCAAATGCCTCAAATATTCCCTTCAAGGCTTCTGTTCCAATCGCTTTATTATATGTGAGAGTTCCTGCAGAAATGCAATAATCATCGCCATTTATATACACATTCTCAATACGTCTTAGTCTCTTATGATAAGACACTATATTCAGAGATCCGATCTTTGTCTGCTTATTAACGACAAAGCCTTGCATTTCGTTTTTCTTCTCTATTTTTGCAAGGGATTCTATTTGATTTGAAATAACAATTCTTCCCATAGTTACAATTGTTTAAGAAGTGTCACCATCTCGTCAAACGACTCAGGTATAATTACTTTTTTCTTATTGTTGTAGCTCTCATGTATTCTTTGCACAAACTTTGAATACTTATCATCCCAGAAATACTGGGCCCACGGTTGATAAGAATATTCGTTCATTATCATCTTCCCAAGAATAACGATAACAGGCTCCTTTCCATAAATCATCTTTGGGGTAAAAACTGCAGTAGAATTGAGAGTAATTAGAGCCAAATCATTCAGATTGTCCAAAGCAACAAGAATATCCTCCCATGAGTTCTTATTGTTCTGATCAATAATATAGCCTTGAGACTGGTATTTATCCTTTGGATTTCTTGGGTGCATACGTACTGTAAGTTGATCCTTTCCCAAAGACTTGTAGAGCAAATCAATTATCTGTTTCTCATCAACCCCCTCAAATTCCGTATTACGAAAATCATTCTCGAAATAAACACCTTTAGTCCTGTATTGAAGTATATTGTCGACCTCTAAAGCAGGTTTGATATACTTTATATCTTCTTCTTTGGCACTTCCTATAGAAACCATCTTGATGATCTCATTATTAAATGCCAAGTCTGGATTGTACAAATACAGATCTTGTAAATAGTCTCCTTCATACTTGTATCCCAAGAGATAATACATATACTTTAAGCCATGTACTGTATCGAAAAGTCCTTTAAGATATACCCCTAATCCTTCTTCATAAAAATGAAGCTTTAAGCCAGGATTTGTCCTCTTTAACTTAGAGAATAGCCAAGTATTAGTTTTTCCGACCCATGTGGAAAGCAGGTTTGTATATTCAACATTCTTTACAGAATCTAAGATACGCTTCTGTTTCTTCGTGGTTATTAAAAAGTCTCGGATTATTCCTATTCTGGATAATCTATGGCATACATCGTCCAAATAGTATACATTATTTACAAAAGAAAGTTTCTGATATTTACTGATTATGTCATGCATGTCACATGCGATGTTCAGTACGAATAAATCAGCCTTTGCCTTAGGATAATGATGTCTCATTATCATCGTTGCATTAAACATCTGCAACGGTGTCGCTACAATTATTGCAATCATCTTTTAGCCAATCTCTTTTGAAAGTTTCAATGCTTGAAGCATACAATCCTCCATAGAACAGTAGGTCCATGCACCATAACGTCCAATAGAATATACTTTCTTTTTCGCCATTTCTACCATATATCTCTCCACCCACTTCTTACCTTGCTCCGTAATATGTACGTAACCAGGGTTTATTACCAGAGTTTCATGTACAACTGCCTTCTGATCGGAAACTATACCACAATCTCGCAAATCTTCGAGAGTCTTATGATAATACATATCCTTTATTTCTTCTGTGATCTCCGTATTTGGATCAAAACCAAGCTCTACATATGTACTCCCCTTTGTTTCGGACAAAATATTATTATAAAAACCAACACGGTAGAAGCAATACTTCTTTTCAGGGAAGTAAATCCAATGGCTCGATGTATCTTCTAATGCAGAATCAAAACCAATGTTATATACTAACACCTGATTATAACTCAACACGTTTTCAGGGACTTCGGTATTACAGAGCTCGGTAAAGACATTAAGTGGTACAGTATTAATAAGATACTCATATTCTACAGTCATCTCTTCTCCATCACTTTCAATTGTAGCTTTCTTATTCTTTGTATCAACATTCTTAACCTCAGTATTAAGCATCAAATTGTCCATGTCAATATCGCTCAACAAAGCCTCAATAAAAACCTGAGCACCTTTCTTGGGATATTCGAAGGAATTATTATATGAAGAATCTCGAGATTCTTTCATGTTTTTTATAATATCTTTCAAATCGGCATAAGGGAAGAAGCGCCCCATGGAATTTGTATCGAGTTTCTTCAATGAACAAGCGTATAGCTTTTCATTATATGGTTTAAGGAAGAGTTCTGTTATACTCTTGCCGAATTTTGCATATAACATCTCTTCAAAATCCTTAAAGTTTTCCTTTGAGTCCTTAAAGTAAAGATCGTATAAGCAATCAATAAAATCCTGCTTCTCCAACTGGTGAATATTTGTCTGAAAAGGATAATCTATATACTTATTTTTAAGAATAATCTTTGTTTCTTTATTACAGAAGACAAGGTCATCAGCTTTTACTCTTTTGTCAAAAAAAGATTTAATCTCCTCATTTGAGAAGTGGAAAAAGTGTCCTGCAAAATCCCATACATACCCATTTTTATAATGTGTACGACATAGACCTCCTGCAGTGGGCTCTTTTTCTACAACTAAGTAAGATTTTCCCTTTAAGGATCTAGCAAGGCTTAAGCCAGAAATACCGGCTCCCACGATTAGATATTGCACCTGTTCCATATTAGCGAATAATTTTCTTAAATAATTCATAACCTTCACGCGAGATGTGAAGTATATTTAAAAGCCTCATCTGATTTCTGATGCGACTTGTTCTGACAGCTAACTCCTTATTTAAGCCACAGAGTTTTATGTAAAAATTATCGCCTAGAATTCGACCTTCTTTCCGATTACTATAATAAACATAATAAATCAGATAGGTGGTATTCACTACAGCAGATAATCGACGCACAAAGTATTCTCTACTGTTTACATTAAACTTAGCGGTATTAAGAATATCAAAGAGTTTATTGAACACTCTTAATCTATGATCAACACGCTTTACCATATTATCGGGAGAAACGCTTTGTGTCGCACTACCGAGACGATAATGATAATAAGATTGTCCTGTAAAAAGGAAACGATTGGCTTTTAGATATGGAATAGTACAAAATTCTTCATCCACATAGAATGTTTTCTCTTGAATCTGTAATCCAATTTCTCTAAGCATCTCAGTCCGATAACACGTATCAGTCATTGGAATCTGGTAGCCCTTATCAAGAAGATACTTTAATGTTCGAACCTCTCCTGTAGCCTCGTCGTAACCCCGATGTTCCTCCGTTCCTTCGTCCATGTAATTTCGATAGTGACCAGATATAACTACATCAACCTCTACATTTCTAAGCTGTTTAACAATCAAATCAATAGCATTTGCATCTATCCAATCATCACCATCAACAACAATCAGATATTTACCTTTTGCTACTTTCAATCCACTATTGATTGTTGAGCCATGACCTCCATTCTCTTTATCAATAACAACGACAGCCTCAGGATACTCTTCTTTATACTTATTCGCAATCTCAACTGTTTTATCTGTTGAACCATCACTTACGATTATTAGCTCAATTTCAGATAAAGTCTTACACTTCAAAAAAGACTCAACAGTTTTCTTCAAATACTGTTCTACATTGTATGAAGGAACGATTACAGATAGGAGTTTTGCCATATTATTTAGAAATTGTATTATTCAAAACATATTCCAAACTTATTCTCTCCCCCTTTTCTAAATTACAAGCCACCTTCTTACCAAGAATCTCATTAAGATACTTTGGATGAAGACCATATCCTGGACGAACAGAACGGACATTCATTTCGGTGATGATATCACCTGCCTTCATGCCTTCTGCTACATAGAGTGAACGGGAAAACTGGCGGCCTTTGATTTGAGAAGGATCGGTTGGATAATCAACAACACCCAGAGCCTTCTCTACATTGCGGATACTGATAACCATTGCCTTAAACTCTTCAACAGTCATTGAGAAAGCTGCATCCGGACCTCCAATGGTTCGATCGAAAATAAAATGTTTCTCAACCATTTCGGCTCCAAGAGCTACTGCTGCAAGAACCACATCAGAGCCCATAGTATGGTCAGAGAGGCCTACCTTAACACCAAAACGTTCCTTCATATCGAGCATAGTGCGAAGATTGACATTCTCCAATGGTGCTGGATATGCTGATACGCAACGAAGAAGGGTGACATCATAATTGCCTGCTTCATGACAAGTCTTGATGGCAAGTTCAATGTCTTCCAGAGTTGCAATTCCGGTAGAAATAACCATTGGCTTTCCCTTACTTGCAGCATAGCGGATAAGGTTAACATCTGTAATCTCAAAGCTGGCAATCTTCATGATTGGATTACCACAGGTTTCAAGAAAGTCAACTGCAGTATTGTCAAATGGGGTTGAGAAGCATACAAGACCACATTTCTTTGCTTCATCAAAGATTGCTTGATGCCACTCCCAAGGTGTATAAGCCTCTTTGTAGAGATCATAGAGATTGGTATTATCCCAAAGTGTACCACCCCTCACTATGAAATCTTCCTTACGACTATCCAAAGTGATGGTATCAGCCGTATAGGTTTGTATTTTGATAGCGTCAACACCTGCTTCGGCAATAGCGCGAACGGATACTAATGCAGTCTCAAGATTGTGCCCATGATTTGCCGAAAGTTCAGCGACAATAAATGTTTTGCTCATTATATATATCGTTCTAAATAATAATACTTTTCATCTTCTTGATAAACTTGATATCCTACCTTCAAGTGGGTTAGCATCCAATTTTGACGTATAGCCCAAGGAAAGCCGCCACAAGGTGGTCTCCCAATAAATAACGTCAAAAAGGATACTGATTTTTAAGGTTTATTGTTAGCTCAATCCGATAGTCAAGGGCAATAAATGTTCATAATCCCTACGCCCTTTAACAATCTCACTGAAAAATCTCTTGAAATAATCCAGCACAGCCACACCCTGCATCTTGCATGTTGAGATGATGGTATGATACACCCTGAGACACGGGCATGGGCCATGCAACAAAGATGTTCTATATCGACCATATGATCATCCAGATACATATATACATTGTAGCCGTCCGACTGAAGGGCTTTCACCTGACTGTCACCCAGGATATGCTTCAGAGCATCCCGTCCTCTGGAACCGGAGGCGTGCGTTCCCGGAACAACGTCAATGATTTCAGGATGGCCGCTGAAAGGGAAATAGCCTTCGTGGATTTTCCCGTCCGGCGTCTTATAGCGGATAACCTCGTAATCATGCTCCACCAGCCTGCTTACCTGCTCGTAGGCATATTTACGGAAACGTTTGATGATGACGGCACCTGCGGGAAGCCGGCCGATATCACTGTTGTGACAAACCGTATTGTCGGCACTCATGGTACGGTAAGAAAGTCCCTGGCGATAAAGACGCGCCTCCTTTGGTTTTGCTTCAGCACCCTCTTCCTCCACCGCTTCCCCACCAGCCTCCGCAGAAGGAGATCCGATGGATTGCGGAGTACCATCGAAATCATCCTTGTCACGGGTATGGTCCTCTCCGTCCTTCACACGCTTTTTACGGATTCCCTTCTAGCTCTTGCATCCATAAAGGTTCTTGTTGCGGACTTTTAGCCGCTCCTCCAAAGCTGTTATTTTAGACAACAGATTACTGTTCATCGCTTTATAATCGTCCAGTTCCTTTTCTGCAGCCATGGCAGCCTTCTGCAAGGACAACAGTTCGTCAACCTTGGACAACAGTGCGTCTATGCAGGCCTCGTCACGCTGGATGCGTTCGGCATCCCGCTCACGGGCAGCCACCAGCTCCATTATCATTTTAGATTTCTCTTCGGGTGTCATATCTGAATATGGGTCTTTAAAAGGTGCAGGAGTACCCTCCCGTTCCTTCAGCTTCCTTGCGAAAGAAAGCAGTTACATACATAAACTTGTATCCGCGCCTGAAACGTTTCTCAAACATACTGTAAGACAGTTGATCATAACTGAATAAGCGGACCAGACGTAAATCTTTGGGCATCACGATAAAAACATCCCCGTCTTCCGGTTCACGATTCAACTGCTGATGGATGATGGACAAAACCTTATCATATTTACAGCGCATATCGTGGAAATTGCGAACAAAGAAAAAGCGGTTGAGACCTGTTATATTCAACATAAGCCCTCCAGTTTCTCTACCAGGCTTTTCAAACCTGCGTAGCTTAAATTTTTCTGACTGATATGAACACCGTTACTCATGCGGATGTCCACCAGAATTCGAAGTCCGGTACTCGAAGAAAGCCGGGTGTCCACTTCCGGAGTTCCTTCCGAAAGCGGGGAAGGAATTTCCTGCATTTCTGCTTCCGGGGAGAGAGCACCCAAAACTTGAGCAGGAACTATCTTCTTGCGGGTATCCTTGTACCATTTTGCAAACAGGTTATAAGAGACCTGGTTCGACAAACAGAATTGCTCAATCGAAACACCGGAAGAGACGCCTTCCAATTTATAGCGCAAAAACAGACGCTCAAAATCAATGTAACTATACATAAACTTTGCTTTTCATTTAACGGAAGCAAAGTTCTCCCTTTTATAGCATTTATCCTATATGTCATTTTTGGACGCTAACTAATTATTGTTTTGTTAATACTACTGTTCCCATGGAAAGTCCAACACCAAATCCTGAAAGAAGCATTTTTTTCACATTCTTTAAACGCCCATTCTCTTCCGCTTTTTTTATCGCGATTGGAATGCTATTCGAGACGGTATTACCGACATCCTGAATGTCCACAAAAAACTTTTCTGCTTCTATCCGACAACGTTTCCGCACGGTATTGAGCATATACTCATTGGCTTGATGAAAAATGACAAGGTCTATGTCGGTTATTTGCAATTTATTCTTTTTCAAGTTCTCTCTCACTAGTTGAGGTACTTCAAAAGCTGTGAAATTGAAAATGGACTTACCGTCCATATATAAATAGTTAGGATTATAAATGAAATTACCCTCTTCATCGTACACGTCTTCTGCCACACACTGTGGATGGCGTGAGCCACCATTCCTGATGATTAAGGAAGCGGCACCGCTTCCATCGGTGCCATAGCTTAATTTTTCAATGGAATAGTTAACTCCTCTATTTGTTAATTCGGAGGATATTAGTGAGGCCGTGGCTGCATCACCGAATATTGTTTTATTTCCCTTATCCTTAGGAGAAAGATATTTGCTGTAAGTTTCTGCGGTCAGCAGAAGCACACGATTTGCCTGTTCTGAGATAATTAATCCCTTAGCCAATCCTAAACCATAAATGTAACCTGAGCAACCCAGGTTGTAGTCGAATGCCCCACAGGATTTAGGTAGTCCAAGCTGGTCTTGCAGAATACAAGCCGAACTAGGCAGACGATAATCAGGGCTTTGAGTACACAAGATAACATAATCAATTGTTCCCTTGTCTATTTTATAATCATCGAACAATTGTTTACCAGCTTTGCATGCCATGTCACAAGCAGTTTCTTCACTTGCAGCAAGATGGCGTGTTTCAATGCCAACTTTGGCCGATATTTTTTCTACCGACCATTCTGGATGCTCGCGTGAAATGTCAGCATTCGTCCTTATTTCTTGAGGGAGGTAAATAGAAAGATGATTTAAGTATGCTTGCATTTTACTTTTGTTTAGCTATGACATAATCATAAATATCCTGGACTGTATGGAAAGATTTCCACTCTTCATCACTTAAACTTACCCCTGTCTTTTCCTTGATTTCCACGAGTATTGCCATTCCCGTCAGAGAGTCAAATGAATCTAAGGAACGAAAAATGGTTTCTGCGCCCATCTCAATGCTATCTGCATCAAAATACTGTTCTTTTATTAAATTTACAAATTCGTCAATGCACATCATGTTGCTTATTGATTTATATTAGAAATTAAAAAATCTTTGCGGTGGGATTTCACATATCTGACAAATGTCTTCATGTCATTTTTGCCTTGGTGTGTACTAAGAAATTCTTCGCGATATGCCTCCCATGCTATAAATTCTACTCCCGTTTGTAATTGGTCAAGACGTACTTTACAACCCAAATAGCTGTCAAGCATAAGTGCATTGATATTTGTCCTGTTTATACCTCCATGCAAGTGAGCGCATCCTATAGTCTGGAATGCAAACATGAAATTATAATAGGCGAATTCTAAACCAATTCCAGCATTCAACATTTCCGGAACTATATAATAGCCCAATTCTGCTGATGATTTTCCATCGTCTATGTCCGTCAAGTTGATAACACCTATGGGATTCCCGCTCTTTAATACTAGCCAATAACAAACGTTCTTGCGCGTCTTTAAAGAGGTTATAAATTTCACATGCGATTCAAACTGAATGATTTCTGTTGTGTACATGTATTTCCTAATGGCTTCATGATTACGCCATTTCCATACCTGTTCCACTTCTTCTTCCGTCAAGAGACTAAAGTTCTTAAATTGGTAGCCGCTTAAAGTATAAATGGTATTTCTGTCTATTTGCATATGATACTATTATTTTTAAATATCTATTTTCTTAGGGATTATATGGTCTTAAACAAGTGAACATAACGTACTGGAATGCCTTGGAACGAATGATGAAACTTGTATCGGTAACTGATCATATTATCCACAATTCCTTTGCTTTTATTTCCAAGGTTATCCAACCCATAAATAAAATGAGCAGCTTTCAATGAGTATGCAAATTCTTTTTGATTATCCACAAAATAACCTGCAGCAACCTTGCATCCGCAAGCCAGTGCCTCAATGCAAACCGTACTGCACGGTAGAATAGCATATTCTGCCCGTTGCATTTCGCGAGCCATCCGGCTAGCGGTGAGGTTCTTAAAAATAGTTGCCTTGTCATAGTTTTGCAAATCCTCGATATATTGACAAGCATCACCTACCACCACTGTAACTGTCTTGACTCTGTCATCCTGTTGCAAAATAGAGAGGTATTTTTCTGTCAGGTTAAAATAGTCTGTTCCTCCAAATGAGATAAACCAACTATTAGGATTTTTAGCGGTACTTGAAGCTTGAATAAAAGGTTTGCGAAGTAGAGCATAGTCGAGACCAAGACACAGGCGCGTGTAAGGTTCTACGTCAAAGAGTCTCCCATCAGTCAAGCCGTGGTTGATTACCACATCTGCATAGTAATGCTTGTCGTGCATATCGTCAATGCAAACAAGTTTACATCCTTTCTCTTTGATCTGTTTCTGGTACTCTGAAGTGTAGAAATAGTTATCAAGTACAACGATTTCTTCGCCTTTAAGACAGTCTAGAAACTTTTCGAACTTGCTATTGTCGGATGGTAAAGCTACGAGAGAACATACTTTCTCAGTCTCCCTCTGCTGATATTCAGAGGGAGACTGAGTGAAGAATGTACAATCAAAATCGTCTCGGAGCATGTCGGCAAGCGCAAGGGTACGGATGAAATGCCCATAACCTATCCGCACACCCGCGTCTGCCCGAAAGAAGATCTTTCGTTTAGTCATTTGAAATTAGTTAAGTCGCTTAAAACCGGCCTGACATACAGGTCCTTCGAGAGCCTCCATTACATCTTTGCCATCCTCAAAATCGCGAATATCTGCAAAAATAGAATCAAGAGCCTCGAAATAGCCATCAAGTATTTCCTGCGTATGAGCAAGTGAAGTGTACATGATTGTTCCTGCAAGATAGCCCTTCTTAAGCATCTCCTGGGTCACATAAGTCTTGTATGCAAGGGCATTAGGAGAGTCGAATGTGTAACCGGCAAGTGCAGGAATACCCCATTGATTTATCTTCAAACCATACTTATCAGCTAGTGCCTGCCAACGTTCTTTGTTCTGCAGCCCCTTTGCGGTAATCTGTTCCCAAGACTTTTCCTTCTCCATTACATCAAGGGCGGCAAGTGCTGCAGTTGGTCCAATACGGTCGGTCCAGAATGTTGAACTAATCCAGGAACCCTGAGCAGCATCCATTATTTCTTTCTTTCCAAGAACTGCAGCAATAACGTATCCGTTACCCATAGTCTTAGAATAGATGGTCATATCTGGATAAACACCATATTTCTTGTGAAGTCCGCCAAATGTCTCTCGGAAACCTGAAGAACATTCATCGAAAATGAGTATTACACCATATTCGTTGCAAAGATTGCGAATATGCTCAAGATAACCCTCAGCAGGACCGAAATTGCGGCAAACCTCCATCTTGACAGCTGCAAGATCAGGCGTATTGCGAATGATGTTCTCTATCTCTTCGAAATTGTTGTAATGAAAAGGTATAGAAGAGCCCCGGAGTCCTTTAGGAACGCCTGCTGTAGGAATGCCAGGGAGAAGGTGTCCCGCAAGGGCATCGTTTTCGCCAAGGTTTACAGATACATACCAGTCGTGCCAACCGTGATAGCCACAGATTGCCACCTTATCCTTACCGGTATAGGCACGTGCAATACGTATGCACATAGAGTTGGCTTCACCACCACCACGGGTGTATCGTACACCACCGGCCCATGGATTCATCTTGATGAGCCGTTCTGCAAGATAAACTTCTTCAGGACAGTTGAAAGTAGTAAGGTTACCATCACGAACAACCTTCATCACAGCTTCATCAACCTCCTCACGAGCATATCCAAGTGTGTTGGTACCCACACCCATAAGACCGCAGTCGATATACTCACGACCGTCAAGATCCCATACGCGACATCCCTTTGACTTGCTATAATATGCCGGCCAATTCTCGGGCAACAACTGCTCGGGTCTTTTTGATAACAACGATGTCCCCCCGGGGATCAACGTTTTTGCTTTTTTGTAAAGCTCTTGTCCTTTACCCATTGTACTGAATATTTATTTATTAATTACTGAATCGTTAGCAAGTGATTTGGCATAACCCTCATTGTTTGAAAACTTGCTATTGATTGCATAAACTTCCTTATGTTCAAGGAGATAGTCAATATAAGCCTTCCAGTCCTTGTCTATACCGAGATGCTCGATAAGAGTCTTTATTACCTCAAAATCTTCCGGCTCATCTATAGTTATGCGATAGTCATCTGCATTGAAATCACCTGCGGGATTTGGATAATTGTACGTCTTGAAAATATTACCTCCATTTGCTGTTCCATTCTTCCAGACATAAGGAGTAACATGCTCTCGTTCAGACTTCAAGTCAGCCTCTTCATATGCCTTCTCAATAGCAGAAAATTTCACAACTTCTGTATCGATGCCATCAGGGAAACTTTTTGCATCGGTATGCACATAATCATACTCTGGATGTTCGAGTGCGAATGTAACTACGGTATCAATAACATTTGGATCAATCAAAGGACAGTCTGAAGTAAGTCTGATCACATAATCAGGCTTTTCTGGTTCTGCTGTTCCGTAGAAGCGTGAAAGTACGTCCTCAACAGAGCCTTTGAAGTACTCAACACCAACCTTATCGGCAACCTCTACAATGTATTTAGAACCTTCTTCGTCGGTAGTGGCAATCTTAAGTTTGCTTACCGTTTTTGACTGAAGGATGCGCTTGAGATGGATTTCGAGAAGCGTCTGTCCGTTCACCTCCTTAAGAATCTTTGCAGGCAGACGGGTTGAACCATAACGTGCCTGCGTAATAGCTAAAATCTTCATATTATTTCCAATTAACCGGTTTTAATAATTCCAGTTCTTCAACCTTTATATTAGGATTAATTTCTATATCCTTTACAGAAGCAAAATTCTGAAGAAGCTGTTCTTTGTTGTCCACTCCTATCAATACACCATCAATATATGGATTATGGAGGTTGTAGTTAAGAGCAAGGTCTCCTACAGAGATACCTTTGCTTACTGCATATTCATCGAGCTGAATAAGATACTTTTTGAGCGGTTGAAGTTTCTCAGGAAGTGTTTCCCTATCCTTGAAGAAAAGCCCTTGGAGGAAGGTGCTGCGGACATGTATCTCCACACCCATCTCCTTAAGTTGTTTGAAGTATGGCTCAAACTGACGGTCGAAGATATTGTAAGGCACTTGAATGAGCGAAAAAGGAATACCATCCTTGAGAATCAGATCGAGTTCCCAAGGTTCATAGAGAGAGAAACCAATACGATCTACCTTGCCTTCTTTCTGAAGCTGAACGAAATCATTCCAAATGGACTTATTCTCACGATAAGCCTCAAAATGATGAAGAAGGTATCCATAAAGATGCTCTGTACTAAAAAACTTCAGAGAGTTGCCGAAAGTCTCGGCAACCGATTTATCACACTCTGAATACTTACTGACAATCTTGAAAAATTCGCCAGCCTTTACATAACCTAGGACTTCTTCTGCATTACCATAGGCGGAGGAAGTATCCAAAATCAAGATACCCCCTGTCTTGGCATTGTTTAGTATGTCTGATACCTGTTCTATTGAAGGGTGACCAGCAGAATTTATTCCGTATTGGAGTCCAAACTGAACGGTACCGAGAACAAGTTTACTTAAATTTCTCATTTACTTGCAAATAAACTCTTTAACCTTACTGATTACATACTGCTGCTGTTCGTCGGTGAGAGTTGGGAACATAGGCAATGCAAGGCAATGCTTGTAGTATTCCTCAACGACTGGCAGATCGCCCTCCTTGTTGCCAAACTGCTTGTAGTACGGCATGAGATTGAGCGGATAATAGAGTACTTGCGCGAATATCCCGTTCTCACGGAGAAAGTTATAGAGGCCAAGTCGGTCTTCCACCTGAATGACATAAAGGTGGTAAGCATGATAAACATCAGCGGCCTCGTATGGGGTTTTGATTTCTGAGATGCTTACGAATGCCTCATTGTACTTACGGACGAGTTCACGACGGATTTCTACATTCTTGCGTGCGCGTTTGAGTTGTGAGGTTCCGAGAGCTGCCTGAATATCAGTGATACGATAATTGTAACCAAGTTCCTGCATCTCGTAATACCAAAGACCATCCTCGCGCTGAAGCTTTTCTGCCTCGTGCGTGATACCATGGGTGCGATAGAGAGCCATCTTCTCATAGTACTCTTTATTTTGAGTGCATGCCATACCGCCCTCACCGGTAGTAATGTGCTTAACTGGATGGAAAGAAAAGACGGTTATGTCAGAATACTTACCACATCCGCAATATACCTTCTCGCCAGTAGAGTCAATAAAGTATGCTCCAGGGGCATGACAAGCATCTTCGAGAATCCACATGCCGTATTCGTCGGCTACCTTGCGGTACTCCTCCATGTTGTGAGGATATCCGGCAAAGTCTACGAGTACCATACCCTTGTAAGTACCTTTAGGAGCAGTAGATAGAATCTCCTTAAGCTTATTGATATCAAGGAGATAAGTCTCAGGGTCGATATCAACAAACTTAACATTCCCCCCACAGAAGCGGATACAGTTGGCAGAAGAAGCAAAGGTCATAGGAGTACAGATGACATTATCACCCTCCTTAACACCCAATGCCATGGCAGCAATGTGAAGAGCCGCAGTAGCATTGCAAACTGCTACAGAGTACTTCGCGTTTACATATTCACAGAAAGCCTGTTCAAACTTGGCAATAGCGGGGCCACAAGTGAGGTAATCACCTCTCAGAGTCTCGACAACCGCCTGAATGTCGTCTTCGGAAATGAATTGACGACCATATGAAATGGGTTTGTCTATCATAAGTAATTAAAATTTTATTGCCGGTTTGATGTAGAGGTGAATCTTTTCACGAAGGGATTCTACCGTTTCGAATACAGGATTCTCGTTAGAGCAATAGTGAAAACCATCGGTAACAACTTGAGCGTTATAGTGCTCAAGGTAGTTATCTAATGCTCGATGACCAGTATATGTTAGGGAAGGTAGGATAACGTAATAACCATCCGTTTCTATTGTATTCCCACTTTCTGCTCTTGAAATGAGTTCCTCATAGATTTTCTCACCGGGACGAATACCAACCTCCTCTTGTCCCATATTAGGTGCAATAGCAGTAGCCAAATCTGTAATACGGTAAGATGGAGTCTTCGGAACAAATATTTCGCCACCCAGATGATGCTCAAGAGCAAACTCAACCGCTGTTACCACCTCTTGATTAGAGATAATGAAGCGGGTCATGCGCTTGTCGGTAATAGGAAGGCTACGCCCCCCTAATTCCTTACGCTTAAGAAAAAGAGGTATAACAGAACCCTTGCTACCCATCACGTTACCATAACGAACTACGGAGAAACTGATATCCTTAGAACCCTTCATGTTGTTGGCTGCCACAAAGAGTTTGTCGGACACCAACTGAGTAGCTCCATATAGGTTGAGAGGAGCACATGCCTTGTCTGATGAAAGGGCAATCACATCATGTACACCGGCCTTGAGTGCAGCATCAATAACATTCTCGGCACCATTGATATTAGTCTTGATACACTCCTCTGGGTTGTATTCTGCAGCCTCGATTGAAGCAATGGTTGCTGCATGGATGATGATATGAACCCCTTCGCAAGCACGAATCAAACGTTCACGGTCGCGCACATCACCAATGAAAAAACGAAGCTGAGGGAACTGCTTCTCAGGATAGAGCTGCTGTATCTCATTATGTTTTTGTACATCGCGTGAAAAGACGATGATACGTCTCACGCTTGGATAGTCACGAAGAATGGTCTCTATGAAGCAACGACCAAAGAGTCCGGAACCGCCTGTTATCAGAATAGATTTATCATTGAACATAGGCTTAATCTTTCTTTGGTTCTACAGGATCAAAATAAGTATCAGGACGGTTAGAATCGAAACAACCGTTTGCCCAAATGACGGTAACCATATCCTCAGTATCGGAGAGGTTGATCAGATTGTGCGTGTAACCGGCTATCATTTCTACCACCTCCAGTTGCTTACCGCTCACCTCATAGCTGAGTACAGGATAAGGCTGACCACTCTCATCAAGCCCCTCCTTGCGAAGCTGAATGAGTCCATGGCCAGAGACAACAAGGAAGCGTTCCACAAGATTATGGTGCCAATGCTGACCCTTTGTGACTCCAGGTTTATTGATATTAATACTGACCTGACCATGGTTCTCAGTACGGATGAACTCAGAAAATGAGCCACGATCATCGGTCTTCATCTCAAGCGGATAAGAGATCTTATTATCTGGAAGGTAAGAAACGAAGGTGCTGTAGAGTGCCTTACGGAAACCATCAGAAACGCAAGGAATCTGCAGGTCGTAACGCCCCTTGTCAAATGAATAGAGAAGGTCTGCAATATCGCCTAGACGTACCTTATATACATTAGGCACGTAGCAGTACTTGCCCTCCTTATATTCCTTACCAGCAAGACAAGAAATCAAACTATCGACTACATCGTCGATATATGAAACATTTAGCATTAAGCTAGGATCGTCCATCTGGATGGGACGTCCATTTGCTATATTATTACACATGCATGAAACTATATCAACGTCTGTAAGGTCGCTCCATTTACCGAACAAATTTGGGAAACGATAGACAAGAACTTTGGCTCCGATCTCCTGAGAGTATAGGAACATGAGCTCCTCATCTGCTTTCTTTGACTGACCGTATGGATTGTCAAGAGCCGCCAAAGAAGACGAACTGATCATGACAGGACAACTATTGCGATACTTCTTTAGCGTGTCAAGCAATGGGATTACGTTAGCTAGGTTGAAGACAAAATCTGCGTTTTTGCACCATTCGTCCAGTTTCTCAGGAGTACTATCGTTGTCATACTCATAGATGGCTTCAATAGGCTCGGGGAGCTTGTACCAGCGTGCCTTCTGGTCAGCAATGTTATGGAGTTGAGAGCAAAGGTTCTTTCCTACGAATCCCTTTGCTCCTGTTACCAATATTTTCATTAGTCAATAAAACTATTATTCAGAACGAATTTCTTTTGCCTTAGCTCGTAGCTGGAGTCCAAGGTCCTCACGAATGAAGGTAAGTTTGTGTAGAAGCACCTTCATACCTTCCACATCAAGACGAGCTGTGTTGTGGCTATGATATTCCTCCATCTTGTCAATTTCTGGATTGCCACCCTCAACCTTATCGTAGTTAAGATCGCGACCATCGCAAGGGATACGATAGTAACTGCCCATATCGATTGCACGCGCCATCTCCTCGCGAGTTACAAGAGTCTCATAAAGCTTCTCACCGTGACGAGTACCTATAACCTTAACCTCTGTATCAAGATATTTAGGATCAAGCTCTGCGTATGTTTCCTTCAAAGCCCGAACAAGAACATCAAGTGTAGCAGCAGGTGCTTTCTGAACGAAGAGGTCACCATTCTCACCATGCTCAAATGCATAAACAACAAGATCAACAGCATCATTAAGAGTCATCATGAAGCGGGTCATGTTTGGATCAGTTATAGTTATGGGTTTACCCTCCATCATTTGCTCGACCCAAAGAGGAATTACAGAACCACGGCTAGCCATTACATTACCATAACGAGTGCAACAGATAGTGGTGCCTGCATTAGCGCCAAGCTGACGACCTTTTGCAGTAGCAACCTTCTCCATCATAGCCTTAGAGATACCCATGGAATTTATAGGATATGCAGCCTTGTCGGTAGAAAGAACGACGATATTCTTTACACCATACTCAATAGCTGATTCAAGTACATTATTTGTGCCATATACATTGGTCTCGACAGCCTGCATTGGGAAGAACTCACAAGAAGGAACCTGCTTGAGGGCAGCTGCTGAGAAAACGTAATCCACACCACTACGCATCACAATATCAACACTCTTACGATCACGAACGTCACCAATATAGAATTTCACTTTGCTTGCGATATTAGCTGAATAGGTACTCTGGAGATGATGACGCATGTCATCCTGTTTCTTTTCATCACGTGAGAAGATACGAATTTCCTTAATATCACTCTCAAGGAAGCGCTTAAGTACCATGTTACCAAATGAACCAGTACCACCTGTTATCAACAGGGTCTTGCCTGCAAAACAGCTCATATTTTTCAATTGTTTAATTAGGTTTATACTATTAAAATTCTTTTTTTTATTCTTATGGAGTCTCTGAAGCCTTTCGGGAGCAGCGGCGGGTTTGTTGAGTTTGCCCTTTAAGCACTCTTTTCGACTGAAAGGAGAAATATAAGCACCCAATTACTTACCCCCATTTAAAAATGAGTGACATAGCTATTGGGCGTAAGCGTCCAAAACATGGTACCCCCCTTTCAGGCGAGTGCCAATAGGCACTCGTCACTTGCCTTGGATATTAAGTTTTAAATTGTTTTCACTAATTTGTTAGACTGATCATCATAGGAAACAGATTCTCATAATCTGTTCGGTAAACGTTCTACATAACGCCTCATAACAGTTAATCGCCTGTGACGCTCGTAATGGATCATTTTAACTTTTTTAGTCTTTAGACATGAAAATATAAACATCCCCTCGAAGAGGATCACGATGATAACGGGAGCGGATGAGCTCTGAAGCACGGGGAGCCTTGCAGCGCATATCGTGAAAACTGGGAAGATAATAGAGCCGGAAATCGTCAACATAAACCCTCCAGTTTCTCTACCAAGGCTTTTAAACCACGATAGTCCAAGTTACTCTTACGGATATTAAGACCGTCACGGGTCTGAATGGTGACCAAAATATTACCCGAAGTCATTCCGGGGAATAGCCTACTTTAGAACAACATCATCACAAACTGGAGCGAGGGATTCTCCCATAAGAGAATCTGAAGAAGGAACACCTTCAATCTGAACCAGAACAATTTTCTTACGGGTCTTCACAAACCAACTATTAAAATCATGATAAGGAACACCGTGGGTCAAACAAAAAGAATTGATCGAAATGCCTTTCGGTTCACCCTCAGTCTTGTAGAGGAACCATAACTTCTCAAAATCACTGCTGCTGTACATAAAATTATTTTTAAAATGTGCAGCAAAGGTAAAGTCTTATCGAAAACAAGTTAAGACGTCATTTTTGGACACTTAACTCTTTCTTTGAAATTAAAGATAGAATTTGGCAAGCAATTTACGAAAAATTTTCACATTTAAACGATGTATCATTAAATTTACGGTTATACCGATCAGTCTACCTCGCTACACGGATACTGGTTTTCCTCCAAATTCTTTAAATGCTCTACAATCTCAAACTCTTCCCTCGTCAATTCCCGCTCCTTCCAACCGTCTATTATTGCGTGTGCCTCCGCTGCCAACTCTTCATCAAAGACCTCGGCGTAACAGGCTACCAACAAACGGCATTTCAAAAGCGAGACGGGAAGTGTATCCAAGATATCCCAACTACGATTGAGAACCGACTGGATTTTATCTTCCTTATCACCGTGATTATAAATGGTAGCATTATAGCCGGTCAACAAAGCGATACAAAGAGAAGCTTCCTCTTCAAGAGTACGTCCGTGCGAACCGAAAAGATGCTCACAACGATGATACACATCCGTATTCAACTGACGGAAACGGTCGGAGTAGATGGGTTCGCCATCCAGACCTAAATGGAGAAGTTCGTGCGAAACGGCGCACAAAGAATCGATTTCTGATTGCAAAGACAACATGGTGATTTATTTACGTATTGGAATATGCACCACAGAGGGCACAGAGTTCACTGAGTTTTTAATTCTTTATTAGCTCGATTAAAGAAGGATGAATGAAAGCAGTAGCAACCGCCATAACCCCCTGGATGGAAACCACCACGCGGCGGTCACCTTTGATACGGACAAACTCACCCTCGACACCCTCAAAGATGCCACCGGTGACACGGACACGGTCTCCCTTCTTCATGGAAACGGCGGAAGGGTCCAGATAAACAACCTGTTCATCGTAATTACCGGCAACAGCAATAAAACTACGCATCTGGACTTCAGGAATGGTAATGGGCTGACGGGTCTCACGGTCCATGATATAACGAATGGGAAGAGAAGCCCCGACAGTGGATTTCATTTCGTCAACTTCACTGCGGGTGGCATAAACAAAAACCAGGTTGTGAACAACAGGAACCAGTTTGCGGATCTTACGCTCACCACGGAATACGTATTCGTAGCGCATGGGAAGAAAATTCTTCACTCCACGGGAGTCCAGGTATTCCTTAAAAGCAAGCTCACGGCTATAGGTGATACGAAGGGCGTACCAGGATTTATCAATGCTGTTGTTCACGAAAGGATATGATTGGGGGACACCGGGGTAGTGAAATACCTTCCGGTCAAGTTTGCTAATTCTATTATTTGCCTCGCAGCGTATATCATTTCATCAGGTACTCCCCTATCGCAGGAGAGACGGTTTGAAAAGGAATTCAGAGCAAAAAAGACCATCTTCATAAAGAAGCAGGGAATTTTTGATCTTAGATTTTGTAAACAAGCGTATTATGAAGCAGAAATGTTTCAATAGACGTTCGTTTAAAAACACATGATTTTTGTATATAAATCAGAAGAGGGCAGAAAACAAAATCAGACAGATAATAAATAGCTTTTTATTAATTCATAAACACCTATTGTTTAGCATATTAAGACAACAATCAAAAGAGCAAAATCATTTTTTTTATTAAACATTTTGTAGTTCTAAAAATACCCTCTATCTTTGCGTTCAATTAAACGAACGTTTATTGAAACACTTATCTTTTTAGCCAATACGACATTGTATATCAAATAATTAAATTATAGAAGAGTATTCATTTCCCCTTTAATTTCACATTTACTTGTTCACTGACAGATTCCTTTCTACCTTTGCAACATATTAACTTCATTTAAATATTAACTAAATAAATCATCCAATGAAGAAAGAAAAGGTATTATCTCAAGTCATGAACAAAAGTGTAAAAAAACGCCAATAAGAAAACACAATCAACTATAACAAAAACAGTTATAGAAACAAGAGGAAGAAAAAAGGGAGTACCGATACAAGGGATTATCTCCAACAATGAAGGGATCATAAAAGCGTTGATAAGATCCTATATCATAGATGCAAAGCTACAAAACATCAATACATGTCAGGCTTCACTAACACGCTACATTTATGTAAAAGAGCTCTTCGGAAAACTCAGAGACGGAGTATTTAAACCACTGGATTATAGCACAATCAAGACTTATATAAATAACCTGTGGAAAGAGGTAGAAAAGGAAAATACGAAACCGAAGATCAACCGCCGAAATACGTACAATGAATTTTATTGAACCGGAGTACGTCCGGACCGACTTATCTTTGAGGCAACAATCTATTTATTAACCTTTTAAATCATAGGAATATGAAAAAGAGAAAAAGACACGCCTCACAAAGCGAATCACTGAGACTGAAATGGAAAAGACGCATCATCTTCGAAAAAGGATACACAGAGTCCTGTGCAGAATGGATGGCGGAACGATTGGAAGCGTTATTAGATCATATGCTATACGGGCATGCGACGGTAGCTTACCGAAAACAGGACGGGAGTTTCCGGATGGTAAAGACAACACTGATCCACTACGAGACGGAGTTCCGCAAAAAGTACGATCCGATGGCTGTGGAAGGTGCCGTAGTCTACTGGAATGTGGACGAACAGCGATGGACAACATTCCAGGTGGAGAACTTTATGGAATGGAGACCGACAGTATAGATCGGACACCACAGATTACACGGATTTTCACAGATGAATTATTTCTATTTTGAGGAATCAAATGAAAACATCTTTGGGAATCCGGGGTAATTTGTGATAAAAGTATTACAGATAAAAAACAACTAATCTAAAAAAACAATGGCAATAGCATACGACGGAATCAACTATTTCCCGGTAGGCGTAAACTTCATGGAAGAGAACGCAATGGAAGTGATAGAGGCAAAATACGGAATAAAGGGGGCGGCAATCGTACTGAAGCTGCTTTGTAAAATATACAAGGAGGGATACTTCATCCGTTGGGATGAAGAACAGTGCCTGATCTTTGCCAACAAGGCGGGAAGGGAAGTGCAGGTAGCTGAGGTACAGGGGATCATCGAAATTCTCTTCATCAAAGGAATATTGGACAGAAACAGTTATCTGGAAAACGAAATACTGACTTCGGCAAACATACAGAAGGTATGGATGGAGGCGACAAAGCGAAGAAAAAGGGATCTAAAAGCATTACCCTATCTGCTGGTGAAAGACTTGACTCAGCAGGAAGATGAAGCGCCGGAAGGTGAAAATGTAACCGTTAATCCGGGAAATGTAGTACATGATGTAGCCGTTAACGCAAAAAATGCATGCAATTCCGGACAAAGTAAAGTAAAAGAAAATAAAGCAGAGGAAAATAAAGAATTTCCCCCCTCAGCTCCCCCCAAGGGGAAGGAGGAAGAAAGGAAGGAGGATTCTGCTTCTCTCCCGATACCGGGATACGCTTTCAATACGATGACGCACAATTATCCGGGACTGACGGACACACTAAAAAGATTGGGAATAAACGAAGTGAGCGAAGTAAACGCCATTCTCAGGCTGTCGGACTATGGAAGAAAGGGAACAACGGTGTGGCGGCTGATTGCCAACACTTGCTGGAGTGACATTGGGGCGAAAGGAAGGTATCTGATTGCGGCACTGAATAAGGCAAAAAGGAAATAAACGGATAGTGCAAGATCTCTGTTTATAGTTGACAAAAAAGCAAGTATATCGATTATAGCCCGCAAAGACCTTCAGTAAGGCTAAGAAGTGAGGATCGAACTTAACAAACTGAAAAACAAGACATTCAAAATACAAAATATCTGTCAGTAAAAGCTTTGTTTTAACACAGAGTTAAAGTTCGTTTTTCGTCTGCAAATAACAAATTCTTTAAATGCAAAAGACTTGTTATTTGCAGACAAGAACAAAACCATCGGAAAATGGCATTAACAATGTTAACGGGCAAAAGGCATAAGATATCCTCTCCCACTGTACATAGTTATATTGTTATTTACCTATTCCGGCAGATGCAATCCGCCAGATGATCATTAATAAATCCGGAGGCCTGCAAGTGGGCGTAACAAATCGTAGTTCCGAAGAATTTAAATCCCCGTTTTTTCATATCCTTGCTCATGGCATCAGATTCGGGAGATGATACCGGAATCTCACTTAATGACTGAAAACTGTTGACTATTGGTTTTCTGTCGGGAAAGAATGATAGAGTATAGTCATAAAAACTACCGAACTCCTTTTGTACGGCGAGAAATGACCTTGCATTTGTGATGGTCGATTTGATCTTCAGACGGTTTTTCACAATGCCATCAAAGTGCATCAACCGTTCAACATCTTCATCGGTCATTTGTGCCACCGACTCAGCATCGAAATTGCAAAAGGCTTTGCGATACCCCTCACGTTTCTTAAGGATG
Source organism: Bacteroides sp. HF-4919 (assembly GCF_018860125.1). Lineage (NCBI taxonomy): Bacteria > Pseudomonadati > Bacteroidota > Bacteroidia > Bacteroidales > Bacteroidaceae > Bacteroides > Bacteroides sp. HF-4919. The sequence continues at coordinate 186,627 of NZ_JAHKNF010000011.1, forward strand.
GTTATCCAACTCAAGCCGGCCTGAGCACTCTCCAACACAAGAAACTCAAACAGCGTCTTGTCATCGGTCACCAACTTCCCCCACTCTTGATCATGGTACTTCACATACAGTTCGTCACTTCCGCACCAACCGCAACGTCCGTTTATTATATCTTGCATAATTATGATAGTTATAGTACAATACAAACTTACAGAAATCTCTGGAATAAACAAACCATATTTGTGATATTTACAAATTGAAACTGGCAAGTTGAACCTGCGAAATTTGAATTATATACTTTGCGTGTTATCCTCCAACTCCCGACTGAGTTTGCTTTCCAACTCTTCAATGGAAGGCAACCCTGACTTAATATCTTTGGGCAACGCTTTCCCCAATTCATAATCGGAAATGCCTATCGGCTTATGCACATCACGCAGGGCGTATTCCGCCATGATGCGGTTCTTGTTCTGGCAAAGGAGCAACCCGATGGTCTGGTTGTCTCCTGCCCGGCAAAGGATGTCATCCACCGCCGAACAATAGAAGTTCAACTTACCGATATATTCGGGTTGGAACTCTCCCCGCTTCAATTCCACAACTAAATACCTGTGCATAAATGCGTTGTACATCAATATATCGATATAAAAGTCATTGCCGGACACCTCTATGTGGTATTGTCTGCCCATGAAGGCAAACCCGGCTCCCATCTCGACAAGGAACTTCTCGATATGTTTTACCAAGCCCAACTCCACATCCCGTTCGTCATACTCGTCCGTGAATGTAAGCATATCGAAGATGTAGGGGTCTTTCAATGTCTCTTTCACTTGCTTGGCTTGAATTTCGGGGAGAGTGGTATCGAAGTTATGAGCCAGTGCCCCGTGGGCATGGTAGTAATCCTGATTGATGGCTTCAATCAGAAAATTGCGCCCCCAACCATTTTTCAGACTTTGAATCATATACCAGTTACGTGCTTTGAGGTCTTTTACTTTTTGCATCAATACGATGTTGTGCGACCAACTCAAATGCGTGACAGGAAGGCATAAAGGAACATCATCCAAATACGAAACAGGCTGTTTCGTATTTGTAAGTTGCTGGTTATACTCATTGTAGAATTGTATCATAAACTGGCAGTTCCTCACAGAGAAACCTTTCACCTTCGGATAATCGTTCTTTAAATCACCGGACAACTGCTCCAACGCATTGTTACCCCAGCCGATTTGTGTTTGGCTTTCGGACAATAACTTGCCGATGTCCCAATACATAGAAAGCATTTCTCCATTGGCGGCATAGATAGCCTTTTTCTGGGCGAGTGCCACTCTTGCTTTGACCTGTCTAAGCAGTGCGGCATAGTCGAATATATTGTTTTGCATGATACAATCCATAGATTACCATTAAATTATATGGCGAAGATACAATTTTAAATCCTTTCCTTATTATATACAGCATGAAATTATCCTTTCTGCTGAATGAGATGTGCCAATGCAGGATCGTTCTGGATACGTTGCAATTCGTCGGCGGCAATATGACGCCCGTAGACTTTGATACGGTTGTACTTCTCCTGTATCTGCTCCTTCATCCGGTCGATACCGTTTTCATCGGTAAAGTCGGTAATGACCACGGCTTTTTCATTTAAGCTTTGATTTAGGGGTACAATCCCCCTACCCATTCCAGTGCGGCATGGGTACTAATTTTATTATTGACAATCAACAAATTACAAATACGTCAAACCAGAATTCGATGCGTGAGGAGTCAGGCAGTTTTTTTGGCAGATACGGTTTGCAACAACCGCTTTCCTGCATCACTTCTCGTTTCCAAGGCGTATGAATGCCCGGACATCCCGCCCATATCGGTATAAAAGCCTCGAAGTCCCGATAATATCTTTCTAAAATGTGCGCAAATAGTATTTTGTATCTCGGACAATGGCAATTATTTTTTTCAGTATATACCCCTCACTTCCGGTTTTTTTCGTACTTTTACAGCTTGTTGGAAAGTTATGCACTTCCGGCATCTGAGAACAGATAAAAAGAAAAAACAATATATAAAATGAATCACAAATGGAATTATCGACCCATTACACAAGAACAGGCAGAGACAAGCCGGGCACTGGCTCAGGAACTGGGTATCAGCCCGGTCCTGGGACAACTTTTGGTGCAAAGGGGAATTACAAAGGCACAGGATGCCAAGAAATTCTTCCGTCCACAATTGCCCGATTTGCATGATCCATTCCTGATGAAGGATATGGACATAGCAGTGGAACGCCTGAACATGGCAATGGGAAAGAAAGAGCGCATTCTGATTTATGGAGATTACGATGTGGACGGTACCACCGCTGTGGCACTGGTCTACAAGTTCATTCAACAGTTCTACTCGAACCTTGACTATTACATCCCCGACCGTTACAACGAAGGATACGGAATTTCCAAAAAAGGAGTTGACTATGCCGCAGAGACAGGAGTGGGGCTTATCATTGTGCTGGACTGCGGAATTAAAGCAGTGGAGGAGATTACGTATGCCAAAGAGAAGGGAATTGACTTCATCATCTGCGACCATCATGTACCGGACGATGTATTGCCGCCGGCCGTTGCCATTCTGAATGCCAAACGACTGGATAATACATACCCATACACCCATCTTTCGGGATGTGGCGTGGGGTTCAAATTCATGCAGGCTTTTGCCATCAGTAACGGCATCGAGTTTCATCATCTGATTCCGTTGCTCGACCTGACCGCTGTAAGCATTGCATCGGATATTGTACCGATCATGGGCGAAAACCGTATCTTAGCCTATCATGGACTGAAACAGCTGAACAGCAATCCGAGCGTAGGGCTGAAAGCGATTATCGATGTATGCGGATTATCGGAGAAAGAAATTACGGTGAGCGACATTGTATTCAAAATAGGTCCGCGTATCAACGCTTCCGGACGTATACAGAACGGAAAAGAAGCGGTAGACTTGTTGATTGAGAAGGATTTCTCGGCAGCACTTGAGAAAGCCGGACAAATCAACCAATACAATGAAACCCGGAAGGATCTGGATAAAAGCATGACGGAAGAGGCCAATAAGATTGTAGCCGAGCTGGAAGGATTAGTGGATCGCCGTTCGATAGTGCTTTACAATGAAGACTGGCATAAAGGAGTGATCGGAATCGTAGCCTCACGGTTGACAGAAATTTACTACCGTCCGGCAGTGGTATTGACGCGGACAGATGACATGGCGACAGGTTCGGCACGTTCGGTATCCGGCTTCGATGTTTACAAAGCTATTGAGCATTGCCGCGACTTACTCGAAAACTTCGGAGGGCATACCTATGCTGCCGGACTCTCGATGAAAGTGGAAAATGTACAGGCATTCACCGAACGGTTCGAAAGTTTCGTGTCGGAACACATACTGCCTGAACAGACCAGTGCAGTGATCGACATCGATGCCGAAATAGACTTTAAAGACATCACTCCGAAGTTCTTTAATGAATTGAAGCGATTCAACCCGTTCGGTCCCGATAATCAGAAACCGGTGTTCTGCACACACCACGTGTACGACTATGGAACAAGCAAAGTGGTCGGACGCGATCAGGAACATATCAAGCTGGAACTGGTAGATAACAAATCGAACAACGTGATGAACGGAATCGCTTTCGGACAAAGTTCGCACGTAAGATACATCAAAACCAAACGCTCATTTGATATCTGCTACACCATTGAGGAGAACACCCACAAACGAGGGGAAGTGCAGTTGCAGATTGAAGATATCATGCCGATAGAGTGACTTATCAAGAGATTTTAAAACAATACTGGGGCTATGATTCCTTCCGCGATTTGCAGGAGGACATCATAACCAGCATTGGCAATGGCAAAGACACACTGGGACTGATGCCCACCGGAGGCGGAAAGTCAATCACCTTTCAGGTTCCTGCCCTTGCCAAAGAGGGATTGTGCATTGTCATCACTCCACTGATCGCCTTAATGAAAGATCAGGTGCAGAACCTGAAAAAACGCGGAATCAAAGCGGTAGCCATCTATTCCGGAATGACACGGCAAGAGATTGTAGTGGCATTAGAGAACTGTATCTTCGGAGACTATAAGTTTCTCTATATCTCTCCCGAACGGCTGGATACGGAAATTTTCCGGGCCAAACTCCGGTCCATGAAAATCAGCATGATCACCGTGGACGAAAGCCATTGCATCTCGCAATGGGGATATGACTTTCGTCCGGCCTACCTGAAAATAGCAGATATCAGGGATCTCGTACCGGATGCTCCGGTCTTGGCACTGACCGCTACCGCCACCCCCGAAGTGGTGAAAGACATACAGGAACGTCTCCACTTCCGCCGGGAAAATGTATTCCGTATGAGTTTCGAACGGAAAAACTTGGCATACATTGTCCGCTCCACCGATAATAAAAACGGAGAATTGCTTCACATCCTGAACCGGATACAGGGCAGTGCAATCGTATACGTACGCAGTCGGCGGAAAACCAAAGAGACCACCGAGCTACTGGTAAATGAAGGAATCACTGCCGACTTTTATCATGCAGGATTAGACAATGCAACCAAAGATCTCCGCCAGAAACGATGGCAAAACGGTGAGAGCCGGGTCATGGTAGCCACCAATGCGTTTGGTATGGGTATTGACAAACCGGATGTACGCATCGTGATCCATCTGGACCTCCCCGACTCCCCCGAAGCTTATTTCCAGGAAGCCGGACGGGCAGGGCGTGACGGTCAGAAAGCATACGCAGTCATACTCTACGCAAAATCGGATAAAACGACACTCAACAAACGTATTGCGGATACCTTTCCGGATAAGGATTATATAAAAGATGTGTACGAACATCTGCAATACCACTATCAAATGGCGATGGGCGACGGACTGGGATGCATGTATGACTTCAGTCTGGAAGAGTTTTGCCGCAAATTCAAATACTTCCCCGTACCTGCCGACAGTGCTCTGAAGATACTCACACAGGCCGGATACCTGGAATATACCGACGAACAGGACAATGCTTCACGAATCATCTTCACGATCCGCCGGGATGAGTTATATAAACTCCGCGAAATGGGTGAGCCTGCGGAGAAACTGATACAGATGATCCTTCGCTCCTACACGGGTGTTTTTACAGATTACGCCTACATCAGCGAACAAACGCTGTCGGTACGCACAGGACTGACCCGGCAGCAGATTTACGACTTGCTGGTGATGCTGAGCAAGCGCCGTATCGTCGACTACATTCCGCATAAAAAGACACCTTACATTATATATACGCGCGAACGGGTAGATTTGCATTATCTGCAGATTCCCCGGGCGGTATACGAAGAAAGGAAAGAACGCTACAAAAAACGTATTCATGCCATGGTGGAGTATGTTACTTCAGAGAATGTCTGCCGCAGCCGGATGTTGCTCCGCTACTTCGGAGAGAAGAACGAACACAACTGCGGACAATGTGATGTCTGCCTCAGCCACCGCACACAACCGGACGTGCCACAAAGCAGCTTCGACGAATTAAAGGAACAAATAACGACCCTGCTGAAAGAACACCCGATGACTCCGGCAGAGATAGCTTCGCACATAAATACAGATAAAGAACAGTTGGGCGAAGTGGTACGGTTTATGCTGGACGAGGGCTTGCTAAGTTCAGAGAACGGGTTGCTCACCGAAAAAACTTCCTGAAAAGCAGTAAGGGTATGTGATGAAATTACTACATTTGCAACCAAACTAAAAAAACATCGATCATGCCAAACTTCTTTAAATCTTTTTTCTCAGGTAAAACAGAAAACCCTGAGGAGGAAAAACAGAAAAACGCCAAAAAGAACTTTGAGATATTTAAATATGACGGCCTGCGTGCTCAACGTATGGGACGCCCGGACTATGCCATTAAATGCTTCAACGAAGCCCTGGCCATCGAAGAGGATTTCGAAACACTGAACTATCTGAGCCAGATTTACATGCAGACCGGAGAGTTCGTGAAAGCACATGAACTGCTGGAACGTATGATTGCATTGGAACCGGAACTGACGAGCACGTACCTGACGCTGGCCAATCTGTGCTTCATGCAAGAAAATTATCAGGAAATGGCCGATGCTGCCCAGAAGGCCATCGCATTGGAAGAGGGTAACGCAATGGCACACTACCTGTTAGGTAAAGCCAATCATGGATTGGATAACGGAATAATGACCATTGCCCATCTGACAAAGGCCATTGTGCTGAAAGATGATTTCACGGAAGCCCGGCTGCTTCGTGCCGAAGCACTGTACAAAATGCAGCAATTCGCAGAGGCTATGGAAGATATTGAAGCCATACTTGCGCAGAATCCGGACGAAGAAGCTGCCCTCCTGTTACGTGGCAAAATAAAAGAAGCCACCGGAAAGCAGGAAGAAGCCGAAAACGATTACCTCAGTGTGACGGAAATGAACCCTTTCAACGAACAGGCCTATCTATATCTGGGACAATTGTTCATTACACAGAAGAAACTGTCTGCGGCTATCGAACTGTTCGATGAAGCAATAGACCTGAATCCGAACTTTGCTGCGGCCTACCACGAAAGAGGACGTGCCAAACTGCTGAACGGTGACAAAGAAGGCTCAGTAGAAGATATGAAGAAATCGCTGGAACTGAACCCGAAAGAGGGGGAGAACCTGAACGGACAGTTCAATAATCAGCAGGCAGAGACTACTCCAAACGTATTGGGATTGTAATCCGCCCGCTGCATAGGACGGTTTAATACTGCAAAAGCAAGAAAACATGAAAAAAAAGTGGCTTTTTGCTTGCATTTAAAAGAAAAGTATTACTTTTGTCCCCTGAAACAAAGAAATAAAGCAAAACGTTATGAACGTATTCACTTTTACATATTACTTCTTTTTTTACTTTTACTTTAGCCAGAAAGTAGAGCGGGAGTTTGTATGTATCAAGTGACAGGGTGCTTAAGAACTGAGATTAAGAGAAACTAATAATATGAATCCCGCTCCGACATGGACGCGGGATTTTTTTATACCATATACCTCAATTAGGAATGAAAAGAATAGCAATTCAAGGAACACTGGGCTCGTATCACGATATAGCCGCACACAAGTACTTCGAAGGGGAAGAAATAGAGTTAATCTGTTGCGCCAACTTTGAAGATGTGTTTGCTGCCATCCGGAAAGATAGTCAGACAATCGGGATGCTGGCCATTGAAAACACGATTGCAGGAAGCCTGCTGCACAACAACGAACTGTTGCGCCAAAGCGGCACGCAGATTATCGGCGAATACAAATTACGCATTTCGCACAGCTTCGTTTGCCTGCCCGAAGAGGACTGGAATGACATCACCGAAGTGAACTCACACCCGATCGCCCTGATGCAATGCCGGGAATTCCTGAACCAACACCCGCGTATCAAAGTGGTAGAAGCTGAAGATACGGCCTTGAGTGCTGAAATCATCAAACGGGAAAACCTGAAAGGACATGCCGCCATCTGCTCACATGCCGCCGCCGAACGGTACGGAATGAAAGTACTACAAGAAGGCATAGAAACGAACAAACATAATTTCACCCGTTTTCTGGTAGTGGCAGATCCATGGCAGGTGGACGAGATACGAAAACAAAACACCGTTCTCAACAAAGCAAACATCGTTTTCACTCTCCCCCACTCCGAAGGAAGCCTCTCACAGGTTCTGTCTATCTTATCTTTTTACAATATCAACTTAACAAAAATACAATCGCTCCCTATCATCGGACGGGAATGGGAATACCAGTTCTACGTAGATGTGGCTTTCAACGATTATCTGAGATACAAACAATCGATTACAGCAATCACTCCATTGACGAAAGAACTTAAAATATTAGGCGAATATGCAGAAGGAAAATCAAACGTATAAAGTAGCGCCGGCCGACAGACTGGGCGGTGTAAGCGAATACTACTTTTCGAAGAAACTGAAAGAAGTGGCACGGATGAACGCAGAAGGTAAAGACGTAATCAGCCTGGGAATCGGAAGCCCGGACATGCCCCCTTCGGAGCAGACCATCGAAACGCTGTGTAACAATGCTCACGACCCGAACGGACACGGTTATCAACCGTATGTGGGCATACCGGAACTTCGCAAGGGTTTTGCCGACTGGTATAAACGCTGGTATGGAGTGGAACTGAATCCGGCAACAGAAATTCAGCCGCTGATCGGATCGAAAGAGGGCATCTTGCACGTGACACTCGCTTTTGTCAATCCGGGAGAACAGGTACTGGTACCCAATCCGGGATATCCCACCTACACTTCGTTAAGCAAAATACTGGGTGCCGAGGTGGTGAACTATAACCTCAAAGAAGAGGACGGATGGATGCCGGACTTCGATGAACTGGAAAAGATGGATCTGAGCCGCGTGAAACTGATGTGGACCAACTATCCGAATATGCCGACCGGTGCCAATGCCACACCGGAACTTTACGAACGCCTGGTGGAGTTTGCCCTCCGCAAGAATATCGTGATTGTGAACGACAATCCATACAGCTTTATCCTGAACGATAAGCCGATCAGTATCCTGAGTGTTCCGGGCGCCAAAGAATGCTGTATCGAATTCAACTCCATGAGTAAAAGTCACAATATGCCGGGATGGCGTATCGGTATGTTAGCTTCGAACGCAGAGTTTGTACAATGGATTCTGAAGGTGAAAAGCAACATCGACAGCGGAATGTTCCGTGCCATGCAACTGGCAGCTGCCAAAGCACTCGAAGCGGATGCAGAATGGTACGAAGGCAACAATGTCAACTACCGGAACCGCCGCCACCTGGCCGGAGAGATTATGAAAACGTTAGGATGTACGTACGACGAAAAGCAAGTGGGCATGTTTCTCTGGGGAAAAATCCCCGCAAGTTGCGCCGATGTAGAAGAACTGACAGAGAAAGTGCTGCAGGAGGCACGCGTCTTCATCACTCCGGGATTTATTTTCGGAAGCAACGGAGCGAGATACATCCGCATCTCTCTCTGCTGCAAAGACGCCAAGCTGGCAGAAGCGCTGGAAAGAATCAAATCAATAATGAAATAACAACTAAACGAATTAGATCGATATGGAACTCGAATCAATCTTATTGCCGGGCGTAGAAGATAAACGCCCGATGGTGATAGCCGGCCCTTGCAGTGCCGAAACAGAAGAGCAAGTAATGTCAACCGCCACACAACTGGCAGCCAAAGGAGTAAAAATCTTCCGTGCGGGAATCTGGAAACCGCGCACCAAACCGGGAGGTTTCGAAGGTATCGGCGTAGAAGGCCTCGCCTGGCTGAAAGAGGTGAAGAAAGAGACCGGCATGTACGTATCTACCGAAGTGGCTACAGCCAAGCACGTATACGAATGCTTGAAAGCGGGCATCGACGTGTTGTGGGTAGGTGCCCGTACCACCGCCAATCCGTTTGCCGTACAGGAAATAGCAGACGCACTGAAAGGTGTAGACATCCCTGTGCTGGTGAAGAACCCGGTAAATCCGGATCTGGAATTATGGATCGGTGCTCTGGAACGTATCAACAACGCCGGACTGAAACGTCTGGGAGCCATTCATCGCGGCTTCAGCAGCTACGACAAGAAGCTGTACCGCAACCTGCCGCAATGGCACATTCCTATCGAGTTGCGCCGCCGCATCCCCGAACTGCCTATCTTCTGCGACCCGAGCCACATCGGAGGAAAGCGCGAACTGGTAGCTCCTCTCTGTCAGCAGGCCATGGACCTGAACTTCGACGGACTGATAGTGGAAAGTCACTGTAACCCGGACTGTGCATGGAGCGACGCTTCACAACAAGTGACTCCGGACGTACTGGACTACATCCTCAACCTGCTCGTCATCCGTAAAGAGACGCAGACAACGGAGAACCTGAACGTACTGCGTAAACAGATTGACGAATGCGATGATAACATCATTCAGGAACTGTCAAAACGCATGCGCGTAGCACGTGAGATCGGTACTTATAAGAAAGAACACGACATCACAGTGCTTCAGACCGGACGTTATAACGAGATTCTTGAGAAACGCGGTGCTCAGGGCGAACAGTGCGGCATGAGTGCAGAGTTTGTGAAAGTGATCTTCGAAGCCATCCACGAAGAATCGGTTCGTCAACAGATGGAGATTATCAATAAATAGCAAATCATTCATATTATGCGAATTCTAATTTTGGGAGCCGGCAAGATGGGCTCCTTCTTTACTGACATACTAAGTTTCCAGCACGAGACGGCCGTGTTCGACGTCAACCCGCATCAGCTTCGGTTCGTGTACAACACGTATCGCTTCACAACATTGGAGGAGATCAAGGAGTTCGAACCGGAACTGGTGATCAATGCTGCCACAGTGAAGTATACGCTGGACGCTTTCCGCAAAATTCTGCCTGTTTTGCCCAAAGACTGTATCCTGAGTGATATCGCTTCGGTGAAAACCGGACTGAAGAAGTTCTACGAAGAAAGCGGATTCCGTTATGTCTCCACTCACCCGATGTTTGGCCCTACTTTTGCCAGTCTGAGCAATCTGAGCAGCGAAAGTGCCATCATCATCAGTGAGAGCGATCATTTGGGGAAAGTATTCTTTAAAGACTTATACAATAGCCTGAACCTGAATATTTTTGAGTATACCTTCGACGAGCATGATGAAACAGTGGCTTACTCCTTGTCCATCCCGTTTGTTTCGACGTTTGTTTTCGCAGCTGTCATGAAACACCAAGAGGCACCGGGAACCACATTCAAGAAGCACATGGCTATTGCAAAAGGGCTTTTGAGCGAAGATGATTACTTATTGCAGGAAATCCTGTTCAATCCGCGCACGCCGTCACAGGTAGAGAACATCCGCACAGAGCTGAAACAGTTGCTTGAAATTATCACGAGTAAAGATGCGGAAGGAATGAAAAAGTATCTGACGAAGATACGGGAAAAGATTAAATAAGAATCTTTATCATAAGTATGAGGGGGTGTCATTCACCACAGACACCCCTCTCCTTTCTTTTATTATTTGCGGGATGAGCAAAATGTCAAAATGATAATAAGAAACGCTCAGTTTTCATTCTTTAGTCCCGAGGGAAAGGCAAGAAGGAAAAAACGGCTCTAATTCATTTTTCCTCCGATCCGATTGATCGCATTTATCGATATAAGAAGCATATTGAGCAGAAAAGAGCTCTTCCTGTATCATATTATCCACTCAGGAGTGACGAGAGTACCTTTCTGGCAGAAAAGGAAGTTCCGGGACGGGCAAGCAACCAGAGAGAAAAACAGGGAAAACCAGGATCTTAAACGGAACAATATATGTAATTATGAAAAACATATAGAGATATTTGAAAAAGAAGTAATCATTTTTGGAAAATGCTTACGTCTTTCGGTGGAAATGCAACCGTCTTTTTCGGAAAACAAAGGCTCTTTTCACCCCGGACAAAGGCTCTGCCCACTCAAAAGCCCGGCTCTCCAACCGAAAAAGCCCGCCGATTTCCTTTTTCTTCCTCCCGTTGGATCAAAAACAATCGGGTATCCGCCAGACAAAAGCCTTATTGGCTGACTTTTTAATGCAAAACAATCCGTATTTGCGACATAAAGCAAATATCCGATAAATCGGCACGGCTTGCCGAATCCACTGAAAAGCCATTTGATTATCCAAGAAATATCACGTACATTTGCATCCGCAAGGAGATAAAACAATGATAGACCAGGCAACCATAGACCGTATACTCGATGCCGCACAAATCGTAGAAGTGGTTTCGGATTTCGTCACGCTGCGCAAACGCGGTGTGAACTACGTGGGACTTTGCCCTTTCCATAACGAGAAAACACCCTCGTTCAGCGTGTCTCCCTCAAAGGGACTTTGCAAATGCTTCAGTTGCGGTAAGGGCGGCAACGCGGTGCACTTTATCATGGAGCACGAACAGATGTCCTACCCCGAAGCACTCCGCTATCTGGCCAAGAAATATAATATAGAAATCAAGGAACGGGAGCTGACCAATGAAGAGAAAGAGGTGCAAAGCAACCGCGAAAGTATGTTCATTGTCAACAACTTCGCCCGCGACTACTTTCAGAATATCCTGAAAAACCATGTAGACGGACGCAGCATCGGACTGGCTTACTTCCGCCAGCGAGGCTTCCGCGATGATATTATCGACAAATTCCAACTGGGGTTCAGCACCGAAGGGCGTGACGCTCTGGCACAGGAGGCGATGCGCAAAGGCTTCAAAAAAGAGTTTCTCGTAAAGACGGGGCTTTGCTATGAGACGGACGACCATAAACTGCGTGACCGCTTCTGGGGACGTGTCATGTTCCCGGTCCACACGCTTTCGGGCAAAGTGGTTGCGTTCGGCGGGCGTGTGCTCAGTACGGAAAACAAGAAACTCGCCAAGTATGTCAACTCTCCGGAGTCGGAAATTTATCATAAAAGCAACGAACTTTACGGCATCTACTTTGCCAAACAGGCCATCGTAAAGCAGGACCGCTGCTTCCTTGTGGAAGGATATACGGACGTGATCTCGATGCACCAATCGGGGGTGGAAAACGTAGTGGCCTCTTCCGGTACGTCCCTGACACCGGGACAGATCCGGCTGATTCACCGTTTCACCAACAATATCACCGTGCTCTATGACGGCGACATGGCGGGAATCAAAGCGTCGATCCGAGGTATAGACATGTTGCTCGAAGAGGGAATGAACATCAAAGTATGCCTCTTGCCCGATGGCGACGACCCGGACTCTTTTGCAAGGAAACACAACGCCACGGAGTTCCAGAACTTTATACAGGAACACGAAACGGACTTTATACGTTTCAAGGCACAACTCCTGATGGAGGATGCGGGCAAAGATCCGATGAAACGGGCGGAACTGATAAACGACATCGTACGCAGCATCGCGGTCATTCCGGAAGCCATCGTCAGGGATGTTTATATCAAAGAGTGCGGACAGTTATTGCGGATAGAAGACAAACTGTTGGTTTCGGAAGTGGCCAAGCGCCGTGAACTTCAGGCCGAGAAAGGGAATAAACCGACCGTCGCCAACCATGCTCCGGTACCGGAAGCAGGCGAGATACCTCCTCCATTTCCGCCGGAAGAGGCAGAAATCGATACCTACCAGTCGTTTATCCCCCAGGAGGGCAAAGAGGGACAGGAGTTCTACAAATACGAACGCCTTATCATCCAGATGATCATCCGCTACGGAGAAAGGGTGATGTGCAACATGACGGATGAAGAGGGGAACGAAGTACCGGTCACAGTGGTGGAGTATGTCATCAACGACCTGAAAGAAGACGAACTGGCTTTCCATAACCCGCTGCACCGCCGTATCCTCTCGGAAGCCGCCGAACATATCCGCGAACAGGAGTTCGCCTCCGAACGTTTCTTTGTGGCGCACCCCGATCCGGCTATCAGCACAATAGCCACCGAACTGGCAAGCGACCGGTATCAACTGAGTAAATATCACTCGAAAACACAAAAGCTGGTAACGGACGAAGAGCGTTTGTACGAAATGGTTCCGATGCTGATGATCAACTTCAAGAATGCCATCGTGGCAGAAGAACTGAAGCACATCATGTATGCGCTGCAAGATCCTGCGATAGCCAATGACAACGCTCAATGTGACGCCGTCATGCAACGGTATAAGGAGATGAAGGAAATACAGAACCTGATGGCCAAACGCCTGGGCGACCGGGTGGTGTTGCGCTGACCCATCGGAATTTATTATCTCTGACGAATCAGATTCATAAACTCTTCGCGGGTTTTAGCCTGGTTGAAAGCACCTGTAAAATCGGAAGTAGTAGTTACAGAATTTTGTTTCTCAACACCACGCATCTGCATACACATGTGTTTGGCTTCAACGACAACCATCACTCCCAATGGATTGAGGGTTTCCTGGATGCACTCTTTAATCTGGAGCGTCATGCGCTCCTGCACTTGCAACCGGTGAGAGAAAATATCTACCACCCGGGCTATCTTGCTAAGTCCGGTGATATAACCGTTAGGAATATAAGCCACATGCGCTTTGCCGTAGAAAGGCAGCATGTGATGTTCGCAAAGAGAGAAGAAATCGATATCTTTCACAATCACCATCTGGCTGTATTCTTCCTGAAACTTAGCCGAACGAAGCACTTCATGCGGATCCATGTGATAACCTTTGGTCAGAGTCAACATAGCTTTAGCAACACGTTCGGGGGTCTTCAGTAAACCTTCCCGTTCGGCATCCTCACCTAAAAGAGTGATAATACTGCGATAATGCTTCTTTAAATCCTCCAAAGCCGGAGAGTTGATTTCTTCTTTTTCTAACATAATTACAGAGGGATATTGATTTGATCTTTAACAATAGAGACTTCCTTAAACACACCGGTTGCTTTCAGCTTGCGCATCATGGCATCAGCTTCTTCGATACTACGAAAATCGCCTACCCTGCACAACCAGCGTGGAGGATTGAAAGAGGTATAAACGGAAAGTTCCGGAAAATACTCCTTAACCCGGGAGCCTACGTTATGCGCCTCGTTCTTGGCCTGGCGAGTATTATTGCCGGCATAAGTCTGTATCCGGTATCCGGAAGACTTGAGTATCTTCTGTTCACCGGTACTGGGAGGAACACTACCCAATAAAGCTGCAATGCGTGGATCTTGATGAATGGTCACTTTCCCTTGCCCCGGCACGTTACGTTCCAGACTCTTCACAATATCGCTTTGAGCCTGTACGCCTGCCGCAAGAACCAATAATAAAAACAGTAAGCTCAATTTCTTCATAAGCTTGTCAATTGAGGAATGGAGAACTGAAAATTGAGAATGGATTGATTGGTATAACCAACATTCCCAACTTCCAGTTCTTAATCTTTTAATTAATTGAATGCATCAATGATACCTTTGAAATCGGCAACCTTCAAAGCAGCACCACCGATCAAGCCACCGTCAACATCCGGGTTGGCAAACAGTTCTTTTGCATTAGAAGGTTTACAGCTACCACCGTAAAGGATAGAAGTGTTGTCGGCAATTTCTTTTCCATATTTTCCGGCTACAGCAGAACGGATAAATGCATGGATTTCCTGTGCCTGGTCAGGGGTAGCAGTTTTACCTGTACCGATAGCCCAAACCGGTTCGTAAGCCAAAACGATCTTAGCAAAGTCTTCTGCAGAAAGATCGAATACAGATTCTAACTGAGCAGCAACCACTTCGTTCTGTTTGTTAGCTTCGCGTTCTTCCAGAACTTCACCGATACAGAAAATAGGAGTCAAACCGTTAGCCAAAGCCAATTTCACTTTGTCTTTCAGGATTTCAACTGTTTCACCGTAGTAAGCACGACGTTCTGAGTGACCCAGGATGACATATTTAGCACCTGTAGAAGCAACCATAGCGGCTGAAACTTCACCTGTGTAAGCACCTGATTCTTTATCAGCGCAGTTTTCAGCACCAACACCAATCTTGGCAGCATCTACAAGAGGAGTTACAGAAGCAAGGTGGATAAACGGAGTACAGATGATAACATCACAGTTAGGCTTTTCGTTAGCCAATGCTTCATTCAGTTCTTTTGCAAGAGCAATACCCTCCTGGAGGGTTTTGTTCATTTTCCAGTTTCCTGCAACAATGTTTTTTCTCATTTTGTTTTTTATTAAAAGGGTTAATAAATTTACGATTCAATTATTCATTCTTCTGCGTTTCAGAAGAGACTTGTGAATTTCCGGCAGCTTTGTCTGCAGCCTTTTTACGTTTCTTTTCAAGACGCTTCACAACCAGAATATCAACTCCCAGAACCATCAATAAAGGGATAGCAAACCAAAGGAGTACATAACCGATCGTATGCACATCGCTCTCTTGTTTCTGTTTTCCCAGTTCAAGATTTTCCAGTTTGTCAGTCAGGGCATATTCATCAGGCAATTCACTATCACTCCATTTATTTAAAATGGTACCTTCTTTAATCAGCATCAGTCCCGGATTGGAACGTATCATCGTTTTCAACGTAATATCATCCATCAGGCAGAACGGATATTCCGCTCCGGTTTTATCTTTCCATTGTTCTATCTGATAATCCAGCGAAGAGGTCAGGCAGTAAAAGCCATAACCATGCTCTACCGCATAATCATAAATCTCATTTATCAGATCGATGTTACTGTCATCTGCCTCTTCAATCCGATGGGCTACCAATAAGAATGTATAGTTTTTATCTGCCAGTACTTTATCTGTAATATCTTCACCTGTTTCAAGATTAGTCATTGAGAAATCATGGATAGAAGGCTCATAACCTTTCTCTTTCACAACGGTCCGCGCTTCAATGAATTTCCAGGTACTATCGGGATAATTTTCCAACGAGAACTCTTTCTTTTCACCATTCTTCTCCAACACGAAAACACTCTCGTAAACCGTCGGCTTTGCCCCTGCCGGGATACTCATGTTTTCCGGAATATTCTTCCCTATCTTATAAGGACGAAAATCCAGTATCGGCAAGTTGCCCAGACAATAGAACGAAAGCGCAAACACAAACAGGAAAGTATATAGAGATACGAGCCATTCCATCTTAGCACTGATAAAACGGATCATCTGATGCTTCCACCGGAAAACGGAAATTGCTGCAATCAGCAGAATAACATTCTTCCAAAATGTTTGCCAGTTTGTCAATACCCAGGCGTCACCGAAACAACCACAATCGGATACCGGATTAGCCAATGCCAAATACAGAGTAAGAGGGGTCATACAGATCATCAGCAACAAAGCCAACCAGGTAGCGGTTGTTTTCCGGATACCAAAAAACAGAAACACACCTACCGAAAACTCGACAGCTGACAAAACAATACCCGCCAACAAAGGGAAAAAGGCCGGAAACCACGTTCCCATCCCGAAAGCGTCCAGATAATCTTGTATCTTATATTCCGATCCCAACGGATCGACTGCTTTCACGAATCCTGAAAAGATGAACACCCCTGCCAGCACGAAGCGGCACAGATTGGTCCATACTTTCTGAATAATATGTAGCTCCTTATCCTTCAAATTCTATCTTAATCAATCCGAAAACAGAATAGTTAATCATATCCATGTAATTAGCGTCAATGCCTTCTGATACCAATGTCTGACCGGCAAGGCTCTCTATCTGCTTGGTACGATAAATCTTCATCAGTATCAAATCAGTATACGAGCTAACGCGCATACTGCGCCATGCCTCATCATAATCATGATTCTTGGCAAGCATCAATTCCAATGCTTCCTTTGCATGCTTATCGTACAAAGCCAATGCTTCATCTACTGTTATATCAGCCGACTCTGCATATCCGAGTTCCAATTGTATCAACCCGATAATACCATAGTTGACAATAGCAATAAACTCGGAACGGATTCCTTCGTCGACAAGAGTCACCCCTTTTACTTCAATACTACGAATACGGTTGGCTTTGATAAATATCTGATCTGTTACGGAAGCAGGACGCAGAATACGCCATGCAGGACCGTAATCATGCAGTTTCTTAGAGAATAGGTCACGGCATAATGCTATGACATGTTCAAATTGTTGCCTGGTATCTTTCATTTCCTTACAAATAGTGTGCAAAGGTAACAATAATTAAAGAAAAATGAAAAGAGGGCACTCTAAATAATATTAAAGTGCCCTCTTCCGTCTATGTAGTATAACTATTATGAACAGCGCAATACTTGCCCCGGACGAAGTGTTGTCTTCGTGGTAATACGATTCAACTTGCAAAGTGTGCTAACTGAAACACCGCGCAGTTTAGCGATTCTGGACAAACTGTCGCCTTTCTTAACCTTGTAATATCTGATTTCGCCGTCCGATGCTATATTAGTATCATGTGAACCGGCTTTGTTACGTTCGTAACCTCTTGTTTTTCTGAATGTATATGTATCGGCAACGATATCCTGTTTCGGGAAGTCGAACATTAATGCAGGATTGATGGCAATACCCAGGAAACGGGTCTCAAAATGCAAGTGAGATCCCGTTGAACGTCCGGTATTTCCTCCCAAGGCAATGGGTTCACCGGCTTTTACCAATTGGTTCTCTTCTACAAGCTGTTTGGATAAGTGACCGTATACGGTTTCCAGTCCATTGTCGTGACGAATAACGACATATTTACCATAACCTCTACGTTCATACTTCACAATACGTACCTTTCCATCGAAAGCAGCTACAATAGTATCTCCAATGTTCACTTTGATGTCAAGTCCATTATGCATTCTTCTCCAGCGTGGTCCGAAGGGAGAAGTGATACGGGTACTGGGAGTAGGCATGTGGAAGCCCGTGAGATCGATTGTATAAGAATCGGGAATTATAGCATCCTTTCCGTAAGCATGTACGTACTGGTTGTTCCAATTAGGATACAGACTCAGTGCAGGATATTCAGACTGTTCTGCGCGAATCTGTTTCTGCAATGCTAATGAATCTACACTTTTTAATTTTCTGTCAATCGGTGCCTGACGGGCAATCAAATCCTGAGAAAAAGAGTTCAGGCTGATCATAGCCGCAGCGGCAATCATTACTGTTTTAATGCAATTGAAATTCATTCGTCTTGTTTAATTCAATTCAATCAATATTCGTCATTTGCATACAGGTAGTCAAAAGTAGCCTGTTTGTAATCGAATATTTCTTCCGGTTTAAAGAATCTGTTTAATTCGACAACTGCGGTTTCCGGCGAATCAGAGGTATGAACAATGTTCTCTTGAAAGCTCATACTATAATCTCCGCGAATGGTCCCCGGGGCTGCCAGACGTCCGTTAGTTGGTCCTGCCAATGCACGAACGGCTTGAATAGCATCCACACCTTCAAAACAACAAACGATAACGGGAGCCGTCATCATAGAATCTTTCACTCGCTGAAAGAATGGTTTCGAACTAAGGTGTGAATAATGCTCACTTAACACTTCATCTGTCAACTGCATCATTTTCATTCCTGCCAAACGCAATCCTTTACGCTCAAAACGACGAGTAATCTCGCCAACCAGTCCTCGCTGAAGAGTACAAGGTTTCAGAATGACCAATGTTTTTTCCATCATAACGTACAGTTTCAAAAGGTTAAAGTGCTCATTTATTTTAAAATTCCTCCAAAGATAGCATTTCTAAGCGAAACGGCAGGTATCCTCTTAACTATTTTTTATAAGGATAAATAGCAGAATTAAAGAAATATTTCTCTAAACCTCCATAAACAGAGGAAATAAAGAGAAATATGTTATGCAACATGTTTATGTAAAAAAGCTACATGTTTAACCGTTTTTCAGCTAATGGCAGCCCAGTTAACATTCGTCTTGCGCAATGCTTTCAGCTGCCGCCATAGAATTTCATTCTCCGGCAACACGCCACCCGGATCGGCATCCGTTATTTCTTCTGCGATATTACGCACGTATTGCAAGAGTTGACCGTCACGGGCAATATCCGCAATCTTTAAGTCGAAAGCAATACCACTTTGCTGTGTACCTTCCAGGTCACCTGGTCCCCGGAGTTTAAGATCGGCTTCAGCTATTTCAAATCCGTCATTGGTGCGTACCATTATTTCCAGACGTTTCCGGGTCTCTTCAGTCAGCTTATAGGTAGTGACCAGAATGCAATATGATTGGTCGGCTCCACGCCCTACCCGGCCACGCAACTGATGTAACTGTGAAAGTCCGAAGCGTTCGGCATTTTCGATAATCATCACCGAAGCGTTAGGCACATTCACTCCTACTTCAATCACTGTAGTAGCTACCATAATCTGCGCTTCACCCGAAATAAAAAGTTGCATCTGCGCATCTTTCTCGGCAGGTTTCATTTTGCCATGCACTTTACAAACCTTACAGTCGGGAAACTCCTCACAAATATGCAAATACCCTTCTTCAAGATTTTTCAAATCAATCTTTTCACTCTCCTTAATCAAGGGATATACAATATAAATCTGGCGCCCTTCTTCAATTTGTTTACGTACCGAACGATATAAACTTTCTCTCCGGTTATCAAACTGGTGAATAGTAGAGATCGGCTTACGTCCGGGAGGCAATTCATCTATGACAGAGACATCCAAATCACCATAAAGTGTCATTGCCAGCGTACGTGGAATCGGAGTAGCAGTCATAACCAATACATGGGGCGGCTGAATACTCTTGCTCCACAGTCTGGCACGCTGTGCCACACCAAAGCGGTGTTGTTCGTCAATTACGGCCAATCCTAAAGAAGCAAAATTTACAGTATCTTCAATAACGGCGTGGGTACCGATCAATATATGTACATCTCCGGTCAGGAGTCCCGCAAGGATAGCTTCCCGTTTCTTTCCTTTCACCGAACCTGTCAGGAGTTCCACCCGCACATCCATTCCAAACAACAACTCTTTGATTGTATCGTAATGTTGGTTAGCCAAAATCTCAGTAGGCGCCATCATACAAGCCTGAAAACCATTATCAAGGGCAATCAGCATACTCATCAAGGCCACCAGTGTTTTCCCACTTCCCACATCCCCCTGCAACAGGCGATTCATTTGCTTTCCGCAACCGACGTCCTGCCGGATTTCTCTCAAAACCCGCTTTTGAGCCCCGGTCAGTTCGAAAGGAAGATTCTTAGAATAAAATGTATTGAAGATTTCACCGACTGTTTCGAAAACATAACCGCGGTATTTACGTTGCCGGTCTTTGGCATATCTCAGAATATTGAGCTGTACATAAAAGAGCTCTTCAAACTTAAGACGATATTGCGCCTTCCTCA
The DNA here is from genome assembly GCF_018860125.1 of Bacteroides sp. HF-4919. NCBI lineage: Bacteria > Pseudomonadati > Bacteroidota > Bacteroidia > Bacteroidales > Bacteroidaceae > Bacteroides > Bacteroides sp. HF-4919. The sequence goes on from NZ_JAHKNF010000011.1 coordinate 207,190, forward strand.
ACAGTTCCGGATTAGAAGGAAAATGAATATTCCGTAAAGCTTCCGTCAAAGGCATCAGATGATGGTCGGCAATTAGTTTAGGTGAAAGTGTCTCGGGCAAAGGCTCCTGAATCTGTCCGATAATGGTTGCCATCATCTTTTCAATGGCATGGGAGTTGAGAAAGCTACGTTTCATCTTCTCCGTTGTATTATAATAAGGTTGGAGTCCCATTGATGACAATTTCAAATCAGCGGGATTATCTATATCGGGATGGGCTACGTTAATTCTTCCGTTAAACACGGTCGGCTTACCAAAGATAATATATTCTTCGTGAAGTTTATACTTACCTGTGACATACTTTATACCCTGAAACCACACGAGGTCAACGACTCCTGTGCCATCCGAGAAATGTGCTAATAATCTTCTCTGGCGCCCTTCACCAAAAGTTTCAAAGCCAAGTATCTTTCCCTTCAACTGTATATACGGCATATTACCATCTATTTCATGAATGTAATAGATGCGACTCCGGTCTACATATTTATAAGGAAAATAATAGAGCAGATCATGCAATGAATAAATCTCCAACTCTTTATTCAGAACCGCAGCTTTTTGCGGACCAACACCGGATAAGTACTTTATGTCTCGTGTAGCTAAATCGAACATTACAACAAGGCTGAAGCTACTTTCAAATCAAATGGAGTAGTTATTTTTATATTTTCACGGTTTCCCTCCACCAGATGGACAGGAACTCCCATAGCCTCTACCACGGAGGCATCATCAGTAAAAAAGGGAGTAAACTCTTGTTCATAAGCTCTTCTCAGTAAATCGGCATCGAATACCTGGGGAGTTTGAACCAGTTTATAATCATTACGGTTTACAGTCTCACTGCCTGATCCTGTGAGATGGCGCACGGTTTCTACAACATCGATGACAGGAATTACGGCTTTTCGCACAGCAGCTTCCCGGAAACAACGGGCAATCACTTCCTGCGATACGAAAGGACGAACACCGTCATGCACCCCCACCATACCACCGATACCGTTTATCAAAGCCAATCCGTTTTTAACCGAGTGGAAACGGGTTTCACCTCCATCGGCAATTTCATGCCTGATGTTAAATCCGTGCGTTTCACACAGTTCCCGCCAAAACCCCTGCTGTTCCCGGGGCAATACGAGAATAAGCTGCATTCTCTTGTCGAATCGATGAAAAGCTTCCAACGTATGCATCAATACAGGCTTTCCGCCAATGGGAAGAAACTGTTTGGGAAGTTCACTTCCCATGCGGAGTCCCTTCCCCCCGGCTACAATCAAAGCAGTCCGATACATAGGCTTAACGTCTTACGCACATGGCCTCTACCAGCTCGTTTACTTTTTCCTTGCCTAACAATGTATCTACAATAGTCAATGCAAATTCCATCGCAGCACCCGGTCCCATACCGGTAATGATGTTACCATCTCTGACAACCGGCTCGTTAGTACACTCCGCACCTTCCAGGTACTGTTCGAAGCTGGGATAACAGGTTACTCTGCGACCTCTCAGAAGTCCCAGTTTTCCAAGTACCATCGGGGCGGCACAAATAGCGGCAATAGGCTTGTTTTTCTCCGCAAAGCTAAGAATTAACTTACGCAACCCTTCATGTTTGTCCAAAGTGGCAGCACCCGGCATTCCTCCCGGCAAAAACAGCAACTCAGCATCAAAGAAATCACAATTCTCAAAATTCTTATCGCAAAGCACAGATACATCATGCGCTCCGACTACAATCTCGTCTGGCGTAACAGATACAATTTCTACATCTAAACCAGCGCGTCTCAATGTATCAATTGTAGTAAGCGCTTCAATTTCTTCAAATCCGTCTGCGAAAAATGCATAAACTGTTCCCATAATCTATATCATTTAGATGTTATAAACTCAAAGCCCACCTTTCTAAAAACACGGTACTTTAAGCATTAATTATTTCAAATTAAAATAATAAGTAATCGTTCCAGTCTGGTTGTTCACTCCGTTTACGGCATTAAAACGTGCTTTTTTAGCCGCATCTTCAGCAGCTTTACGCAAAGTCGAATTTACCGTGTTAGTCAATCGGTTGATACTGGTAGCAATCACATGACCAGCTGGATTCACGGTAATAGAAACAACTACTCGCCCCTCTTCCTGAACGTTGTATATGGGACGGGGCAAACCTCCCTCTCCTATAGAACGTCCGCCAAGATTAAATGTTCCATATCCCCCGACTCCGGACTTTGCTCCGGTCGACGAATTGCCATCTTTACTTCCTTCTACTCCTTCACCCGAAGTAGCACTACCTTTGCTTCCCCCCATCTGCGAGCCTTTACCAAAGGCACCGGCTACTCGTTTACTGGCAGCTTCTGCAGCGGCCTTGCGCTCACGCTCTGCCCTTTCTTCAGCAAGTTTTTTAGCTTCGGCAGCCTTTTCTTCGGCTGTTTTTTCAGGCTTCTTCTCTACTTTCGGCTTCTCCTTCTTAGGCTCGACCTTGGGTTTTATAGCAACCGTTTCTTCTTCGGTCTGCGTAATCATTTCCTGTTCGGCTTCCACTTCGGGTACGGGTTGCGGAGCCGGCACTTCTTCAGGCATTACTTCTACGTCCACCATAGTGGAGGGATCATAATTTCCATAAGCCGCATCCACATCTCCCATCATCACCGGTACACCGCCGGCTTCTTCGTCCGGACGTGGAACAGCAAAACTTACCAGAATCAAAAGAGCAATAATAGCCACATGCACCAACAATGCACCCAACGCCCCTATATATTCACTCTTTCTTTTTATGTTCATTTCTTCCTTGTTTCCGGCGGGCGGGTAGCCAGCACCATTTTAAAATGATTCTCATTCGCGATATTCAGCACCTTAACGATCTCACGGTAAGGCACAGTTTCATCCGCATAGAGAGCAACATACATCTCAGGTTCTTTATCCGCACAGCTTTGCAGGAATGGAGTCAATTCCTCCAAGCCTAAAGCATGCTCTTTTTCATTACCGAACGCTGCATAATAGTTCAGGTCCTTATCAATGATAACTCTTGTCAACGGTTTAGCCGAAGTTTGCTGTTTGCCTTGTGGCAATAACACTTTAATCGCATTGGGCGACACAACAGTTGAGGTTATCATAAAAAAGATAAGCAACAGGAATATGACGTCCGTCATAGATGCCATACTAAAGTTGGGTGATATTTTTGCTCGACGCTTTAATGCCATAAAATAATTCTTCAATATGCCAATATGTCAATGTGCCAATTGGCTACGCACTCTATTTTATCTCAGCACCTTATTTCTGTGCAGGTTCATTAAGCAGGTCCATAAACTCCATGGTTCTGGACTCCATCTTATTGACCACTCTGTCTACCAGCATCACCAGATAGTTGTAAGCAAACATAGCAATAATACCGACAATCAGACCACCTACGGTAGTAATCATAGCTTCATAAATACCTCCTGAAAGCAGTGTGATATCAATATTACCGCTTCCGGCATTTGCCATTTCATAAAAAGCCCGCACCATACCGGTTACTGTACCCAGGAAACCGAGCATCGGAGCACCACCTGAAATAGTAGCCATCACAGTCAGGCCTTTTTCCAACTTAGCCACCTCAATATTTCCCACATTCTCAATAGCAACCTGTACGTCATTTACCGGACGTCCCAGACGGCTAATCCCTTTTTCGATCATACGGGCGGAAGGGGTATTCATCGTTCGGCAATAATTAATTGCCGACTTAATCTCACCACTATGGATATAGTCTTTGATCTTCTCCATAAACATCGGATCTTCCTTACCGGCTTTTCGGATCACATAGTTACGTTCAAACAGGATGTAGAAACAAACTACAGACAGTACTCCCAAAACAATCATAATCCATCCACCCTTAATAGCCATATCAAGCATATTCATTTCAGCCGGAGCAGATACAGGAGTCAGTACAGGGTTGGCCGATGCAACGGAATCAGCCAGGTTGGTAGCCACTTGGGCTAATAGTAGCATTGCATTCATTAGCGAAGACAGTTTTTATATTCCTGAATGGTACGTTCCAATCCCAGATACAGCGCATCACTTATTAAAGCATGACCGATAGAGACCTCGTCCAGCCAGGGTATGTTTTTATAAAAGTAATTCAGATTCAATAAACTCAAGTCGTGACCGGCGTTCAGACCAATTCCCAACCGGCGGGCCACTTTAGCAGCTTCAACAAAAGGAGCAACAGCCGCTGCCGGATCTTTCGGATAAGCAGTAGCATAAGGTTCGGTATATAGCTCTACACGGTCGGCACCTGCTTTTGCCGCATACTCAATCATTTCCGCATCGGCTGCCACAAATACAGATGTACGGATACCTGCCCCGTTAAACTCGTCCAAGACTTCCGTCAGAAAATCAAAATTAGCCTTTGTATCCCATCCTGAATTAGAAGTTATCTGAGAAGGATCGTCCGGCACTAAAGTCACCTGATGAGGTTTCACCTTCAACACCAAATCGATAAACTCCGGAGAAGGATATCCTTCAATATTAAATTCAGTCCGAAGCAACGGACGCAAATCATACACATCCGAACGACGGATATGACGTTCATCCGGACGTGGGTGAACCGTTATGCCGTCAGCACCGAAACTCTCACAATCCAACGCCACCTTAACCACGTTCGGAACATTTCCCCCACGGGCATTCCGAAGGGTAGCCACTTTGTTTATGTTCACACTTAATTTAGTCATAGTTCCATGTCTTAATATAATACGGACCTTTTACCCATATGTTTTGCGCAAAAGTACAAATATTAGCGATAAGATAACAGCAATACCGAAAAAAAATCCCAAATTTGCGACACACTAGAAACTTTTATCAACATGAAATTTGCCATTTTCGGAAATACATACCAAGCCAAGAAGTCTTCACATGCTGCTACTTTGTTCAATTTGCTCGAAAAACATGGAGCAGAAATCTGTGTATGCAGAGAATTTCATCGTTTCCTGAAATCCGACTTAAAACTGAACGTCAAGGCGGATAATTTGTTCGATGAAGACTATTTTGATGCAGACATGGTGATCAGTATCGGCGGAGATGGTACTTTTCTAAAAGCGGCACGACGGGTAGGTAACAAAGGAATCCCTATTTTGGGTATCAATACCGGACGATTAGGATTCTTAGCAGATGTATCCCCGGAAGAAATGGAAGAAACGATTGAAGAAATCTACCAGAACCATTATACAGTTGAAGAACGGAGTGTACTCCAATTGCTTTGTGACGACAAACATTTGCAAGATTCACCTTATGCGCTCAATGAAATAGCCGTATTAAAACGGGACAGTTCATCCATGATCAGTATCCGTACTGCTATTAACGGAGCACACCTCACGACTTACCAGGCTGACGGGCTCATTATCGCCACTCCAACAGGTTCCACTGCATATTCGTTAAGCGTAGGTGGTCCTATCATTGTTCCCCATTCCAAAACCATCGCAATTACTCCGGTTGCTCCACACAGTTTAAACGTAAGGCCTATAGTGATCTGTGATGACTGGGAAATCACTTTAGATGTAGAAAGTCGTAGCCACAATTTCCTGGTTGCAATTGACGGCAGTAGCGAAACCTGTAAGGAAACAACCCGCCTCACAATCCGGAGAGCTGACTATAGCATTAAAGTAGTAAAACGCTTTAATCACATCTTTTTCGACACTCTTCGCACTAAAATGATGTGGGGAGCTGACAGCAGAGTATAATATTTCATTTATCACTAATAACAGGGAGGCTTTTCTCATAGCCTCCTTGACTTTCGCCATTAGGGTTCTGTCCCACACAGCTTCTTTTAACCAGAAACATTCCGAATAAAGCTGATAAAATGATTGACAGGGGATGTTGTTTATCCGGAAGAGTAAAGTTCTTTATTTATAAACGAGTGCATCAGTTCGGTTGTTATCCTCCCTCCTTCTTTTCCTACGTCTATAAACAAGTCATCCCCTCGTGTCTTCTGACCCGAGGGGATGAACTCTCTGAAAACGGCGACTACCTACTCTCCCACTGTTACGCAGTACCATCGGCGTGATCAGGCTTAACTTCTCTGTTCGGAATGGGAAGAGGTGGAACCCTGATGCT
>NZ_JAHKNF010000012.1:0-77197 GCF_018860125.1 Bacteroides sp. HF-4919
AACAGAGGTGAATACGAGTATAAGCTCGATAAGGATTACAAAGATGTGTATGCTATGAGCAATAACTATAATAATGAGACGGTGCTCGGCATAAACTATTCACCGTTCGTGGATTGGGCCCAGGATTCGGAGCTTACTTCATGTAACCAGTTTGAATCGCTGGGCGGTTGGGGAGACGCCTGGGGTGAAATTCGTTTCTGGAAGGAGTTTCCTGACGGTCCGAGAAAAGATGCGACTTATGATCCCAAGATTCGTCTGAAAGACGGAACGTTGGTTGACTGGTGGGAGTTGAAGGAGGACGGTACCCCTGTCGTTCCGGAACATCACCCCATGTTCAGTATATTCTCCGTCAACTGGGATCCTGCGTCAAAAGTGAATATCAGTGCCCCGTATGATTATACAAAACCGGCCAGTCAGAACATGTGTAATGACCATCGGCATAGAATCATTCGTTATTCGGAGGTTTTGTTGTGGTATGCGGAGGCCAAGGCCAGGACGGGGCAGACGGACGAGTTGGCATTCAAGTGTCTGAATGATGTCCGCAAGCGTGCCGGACTGGAACCGCTCACCGGACTTTCTGCAGATGACCTTGCCGAAGCGGCTTATAAGGAGCATGGTTGGGAGGTGGCAGGCTACTGGGTGGCCCTTGTCACACGCCGTGCGGACCAGTTCCGTATGAACAGACTGAAAGACACCTTTAAGGAAAGAGCGGAGAACACGGCTGTTGAAGTCGCCGACGGGATTCAGGTAAAGGAGTCTGTAGAATATACGAACAGGACATGGAGTGACAATCTGATGTATCTTCCATATCCTGATATGGATTCCCAGAAAAACCCGAATCTGGTAAGGTGATTTTTTATTTTAAGCCAGAGGGCTACCCGCCAATCACCTGTTGATTGGCGGGTAGCTCCTCTGATTTTCAATGTATATTTTTTTAATATCATGCACTAAATTTTGAATTGTTTTTTCCGTGTTCTCTGCTCCTGCCTTTCCGGTCATATGTTTTCGGAAAGAAGGGTATGTGACCTGCACGTGACTTTTGAACTGATAGAGAAATGGGGTGTGGAGATCGTTCCCGTGACATTATTGTTCATTCTTATGTTTTTCTCCCTTTTGGAAACTCAGGAGGTATCATTCGTGTTCCGATTAATGTCCTTTTTTTGAATAGTCATTTGTGACCTGTTTCCGGCATGGCAGTGCTGGGAATTATTGACAAAGGTATAACAAGTACACATTCGATTCCTAGTAATAACGGATTGAGATCACGAACATTCTGAAGTGGCAGGAGGCCGACAGTATGCTTTTTGATTTCTACCCTTTAATAATGAATCCTACTGTACTACTGTAAAAAATAGGGTATTAATATACATCTTTTTTGGAAACGATCTGGAAAGTATACTACGCAAGGGGCACGGTGGAATTCCGTAAGGACTGCGAGTGGAAGGGAGTGGTCTGCCAACTCGATATTTGTCCTTATTGCCATCGCACCCTAGCCTGAACACATTATCTAAACAGCTATATTTGCAAATTGGAATGTGACCGTAAGTATTATAAGGCAAAGCAGGGAGATAGGCTGGAGCTGAGCAGCAACCCGATATCTCGCATGACCGAGATAAACAACTAAAGTGAAAGGCAATGAATATTCTCATCCTAAATACTATTATAAACAACCTACAAAAGAATAATCGTATGAATGACAAGAAAATGACAAAAAGTATGATTCTGAAAGGCGTGACAGCGGCAATTTGCATCACGGCAATACTACTTGCAGGCTGCTCCACTGTCTATGAGGAAAAGATGGTATACAATAACATCGAAATTCCTTTCAAGAATGATTTCCCTACGGACACTGTGACTTACGACAAGCTGCGAGCAGAACATACCCGAATCCTCCTGAACCTGAGCGATCCTTCATCAAAAATCGTGAACAAGGCAGACTGCACTTTCCGTACAGACCAACTTGTTACCGTAACAGGGGCGGAAGAGGACGACTTGCTCCGCATCACCAGCTGGTCGGCAAAGACTATTCATAAAGTGAGTCTGGAGATGTATATACCTGAGGCCGAGGAATATTTGCCTGTGGCTTACCTCGACTCTATTCCTGCGTTCTCCAGTTTCGAATTCAAGCCCTCGTTCGTGGGTAAGAGGAGCGTGTGTCGCACGATGGATGGGGGCTTCGTGAGTTTAGAATGTCCTCACCTTGACATGGAACGGATGAAGGTGCGCCTAGTGAGCGACGACGAACATCTCGAGAAGCTGTCAAAGATAGATGCTAAATGGACATGCAGTTTTTCTAACTACAGCTGGACACCTACCGCTGGAGATAACTGTCCCTACCGAGAACTGCGTCCCATCTACGCCCGCGAGTGGGTGGTGATTGTGACTAACTACGCCTATATGATGACTACACTCGAATATAATTATGTGATGTCCCACTTCAGAGAGGTGATGGGCGGCGATCTGTGCGATAACGACAGAAATCTGTTCAATGCTGAAAAATACCAGACGGAGAAGGAACGCTTCAAATCAGAAAAGACATTCCGCTTGGGACAGAGCAGTCCAGCCTATGGCGGACTGGGAGGTGGATACATTTGGGCAGTGACAGACTGGAATTTCTACGGGCACTACGCCTCGTTCAGCGGCTGGGAATCCATTGCACACGAGTTTATGCACTGCATGGGCTACTCTCACAACAGTAACATGACTTATGCTGCCAATAACGGTGAAGGGGTGAACGTGGGCTGGACAGAGTTTATCTGGCAACTGCACCTGTGGCTGAGCTACAAGGGTGACCTGCCCTATCCCAACCGCAATCTGTTGGGTTTCCATAAGCCAGAGAATGCCTCGTATAGGGACTGTGATATCAGTGCTATCTTTCAGGACGATACAGTGCTGAAGCAGAATATTGAGAGATTCTGCAGGCAGAGCCGGCTAGTGAAATACTTCACCGAGCACCCGATAGATACAGTCACTATACCTAAAGAGAAGGAGGAAATGAGATGAGAAGCCGAATGATGATAGGCGTAGGGGTTGCGTTAGCGTTGACGGCCTGCGAGCAGACTGAGGTAAGGGAAATCACAGAAGACCGTTACCTGCCACAGCCAATGGATACAGTGAAGATAACGGACAATTATTATCTAGACGGCTATATATCACGTGGGGCAGAGGATATAGGTGAGGGACGCACGTTGCAGGCAGTGAACCTCTTCCTTGATGGGGACGAGCTATACGTGGCAAACTTTGCCGAGAGATGCGTGGACGTTTTTGACGTAAAGCGCTTGACTTATAAACGGAGCATCTCCAACGGAGAGCGCACTTTTGTCCGTGATATTTATGTGGAGGATGGGCACCTGTTTGTAGCTGCTGGTGACAGTCGGGAGGTGCAGGTGTTCGATAAACATTCTGGGACGTACTTAACTCGTCTGGGTACAGGCATATGGCCGGTAAGTAACGTGTCGTGGGCGGGCTGTGTGGCTGCCACGAAGAACTTCGTCTTCGTACGTGACTCGAAGGAGACTAACGTACGGGTGTTCGACCGTAAGGCGGTTCTGTTGACGGCAGTGAACAACAACACCGTGTTTGCCAAGCTAGGTACTGGCAGCGACTTTATTGGTAGCAGTACAGAACCGCATGGTGAATCCTATGACATGGAGGTCATCGGTGACTCACTGTATGCCTTCATTCCTCGCTCGGGAACAATCTACGCATGGAATATACATGAGATAGCAGACAAGAAGAATGATACGCCTACTTCTGTAACCTGGTCAAGCGGCGTAAAGATCTGTTCGGTAGCGAAAGGAAGGAACGACAGCTTATTGTTTGTAGCAATGGTAAAGGACGGGAAAACACAACTTGCGGAAATAGCCTTATCGGACTTTCAGAGCCGGAATTTTGACCGCCCTCTCCGGCTGTTCGTTTCGGACAGCCGGGTGAGGCTCTCCCCACAGCCTATAGTTACTTACCTAGAAGAGAGAATAATACTGCCCAACGGAGATAAGCTGGAATGCTGGGAAATACGGAATAATCCTTCGTTTGTGATATTGCCGACGAGGTGATATATACAATGAGTTATTTTTTATCTAAATTACTTCAAATATCAAAATGAAAGGTCAACTATTTAAGTATAACTTTGCCTTTTGTGGAATAGGCTTAATTAGAGAAATCCAGTAAATACCATAAAATTAGACAACTAATTTATAGCCAGATTATTGCGAATTAGTTGGCCTTTTGGTATCTTTAGGTATTCCGTGTGACAAGAAGTCGTACAAGTAATTGTTCAGCACTGTGCCTGAACCTATTGTTCCGTCAATAGTAGTCTAAAGAGGCGTACTTTACCAGTAATGGTTTAGTGCGAAGTCCTCTTGACAATGCAGTCCTTTACAAAAATATCCAATGTATAGGTTGTTAGGCTGACTGATATGAGTAACATATGTGAATCGCTATACCATCGTAATAAAGAAATAGCTTACGGATATTTATAAGCTATAACCAAAAGGTGGGTAGTCAGGATAGTCTTTTTGGAATGTAAGGCTACACGGACATCATACTGGCGGTGGAGGGGCGGGCTCTAAGTCGGGCGTCAGTTACTTGTACGGAACTTGGTAAACCCGTATTTCTCCTGTCTATGTCAGGCAGGTAAGCCAATTGCAAGAAAAGCCGAATGTGGTGCGGGTAAAGGATTGCGGAGAAAGTGAATGATTCTGTGTAATGCGGAGGATAGAGGTTTAAACATCACCCCATGCGAAATCAGGCAGACTTCCGCAGGGTAATTCTTTGTGAAACGATTGTAGAACTTTAATAAAATGAAGAAACTGCAAATGAGCAAGGCAAAAGCCGAGTGTGCATCTTTAACCGTACGAAACACGACATGAAAAGATATCGATTCTTCCAAATATGAGCGTAAGGTGAGAAAACTGCAGGTCCGAATAGCAAAGGCCCACAAAGAAAAGAGGTACAACAAGGTAAAGGCCTTACGGTACCTACTTGCCACTTCCTACGAAGCCAAGGCATTGGCGATAAGGAAAGTAACTTCCAATAAAGGTAAACGTACGGCAGGGGTTGACCATATGAAGTGGGACACTGATGCCAAGAAAATAGAAGCTATATGTTTATTGAAAAGGAGAGGATATAAGGCCTTCCCGCTGAGGAAGGTCAACATAGCCAAAGCAAATGGCAAGACAAGATCTTTGGGAATACCAACCATGAAGGACAGAGCCGTGCAGGATATATCTTATGGCTTTAGAACTTATAACTGAAAGTGAAGCGGATGCGAACTCATATGGGTTCAGAAAGTTTAGAAGTACTGCAGATGCAATAGACGCACTTCATAGATGGTTGAGTAGAGACTGTTTACCACAATGGATACTGGAAGGTGACATTAAGGGTTGTTTTGATCATATTAATCATGAATGGCTTCTCAACAATGTGTAGATTGACAGGCTGGTATTAAGGAGATGGCTGAAAAGCGGAGTAGTATTTAATTTCCAAGTATCAATAGATACGCTACACTTTTTCTTTTCGTTGGCAAATCTTAATCCGTATCTTCGTAGCATGAAAGAAGATATACGGATGCGCCAAAAATGGCTTGAGCTATACGTCGAAACGGGTTCTGTGACAAAAACTGCCTTTCGGTGCGGGATTACCCGTTCCACGTTATACCGTTGGATAAATTGCGAGAAAGAACAAGGCAAGTCGGAATTGTCCGATAAGTCTAAACGTCCATCAAGACTTGCCAATATGAAGATAACACCTGAAATTGAAACCATTATCCTTAATCTGTGCGTGAGACAAGAAGATGGGGAACGCAACGGATTGCCAACTATCTGCTTAGGAAGAGAATAAAGCTCTCAGGCATGACGGTGTGGCGTGTGTTGAAAAGCATCAGGTCAAAGCTGTTGTGAAACGTTGCGAGAAATTTATTTCTTCTTCCAGCCGATTTTTTCCATCGGCAACATCCGGATAACCATATACCCCCGCCGTTGTTCATGGCGGCAGGAAAAACATGCCTGACGGCGATACGTGACGCGCGACTCGTGCCCGCGTGTCGCCATCGGTCGTTATGTCTAACCCCGAAAAGTCAAACAATATTATGGATCAACTCAAACGAATCGCGTTCACATTGCTGCTTGCCCTGGCGGTATTCCCGCTGTCCGCACAACAAGACAAGGTGGTAGACAGTGAAGCCTACCTTTTGTAACTCGTAACTTTGCCGCATCACTTTTTCGTAACATTAAATATTTCACTTTACGAAAACTATATTTATGTAGAAAATGGATGCAAAAAAGATTACAGAAGACTATCAAGACTGGCATAACATTGCCGAACTTCGACTTCTTGGCTTGAGCCGTTCTCAAATAGCAAAGAAGCTGCAACTTCCTCCTGGCAGAGTCATGCGGCTTTCCCGATTAAATGTTGATGAGCTTCTTCAACATGGCAATCGTCCGCGCCCTTCTTATTCCTGCCGTCTCGATCCTTATGAGGAGTCAGTTAAGCATTTGCTGATAACCTGTCCTTATTATTCTTCCACCCAGATTCATGAATATCTAAAGGAGAATAATCCCTCTTTTCCAAAAGTCTGTGAAAAGACTGTTTTCAATTACGTAAAAAAAATACGTAAAAGATACGATATACCTGCAAGAGTATAATTTTTTGCAGCAACAATCTTTTGTTCAGAATTCAATAAGAATCTGAACTGCATCCTTATTACCGAAATTTAAATAAAAGACATTATGAAATCCGTTATTTCAGACAATAAGATTATTCCATTCCTGCCTTGTTATAAAAGGACATCACAGTTGCATGAAACCAAAGTCAGTGATCTGAAAACTGTATATGGATGTAATGGATATGCGGTTTATGATTATATAGAAAATGAGATATTCCGTACAGGAAACCATTCATTGTATTGGTGTAAGAATATGCTTTGCAGAGTAGCGGACTATTGGGCACTCTCTCCGGAAGAAGTGGAGAAAATCGTGGAGTATTGTATTCAGGTTGACTTGTTCAATGCTGAGTTGTATACCAAGTATCATATTCTTACATCCGCAGAAATCAGGCAACAGTATAATAATGCCGGTTTCTTCATGGCTGCCAATTCATAATCACTAATCCGAAAATACTATGTTGATAAGATGTGAAATGTTAAAAAAGCTGGCAAACGCTTTTATAGAGGTAGCCAAAGAGGAGAACCTGCCTGTAAATATCACAATGGGCAGGTCTTATACAGACTCCGGCGGTTCCAGACAAGTTGGTATTATTCTTGAATTTGACAGTTGGAACTCGAAAATCATCAATGATAAATTAGCTGACACCATCAACAGAATCTTCGAACTTAAATAATATATATGTAGATACTAATTGAAAAGTGCGCCGTATTCTAATTGAAAAGAGCTCCATCCATAACTGGTTACAAAATTACTATAAGTTTAAAATATTCATTTATCTTGTCTCATTTTTTGTGTTTCCTTAAGCCTATAAGACAGTCCGGTCATATTAACCAGATAAGCTTTATGTGTAAGCCTGTCAACCATTGCCGCCACAAGCACCTTGTCCTTTATGATTTCATTCCATCTGTTAAAAGCCAAATTAGTAGTAATGATTGTAGCCTTTTTCCCGGCTCTTAACGACAGGTGGTTAAAAAGCAGTTCTCCTCCTTCCTTGTCACAACTGACATATCCGAACTCATCACAGATGACCAGATCGTATTTTTCAAACCTTAATTGTAGCGTCCTCAGTGTCTTTGCTGATTTAGCCTCCCTTATCTGGGTAAGCAGGACCGGCACTGAAGTAAACAATACGGTAAAGTCCTGTTGGCAGGCCTTTATTCCTAAAGCCGTAGCAATATGCGTCTTTCCCGTTCCCGGATTTCCATACAGGACCAGGTTTCTTCCCTGTCTGATGAAGTCCAGTGTCTCCAATTCAGGTAATATTACCTGTGCCTCTTTGGGCATGTCTTCCATAACAAGCTCATGCAGATACTTCATTTGTGGGAATCCCGCAGATCTTATCCTTGATCTTCTTCTACACTCCCTTCTCCTGGCGCTTTCCTTTCCAAGCAATTCCGTCAAGAACTGCAGATGGTTCCAGTTTTCTTCAGCTGCCAATGAAAGGGTGCATTCCAGTTCCTCTTTAAAGGACAGCAGCTTCAGTTCTGCAGCATAGTCATAAATGGTTTCTTTTTCTGATTTCATATATTATAAACTTAAATGGTTGGTATTATATCATGCACTTCATTGTATCCTGTCATGAGCGCCGTGATGCCTTCAAGCATATCCACAGCTTCTCTTTCTATATTCTCCTGTTGTGCCGGGAGAACAGGCGGTTCCATGGTTTCTTCTGTTTCTCCCTGTACGCTACCATGCAGCATGGCCTTTACCTGGTCCGGAGATATCTTTCTGACACCACGTCCGGTCAGCTCCTTGCATGCCGTGACAATGTCCGTTCCGGAAAATCCATTTTTTCGGGCATAGTCCAGCAACAGAACAAACGTCCTGTTGTCCTCCTTAAAATGGATGTCATACAGCCTTCTCAGTTCTTCCGGTGCTCTTTGCCAGACCACAGAGTGGGGCAATGCCCCCGGTTTACGGGAAAGTGTACGCAAATAGTGCTCCAGCTTGATGCACCAGTCTCCACCGCAATAACTGCGTTGATGAGAGGCCACTTTCTCCTTCCCGTACAGGATGACGATTTTTTCACTATAAACCTTGACATGTACTTTTTCTCCCACAAGAGAATCAGGTACGGAATAATGAACATTTTTCATGCTGATAGTTGACCATTTATCCACAATGTACTCATAGACCTCAAAACAGCCCAGATTACCGGGAAAAGGCTTCAGCGATGACAGGTCAGCTTCCAAACGTGATGTTTTCTCCGCTGTTGAAAGACTGCCTTGCTCGTTGTTGACCTGCATACATACCCGGTTTAAATGCTCCTGGGCAGAATGTATATCACCAAAATGGTCTGTCAGGCAAAAAGCTTTCCTTCTGACATATTCCACGCTGCGCTCCACATGTCCTTTCCCGTACATTACAGAAACGGTACTCAAAACAATAGAAACCGGACATCTTCATCAAAGCTTCTGTAGGTTTCTTATCACCACCGACAAAGCTCTTGACGGCTACACGCATATTGTCATAGACCATCATAGCGGGGACACCATGTATATCCCTGAAAAAGTTACGGTGGGACTCCATGAAGGCAAGCGTATTCTGATGCCTGAAAAGATAGGCGTATCTGCCATTGCTATGCCCGAAAGTGAATACGGCCAGATAAAACTTGGTTTTGACACCGTCAATAAAAAGAAGAACTTCACCCCAATCAAACTCGGCAATGCATCCAGGCTCATAGAACAACCGGATAAAGGCTTCGCTCTTTTTCTTCTCTTTGTATGACTCTATATTTTTTATATAACTGCATACTGTGGCGTAACTGATGGTGTATCCTTGAGATAACAGAAACTGGTGGATATCCTTTTTCAACATGCGCTGTTTGCGAAGTCCGGTAGCTATCTTAACGGCATTCTTCTTCAGGCAAAATCCTATCTTATCCTTAATCTCTTGTGTGAGCCGGCGAGGACGGCGTCTGGAACTGTCATACCTGGGCTGGATGGTAAGCAAATCACTCAAAGCCTCTTCTGGATTGTCCGTGCGGATGGCTGATTCGTACTCTGAAAGAATATTGTCAACGGTATGACGGCTGACATGAAGTTCACGAAAGATACGCCGTTTGCTATAACCGCATACTCTATACATGTGTATTATTGATTGTCTTTCTACCATAGTCTTCATTTTACCTTTGCATTTGGATTATACAAAGGTCATTATACTTATCCTATGGTGGCGCACTTTTCAACTGGAATATTGGCGCACTTTTCAATTAGTATCTACACCATTAATTTAACCTTCAGCCAATTTTGTTATTAAGTCACTGTACCATCTTACAACATCCATTACTTGATAAAGGCAAGACCTAAAGATAAAAGGAGACTGGGTTTCTTTTACATATTCTGAAATTTGTAAATTTAAATCAACCCTTTTATGTGAACCATCTTGCGTAATATCTATCAGTTTCTCTATGGTGTGAGATATTGCTTTAGGGATGATGGAGTCGTTCGGCTTATTGACAAAATTATTATTCCTATAACCGCTTTTACCCACAATTAATCTTTCAAACATCCAATAGGAACAACATAAACACCATCTGTCCGTCTATAGGCAAAATCTCCGACACCAGTTAGTACCATACAAAAAGCAGGTGCCTTCATTCGGGAAGTATCAATAATATTGGTAAGTGCAGTTAATGTCTTAGCTCCATCCTCAATAAGTTTTTCTCCGCCTAATTTTATCTCAATTAAACCATATGCACCATTACGCAAATGCACCACAGCATCACATTCCAAACCATTTTTATCCCTATAATGGTAGACTGAACCATCCAAAGCATCTGCATAAACGCGAAGATCACGGATACACATCGTCTCAAAAAACAATCCAAATGTATTCAAATCATTAACCAGGTCATTAGGCCCAAGCCCCAAAGCAGCAACTCCCAATGAAGGATCTACATAATATCTTGTGTCAGATGTGCGCACTGCTGTTTTGCTTCTCAGATTTGGATTCCATGCCGGCATATCTTCTATCACAAATATTTTTCGTAAAGCAGTAAGGTATGCTCCTACTGTCTCATCGCTGATGTTTCCAGTATCATTTGTTGATATATCAGCAAGAATTGTTGCTATGCTTGCTTGAGAGCCCTGATGTCTAGCATATGAACGCATAATTCTTTTTGCTCGCTCCTCGTCTCTTTTCACGTTATCTACTCGCGATATATCACTATTTGTAATGGCTTTATAATACTCCGTCACTTGCGATAATGCTGCCTTTTCCGTTTTCTTTTGCAGAGACTTAGGCCAACCGCCACGACAAGCGGCAAATGCAAGCATTGGCAATGTCAGTTTGTTTAATGCTCCTATTCTATCAGGAGTAAGAAACAAATCCGACAAACTAACCTCTCCTGTAGATTCTCCTGACTCCCAAAGACTCATAGGACGCATAGTAAGCCATCCGTATCTTCCAGTTCCAGTATGATGAATTTCTTTCATATCAGCTGGAACTGCAGATCCTGTAAGCATAAACTGACCATCGTCATCTCTATGATCAACTTCAAACCGAATGGCATCCCAAAACTGAGGAACATGTTGCCATTCATCAATCAAACGTGGCGTTTCTCCTTCAAGCAAAAAACGGATATTAGTTTGCGCCATCTGTTTATACTGTTCTTGCTTTACTGGGTCGTCCATATAAATGATGCTTTTAGCTTGTTGTTCAGCCGTAGTCGTCTTACCACAAGCCTTTGGACCTTCAATTAAAACAGCCCCCATTGCCTCTAACTTATCACGCAATAATTTATCTGCTATTCGATTTTTATATTCCATGGATACATAGTTTTTGCAAAGATAGGGAAATAGTTTATGAATCATATAAATTGCAACACAAATTTGGAAATTTGGATAAAATACATTTGGAAATTTGGCGTATTTTTGTTTGGCAATTTGGCGAATTATAATTATTTCCTTCGACTTTTCGTTTGCTGCTTACATACCGTTACTATCGCAAACATCAAACACCTCCTCCGATAAGCTTCTTCCTCTTCGTCAGATCTCCGGCCATCCCAAGGCAGGTCAGAGGTCGAGCCACCACCTCCGGAGGAAACCGGTACGGGTTGTCCACCGATAAGTGCATCGGCAACGGCAAAAATCAGATTGCGCGCCGATGGTATAGCCAGCTGGTCAAGCAGTGTATTCAACTCTGACTCCAAACTTTCGTTTGTGTCAGAAAGAGATTTGTTCTCCCGTCTCAGTTGATAAAGCTCCCCATAATCCGCCAATACATTACGCTGGGCGGCTTCAACCTGCCGTGCAGCATCATTCCTGTACAGTGATTCTATCTTGCGGACAATTTCGGTAAACTGCTTGGCAATACGTTGGTTCTGCCGCTCGACCCATTTGTCAGTACCGAACAAGGGTACTTTCTCGGTAATTTGAGGTGGCATGAAATCAACTTTGTGGTTGCGGAACGGCTGAACAACTGAACGTGCTTTTGTCGCATCTGCGGTCAGCCGCTCCAGTTCCTGCTCCTTTGCGTGGAGCTTGTCGGTCTTGTCTTCGAGTTTGGTCTGATACTCGGCAATGAGTTTCTGTATATCCGCTTTCTGCGCTTCATATCTGTCGAGTGTGATCTTGCCGGAAGCCAGTTCCTTTTCCGTCTCTTCAAGTTGCAGCCTATAACTGAAAATCTTTGATTCCAGATTCCGCATCATGGATTGAAGTCCCTTGACGGCTTTCTCCGCCTGTTTTGCCTCCTTGGTCAGTTTGCGGATATAATCGCGTTTGTGCAGATGATGCACGTTACGCCCCTCAATACTGTCACCTCGTTCGAGACCGTATTTGCTACCGACATCTTCATACAAGAATGTGTGCATTTCTTTCAATATCTGACCATATTCATAGCGGTCTTTCCCGAACTTTGCCGACCACATCACACACTTCCGTCCGCTTTTGGGGCGAATACCAACAGGAACAACCAAGGCATGAATATGCGGACTGCTCTCATCAAGATGTACCTGAAACCCGACAATGTTCTCCTGCCCGTATATTTGGACACACCAGTCATAGACATCTTTCGCCCAATTCTCGATTTCCTCGCAACGGTGCAGGTGGCTGTTGTCCGCACCTTTCTCCAGATTGACGGACTGATTCCCGAAAGCCATTTCAAGCGTCCGGTCATGGTTTCCTCCGAAGACAAACTTAGCGCAACAGTTCGGTTGGATTTTGCTGTCCGCCTTGAACGGCTTCCAACCCAATTCGTCCAGCCGTTCTTGCAGACGGACTTCAAGCGATTTCTCCTGATAACCCAACGGATGTATCTTTCCGTCAGGACCGATCTCGAAATTCAATTTCATTCTGGTCCTGTCGTAGTGGTTGGTCGGATCCTGATTCTTTCTGTCAATCTTGTCATCGTTCCAACGTCTTTCATTTTCATTGGCCTCTGCCGTGCCGAATGATTTGCCGGCTCCGACGTGCATAGCTTGTTTTATATCTGTATTCATATAGGTATTCTTTTTATAAATGATTTATGTTTGAGCTTGCTCACTCCGAACCGGATTCTGCCGGATGCCAGAGGAACTTTATTGCTGTCAGGCAAAAAGTCCTTATTGTGTTATGGACTTTCTTATAAATTCCCGAAGTAAGACTTCGGATTACTCCACCAATGCCAGATCCAGTCCGTCAATGAGCAACTGCAAAGCAGGGTTACGCTGTATCATCAGTTGAAGTATTTGACGTTTGGACGGTGAAAAGAGAAAGAAATCTGCAATGTCCAACCCTTGACTGCGTTGTTCTTCAGTCGCTGTACGTTCTAGAATGTCAGAGACAGTAACCTTTTTACAAATGCCAGATAATAAAGCGGACTTCGCGTTCCATTGTTCGGTTGCTCCTAAATCAGGGATGAGAGTAACCTCCCTGCCTTTGAGAACCTGCATAGCTTCACTGTTGAAACAACCGTTCTTTCCACCTGTTGCCAGCCATATATAATCGGGGATAAAATGGCTCATTACAACAGCGGTCTTTTCACTTTCCACCAGCATTACCGGAGACGATGAATTTTTCAGAAGATGTTCTCCAAACAGACACTGCTTCAAACGGAAATCATGCAACTTCAACTCAGAATGCGCCCAGCTGACAAAAGCCTGAGGCCCTTTAACCCGATGCCCTGTCTCTGCATTATAGCACATTACCTTTCCGGTTCTTACCTGCCCATTTATATCTATCTGCCAGAAAACCGCTGCGCCTCCCCATTTTGAAGATGTCCCTATGCGATACATTTCAAACAATCTGGTTGTCTCATCTTCACCAAATACATGACAGAAATACTGATATAAAGGGTTGATTGAATAATGCGACAGACTCCTTAACACATAAGATGATGGAATATACGAAGGAACAATACAAGACGGAGTTTTATCTGCCTGCTTATAAGGGGCAGAAAGGAGCGACTTGCCGTTTCCCTCATCCATTTCCAACACATCAGGATTATCCTTGAAGTATTCTTTAGGTGTATAGTGGTAGCCACAACTGTTTTCACGATCACACTTACCGACATTTTCGGGAAAGCAAATGTTGCCCTGTTCATCAATATACCTGACAAAACACCGGCTTTTACCACAGCTCGGACAAGTAGTCTTGCTTCCAGGTCGGTATTTCTGTAAATGGAATCTGTATTCACTCATGGTCCTCTGATTTTAGTGTGGTTGCACTCTGCACTTTTGCACTTTGAGAAATTTGCTTGGTATCTTGGTAAGACGAAAGTGCAATAGTGCAAGGTGCATCAGTGTTTTCTGTCATAAGTTTGCGATAGACTCCATGCTGAAGTTTTTCTATTAGAGGGTGCTGAAGTCGACACAATTGGTCAAGCGCATAATAGACGGTACGTCTGGACATATCGACTTTTCTACCAGCAATAACAGCATCCCCGGAAGTAAACCTATCTCCCAATAGGGAAAGCCAGACTTCCTTCGTTTCGCCGATACTGTTTATGACAATGGTTTCCTGGATCCTCCTGTATGTTTCCTCATAATAATCAATCATACGGATTGCCGATTCTACGGAATCCCACTCAATATATTGCATATCTCCACTATCAGTAGCCCATTTCATTACCTGAAACAACAGGGCAAGACGTGCTACATGGCCGTTGAGTTTCATCTTCCGGCTTTCAACATTCGCATCATCCTCAATGGCATTTACAGCATCGATAATTCCATTGTACCATTCATAAAAGTATTCTTCCGCATCGTCAGACATTGTAAGGATACGGGGATTTACCGTTGTGCCCTTGTCATCAAGGATACAAGGGATGCTTAAAATTCTATTGATTATTGTCCTCCATTGATTCATGACGTCAGGGCGGACTGTATTCCTTTCTTCCCGTCTCCATCCGGATATCTTCCTGTTTTTGGGATAGACAAACAGAAAACGGTCAAGCAATCCGTTGGCAAGAAATTCTGCGCGGAAGACTTCCTGCAGCATATTCGTCTGTACTGAACCGATGACATTTACACACGGATTCTTGATTAGAACAGGACGTGATTCGGACTTGCGGATAACCTTTAACGGCTGTCCGCTATACGCTGTCAGCAAATCTTCAATGAGATTATTCTTACTATTGTACCTTTTGACCGAATTGAATAAAGCCAGAATTTCATCGACTACCAATGTTATCCCACGTTGATTATGCTGATGAATATTCATCATCGCCTCCGGAGTGGAGTCATAAATAACCGTCGTTACAAAATTCGGTTTTTTGAGCAACTGCCCTTCCCCGTCATTCCCGTGCTTGCCGACAGACATGGCTCTTTCATATTCGTCACATTCCAATTCATATTTTTCATGCAGCCGGTCATCATACTCATTAATCGGTTTATATATAAAACCAAGAGGAGGTGTCTTTCCAAGACCAGGACGACCAACCAACATCATATAAATGGACGGACAGGTCTTCCATTCTCCTTTTATGCGGATATGACAAGAATT
The DNA here is from genome assembly GCF_018860125.1 of Bacteroides sp. HF-4919. Taxonomy (NCBI): domain Bacteria; kingdom Pseudomonadati; phylum Bacteroidota; class Bacteroidia; order Bacteroidales; family Bacteroidaceae; genus Bacteroides; species Bacteroides sp. HF-4919. Next base: position 15,590 of record NZ_JAHKNF010000012.1, read on the forward strand.
ACCTACCGCAGTAGCAACGGCAGAAAGGATAATCGAAACTGTATATTCCACATTGAAATTCTCGTATCTGGCAAGATTTAGTATAATCTCTTGTATCTTGTCTGGAAATGCATCCAACGGAAGACCTGTCTCCGGAACGCTTTCAACTTCCGAGCGAAGCATATTGGTCAAATGCAGATTATCAAACATAGCCACCTCCTTCCTGTTTAGGCAGTTCATCACCAATAGCAAAAGCGTCATAATGGAATCGGCGCAGAAAACGGTCTACGTCTTCCTGTGTATACCAGTATTTGTCACCTTCGCGCGAATAACCGAGATAACCGTTGTCACGCAACTTTTTCAGATACTTCTCTTTGATGTGCAATTTCTCCATCAAAGACTTGTTGTCATAGAGACAGCACCCACCTGCCTCACTTGGAAGTGGTAATTGCAACTGTTTCTCCACTATGCCGAGAATCTTCTCAAGGAGTTCCCGTTCACATAGATTTTTATCTCCATCTAATTTTTTAGCCATAGTTTTCGTATTATGGCTTCCTTCCTAATGCACACTCGGACTGTAAGCCGGGTTTATGTTATGGCACGACTGTGCACATCGGCCATAACGGCAGCGAAGGTAAAAAGTTCTTAATACTTAAGAAGTTAGTGTAAATTAGGCTAATGAATTAGACTGAAGTTAGGATTGTATTAGATAATATTAGAGTTGGAGATTAAAGCATTGATTATAAACAAAAAGAGTAGCCAGACAGCTACTCAAAAAACTTATCGATTTCCTTGGATTTTGCAGGAACGGCAAGGTCTTTCCTATTCGACCGAGATTGCCCCAAATCAGGCATTTCAAACAAGTTGCTCAGTTCTGTATCGGGGAAGACTCCCATTCTGCCAAATTTCCAGTATGATTTCTCATCCATTTCGGAATATTCAGGCTTGTCTCCACAATATATCCGCCCACACATATATGCCAACAGAACTTTGGAATCATTCCACTTATAATGGGAACCTTTTTCGCCTATATAACCAGCCTCTATCGCTTTGGCGAAAACTTTTATAGCCAGTTCAGTATGCAACATCCCAATCAAAACAACAGTTTCCTCGTTATCTGCCGTCTGCTTCCCTGAAACAGAGGAATTGCCATTTTGCACCTTTGTTTTTCCCTTATTTCCCTCTTTCAGCATTTCAGCACAAAAGGCGAGAGCTGCACCTGAAATCAATGTTATGATAGTACCCCAAAACGTTGTAGAGCCAATATTGTCTCCATCAATCGGATTTATCACACCGATTCCGACAAGCAATAGTGTACCAGCAAACAAGGTGATTGCACTTGACCACAGAATCAGCCTTGCATATCTTTTGAAAGCAAAGGACAATGCAAGAACGATAATAAAAAGACCTATAACCAAGAATATTATTTGTAGCATAAATATTTCAATTACATAGAAAATAGAAACAAAAACTAATTATCTCAATACCATTCTAAAATCAGATTATTTCAAGCGGAGTTAACTCGTCTTTCAGTCGGGCTACTTCTGCAGACAAGGTTTCCGGCAAGAAACGAGCATAGACTTTCTCTGTTACATCCGTACTTCCATGACCGAGCAATCGGCTGACTACAGACATGGACAATCCCTTATTTAGGGCAAAAACCGCAAACGAATGTCTGGCCGCATGCATTGAAAGACTGAAAGGTAGCCCAATCTGCTCTCCCACGACCGCCAATGACTGATTGATACATTTAGTCGCATTATTACGTGCCTTATAAAGTGCCTCCGCATCATCCAGATCCAAAGTTTCCTTCACAAGGTCAAATACATACCGGCATCCTGCACGTTTTTCCTGCCATTGTTGCAATATGCGCAATGCAGGTTCAGTCAGAGGGATCACATGACGTTTGTTTGTCTTTATCATAATCTTCCGTAACTCTTTCCGGGCAAAATCGATATGCTTCCATTGCAGGGTCATCACATCCACCACACGAAGTCCGCAAGCATGAAACGCAAAGAAAAACATTTCCAAAAATTCCTTTCTACGTGGTTCCTGACAGGTCTTGTAATATTCTAAAAGAGCAGAGACCTGTTCTTTGGCCAGGCTCTTTCCGTCAAACTCAACTTCTTCCTCTGAAAGTGAAACTTTTGTAACGATACGCATATCCTGAATCCTTGCATTCACAGCAGGATCTATCATGCTCATTTCACTTGCGTATGCACACGCCTTCAATATCGGTGTCAAGGCATGATTGATTGTCGCATCGCTATTCTGTTTGATTTCCTTGCGCCAAACGATATAACTGTCCAATAGTTCCGGAATCATATCGCCAACATATATTGCGTCCGACCGATATGTGCCTTGTTTGGTCGCCCGTAAAAAAGTCTGGAAAATATTCATGCAACTCTTTCCGTTCTCGTATCGGCTTCTACCGATTCTGTTTCTCGAATAATCCGAAGAAAGGCGTTCCAATGTGAAATCCACAAAATCTTTTCCCTGATCACGACGTGCCAAAGGCTTGTCTGCAAGAAGACCGGAAACGACATCCGCTGTAATTTGGTTCGGATGCTTTTCGTGATACTCGGCAAGTTGCGAATCTATACGTTCAACACGTGCAAGCAGAAGTTGGTTCAGCCGTTTGAACTCCCCACCATAGCTTGCACGGATTTCACCCCGTCCCTGATTGCCGTTCTGATTCCAGTCTGCAACCTTGACAAAGACATTTGTAGTCTTACGGATTATCTGCCTGTTCCAAGTATATTCCAACTCGACAGGATAGGCTTTATCTTTATCAACCTCCTTTGGTGTGCGAAGTCGATATTTGCCCAACGGATATAGTCTTTTCGGTCTTCCCATATATCATCCTCCTTTTAGCAATATTCCTGAGGAGAAACAAAGGTATGGAATTTTAGACAAACAAACTACATTTTTGAGAAGAAAAACCGCAATTTAGACAAACAAACTACACCACCAAGCACCCTTAAACACCAGCGCGACAAACAAATCACCTTTATCTGTCGCGCTGATATTTAATTGTTTAGACTATTCGAAGACTATTAATACTCTTCCTCGTTAAAGAAGAAATCTTCTTTACTGGGGTAGTCCGGCCAAATATCTTCTATACTTTCATAGATTTCGCCTTCATCTTCCATTTCCTGAAGGTTTTCAATCACTTCAAGAGGAGCACCCGACCGCATGGCATAATCAATCAGTTCATCCTTAGTTGCCGGCCAAGGAGCATCTTCCAGTTTAGATGCTAATTCCAACGTCCAATACATAAGCTTTCGTATTTAAAATGTGAATATTAATACCTACTCTCTATTTTTCGGCAAAAGTATAATAAAAAATTTCACTTGCAACTATTATTCCAAAATATTTCGTCTTTTCCCTCATTAAAATTCATTTTACGAGACAAGACAAATAAATAATCAGACAGCCGGTTGACATAAGCCAGCAAATCAGCAGAGATTGTATAGCTTTCGGATAATGCAAGAATACGCCGCTCCGCCCTCCGGCAAACGGTACGGCAAACGTGGCAAAGTGCCGAGCCACGACTTCCTCCCGGAATGATGAAGGAATGTAAAGGCGGAAGAATTTCGTCGGCAGCATCAATTTCACGTTCAATAGCTTCTACATCGGCAGGGGTAATAATACTGACATCGTGCAGTTGGATCTTCTCCTGGTCAGTGGCCAGATGCGAACCAATGGCAAACAGTTTATCCTGCACTGACTGTACGAAATCCAAATCATGCTCGTCCATCAGGTAAGTTGCCAGTAATCCCAGATTCGAGTTCAGTTCATCGACCGTTCCATACGCTTCAAGGCGGATGTGGGTTTTCGGCACACGGGTTCCTCCTATCAGACCCGTTGTTCCTTTATCACCCGTTTTTGTATATACAAGACTCTTTTTCATAATGATAGTAAGTTTATTATTTCTGTAAAGGTTAACACACAAAAGGATTCAGAAGTTGACGATATAGTGCTGTTTTATCTTCGTACGGTCGAAAAAGACGATTCCAAGATCATATAAATCGAATGTAACACCCGTCCGGTCATCCTGCTGTATCTTTTTCCAGAGTGCTTTCATCTTTTTCGTATAGCAGATACCGGCAATCACAAAAACTCCTTGTTCCGTTGTTCTCGACGCACAGATATCGAATACTTTCTCTACAAATTCCGGGTCACGGTAATGGTGCAAATAAAGAAAATCGACAGGTGTATCTTTCTCCAAAAAGAGTTCGGACAAATCAGAAGCACCCAAATAACCCGCTTTAGCATGTCCGGCCTGCAAATAGAGAGACGATACCGACAACGTTCCGGCATCTACAATCGTAGCAGGTTGCATTCGGTTGACCAACCGGAACAATAACCGGTTCACCTTCTTTGATTCATGCTTCCACTTCTTGCCGGGATTTACCGACATTTTCTTTTGTTCAGTCTCCAGCAAACTGTAAGCATAGTAAGGGGTACGCTCATAAATGACGTTGGTTATCAAGTCGAAAGCAAATGGTGAATGAACCCCATATCCACAACGGTGACGAAAGCGGGCCAGCCAGATAAAAGGGCGTTTCAACAGTAGAAATCCGTTCATAATAAATTGAAATATATCGCGTTCAACGCACAAAGATATATAAAACCATTTGAGAAGTAAAGTGTTATATGCAAGTAATTAAAAACCTGAACCAGAAGATTTATAAAGAAATTAATATTCCTGCCTTTCCTGACGGCCGCAATATTCTATAGTTGTTCGGATAACAATTCGTGTGCGTCATGCAAGAAAGATAGCGGAAAGCCGATCACTCCACCACCATAAGTCGGCAAAACCCCAAAAAAATGCTTCATGTAACGTCTGTACTATGATTTGGTACAATTCATTATAGCCTCATCCGATATACTTTCTTAATATTGCGGCTACTTACCATCAATAAAATCGTATTATGGACACAAAATGGAAACAACGCTTATTATCTTCTCCGAAGCCTGAGTTTACAACAGGAATAATGAGATGGGGGATCACCTTACTTTTCTCCGCTCTGTGCACCTGTTCATTTGCACAGACAAAATATCAGATCACAGTAGAAAATCTCCTGAAAGAGATGACCTCACGGGATGAAATGAGCCGCTATCCGGCCCTGCCCTATCGCAGTATGCAGCAAAGCAGCTACGATCGCAGGTCCGTTTCTCCTGACCGGCCCAATTGGTTTGCCAATGATGACGGCGAAGGATTCATCCGTCTCGAAGAACGCAACGGACGGAAAGAAAAGGTTCTTTTTGAGGACAAAGGTCCCGGTGCCATTACCCGTATATGGCTCACGACCTTTGGCAGCATAAATACAATCTTACGTTTCTATTTTGACGGAAAAGACGAACCGGGCTGGGAGGTGCCCTCTTATGATCTCCAGAAGTTCGGTGTGCGAGGATTGAAGAAAGGGTTAATCGAACCGGACAATAAATGGAACAGAGGCAGCCTGATTTATCTACCTGTCCCCTATAACAACGGTTGCAAAGTGACCATGGAGGAACTTACCCCCGAACGGACTAACCGACACTTTTTGTTCAATTACCGCAAATACCCCACAGGTACTCCGGTAGAAACTTTCTCACAGGAAGTGGCAGACCGCATACCCGCTTTAGCAGAAAAAACATCCGACACACTCTATAAAAATATGGATAAGGGATTTGATCCCCAGTCTGATTATGGCAAAGGTTCACTTAACCATCAACAGAGTTTTTCATTAAATAAAGGTGAAAAACAAAAGCTGAACCTTCGCACAGGAAAAAGAGCGATCAGCCTTCTTCAGTTCAATGTGAAAACAGATAAAAACCTGAAACCCGGAACAGACGATTTTGCCCTATTGATGCGTAGCCTGATCGTAACCATAAGCTTTGACGGAAAACAAACCGTATGGGCTCCACTATCCGATTTTGCAGGCTCCGGCATGGGATCTTTTGCGTCCAGGAGTTTTTTCTTCTATTCCGACGGCAAAGGGATTGTCTGCAGCAAATGGTTGATGCCCTATAAGCAAGATTGTGAAATCACGATCTTGAACCTCTCTCCATACAAAGCCGATATACAAACAGATATTGTTTCACAGCCCTATAAGTGGGACAACCGGTCTCTCTATTTCCATACAGCCTGGAAGCAGGAACGTGGTCTGCCCGTCGTCACCTGGATGGAACACGAAAAATGTATGGATTGGAATTTCGCCACTATATCCGGCAGAGGAGTTTATCGGGGAGACCTGCTATCACTTTTCAACCATACGACAGAGTGGTATGGGGAAGGAGATGAAAAAATAACCGTAGATCACGAACCATTTCCTTCCCATTTCGGAACAGGCACTGAAGACTACTACAGTTTCGATGGTTATTTTAAAAGTCAGACACCATTTGCCGGGCAACCCCGCCAGGATATGCGAGATTTTTATGGCTACAACAGCTTCTTCAGAGTCAGATGCTTAGATGCCATTCCCTTCAACCGGCAATTGAAGTTCGATTTCGAATTGTTAGGTTGGGAAAACGGGACGGTAGATTACTCTTCGACTGTATTCTGGTACGGAGACTTAGGTTCCGAAGCCACAGGCTCTTCCGGCTTAGAAGAAATAGAAGCAGGGTTATTGCCTACCCCTACTCAATCTCCTGTCTGCAACATACCAAATGCCATTGATTTTTGCCAAATCCAGCCAACTTCCAAATCAGAAAGACTGCGTTATGACAGACAAAGACTCAGCGGGCATCCGGGCAAATGGAACTTAAAAGACCACCTGGTATGCCATGGCGGTAAGGAAGGCGATTACATCGAGTTCGAATTCTCCGGTTTTGAGGATCGTGAATACAGCTTGAGTCTATTTTGTACCAAAGCAACCGACTACGGCAATATAAGGTTATATGTAAATCACCCAAAAAACGGAAAGCAGTTGGACTGTTACAGCGAGAAAGTCGAGCCGACAGGTGCCATAAGCCTGGAAATGCACAAGCCCATAAACGGTAAATTTATCCTGCGGATAGAATTGATCGGACGGAATCCGCTATCGACAGGAACTTTGTTCGGACTGGATTGTATACGGATTGAGAAGAAGCACTAAACAACTATTAATCAAACCAATAAACCCAGATTGTGGAGGCAGAATTTAGATAGCAAGATACTGTGTCTTTTAAAAGTAATAGCTAATGCCTTCCGCCTCCCACCAGTTCTCCATCAACCCAAACTTCAAATGTATACCAATTTGACGAATTAAATAATTTTGAAAAATTCCCTGTTAAACTTCCTCCGCCATCCCAAAAAGTTAATTTCCCCTCGGATGATTCAATAAAGTCCCCAGATGATTCGCAATAAGCTTTTATCTTAATATTTTTTTCACATTCATTCGTTGTATAATATTCGATATTCAATTTTCTGGACGAAAAGTCAAATGAAGTACTCGTTATTATTATCGGGTATCGAGACGTTACTTTATTCACTATAGCTTCCGCCTCTTTTCGCTTTGAAACTTCTTGTTCACATTTGATTTCAAGCACTTGGATCTTATTATTTTTCACAATAAGATTTTTATTTAAATCTCTAATTGTATCCTGGGCCAATACTAACTGATTTTCCACATCTGCCAAATTCAGTTCTGTCTTATTTAAACTATTATATAATGCAAATAATCCTATAAAACACCCCATAACTAATATGAATAGTATCACAACATTGCGAAACTGTTTCTTCTGTTTCTGGATTTTATCATTCAGTTCGTTTAGTCCTTGATTTTGTTTTTTTAATTCTATATTTTTTTGATTCACACGACTAAGTACAGCTTTATAACTATTCATTTGAACTGTATTATAGTCCTTATCCTTATATATAAAAGTGTAACCATAAGTGTGTGACGCTTCAACTATCTCATTAAAATTATCTTCGATACTAAAATTTTTTATCGAATTTTTGGCAACAGCAAAGTTAATGGGAGGAAGTTTTCTGGAATTCTTTTCAAAATTCAAAAAGCCTGCTCTTAAATGCTCTACCAATAGGTCTATATCGGGCTCGTTCTTATACAGCTTATTAACACTTGTAACAATGTCACCAGCTTCATTATAGTGAATAAGAGTGCCCTTACTTACCAATGAAGCAATAGTATTTTCAAATAAAGAGACAAGGCTATCAATTCTTGTCAACATGATTCCGTTAAGAACAACACATAAACCAAGATACTTGTTATTTTCTAACTTTCTAATATATCCATAATACATCAGATTGCCATCACGATGAATGGCAATCTGAGTTGTTGCTTTTGAATTTGCATAAAGTCTATGAAATATTTCCGATGAACTATCTTCCGGATATTGGGTATATCCTTCTGCCATTTCACCAAATAAATATACAGAGCTATTCATCCTATTAATAACGTGTGAAGTTAATAGTTTTATTGACATTGTCTACTTTCACGGAAGCAAGCTCATCCAAAACATCATTGCCCAATAAAATTGGAGCATTCTGATTAAGCGCCACCGTCGCCTCTACATTATGAAGCACAAGTCCGTCCTCACCACCGATCTCGACCTCACGAAGGTTGATCAGACCATTCTCAACAATACTTCCGTCTGCAATCTGTGAATAGTTAGAACCTATAATATCATCTTCAGAGAATTTACCATTCTTAAATAGAGTTTGTAGCTCATTCAACGATAAGTGTACCCCAGAACATCCAGTATCATAAATCATACTCATAGTAATTCCATTAAGTTTTACTGGAATGGTTTTAACACCATTAAGCTCCGTATAAGGAATGCTAATATCTGTAACTGAATTCAAGCCAGATAAGTCTACTGGAGGCTTTTTACCTTTTGTGTTGCAAGATGAACATGCAAGCACCATTACCAGAAACACAATAATATTCACTATTCTCATATCAATCTGCTTTTATAGTTTCTTGTGACACAGTAGAAGCCCCTTGGATTGTCGAACCTCCCTTCTTGGTTTTCTTGGAAGCCTCTCTGGACGCTGCCTTAGAATCTTCTTTTCTTGACTTGAAAGCCGCCTGCATCTCTATAGAGGTTTTTTGTATCGCTGTGAGAGTTGCTTCAGCTTGTTGCGTTAGCTTTTGAACCTTTTGCTCTATTTGCTCTATTTGTACCTTTTGATCTTCTAAGGCATAATTATCCTCATTAATTTTAGCAGGATGACTATAATACCATACACCAATAGCAACAACACAACACAGCAAAACACAATTGATCACCGAGATCCAAGTTTTGAATAAATTAGACGCACCGTGATTATTAAAATTCTTTTTCCTGATTGAACTGCCCTTCCTAGGATCATCAGGAAATCGACTCGCCATCAGGCGAGCGAGATTTTTAAGTGGTTCTTTAATTTGAGCAACAGAATTATTAATATCTTTATTCTCACCAATAACCTTGATATCTTCCCTAAGCTTCTTTATTTCGTCTTGTGCTTTCTTATTGGTATTTGTCAAAATTTCAACTTCTTTTTCAGATTTATCTAAAGCGCCCTTTGTTTCTTCCAACTTCTGTTTAAATTCCCTAGTTGCATCAGTTACAACACTCACAAGTTGAGATTCAAGTGATTCTACCTTTTTCTCTAAAGGTGTAATTTGATTCTGAAGTACAATATTACTTTGCTCTAATGCTGCATATTTATTTTTCCATTGCAGAATTTCTGACGATAATTGCTCACATTGCACTCTTAAAGGTTGCACTTGTTTTTGAAGTGATGCGTTTTCATCTTCTTTTGAAATGTAATCGGGAGAAACAAGTATCTTTTTTGATTTGAAAGATTCTATGAAAGCAGGACTATCTACATCGGACAAACTATACTTGGCAATTCCTGTTGGTTTAGCAGAATCATCCAAGGCTAAAAAACTATTAGTTAGCAGCTTGTCTATCTGCTGACTAAATGCAGCATTTATTTTCTCTAACGTTAGAGTATCATCAATGAATTGCCGAACCAAATATCGCACTTTCCTTCCATCCTGTTCTATCAACTTACCAAGACATAGCTGTTTATATACTGCATCAAAAATCTTATACAACAGATACACATTGCTACAATATAAATTGCTAAAACTTAACGTAATACCGAAATAGGAGCCTGGTCGACTTTCAGCATTATCTACATCATTCTGCCGCAAATAAGAATAAAAGGTCTTATTACGTAACACTTCTATACAAAATATTACAGACTCTTTTACATCCGCATCGTGATTGTAAAATGTTTTTATATAACTCAAATCTTCACTTGCTCCCCAAATATCATGACCAATAGGAACGCCATGTACATACAAATTAAACTTTGCCATATTTTACCCTTTAAAACATTTCACGAGATTATTCCACAGAGTACTAGGATAGATATCTTCACTTTCAGTATAAGTGAGCGTATCGTCTTCCTTATTATAGTAACCTGTACAAAATGGAACAAATTTATAATTAAAGGGACACCAAAGACTAGTGATCGGATTATTATTCTTAAATAGTTTCTTCAATCCCTTATATTCATCACTCATAGCCTTTTCAGCTTCCTTAATATGTATTCTACCTGAGTCAAAAAGTTCCGGTTTCTTGTCAATCTTATTATATAAAACTAATTTCCGGTCTTTATCTGTCATCAACTGAGACTTACAATTCGCAATACGGCTGACATATGCTTTTTTCATATCAGACTCCACTTCCCATTCTGCCTCCGTAATGAACACCCAAATTTTTCTATTTGGCAAATTCCTTATGATCTTAGTCATATATGGAGGAAAATTAGTAGCACTTACATTCTTAGGATCAAAATAATGCTCACCCGGAGCTTCTAAGAATTGGCAAATAGTTTTCCCATTCTTGATTATTTTAACAAGAAGGAAATCAGTATATGCATTACCAGGCAAAGCCTCTTTCGTATCCAGATTATTAAGAAAATTGTCACACTTTTCCTTATAATTATCATCTGATTTAAAGGTCTTATCTACTACAATTTTAAAATCACATTCTCTAAGGTAACGAGAAAGTCGCACGAGAGACATTGACTTTCCACTACTTCTTGGACCAAAAAGCATCACTATAGGAGATTGGTGGTCACCTATCGTAACATTATTCTTGTTATTATTAGTAGACGAATTTTGCCCCATATCATTATTCGAAGCAGGTCTAATTGATTCTCCACTAATGTTTGTCGATGATGTCTGTTCAACATGAACATCATTCAAATTGATTAAATCTTCCATATCAATATACGTTATCTTGTTTCTTAAATGCTATATCAAAAAAGATGAAAGCTGCCACATCTACAAGAATAGACAATATCACATAATACCAAAAAGAAGCAGGGTATTTCCCGTGTAAAAAATCCACAAAAAACACATCAATCACTGATGCCATTCTCTTAGTGCGGGTATCACCATTCTCTTTTGTATAAACCTCCTTATCATCAGTTTTAGAATCAAAATCAACAAATTGTTTATTTGTCGCTATTATATTATAGCCATCGGTTAATAGCTTCTCTACTTGTTTGATTTCGTCCTCCGATACAATCCCCACAGAAAGATGGTCTTGTATGGAGTCATTCATTGCTTCTAACTTAGCTTTTGCTACTTTTGAGTTTTTTACAGTTTTATCGCTGATAGTATGTGTTCTCAAAGCACTTGCCAAAGCAGCATTGATTTGCGCATGATACTTACTTAATATTTGTGGATCCGTACTATTATAGTGTGAATCTTGTTGAATGCTTGAATTTAAAATACCATTGATAATATTCAGGTGTTCACCAATCTTAACCCCATTCCCACGTTTACTTGTGGGTCCATCACCATTAAACTCAGCAACAATAAGTTTCCTCTGTTCTTCAACTTTATCTTTCATTCTTTTACCTACTGAATCAAGAATCATAGTTGAACCAGTACATTTATCTATTAGCTGAAGTAGATATTTATTAGTAGTTTCTATATCTTTTGTTATAACCGATCCTATTTTGTCATTGTAAAAGAATGTATGAGTATTAGTCGGCATACTCATAATAAACCAAAAGAAAAAAAGTAGTAACACACCCCCAAACAATTTCAAATTACGATTATCAATAAAATCAGGCGAACTAAGTGTGTCCACAATTAATTTGCTACCATACGAGGCCATAACAAAGAAAGCAATAGTAATGCCCCATACCAAAACTTCCGGCCATCCTGCCGGTAATAATAAATGCAATGACTTTTCCGTAGCCCAGCAGCTAATTCCTGCTAAAATTAAAAAAGCCACAAGTGATCCCAAGATTTTAAACTTTTGTCCCATGTTGTAATTAATGTTATTTGTTATGTTAATGATTCATGATTTATACATATACTTGAGAAGGATTTTGTTGTATATCCCGAATTAAACAGTTTCAGCCTAATATCGTTAACAACTCAAAAAGAATCAGTAGTAATTTTGGCCGTTTTATCCAGACATCTTTTTTCAGAAAGAGATGTTGACTCCTCCCGAAATCGGCCTGATATTGCGAAGACATTCGAAAAGCAATCATTTCAAGTTTTTGATTCATAAACTTGCCACGTCTTTGCGAGAATGCAATTACCATGTCGCTAAAACAAGATAAAATGATCTGGGCATCCCTATTATTTGCCTGTTTTTTGTCTATTACCATACCTGTGCATTTCATAATTGATTTTAATACAAAAAGCGCAAGCCCATTTGCCATCGCGCCTCTCAGGTATCGCCAAACACCTCTGCACTCAATGACCAACTTTGCTTGCGCCCATTATACTATAGGATGAATATCTCGCTCTGAAAACAAGATATAGATACGGATACGATAATATAGGGTAAACAATCGTTGAAGCATATTTCTTGTGCAGTCTCAGTAATTTGGCGATTTCAGAGACAAGAATCAACTTACGCTCGTTAACTAAAATATGATAAAGTTTCGCTCAACCCACCATTATTACTTGCAAAAATAGGCAAAAAAACACAAGTTGCAAAAGATTCTAAAAATAAAACAGCACGCATCTCGTCTTCGTAAGTAACATTCAACGAGATGCAGTGCTGTTGAAAACGTTCCTGCACAGTCTTTAAAAAGCTTGGCGATTCGGAGAGACAAGAACTCTTAGCTATCTTATAAGTCAAATGCCTATAATCACAAACGTCACTACAAATATACAATAATTAAATTAGTAACAAAGATATTAAAAAAATAAAAAGAGCACGAGTGCAAAATAGTGCCTATTAGGTAAAAAATGATACTTATACTGCAAAATGGCATTAGTCTGCTACCTTTACAACTCCACCACACAATAGAAATTCCCGTTTTTCATTTTCCTGCAAGGCACTCCCAGCTTACGAAGTATTCTGCCAAAATGCACTATCTTCGTAGCCGACAGTTTAAAGCCGCTTTTCTTTTGTATGCGTCCTAAAATATCGACTGCGAGCAGGCTTTCACACTTTTCTCCCTCGCCGGCAGAGCGGAAATACTGTTGAAAGAGCTGTTCAACCGGAGTTTGCAGTTCAAATTCCTGATTGCTCTCCATCAAAATGGCCTCTTCCTCGGGAGAGAAATAAAAGCGCTCACCGTCACGGAGCTCCCGCACTGCCTGCGCATAGAGTTGCGGATAGTTGATGACAGCATCATTACGGATTCTGCCGGTGATATTGATACAGATAAAACGGCGGCTTCCCGAAGGATCGGAAAGCAAATCGCTATGATTGCTGGTCGCTATGAACGAAGCATAACGCTTCAACTCGCGGACAGCCGCCTCGTTGGGCTTACGCACATTAAGCACCGGTTTCTGGAGTATATGTTTCAAGAAGCCTTGATGATTGACACTTACCTGATCGAACTCGTCAATATTGATCAGCATGAAGCGGTTGAGATAAAGCTCGGCATCGCGTTTCCGGCTGAAGTCAATGCTGTCGGTATAATAGGCTCTCAAATCAGGCGGCAGGATATTGCGGCAATAAGTGGATTTGCCGCATCCCTGCGAACCGATCAACAGGGGTGAAACGGAGTTGGCATACTGCTTGTCATTTCCTTTCCAGTGGGCCACCATTGCGAGAAACCAGCGATGGAAGAAGTCGGGCCAATGCGAATTGTCGCAAGGCACGTAGCGGGCTAACGCCCGAATGCGGTCTTTTCCATCCCAACGGGGCAAGCCATACAAAAAGTCGGTAACAGGTGAATAGACCGGCACACGTTCGGAGTTAATCCAGCGTTTCACATCCCTGTCCCAAAGTTCAAGCCCTTCGCTGATAGCATTTACCGCAATTGTATTGAGCACCCGGTCCGTCACGGGACGAAAATCGAAGCAGAATGTCTTCCGTTCACGATATTCCACCATTCCGGCCAGTATGTTATAGCGAAACTCATAACGTCTGCCCATAAACTCGTCGGTGCGTATAGCCATGGTCTGCTTGGGGGAAATGCAAGGATTACTTCCGAATCGCTTCTCAACGGTATACACATTGTGAACCGTCTCACGTATCAGTATTTCGGACACTTTACCCCGGAAATGCATCAGCGTCCAGCCCACTACCTCTTCTTCGGGGATTCCCGAACGAAAACAGTTCCGGGTCAGTTCCACGATCAAAGATTTAGAATCCTCCTCCCGGTCGCAGTCTACCGTATTAAGAGCTTCATACAGTGAAGTTTCAAACAATGTCGAGATAATTTCGCTCCGTTCGTAACCGGGCATCATACGCTGCAAAGGATCAGTTTCCGCCTCCACTGTTTCGCGGTAGGTAACTTCGCCGGGCATCGATAAAGGTTGTTCCAGACGGATGGGGTAGGCATCCGGATTGAAATAGAGTCCCGGATCGAATGAATAGCGGCAACTCTGTTCCGGCACCGGATTCTCAAGCGTAACATCCCGGTGTTCCGCCAAAAGCTGCCCTCTGTAAAAGTTCACCGCCCATTGGTAGGCATGGGCATGAAAAAGTCCGGCTTCCTCTACGGTTACGGGCAATGAACCGTCGGGACGGAGGAAAGGCACAAGTATCTTTACACTCCGGCCGCTCGAACCGACAAAAGCAATCATCGTCTGGGGCAGTCCGGCCAGCTTGTCACGCAAGCGGACAGCCTCTTCTACTCCGGTGAGTCCCTTCACGCTCAGAAGCACCAATCCATGATAAGCCTTCATCACCGATACTTCTTTGCTTTTGCCCAGTTCCACCGAAAAAAGGATACGGGGCAGTTTGTCCACCGCCGTGACATGTCCACTTCCACCCGAAAACTTCAGTGTCCGACGTAAAGCACTCACGGGGCAGGTTTTGGTTTCGGTTTTCATATTCTCCAACACAGTTTCGAGTTTCACCGTACGTTGTGCTACGACAGTTTCTTCCTTTCGGATCAGGGTTATTTTCATGGTTTTTCCGGTTTTTTATAATGTGGTAAAGGTACTCTTTCTTACCGGATAAAGCAAGCGGATCATCACAAATAAATCAATTATATTTAATAACAAACAAGAGGAGTATTACTTGTTTTCACGATAAATATTATGTATCTTTATAGGAGCATTATCCAAGCCCGGACAGTGGGACTCATGGGCCCGCATACCCGGGCTGACCGGCCTGCATACCGAGGCTAATGAGCCCGGGGATGCGGGCTCAGGTAAAGAACAAAGGAAAAAGGCTAAAACAAAGAAAGAAAAACCAATAAACAAATAACTATCAACAATTAAAAACCAAACAAATTATGGCAGCACGTTATGATTTCAGAGAAGTTCCTTCTAAAAAAGAGAACGGAGAGGAACCCAAGCTTTATCCCCACATCATTTCGAGTGGAACCATCCGGACACGCACCATTCTTGAAGAAATTTCGGAAGCCTCCACCTTCACAGTAGGCGACCTGGAAGGAGTGCTCTGTGCCCTGACAGAGAAAATCTCCAAATATCTGGTGGACGGATACCATGTGGAGTTGGGCAAGATCGGCTATTTCTCGGCAAGCCTGAAGGCAACGCATCCGGTGAAAGATAAAAAAGAGATCCGCGCACAATCCATTTACTTCGACAACATTAATTTCAGGGCTTCGATGTGGTTTCGCAAACATACCAAGGGCTATGTGGAACGTGCCGGCAAATACGGTTCACGAAGCTCGTCACAGCTCAGCGAAGAAGAAAAGCTTTTTCGACTGGAAAGGCATCTAAATGAAAATGCTTTTATCACCCGTTCGGACTACACCCGACTGACCGGACGACTGAAAAATAAAGCGTTGGAAGATCTACACCGATTTGTAGATCAGGGAATTATCGAACCAAAAGGGCGAGGAAGCCTACTGGTATTTATCAAAAAATCGCCTTCCAAAGAGGAAATTTAGCGGGTGGAAGATGGAAGATGAGGGTGGAAGATAAACGGCTAAAAAACCGCATCTTCCACCCTATTAGTTTACTACGAATCAGACAGTTATCTTTTAAAAGGTGGAAGATGGAAGATCGAAATGCATTTTTTGTATGAGAGGAGGATTTTCTTCATGAAAGCGGCAAACTTCGATTCCTCGTTTATTGGGTCTGTATCCTGAATTTCAGTATCTCCCATGGAGACCAGCATTGCCGCAAGCCTCTCCTCTATCGATTCAAAGAGTTTTGACTGTTTGGAAACACATTCATTCAGCAGTTCGGTTTGCTTTTCCAGCAAACGGATCTTTTCTAATGCATTAGCATATAATTTCGCGATTATCTCGACATTTTCAAAGGTGATGGCACAACCGTAGTCTTTTCCTGCTTCAGCCGGAAGACTATGCAATTTAATAAAATCACACACGCTGTCATCATTCAATAACAAAGTGTAGTTTACGTAAGTGAAAGTAATTTCAGGAAGTTCCGACCAAGAGAGAACATCTTTTACCGTAGTCTCGTATTTTTCGGCAGCTTGCCGTAGAGTAATCCAATTAGCCATACAGGGAAAAAGATTAAAGTTAAAATAATCTACCCTGCACGGTTTCTTGAATGTGATTATATGAAAAGGTACGGGGCATTACTCATCCAACAAACGAGGTATGTAGCGGCACCCTTGATGCATGGATAAGTAAGCCCGTACCAATACAGATACAGGCTGTACTCATCCGGTGCATCTTTAAAAATCGCTACATTTTTCGTTTGACCGGAGAGAACTGCGTATTTATGGGCATAAAAATGTTTATGCCAACCATAGTTCTACTGCAAAGATACGTTTTTTCTGAACAAAACAACAAACAATAATGAATGTTTTTCAGAAAAGCATTTATCTATCTGCAAGAAGGTTATGCGGATGGCAGTATATGTTCAATCAAACGCAACCCAACTTTACCATTCATTCTATTCATTTACCACAAACTGTCTGATCTGGCAGGCCGTACCCTTACTTTGCAGATGATGATCTTTTGACATCCTGAGCATCAGACGATGTTTGCCTTTCGGCAACTCCGTATCGAACATATATACCCAAGGAATATACAGTCCGCCGCTCCAAGCCGTAAACGTATCCAACTTTTTAAACGTAGCACCGTCAATACTATATTCCAGAATCCCGGCAGCCGGACCACTTACACAGAAGATACCGACAGCCGTCCCTTCAAAGTCGAGTGTCAGTTTCGCTCCGGGACGATCGGTTTCAAGCATGGGCACATCGACAAAGCCCGGACGCGTTTCGGCAATAAGGCGCGGAGTCCACGAAGGGACTAACTGCCAGCCTTTATTTATATGAGCTTGCCGGATGTCGACCAACTTGCCATTTGTGTAACTATATCCGTCCAGCGGCACGGCAGGAAGCACATGAGGCTTGACGGCAGGTCCGGCAGCAACACAAGAAGCATACATTTCATCGAGCACCTTATTTATCGTAGCCGCATAATAAGCATGCCCCAAAGGTTTGGGATGCGTACCGCCAAACTGTTCCCAATTGAATTCACCTTCCCGCATACGGGCGGCGATTTCTGTAGCGAGGTTGACGGAAGGGATCAGATAATGGTTCGCCACCCGTTCGTGATTCAGAATCACATCGGGCATCTGACCTCCGTCCAGTTTCGGGATAAAAGGATCGTAGATAAAATGCAACATCATGATATCCATAGACGGATTGGAAAGCAAAGCATGGCGTACGATACCTTCCATTCCTCTTACCTGCTCAATGGCATTAAAGCCGTTGGTATCATCGTTCACCGCCGCTTCCACAAAAAGCAGATCGACTTTGGCCTTGGACAACACATCGTCCGCCAAGCGGAATGCTCCGGGCGTACTGCCCGTAGAAGGAATCCCGGCATCGATAAAGGTAAACTTTGTATAAGGGAAACGCTGCTTCAAATCTTCACAAATCATATCCCTCCATCCCTTCATTTCTGTGATGGAACCTCCCAGAAAAGCAACCGTACCAACACGTTCTTTCTCAAACATCTGATACGAGTTACGATAGTCACCTCTTAATGTATAGCATTGTTTGGCTTCATAACCCGGCTGATGGCGGATAATAAAGTCGACCACCGGAGCAGGATCTGACAAACTATGCGGATGATGATCCACTCCCGGTTTCAAGATAAGTTCGAATGGAGCCCCCATGGCTGTATATCGTTGGCGAACAATAGCCGAGTTCTCTGAAAACGGCACTACCTTGTCACTGTCTCCACATACACAGATCACCGGAATCCCCGCATCCGTCAAAGGTTTCAGCCGGTCAATCGGATTACCGGAAAATGAATTCATCTGATCATCCGCCAGCCCCCATTCCTCTAACAGACCTTTCCATAGTCCGGCATTCTCAGGCGAACGTCCCGGCCAACTGAATACGTTACAAACCGGAGCGTCCACATAGATACAGGCCACTTTATCCGGATGATCGGCCGCCCAATTATAAGCAAACAGACCTCCACGACTGAAACCCTCAAGCGTTACTTTGGGAGATAGTCCATACATACGTACCATATTCCAATAAAAATCAGTACCGGACTTCCGGGCACGGGGACTTCCATAAAGATGAGTCAGATCATAATATGCCACATGAAAACCACGCCTCAACAATTCTTCATCAACTGAAGCAAAAGCACCGAAAAAAGCAGGACGCCAGATCCAGGGGTTACCGGTTGCCGCATGTTTCGGGCAGACAACAATAGCCTCCCGATCCTGATAAGCAAAAGTATATTGATCGAACCCTTTCCATTTACCTTTAAGTCCCGGGAAGGGTTGAGAAACATGTGCCGGTGGTTCCTCGCCGGTCAGTTGCCGGTAAATGGCCTGTGCAATACGGACAGCAGCTTTTTCGTTGGGATGTACGTTGTCGGCAAAACACTCTTTCATCCCCGTTAACGGAGTATGCAGATCGATTACTTTCAATCCGTATTTGGCAGCCAACCGGTTGATAACCGGCATCACTCCATGAACAATGATACTATCATTGATGCCCCACTGGACAGCGTATGCGGGAATAGGATAACATAAATAAATTTCCGGCTTCGACGGTAATGCCCGAAGCGTTCGGATCATCGTCTCCATATCTTTCTTAAAATCGGATTTATATCGCCAGTTCTGAGGTTTCGTATCATTGGTCCCCAATTTAATAGTCACAATATCGGGATTATAGTCCAATGCTTGCCGATAGCGCTCTTCCTTCATATAGGGATTGTCCCCTTTCATCAGCATGGTGCGGGCACTGACTCCAAAGTTCCGGACCTCATAACCGTCGCCCAACATCTGCCCCAGCACAGCGGGATAGCTGTCTTTAGCAGGATTACGTGTACCTACACCATATGTGATACTATTACCGATACAGGCTATTTTAATAACCTTTTTTTGTGCTGCTACATATTGCACGGCAATAAAAAGCAGGAATAAAGAGATGATTGCGTTTTTCATTATTCTGTTTGTTTATCCGCCCCAAAGATACACAACGGTTTTCAAACCCAAAAAGATACGTATGAAAACAATTGTTCCTGACAATTATTCTAATTACCTTTGCCAGCAACCGTTATCAATAAAACAATGGAAACAAAAGACGAAGCCTGGCAAGTGGTCAGCAGCAAATATCTATTTCGCCGCCCGTGGTTGACCGTACGGTGCGACGACATGCTTTTGCCTAACGGCAATCATATCCCGGAGTACTACATCCTTGAGTATCCCGACTGGGTGAACACCATCGCCATCACCAGAGAAGGAAAGTTTGTATTTGTCCGCCAGTTCCGACCGGGAATCGGCAAACAGCTATATGAACTTTGTGCGGGTGTATGCGAGAAAGAGGATGCATCACCGCTTGTTTCGGCACAACGTGAACTGCTGGAAGAAACCGGATACGGCAATGGTAACTGGCAGGAATATATGGTGATTTCGGCCAATCCAAGCACACATACCAATCTGACTCACTGCTTTCTGGCAACGGATGTAGAACGAGTAGACATACAACATCTGGAAGATACGGAGTCACTTACAGTGCATCTGCTCACCTTTGAAGAGGTACAAGAACTCCTGAAAAGCAACCAAATCATACAGGCATTACATGCGGCACCGCTCTGGAAATACGTAGCAGAACAAAAACAAATGAAATAAAACAGTTATCCGGGTAGGGAATTTTTCATTGGGTGTTGTCTTTATAGGAAAGAACCTATAAAACCAACAAACATTATGAAAGAATTTATGCTGATCGCTTCTTTGGTTTTGTCATTCTGCATTCTTATTTTGTGTAGAGACTATATCGTATTTATGCTGAAAAAATGAAAAAGTTTCGCTTTTATGCCTCTTTTTTCGTTTTGACATGACATAACAAATAAGGAATCATTATTTTGCTTTTCTTTGCAGTGAGAAAGAAGAGCATCATGGATTCCTTTGATAAATATATATCCCGAAACCTTCCGCTGGTCAGCCTGATCAGTGCGGTTTTTATCATATACCCCAATATAGCCTGCACTCCGTGGGAGCTAAACTCTTTGAAGCCATCGGACTACCTTGGTTTCTTTTCTTATTTTATATATCGCTTCCTTTTCTTTTGGGGGATGATCGGTTTCCTGATAAACTACAATCTGCGGCAGATCCCGACAGCACTATTCCGGAAACGCCTGACTCACAACTTCCTGTTTGCACTGACCGGTTATCTGTTCTTCGCATCCGTTTCGTACACCATCTCTTCGCATGGTTTCCATACGGATTTTCTGGGAAGCACTTTAATCTCCCAGTTCTTCACGCTCTGCTTTTTATGCACATTGGTAGGATACATCTCCATGCTTTATACCCGGCAGAGAGAAAAAGAGCAGGAAATAGAACGTCTTCGTTTTGAGAACTTACAAAGTCGTTGTGACGCACTGGCCAATCAAGTAAACCCGCATTTCTTCTTTAACTCACTGAACGGAATATCTTCATTAATACGAAAAAAGAATGATGAAAACACGCTGATGTACGTCAATCAGCTATCTGATATCTTCCGGTACATCTTGCAAAGCGACCGGAAAGGGCTCGTCACGCTGAGAGAAGAACTGGAGTTCATCCAATCTTTCCAATACGTAATGGAGGTACGTTTTGCCAATAAACTGGTTTTTGCCATCGACGTAGCCGAAAGGCAAAAAGATTTGCTGACACTGCCTGTACTCTCACTACTTCCGTTAGTCGATAACGTCACCGTACACAACCGGATAGACAGCGAACACAAGATGGAGATCTCCATCCGGCTGAACGAGCAATCTGAACTGGTGGTGTCCAATCCCATTTACCCTAAACTATCCCCGCCCGACACAAACGGAACCGGACTAAGTAACTTGGAAAATCGATTCAATCTGTTAATGAATAAGCAAATCCGGGTGGAATCTGACGAAGAGACATTCCGGGTATATCTACCTCTAATATAGTAGTTGTTATGAAAGTACTGATTGTAGAAGACGAAACCGCTGCCTATGAAAACCTGACGGATATCCTCGCGGAGGTAGCCCCCGATATCCGGGTCATGGCCAATACAGAAAGTGTCACGCAGACTGTCGGATGGTTGCAGTCAAATCCGGCTCCGGATCTGATATTCATGGATATTCATTTATCAGACGGATCGGCCTTTGCCATTTTCGACAGAATAAAGCTGGAGACTCCTATTATATTTACAACGGCTTATGACCGATATGCCATCGAAGCTTTTAAAGTGAACAGCATAGACTATTTACTGAAACCTGTCAAGGTGGAGGATGTAGAACACGCACTGGAAAAATACAGCAAACTGACCCGACAGGACCTTTTGCAATATTTGGCACAACTGACGCAGCTGAAACCCGCACCCAAGTACAAAGACAAACTATTGATTGCACATAAAGACAAACTGCTCCCGGTGAGCATAAAAGAGATTTCTTATTTCTACGCAACCGGTAAAAACACATATGTATGCCTGAAGGACGGCAACTGTTATCCTTATTCCAAGACCTTGGAACAGATCGTCTCCTCACTCAATCCGACAGACTTTATCCGGGCTAACAAACAGTTTGTCATAGCCAGAGACAGCGTAACGGATATAACTATCTGGTTTGACAGCCGACTGCTTATCACACTCGATACCGAAGTGCCGGAACGTGTTTATGTCAGCAAAAACAAAGCATCGGAATTTAAGACGTGGCTTGTAAACGATAAATAACAAACTCAATAAAAACAAACGCAATGATACGAAAAATCAGACTAACATGTGGCATCATCTGCCTGACACTGATCACCCTGCTGTTCCTTGATTTCACCGGAACACTGCACGGTTGGTTCGGCTGGCTGGCAAAAATCCAGTTCCTTCCTGCGATACTGGCATTGAACATAGGGGTAGTAGCCTTTTTAATAATTCTGACAGCCGTATTCGGACGAATCTACTGTTCGGTGATTTGTCCGCTCGGAGTATTCCAGGATGTGGCAGCCTGGGTTGGGAAAAGACGGAAAAAGTTGCCTTACTCCTATTCTCCGGCACTCTCTTCACTACGCTACGGGGCATTGGCTATATTCATCATTACCCTGATAGCAGGAGTTAGTTTCATCACAACTTTGTTTGCTCCGTATAGTGCTTACGGACGTATTGCAAACAACCTGTTCCAACCCATCTGGTTATGGGGAAACAACCTGTTTGCTCATCTGGCGGAACGAATCGACAGTTATGCATTTTATGACGTCGAAGTCTGGATGAAAAGTCTGCCGACATTTATCATCGCTGCAGCGACTTTCGTTATCCTGATTCTGCTGGCATGGCGAAACGGGCGTACCTACTGTAATACCATCTGCCCTGTGGGGACAGTACTGGGATTTCTTTCACGCTATTCTTTATTCCGCGTCACGATTGATACGGATAAATGTAACGGGTGCGGACTGTGTGCACGCCATTGCAAAGCGGCATGCATCAACTCCAAAGAACATACGATAGACTACAGCCGTTGTGTGGCTTGCATGGACTGCCTTGGCAAATGCAAGCAGAAAGCGCTCAGTTACCAATTACGAACAAACAAAACAGGATCACCACAAGTGAAGCAGAATGCTCCTCTGGCCTCATCCGGCCAAGTAAATGAAGCACGCCGCAACTTCCTGACCGTAACGACAATGGTAGCCGCAACATCGGCGCTCAAAGCACAGGAGAAAAAAGTAGATGGCGGACTCGCCACCATAGAAGATAAGAAAATACCCAATCGGCAGACACCCATCACACCTCCCGGTTCGTTGAGTGCGCGTAATATGTCTGCACATTGCACGGCCTGCCAACTGTGTGTATCAGCCTGCCCCAATCAGGTATTGCGTCCTTCCACGAAACTGATGAACCTGATGCAGCCCGAAATGTCGTACGAACGCGGCTATTGTCGTCCGGAGTGTAACGATTGTTCTCAGGTATGTCCGGCAGGAGCAATCCGCCCTATCACGGTGGCCGACAAGTCTTCGACTCAAATCGGGCATGCGGTCTGGGTAAAAGCGAACTGCGTACCACTGACTGACGGGGTGGAATGTGGCAATTGTGCCCGTCATTGTCCGACAGGAGCCATTCAGATGATTCTATCCATACCGAACCAAACAGACTCCCCCAAAATACCGGCAATCAATACCGAACGTTGCATCGGTTGCGGAGCATGTGAAAATCTTTGCCCGGCACGCCCGTTCAGTGCCATCTATGTAGAAGGTCACGAAAGACACCGTATCATATAACACATCCCAAAAGTAGAAACATATGGAAAAACAGAATAAGCATATAGACCGAAGAGGATTCCTCAAAATTGTGGGCATCAGTGCCGCTACAACGACAGCAGCTCTTTATGGCTGCGGCTCCGGAACTAAAAGCAGCCAGGGACGGAATGCCTCCTCTCCTGTTCCGACAGACCAGATGACTTACCGCTCAGTAGGCGGAATCAAAGATAAAGTATCCCTCCTGGGATATGGCTGTATGCGTTGGCCTACCGTTCCTTCACCGGAAGGAAAAGGAGACCTTATCAATCAGGAAGCTGTCAACGAATTGGTAGACTATGCCATTGCTCATGGAGTGAATTATTTCGATACATCACCTGTATACGTACAGGGCTGGTCGGAAAAAGCAACAGGAATTGCCCTCAAAAGGCATCCGCGTGAAAAACTGTACATAGCGACCAAACTATCGAATTTTTCAAACTTCTCACGCGAAAACTCACTTGCGATGTATCATCAATCATTCAAGGATATGCAAGTGGAGTATTTTGATTACTATCTGCTGCACGCCATTGGCGGAGGCGGGATGAAGGTATTCAACGAGCGCTATGTCGATAACGGTATGCTGGATTTTCTTCTCAAGGAACGAGAGGCCGGACGCATACGTCATCTCGGCTGGTCATTCCATGGTGACGTTGAGGTTTTCGACCAGGTACTTGCCATGCACGATACGGTGAAATGGGATTTTGTACAGATTCAGCTCAACTATGTAGACTGGCGCCACGCAACCGGAAACAATGTGAATGCGGAATACCTGTACGGAGAACTGGCCAAACGAAACATTGCCGCCGTCATCATGGAACCACTGTTGGGTGGACGCCTGTCAAATGTCCCTGAACACATCGTGGGACGACTGAAACAGCGACGCCCCGAAGACAGTGTGGCATCGTGGGCATTTCGCTTCGCCGGTTCACCGGAATTGGTACTGACCGTATTGAGCGGTATGACTTATATGGAGCACTTACAGGATAACATCCGCACTTATTCACCACTGGTTCCGCTGACCGATGACGACAAAGAGTATCTGGAAGAAACCGCGCAACTGATGATGCAATACCCTACCATCCCCTGTAATGACTGTAAATATTGCATGCCCTGTCCATACGGCATCGATATTCCTGCCATTCTCGTACATTACAACAAGTGCGTAAACGAAGGGAATATTCCGCAAAGCCGGACAAGCGAAAACTATAAAGAAGCACGGCGCGCTTTCCTGATAGGCTATGACCGCAGTGTACCCAAACTACGGCAAGCCAGCCATTGTATTGGCTGCAACCAATGCACCTCACATTGTCCGCAGTCTATCCGGATTCCGGACGAACTGCACCGTATCGATCATTTTATAGAACAACTCAAACAGGAAACGCTATAATGGAAAAGATAATCGATCTTCTACATTCCGGAGGATATTCCTGTGTCATCGGAAACGGAACGGAGATACGAACTTTCACTCAGCGGGGCGTTGCCGATTTATATGACTTATTTCGGCAAGACCCGTCCTTTATGAAAGGAGCCGGCATCGCCGACAAGGTAATTGGAAAAGCAGCAGCAGGTCTAATGGTATTGGGAGGAATCCGGCAGGTATATGCAGATGTCATCAGCCAACCAGCACTTGCACTCCTGCGCAATGCCAATATAGAGGTGAACTACGTACGGCTGGTGCCTTTCATCGAAAACCGGGACAAAAGCGGATGGTGTCCGTTGGAGACGGCTTGCTACGGAATAGAATCCGTACAAGAAATATTCCGGATCATCGAAAACTTCCTTTCCAAGATCAGGATGAAGAAAAACCTACTCGGCATTCTATTGGCATGCGCTTTCCTCAGTTCATCTTTACAGGCACAAGTCCGGAAAGATACGACACAAGCAGGGCATAATTATGAAATAGACGGCGTGGTAGTGACCGGCACGAGGAATGAAACCGATATCCGTCACCTGCCAATGACAATCTCCGTGGTGAACCGTGAAACCATCGGGCAACGCTCCGAACCTTCCCTGCTCCCCACATTGACAGAACAGGTTCCCGGATTGTTCACCACCAGTCGTGGCGTGATGGGATATGGAGTGTCAAACGGTGCGGCAGGCGGTATCAGCCTGCGTGGTATAGGTGGCAGCCCCACTACAGGATTATTGGTATTGATTGACGGGCATCCCCAATATATGGGATTGATGGGACATCCCATTGCTGATGCTTACCAATCGATGCTGGCCGAGAAAGTGGAAGTTGTGCGCGGCCCCGCATCCGTACTTTATGGCTCGAATGCCATGGGTGGAGTAATCAACATCGTAACCCGCCGGCAACGGGAAGACGGAGTGAGAACCGGAGTCCGACTGGGATATGGTTCGTATGACACATGGATGACCGAAGCTACCAACCAAGTAAAAAAAGGACGTTTCAACAGCGTTATTACCGGATCTTATAACCGGACAAACGGTCATCGTCCCGATATGGAATTTGAGCAATATGGGGGATACACGAGGTTGGGTTATGAGCTGGATCGCAGTTGGAGCGTATCGGCCGATCTGAACCTGACACACTTCAATGCTTCCAATCCGGGAACTGTCAGTGCACCGGTTTTCGATAATGACTCGCATATTACACGCGGCATGACTTCTTTTGCTCTGGAAAACAAATACAAACGTACATCGGGCGCACTCAAATTTTTCTATAATTGGGGCAAACATCACATTAATGACGGATATGGTACGGGAGAAGAACCGTCAGACTACCGCTTCAATTCCAAGGACCGGATGATGGGAATCTCCTGGTATCAGAGTGCCTCTTTATTTTCCGGCAACCGACTGACAGCAGGAATAGACTATATGCAATTCGGCGGTGAAGCCTGGAACCGTTTCATTGCGGACAAACACAAAGAAGGTATCTCGGATAAATCGGAAAATGAGATTGCCGGATATCTTGATTTCCGCCAGACAATCGGCAGTTACCTGACAATGGATGCAGGGCTCCGTATAGATCACCACACCGTCACCGGAACGGAATGGATACCACAAGTCGGTTTGTCGGTACAATTGCCACAAGACGCAAGCCTGAAAGCAATGGCCAGTAAAGGATTCCGTAACCCAACGATTCGTGAACTGTATATGTTCCGACCGGCCAATCCCGACTTGCTGCCGGAACGGCTGTGGAATTACGAACTATCTTATTCACAACGCTTACTCAAAGGTACTTTTTATTATGGAGTCAACCTTTTTTACATCAACGGGGACAATATGATTCAGACCATTCGCACAGACGGACGCCCACTGAACGTAAACACAGGCAAAGTCGAGAATTGGGGAGCAGAAGCCGACATAGCATATCGCATTCACCCCATGTGGAGACTGACAGCTAACTACAGTTGGCTTCATATGAAGTATCCTCTGATAGCCGCACCCGAACATAAACTATATACAGGCATCGATTTCACACAGAAGAAATGGAGTTTCTCCACCGGAATACAATATGTGACAGGACTCTATACGGCAGTCGATCCTCAGAAAAAGAAAGAAAACTTCCTCCTGTGGAATCTTCGCGGCAGTTATCGCATTTGTTCTATTGCCGGCCTGTTTGTAAAAGGGGAGAATCTGCTGGCACAACGTTATGAAATAAACGCAGGTTACCCCATGCCGAAAGCTACATGTATGGGAGGAATTAGTATTAACTTTTAATTATTACATCATAATTATGGAAACAACATCTATCAAGCTTTATTCATTGAATTACAATGATACGAAAACGTATCTGACAACGCTGCTGTTCGTAGTGGGCAATATGGCACTCCCCCAACTTTTCCATCTCATTCCCCAAGGTGGTATCACCTGGTTACCCATCTATTTTTTTACTTTGATCGGAGCTTATAAATACGGATGGAAAGTAGGGCTACTGACAGCACTTCTATCACCTGTTTTAAACTCATTATTGTTCGGTATGCCCCAACCGGTGATCTTACCCGCCATACTCTTAAAATCGACACTTTTAGCGATAGCTGCCGGTTATGCAGCCCACCGCTACAAACGCATTTCCATCCCTATCCTCCTCCTGGTCGTGTTATCCTATCAGGTGGTCGGCACTTTAGGCGAATGGATCCTTGTCAACGATTTCTTCAGTGCCGTACAGGATTTCCGTATCGGTCTGCCGGGAATGGCTCTGCAAATATTCGGAGGCTATCTATTTATAAGTCGTTTGATTTATAAATAAATGCGATAACAGACAATCTGCTTGATATAGCCCAACCACAAAAAAATGGAAGATATGACTTTCCGAACCGTCTATCTTCCATTCTGCTTATTTATTCTGCATTCTTCTTCAGCCATTCCACTCTGCGCTGGTCCGGCAGATGCTTTACCTGGAAGTATTCAAACTTAGCGTTGAATCCACTACCATCGGGACAAGCTGCCATCAGTCCAACCTTCACAGGAATATGATCCTGCAACCAGGCATTACGCATCAGCGTGTAAGTTTTATCATCAAATGAATAGAAAATCTCTACTGCATCCAGCCGCCTGACAGCCTTTATCCAGATATAAGGTACCGTTTTATCTAACGTTATCACACTCCAGTCACTCGTTTTATGAGTGACAACGGTACTCAAATTAAATTTTCCATCAACAAACTCAATACCCGCTTTAATGTAATTTTCATGATCGATACGGAGCATCAGGCCGGCCTGATCGAAACGTTCTTTATACTCTCCGACAACCTTGACTTTCGCTTCAAATTCACCGCCATAAGTGGCATAATAGAAAGGTGCGTCATCTACTGTAAAACCGTAGTGAGAAATACGCCAGTAATCACTTTGCGGAGTAACGGACATAGACAATACGTTATTTTTTATCTCCCATTGTTCCGGTTCGTTGAACCATTGCATTTTTTCCAGTGTCTGCCCAAACATCATTTGTGCCATCAGGCCCATAAGCAGGCTTAAACATACTTTTTTCATTGCTACCTTTTGATTATGTTTATTCTATAATAAATATTTTGTTTTATCTTCTTCCGTAATTTCCCGAATCACGCGACAAGGATTACCCGCAGCAATCACATTGGCAGGAATATCTCTATTTACTACACTTCCTGCACCTATCACTGTATTGTCACCAATCGTCACGCCCGGTAATACGCACACTTGCGCCCCAATCCACACATTATTTCCGACACGAATGGGACGGGCATATTCCAACCCTCGATTTCTCTGCTCCACATCCAAAGGATGACCCGCAGTATAGAAGCCACAGGATGGAGCGATAAAGACATTATCACCGAACGTTACTTTAGCCTCGTCCAGAATGACACAGTTCATATTGGCATAGAAATTTTCACCAATCTCAATGTTATAGCCATAGTCACAATAAAAAGGCTGTTCCAACAGAAAACGTTCTTTCGTCTTGCAAAACAACCGACGGATAATGGCCTCCCGTTCAGCTATCTGCGAGGGAGGTAAATGATTTAAGGTATAACACAGCTCTTTGCAAGACTGACGTTCGGCTATCAATTCTGTATCATAATTAGCATCGTAAAGCCTGCCTGTACCCATTTTTTCTTTTTCACTTTCCATAAATAACTATGTTTTATGATTACCTTTGCAAAGGTAAAAGCTTGTATCTAAGTACACAATGCTTATTAATAACCATTTCTTTTCCCGATATGGACATTGTTGACAAACTGAACAAAGAGTTCCTGACTCAGCCCTTCTGCAAAAATGAACAGCTGCCGGAAGAACTGAATGAATATAAACGAATCGCATACAACTATGCACGAATAGAAAATTCAATTGCCGTTCTAAGTGATATGCATACCAATATCAGCTATATCTATTATGGAGGAACAGCTGAGACATTGGGCATAGCCCGAAAAGGAGATAATCAAAATCTTGAATCAATCTGGGAAAAAGAAGTCTTTAAATATATCCATCCGGATGACTTGGCGGAAAAGTATGTACAGGAACTCCGTTTCTACCATTTCCTGAAACAGATTCCACACAAAAAACGTGCAGATTACTTTCTTATGAGCAAACTCCGTATGCGTGATCCTTCCGGGAAATATGTCCCTATCCTACACAGGATGTTCTATGTAGCCACTCACTCAAACGACAGTATGTGGCTGGCTCTGTGTCTTTACAATTTGTCGGTCGATCCTACAATGAGTTGCAGAGTGATCAACTCGACAAACGGACAGATCATAGAACTGGAAAAGCAAGATTGTAGCAAATTGCTATCCGATAGGGAAAAGACAATATTACAGTTGATCGATATGGGGAAAACAAGTCATGAGATCGCCCGGGAACTGTTTATAAGCAAAAATACCGTCAGCCGACACCGACAAAATATATTGGAAAAGCTTCAGGTAAAGAACTCCATTGAAGCTTGCAGAATTGCCAAAGAGCTTAAGTTACTCTTCTAATCAGTTTTTCGACTACCTTTCATTAATAATACGGTCAGTCGTTTATAAGCCTGAACAGTTAGAATAACCTGTCGGAGGACTCCAGGTCAAGCAAGATCTTCTTAGCAGGCAGCCCACCGCCATACCCTACTAATTTACGGTCACTGCCGATCACACGATGACAAGGAACAAGTATCGAGATAGGGTTCGCTCCGTTGGCGGAAGCTATGGCACGGATAGCTTTAGGATTCCCCAGCTTTTGAGACAACCCTGCATAAGACATTGTTTTTCCATAAGAAATATTCAGCAGTTCGTTCCAAACAGTTTTCTGAAAATCAGTACCTACAAGAAGCAAAGGAATATCAAATGTAGTTCTTTGTCCGGCAAAATATTCATCCAGTTGACCGATCGTTCGTGTGATTACCTCAGATATGCCCTCCTTATAAGAAGCTTGCAACTCTTTTTGTATTCTTCTGTCGATGATGATCCTGCGTTCTTCTATCTTCCAATCACATAAGCAAAGTTTTTCCCGGTATGCCCCCAGTATCAGTTCTCCGCATGGCGATTGATAATATTGTATCTGAATAACATTTTCCATATTTTTCCTTTCTGTTTAATGAGAAATTAATGATCACCTATACATACCATATACTCGCAATCTATACCCTACACAGCAAATGTACAGAATTTCCGGATGAAACCAGCCGGAGAGTTACTAAATTTCTTGTTTTTACCTAAAGATTTTATCACAGCTAAAAACGTTAATATCCGAATTTTCTCTACTGCCATAGACTTCCATTATATCCAATCCCTACAGTTGCTCACGTTTCAGAGCTATATC
The DNA here is from genome assembly GCF_018860125.1 of Bacteroides sp. HF-4919. NCBI lineage: Bacteria > Pseudomonadati > Bacteroidota > Bacteroidia > Bacteroidales > Bacteroidaceae > Bacteroides > Bacteroides sp. HF-4919. The sequence goes on from NZ_JAHKNF010000012.1 coordinate 46,869, forward strand.
CCGTAAAAATATCTAAAAAGGCTGAAGTGCACCCCAAAAGTTTTTTGTCCAACTTTTAGGGTGCACTTCAGCCTTTTACCGGTTTTATCAACTATTCTTTTTATTGTACGACTCCATCAGTCATGGTATAACCCTCCAAGGAGCCTGCTTTCACCTGAATACAAATAAAACCGATAGGACTGTCAGATGCAGCAGAAATCTGACGTTTTCCATCCGGAGCAATACGGAGCCAATCCCCAGCCTGCAATTCTATCTTTTCGCCATCAATGGTGATAAAGCCCTTCCCCGAAAGGATGCCGTAAATTTCTTCATTCTGTTTATGTGAATGAACAAAAGGGACTCCGGCACCGGCCGGAAGATGATTGATAGATACTTCGGCACCCGTCAGGGCAAGACTGTCATGCAACTCTACACGTGCATCTTGTGCTACGCTCATTTTTTGATAATTCTTCATAACTCCTTTATTTATTAATCAATAATAGTATTAAAAAGATCTCCTTTTCTGTGTTTGAGATGATACAAAGGTAAGTAGTTTATAATCATCTAACAATAAGGAACTTCTATGTCAGTCACTTACCTCTGTGTTACTAATATTGTTTATTAAGTTGTTCAGAAAAGCAGATTTAACCCTCATTAACAGAAAAGACTCCAAAAGCAATCTATCGTAACATTCCACTTTTATCCTAATGATAGCAAATTGTGGCAAGACATACCTCTTCTTACACAAATTACAGATATCATAACCTTGATTACGGATATAAGTGACAAAGAAGAACAATATTGGCCGGAACATCCTATCTTCGCAGGAAATAAGTGACTCCTATGAAAGAAAGAATATTAAATATAGAAACCGTCCATCAATGCAACTGCTGCCTGGGCTGCAAAACACTCCATCCGCTGGTAAGTGTAATCGACCTGTCAAAGACCAATCTGGAGCAGCAAGTTATTAAATTTGATTTTTATACCATCCTGATGATGGAAGGGGAGATCGATGATGTTTTATATGGCCGCAAGTACTATGATTATTCCAATGCATCATTGGTATTCCTCACACCGGGAGAATCTATCAAAATAAACAAAAGTAAAGCGCTTCCCTCAAAAGGGTGGCTGCTGGCATTTCATCCGGACTTGATTTCTCAAACCTCTTTGGGAGAACATATAAAAGATTACTCCTTCTTTTTTTACAATCCGGAGGAGGCACTCCACCTTTCTCAACGGGAAAAGGCCAAGGCTGTAGAATGCATATGCAACATCGAAGAGGAACTTTGTCATGCGATAGACTGCCACAGCAAAACACTGATTTCACGGTACATAGAATTGTTATTAGATCATTGCAACCGTTTCTACGAGCGTCAGTTTATCACACGTTGCGAAGCTAACAAAAAGATTATAAAGAAAACAGATGTATTGTTGAAAGATTATATTCTATCCGGAAAATCAAAATGCAATACATCGCCTTCATTGGGATACTGTGCAAAAAGACTTCAACTGTCATCTCATTATTTCAACGACCTGCTACAATTTGAAAGTGGAAAAAATATCGATGAATATTTCGAGTCAAAACGTTTGGAAATGGCTAAAAGCATGCTGCTCGACTCTAATAATACGGTAAGTGTAGTTACGGAAAAACTTGGATACCCCAATATACGATACTTTAGCCGTTTATTTAAGAGAATTACCGGAGTAGTTCCGAATAATTACAGACTCTCACAGAATTAGAAACTTTTTCTGATAATAATGGAGGAACTACATCACGTAACTCCTCCATTGTTTCTACGACAACAGCCTATGCTAGATATAAAGCCAGCGTCGCACCCAAATTCTTTTTCATAATATCTCTTTTATTCTGAATTTTCCTCCTTTTTACTTATTCCACAGATTGTGAGTGTTCTCACATAACGTTCTCTCTACATACGGATTCTATATCCCCTATTATTTGCTCTACGGATATTCCATTCTCTCTCATCAGTTCTTCAGGCCGAAAATCGGTGGGGAATGATTTCTTTATTCCATAATTTTTAACCTTCATATCCGATAAGCCATAGAAACTTGCAATTGTTTGCCCGAATCCTCCTTCCACTATGCCGTCTTCAAGAGTAAGCACAAGTTCATGGTCCGTTTTTAAGCACTCCAGCAACTCTTCATCAATACCTGTGATAAATTTAGGATTTATCAGTGTTACATCATTACCTGTCAGGATTTTATATTTATCGGCAATTTGTACGCCCAGTTCAAAGAAATCTCCAAGTGCAATAATCGCAACACCTGAACCTTTTCGTACGACCTGATATTTATTTAGTAAAGAGTAATCCGTGGTATCCTCAATTCCCGTCTCAGGCATCATCATTGGAATTCTGATAGCAATGGGATGCGCCTTCTGTGTAGTGGCATACTTAAACATGGCAAGATACTCCTCCTTGCTCGTCGGAGCAAGATATACCAGATTGGGTATATGTGAAATCATCGGAATATCATAGATCCCCAAATGAGTATTACTGTTCATCCCATATACTGAAGCCATAAGCACCATGATTACAGCCGGATTATTATTTAAACACAAGTCTGACGAAAGTTGGTCATACGTTCTCTGCAAGAACGGACTGAAAACTCCAAAAATCGGTGTTCCTCCATTCCTGGCAATACCACTTGCCATTGCAACAGCATGTTCTTCCGCAATACCTACATCAACAAACTGTTTGCCGACACGCTTCCGATAGTCTTCCGTAAATCCTATTACAGACGGTGTTCCCGCAGTAATTGCAACTACATCCGACCTCTTTTCAATCAAGTCTAAGACAGACTCCCTGACAGTTTCATTCACCGGCCATCCGGGTCCTTTGGGAGAACCGTCTTCGATGTGAAAAGGACCTCCTGCATGCCAGTATTCTTTATTTTCTTCTGCATATTTCAATCCCTTACCTTTGATCGTATGGATATGCAATACTACTGCACGGTCTATATCTTTGACAGACGTAAATAATTTTATGAGTGCTGACACGTCATGCCCATCTCCAAGGTAATAATACTCCAGCCCCATAGCCTTAAAAATATTATCAGGACTCTCCCCATTCGTGTCTCTAAGCTCTTTCAATCCTTTATAAAGTCCTCCATGATTTTCAGCAATGGATTGATCATTGTCATTGACTATAATAATCATGTTAGACCCAAGCATTGCCGTATTGTTGAGTCCTTCCAAAGCCTCTCCCCCACTCAACGAACCGTCACCGATTACAGCGATGATGTTTTCTTTGCCACCTGTGAGATCACGTCCTTTTGCAAGTCCCATTGCCAGTGAAACAGATGTTGAGGTGTGTCCTATCGTAAAGAAATCATGCTCGCTTTCATCCGGATTAGTATATCCGGTGACATCATCATATTTAGCCGGATCAAGAAATGCAGCCATTCTTCCGGTAAGCATTTTATGAACATAGCTCTGATGGGATACGTCAAAAACTATTTTATCAATGGGAGAGTTAAAAACATAATGCAGTGCAATTGTAGTTTCCACCATACCAAGATTCGGGCCGATATGACCACCGTGTTCACTTAATTTCCTGATTAACGCAGTTCTTATTTCCTCAGCCAGCACATTTAGTTGTTGAACTGACAATTCTTTTATATCTTTCGGTGAACTAATATTTTCTATATACATTTTTTATACCTCCATTTAATTTACAATCTAATCTTTTCAAACCATTCCGTAACCAAATCCCGCGTTATCCGTCCATTTAAAAGTTTTCCATCTTTCCACACGATATCCGGATATGCTTTATGAAGATTCTTTTCACAATTTCCTATGCCGCTGCCTCCCGATGTAGCGAACGGAACAACTATTTTACCGGCAAAGTCATAACTTTCCAAAAATGTATTAATTATAGTAGGGGCAATATACCACCAGACCGGAAAGCCTACAAACAGAACTTCGTACTCTTCCGGATGAAACAACGTACCGGAAATGGCAGGACGCGAGAGAGCATCTCTCATCTCCACCGAACTACGGCTTTTCTTATCATTCCAGTCCAAGTCAGCCTCCGTATAAGGAATCTCCGGCTTAATTTCATACAGATCTGCTCCAGTAATTGCAGCCAACTTCTCTGCCACAGCTTTAGTTACGCCGCTACATGAAAAGTACGCCATTAAAATCTTTCTGTCATTCATAACTCTTTCTCCTTGATCTAATTCTAATAACATTTATTACTCTACATTCACTATGCAAAAGTATGCCGTTACAACAAAATCTACCGTATACAAATTACGGATAAGTGTAACACGATTACGGATTTTGCAAGATATCCCGACGGAGCTTGAACAACAGACCTTTCGACAAATTCCCGATAGAAAAATGTACATACGGTACACCTCATTACATAACACTTGAAGAAAAGGACAAAATTTTCAATGCCGACCTATCAGCCACTCCGCAACTGGCAATACAGAGGGATATATTTATATTCCAAACACTGATAGGCTGTCGAGTGAGCGACCTATACCGCATGACGCAGAGCCGACCCACGCACGCTACCCGAACTTCTGATAGAAAGGCATGACATTCTAATTGAAAAAATTGGCACACAATTGAAAACCCATGCCACAGAAACAGATATAGCACGGTTGTTTATCGCATTAGTGGAATACCGTTTCATGCGGAAGTGTCCCATCAAGACTTTCAGAAATGCCTGTACAACCAGTTTAATAAACAAGAAATCGTTCATGAAAGAGGTATTCAGAAAGCATACAAAAATCTCATTTCGCCACTTGGAAACGGCAAAAAGTTGATAAAAGACGTTGGCGAAGACCATGATGCCATCGAAGAATTGAAAGCCTATTTATCCGATTAAAATTCGTTTAATTCGCTTTTGGATTTCACAAATTTAGCTAACTGAATATCATTATTTTACGATTGATTTTCATTATATATTTGCGCCACTATCCTAATCGGGGTAGTGGCTTTTCGTTTATAATACTGCCAGAACGAGAAGCCTTACAACCGGCAGTTTTAAGAAGCCTATGACAGACTTATTGGCAATTATCCAAAACGGAAACGGCAACATCAAGCTGTAAATCAATGACGAGGATATGGCAGCAATGCAGACTTTGGCTTACGACAGTCTGCGGAAGAACCTAGAAAAAGTAGAGGATTCAAGTTATAATTCCGTTCTATATAATACAAAATATCAATTAAATAGCTAATTTTGTATTCGGATAAAGGTAACTCTTTCCAAGACATTAGAGAAAAGAAGAAACGTTATGTTTATCTTGTAGGTGAAAATGTAGGAAATTTTCAGACTGATGTAAGAGATAGCATAGTGGTTCTCACGCATATAGCGTGGGCTGCTCTTGTTACATCTGCATCAAAGGTTTCCTACGACCTTCACTTAGACGTGGCATAGGTGGCTCACGTTCTTTCATTATAAATTTAATCCCCCAATAGAGCCATAGGGATTATTACGAATATGAATAAATTGCTTATGCCATTTATGACGCTTGTTTGCTTGCTTTTTACGGCTTGCAACAAGGATGATATTTTACCCGGTGGACCGATGCTCTGGACGTATGAGATTCTGACACCGGAAAGTGTAGAGTATGAAGGTGGCACCGTAGGTTGGATACCTAAAGAATGTTTCAAGGCAAACGGTAATGAGGGATATATCGTGATGACTTGCGAGAATTTCGATGTGCTCAATCCTATTTCGGGCGGTTCTTACACATACGATTGTGGATGGGCAACGCTCAAGGTGGAAGCCAATCAGTTGAAGATTCATTTTCCCCGTCAGGTTGCGGAAGCCCCGGATGCATACGAGGAGATTACAATCTCGACAAATGATGGAAAGAGAACAGCAAGTACAATTATCTGTTTGTCTAGAACCTTTAAGGACGAAGGGCAACCCGATCCAGAGCCGGAACCTCTGCCCGAAGAAGCCAAATTCAAGATGAAAAAGGCATACTTCACTCCGTTTATGCACCTTGACACCCAATTCCCGGCACCGCTCGATCTGGTGACGTTCAGAATCACGGATATAAACGACAATTACACCCCGTTGGGCTTTCCTGAGTTTACACAATATTACGACTCTATTGTTTGGAGTGCCGAGGGTTTCCCTCATACGTTCAGAGTCTATGAAAGCAATACAACGGAGGGAGGGACGGAAACACATCTTGCTACGGAATGGAGTTCGCACTTCTTCAAAAGCGGTACCATCAAAAATTACCTGAAAGGCTATCGCAAAGGAAAGGTTGAATATGAGACCTCGCTCGCTGTGAGACTGTACGAACGTGATTTCTTGGGGATTGAATGGGGGACAATCGTGTTGCAGAGTCCACAGAACCTTACAACCTATTGCCTGCTGGACACAGATTATGAGTATCAGGTGTATGACATCGTGGCAAAGGATTATAACCCCTTTTCTAAAATAATCCCGGTGAACCATAAGCAACTCTCGGATTCAGACTTCCCGGCAGCAGCGCAAAAAGCCATCAAAACACTGATGGAGAATAACATTGGTGAAGGGCAAAATGCTGGTGGAAAAGAGAACCTGTTCAAATGCCTGCCCGAAGAGGGTGTGAAAGCTGAATTGTATTGGGAAAACAAGACTACCCGTATACTGATGTTGCATCAACTCTCCACTGACCCCGATGACCTGACACAAGAGAAGTATTATCTACACGTTGAACCTAAACAATAAAAAAATGAATAAAGTAATAGTCACATTCCTCCTTTTAATTGGTATAGTAGCATCATCTTGTACAACCTCTAAAAGTGTAATATCACAAAAGGCGGACTTGTCGAGGTATGAATATGCCTCAATTATCAACAACAACACTTATCATATTCCGGCTCAACTGATGGAATATGAAATACAACTATTTGATGCCATAGAGAGTTCCCGTCTTAAACTTGTCAATGATATACGTATTGGCGAACTTTCTCCGAATCAACAATCAAAGTTGCTTATGGTAAAATATGGAGTAGATATTTTAGAAGAAGAATCTGTCGTAACTGTAAATTTCATAGATTATCTCACTGGTCGCCCGATAGCTTCATGCCGTGGCGCATATACAACCTTAGGATTCAGCGCATCAGCAGACATTAGAGGTGCTATAAAACGTGTTGCTAAACAAATAGCAGAAACATTTCCTAAGTAATTTATTTCATACAGCGAATTTATAATGGTAAATGAATTGAATAAAGAAATGGATGTGGATAAATACAAAATAAGAAGTTGGTCTAAAGACGATTTTTCCACTTTAGCTAAATATCTTAATAATAAAAAGATATGGGATAATTGCCGTGATAGCCTACCATATCCTTATTCTGAAAACGATGCGCAACAATTCATCCTGTCCGTTTCAATTCAAAACGAACAAAATAATTATTGTATCGAAGTAAATCAGGAAGCGGCTGGTAATATAAGTTTTGCTCGTGGTATAGATGTAGAGCGCTACAATGCAGAATTAGGTTATTGGCTTGCTGAACCATATTGGGGTAAAGGGATTATGACCCAAATGTTAGCACTGGCTATTAGCTGCTATTTTCATCATACAGATGTGATGCGCATTTGTGCAAATGTTTATGCTGGCAACATAGCATCGATGAGAGTATTAGAAAAAATAGGTTTTCGTAAATGTGGCATACATCGTAATGCCTGCTTCAAGAATGGAGTATTTACAGATTGCCATTATTTTGAATTGCTAAAAGAGGAATTTAGGAATTTGGTTAAATAGTACAAAAACACCCGGCTTTACATTATTGGGTATAAAACTGGGTGTTTATTTGCAAATTATTAATTTTCAGCGTTTATTACGGAAAGATAGGCTCTCAGACCTCTAAAACATAACACTGAACCCTCTCTTTTGTGAAGCATTGAAACGTTCAATCTCCAAAGAGAGGGATTTCTTTAATTGCCTTGCCATAAAGTCCAAGAAAACCTGATTGGTTTCTTCATCCTGACATTGGCGTAGGGAAAGAATATATTCTTCTCTATCCTCTTTAAATATCTTCGTCGGGAAAAGGTGATAGCAAAATTGGATGTAGTTCATCAGCAACCGAACCATTCTGCCATTACCATCCACCCACGGATGTATGGTTACTAAATTCAGGTGAGCATTGAAACTCAGTTCATATTGTTCCCGAAGTGTCCCCACTGTCTTCTGCTTCGCTTGCAGTATAGCGCAAAGTTCATCTACCTTAGCAGGAACTTTCAGATAGTTCATATAAGAATGTCCACCGACACCAGTCGTAACACCACATAGACGAAAATCCCCTTTCGAAGAATCGAAAGAACCGCCCATTACACTGTGTACACTGCCTGTAGTGCGCATCAGTGTTGCATTCAACCTTTGTAGCAAGGCAGGAGTTATCTGTACAAGGCTACTGGATTCGGTTTTGGCAAGTTCATACGCTTGCTTCAAATCCTCATTCATCAGATGATGCACAAGCGGTTTCCCTTTCGCTGTTACTCCCTCGTCGAAAAGAAGCTGCGTATCAAGTTCCGTAAGTGTTGAGCCTTCAATGGCTGTGGAATGGGTAATAAGAGAATACAGGTAGTACTTATCATAGTCCACCGCTTCATTGATACCAAGTTTCTGAAACTTTTGGTATAACTGTTCTATCTCTTGCCAAACGCCTTGTTCCATTGCTTTTTATTTAATAGGCTTTATTCTTTTCAAAGGTAGTGTATTTACTATGTTCAGCCAAAGAAAAACATTCATTTAATATCGTATTTTTTGCACGTGTGGGGAAAATGTGAGGAAAATTCAGATAAAAGAAAAAGCTAAGTATTGAATAGTCAATTACTTAGCTTTTTTCTTCGTACCCAGACCCGGTGCAAACTATAGAAATCATAGGAAAATAAGAGAAAATAGCCAACTGATTATCAGACGATTTATATTTTCTTATATTTTCCATTTTTGCCATTTTACACCCTTATTTTGTTACTTAGTACACTTTGAATTCTCATTTTCTTTCGCACCTTTACAACATCGAAAAACAAAAGAAAATCAATCACTTAGCACTTTTTACCGATTATGTACCCAAATCGGGATAAAACCAGTAGCGTATGGCAAAGATAGAGAATAAAACGAAAGAAACCCCAAGTTAGAGCAAAATAAGCTCTCAGATGGTAGAATCAGCCTGTACTTAGAGTATTATTTAGGTAGAGAAGAGAAGCCCGTATTAGATGAAAACGGCAATCAAGTGTACTATGATAGTGGAAAGATGCAAGGCAAGCCCAAGTTTGCAGTAAAGCATAACAGGCGAAAAGAAAACCTTAGTCTGTATCTGATAGATAAGCCCCGTACCCCTGCGGAACGTCAGCAGAACAAAGAAACGTTGGAGCTCGCCATAAAGATACGTGCAGAGCGTGAACAGGAGTTTAAAGAAAGTATGTTGGGCTATCGGTTGAAAAAAGACCGAACCATCAATTTTTTGGACTACTTTCAAGCCTATATAGACAGCTATACAAAGAAGGATTTGCGAATGGTGCAAATTGCGCTTAGTCGTTTCAAAGACTTTCTGAAAGAGCAATACCCTATCTATGAGTTCAGCATCAAACCGGAACTTATCACTAAGGATATGATAGCACAGTTTGTGGACTACCTGCAATCACGTAGCGTAGGTGAAGGAGCAAAAAGCATCTATCAGCGTTTCAAAAAGGTGGTACGCTATGCCATTGACCATGATGTGATGTTGAAAGACCCCTGCAAAGATGTTTCATGTAAGGTGGATGAGCAAATATTGCGGAAAGATGTACTTTCGCTGGAAGAGATTCAGACACTTATCAACTGCCATTACGAAAACGAGAACCCGAATGTAAGACGTGCGTTCATCTTCTGTCTATACAGTGGGCTACGCTTCTGCGATATAAAAGACCTTACCTATAAGAATATAGACTATTCCAACAAGTTGCTCAGATTTGAGCAAACTAAAACAAAAGGTCATTCTGCAAACAGTGGCGTAGTTATTCCGCTAAATGATGGTTTACTTTCCGTTATAGGTGAGCCACCTGCTGACGGAAACAAAGATGCGCTCATCTTTAACTTGCCATCTTATGAAAGTTGTTGTAAATCAGTGAAACGTTGGGTTAAACGGGCTGGAATTAATAAGCATATCAGTTGGCATTGTGCCCGTCATTCATTCGCAGTGAATATCCTGAACAATGGAGCTAATATCAAAACAGTAGCCAGCTTGCTCGGACATAGTGGATTAAAGCATACGGAAAAGTACACCCGTGCGGTGGATAAATTGAAAGAGGAAGCAATAAATAGCTTGCCAGAACTAAAACTTTGAGGATAAAAGAAGTAACTTTGCACCTATGAACTTTGAAACATTAGTAGATCATGTCAATATTAGACTATGATATGTATAGTTTAGAGATTCGGCGGTCAGCAACCGCCAAATTCACTATACCCAAATTGGCGGATGGCATCCACCGAATTAGAAAAGTAAGATTCGGCACACGCTGTGTGCCGAATTCATAATGTACAGACAATGGGTGTGAACCATACCAAAAGTTGAATAATTTCTTATAAAAACAGGTTATAAATTATGGAATTACAAGTTATTCAAAATAAAATATACGAAGTTAGAGGTCAAAAGGTAATGCTCGACTTTGATTTAGCTGAACTTTATGGGAGTGAAACCAAACGATTGAAAGAAGCAGTAAGAAGAAACCTCAAGCGCTTCCCCGGCGATTTCATGTTCGAACTAACAAAAAAAGAGTTTGAAAGTTTGAGGTCGCAAATTGCGTCCTCAAACAAAAGAGGTGGTACACGATATATGCCTTTTGCCTTTACAGAACAAGGTGTTGCTATGCTTTCATCTGTATTAAATAGCGAAGCAGCTATTGAAATAAACATATCCATCATGCGTGCTTTTGTTACTGTACGCCAATACTTGTCTTCTGTAAATAGCACAACTAAGGAAATCGAAGAGTTAAAGCAGCGCATGAAAATTCTGGAAGAAGGCAATGAAGACACAATAGCAGCAGTTAATGACCTTAGTGAAGATACCCGAAAAGAACTTGATGATATTTACTTAGCATTATCACAGTTAGCAGATAAACAGAAGCAAATCAACCAGCAAAGAGAACGTAAACCTATTGGATTTATCCAATATGATAATGATTAACTCAACTTCTAATCATATAATATTAGGTTCAAATCTTATAATAACTACTTAAAAAATCAATTATGTACCTCATTCTACTTTTAGTTGGTGCTTTTATTCTGTTTATTACTGCAATAAAAATAGCAGTATGGTATGAAAAAGTACACAGAAAATATGTAAACTGGAAAGAATGGAAATATAATGATAAAATAAACCTGCAAAGAATAAGACGAAAGAATTATGATTTCCGTCTAAAGATTTCAAGAGATACACTTTTAGTGAATGTTGGCGGCAAATCTATCGACCACCCGACATTTAAGACGATAGAAAATGGTCGAAGTGCTATATGCGATTATAAGGATAAACCTATTACTTCATTCAGATTCTGTTCTGTAAACATTTGGGTAGATAAATGTATCATTGCACAATCTATAAAAACTGCAAAATGGGGAGCATACACAGTAAAAGGAGATATTATAATAGAAGAAAAGTATGATAGCATTAAGGCTGGGAAAATAAATGGCTCTGTTTACTATATCGCAACTTTCAATAAAAAACAATGTATAATAAATGAAAAAGGGAATATTACAACGAAATTTTACGATAAGATTATTTTTGAAGAACCTCCTCGTGATTGGTTCTCTATATACAATGGAGAACATCTGAAAGATACAGCCATATTTATTGTTCAAGAAAACCAGAAATATGGTTTATTAAACTCCAATTCTGAGATTATTATTCCCATTGAGCAGGACAAAATACATATACTGAAAAACTTAACATTCATAGTGCAGAGCAATAACAAAGAAACCATTAAATACGCACTATATAATAAGGAAGGGAAAGTATTACTACCATATAATAGTGACAAACTTGAAATTCTGCCCAACAATCTAATAAGAAAGAATAATAAAAACGGAGTTTATATATTAAATAGTTGTGGAACGCAAATTTCTAATACAGCATACAAAAAAATAGAATCAAACTATTCACCAATTTTAAGTTCTCCGTTCTATAATGCATATTTATCAAACGGGAAATGCGGTTACTACAATCATGAATGGAAAGAAATTTTGCCTTGCATATATGACTGCATAAAGTTCCCACTAATAAAGGATAATATCATTGCAGTTTCTATGCACGGCAAGTTTGGGATTGTAAATTTCGACAATGAAGCACTAACAGAATTTATCTATGACACAGCAGAGGATGCTCAAAAAGCACTATCTCAAATTCAAGATAATTATTTACAAGAGCAAATTAAAAAGAAGGAGATTACAGATTACTACAATATTTACGAAGCAAAAGAATGGAAGAATAAAAGAGAAAAAATACTAAAACGAGACAATTATACATGCCAATGCTGCCATTGTAGCAATCCTTCACTTGGAGACGTTATTGTTGAAAAAGGAAGATATATTGAAGTACATTCCTATGATATGCACACAGGCAATTATCATATTGGCAGTGAGAAATATCATATTGATTTAGATATAAATTTAGGATATGGAAAAAAAATAGTCATGCCAATACTAAATGTTCATCATAAGTTATACATTATTGACCGTGAAATTTGGGAATATGACGATGATGATCTTATAACACTTTGCCAAAAGTGTCATCAAACTCTTCATTCTTCCGAGGAAATAGAAATCCCTATAGTAAAAGAAATAACAAAAGGACGCTTTGTCAAAACAGATAAATGTACTGCCAAACCAGCTATCCAAACATTCAATCCTATGCAAATTGAAACATTTCCTTCATGGTCTGTGGTAGAAAAAAGGAATCATAAATATGAATTTGTAGAAAAAATTGAGCCTTCTTGCTCTATCATATATATTGAAAATCCTAGCTTCAATAAAGAGCAGTCTCAAAAATATGCCATAGAAATATTGAAAGATTTTATCCAAAACAAGCTTCAATATACATCCAAGAATGGAATGCCAACCACTACTTGATAAATATAAAATATTTTTTAACATAAGATAAAGCGGTATTTTTAAAAATTCCAGAAACGTTCATCTTGCTGATCCATATCTAAGCCATCATTATAATACCTCCAATCGTATGAATCTGCCGAATCATCGGACATACTCTCTCTTATTTCTTCATAATGTTCATCCTCCCAAAGATATTTAAAATCTTTATAATATGGATACCAAAAACGATTAGTATCATTGTTATCATGAGGTATGTGCTTCCAATACTGTGCTATCAATGTTTTAGGTTCCTCGCTTAACACAAGAGTTTCCCAACCATCTAATGATTTAAAAGTTGGATATAACAATTCATACAACTGAGACCCAGTTATTTTTACCACATTCTCTTGACAAATAGCATCTTTGTTGAATTTCAATAAACAGCATTGACATTGATATATATCATCTTCTTCTACATATTCAATTTTAAATCCTATAGCTATATTATTATATGGATTAGTTATCAAACTAAATTGTGGTTCCAGCAATTCTTTTGTAACATTTCTTATACCAACTAAGCCTCTTTCATTTTGAATAAAAAGCAACTCACTATTTATTGATTTTACATCTGTATATGTTGGAGCAATAACCATTCGCTCATTGCAAAAAACAATTCCTTTCAATCTCCCTATTGAGCCATCAGGCATTACATTTTTTTTACTTATATTGTACATTACAACGGTGTCATTTATAGAAGAAGCCGAACAGACACTAATCCCCTTTATTATCTTATCATCTTCATTATATCTTTTTCCTTTGCACAACTTGGGAGATTCCCCTATAAGCAGACCTTCACCCGCAGGTAGATTGTTACATAGAAAATCAAATTCATATTCTATTTCTTCACGAGTTTCATTTATTAAATGCCTAGAAATAAATGATTTCAAATCTTTATCAACAATGATAGAACACATTTTATCACAATTTAACTCTTTTACTAATTCGTCACCATATTCAATTTCAGTATTTCCCCAATAAGTTGTTTTCCAATAAGATTTAACAACTATCCCAAAATTAAGAATAAAATAATTAGTTCCGATTTGACAATTGTTAAATCCACCTATAATCATAGTACCTTCTAAATCGTATAAATCATATGTTCCATAATATCTATCCACGAACACATCACCACATTCATATTCATCATCTCCAGCTATAAAATACTCATTAATATAATGGATAGCATGATACTTTACGGGAATAATCTCTTTACCTTGCCAATTACAGCATCCCCATACTCCATTCCACGTACAATCAGGATCAGTTTCCTCCATAGCTCCAAAATTCACATAAACATAGTCCCAATTCCCACTTCGTTCTATTTTAGAATATATTGTAGGGATGATTTCCCGTCCATCGAAATCCACCAATCCCTTACGGCGAGTATCAGCATCCTCTACAAGTATAGTCCTCCTACACAACATATCATCAGAAACTCTTCTTGGAAACTCTAATATTGGAATAGGGTTACTATATTTTATCCGGAAAAACTCCTTTCCCGATGAATCAATGACTCCCCACCTATTACCCAATAAAACATCATACATATTTCCATTAGCTTCCGCTCTTTTCTCAAATTTATCATAAACAAAAGGAATAACATCCCAACCTTCTGAATTTACCACACCATATTTTCCTTTATGTCTACAAAGCAATCTGTCATTCTCCAAAAGAACAATTTGCACCTCAGACCAAATGTCATAATTATCACAATCATAATCATCTACCACTATATACTCATTTTCATCCATCTTGGCTGAGTAAAAATTCATATTATCAACATCCTTAAATAGATGATTATATTCTAATGCGTTATGACATTCAACAAACAAAGGCTTATTCATAGCTATTCTCATTTTATCTCTACACAAAAGTAACAAAGAGTTTGCAATTAAGCTCATCAATCCATTAAAATCCTCCTAAAAACACTCTATTTATTTATTTAATATGTGATTCATTCAGATATTCTTCTTTCAATGAAAACGCATCAATCACTGTTTTATAATCATGCTGGATGCAAGCATCAACAATCTTCTGTATCTCACGAAACTGTATTTCACAGCAATCTTCCATTGTAATATTCTCTTTTGGGTGTGAATCAATCGCAAAGATAATAGTAGAAACGACTTTTAAAAGAAAGAAAAAGCTGAGAATAGGAAGAAATATCAAGAGAACGAGTTAATAAAAACTAAATATAGAGCCTGCCAAACAAGCAAAGTACACCTTATTTTGGCGCATGGTAATAACCCTGTGTATATATAGTAAAACACTTATCTTTGATCACTAAACGAAGTGCGATGGAAAAGAATGCTTATATAGAGCTGGCTGAATGTCTTCTGCCTGAAGAAATGATTGAATACTTTGAGGTGGTCAAGGTAGATAAAACCACAGAAACGCTTGACGTAACCTTGGAGGAACGGAATAATGGGGTTTTCGGTTACGAGTCAGGACAGCTTCGGTCTAACGGTTTCTATGAAGAGAGCATCGTTAGGGATTATCCAGTCAGAGGGCGTAAGATGTCGTTTCATGTAAAGCGTCGCCGGTGGATTGAGGTTGAGACGGGCAAAAGCGTCAGCAGACGCTGGGATTTTGTGGCCGAAGGTACCCGCTTCTCGAAAGAGTTTGCGGCTTTTTTAAAAGATATGCTTGGACAAATACCCGATTACGGGCCGCTCTCTTGAATGTTTTTTCGATATAGACGGAGACCTGTTTGAACGCCAGTATAAGCGTCATCTGAGCGGTTACTGGCAATGGAAAGACACGGCAGAGGGGCTTCATGCCGAACGATGGCGGGTATTTCCGCAAAACATTGGGCCGCATCTGAGTATCGACGAAACCTCTTTGAGTCGCGGAGAGCTATATACAATCGTAACCAATAAGGAGGCTCACGGTCGAGAGAACTCCATTGTAGCCATAGTACTCGGCACGGAAGCCGATACCGTTATACATGCCTTGCGTCAAATAAAAAGCGAGCTACGCAATAAAGTCACCGAGATAACGCTTGACTTGTCCGACAGCATGCATAAAATCTGCCGTATGGCTTTTTCGCGGGCATCGCGGGTAATCGACAGGTTTCATGTGCAGAGGCTTGCTTTGGATGCAGTCCAGGAAATACGCATAAAGCACCGCTGGGAGGCCATCAATGCCGAAACAGATGCCAGAGAGGCTGCGAAACTTGAAGGGCGAAAATATACAGCGGAACATATAGAGAATGGAGATACGCTCAAAGAACTGTTGGCAAGAGGGCGCTATGCCTTACTCAAATCACCTGAAAATTGGACTGACACCCAACGGACACGCGCCAGAATACTGTTCGATCTCTACCCTGATTTGAAACAGGCTTATTGGCTATCGCAAAACCTCAGGGCCATATTCAACAAACAATCAACCAAAGACAGCGCACGTCTGAATCTCGCCCGTTGGTACAATCGAGTCGCAGACTCCGGCTTCAAATCATTCAACACCATAGCCGCTACACTCTACCAACACTCTGACGAAATACTCAACTTCTTTAACAACCGCTCTACCAACGCCTCTGCCGAATCAATAAACTCAAAAATCAAGGCTTTCAGAGCCAAACTGCACGGCGTCAATGATACCAAGTTCTTCATATTCCGCCTCTGCAATATCTATGCTTAAACACAGGGTTATTACCATGCGCCATTATTTTTGTTTTCGCCAGTCAGTACACATTTAGTACGCCTTATAAAAGCAGAAAATCCTGATAACCAATTGATTATTAGGATTTCTAAGTACCCAGACCCGGGGTCGAACCGGGATGGAAGTGAATCCACTGGTGTTTGAGACCAGCGCGTCTACCGATTCCGCCATCTGGGCATTGGTTTCAAATGCGGTGCAAAGATACGGCTTTTTTTTGAACTTGCAAGAGTTTTATAAAAAAAAAGAGAAAAAAAGAATAAAAGATCGCATAAACGCTTCTATTTTCAGAGAATAAACCGTATTTTAGCAGAAACATTTAAAACAGTCAATATCATGACAAGCAAAGATAATTATTGTGTCATTATGGGTGGAGGTATCGGCAGTCGTTTCTGGCCGTTTAGCCGCAAGACAATGCCTAAACAGTTTCTGGATTTCTTTGGAACAGGTCGTTCACTGTTGCAACAGACTTTCGACCGATTCAACAAAATTATTCCTACGGAGAACATACTTATCGTAACCAATGCGATATACGCAGACTTGATAAAAGAACAACTTCCAGAATTAGACTCAAAACAGATCTTGCTGGAACCGGCAAGAAGAAATACGGCTCCGTGCATTGCATGGGCATCTTATCATATACGTGCCTTAAATCCAAATGCCAACATCGTAGTTGCCCCTTCCGATCATCTGATCTTAAAAGAGGGAGAATTTTTAGCCGCTATAGAGAAAGGACTGGACTTTGTATCAAAATCTGATAAACTTCTCACTTTAGGTATAAAGCCCAATCGTCCGGAAACCGGATACGGATATATCCAAATAGCAGAGCAGGAAGGAGACAACTTCTACAAAGTAAAGACATTTACAGAAAAACCGGAACTGGAACTTGCTAAGGTTTTTGTTGAAAGTGGAGAGTTCTATTGGAATTCAGGCCTCTTCATGTGGAATGTCAATACAATCATTAAAGCAGGAGAAACTCTTCTACCAGAATTAGCATCTAAACTGTCTCCCGGAAGAGAGATCTATGGTACACCTGAAGAAAAAGACTTTATCGAAGAAAACTTCCCGGCGTGCCCTAACGTTTCGATAGACTTCGGAATTATGGAAAAGGCTGATAATGTATATGTTTCTTTAGGAGACTTCGGATGGTCAGACCTTGGAACCTGGGGATCACTATATGATTTATCACCTAAAGATGAACAAAGAAATGTAACTCTAAAATGTGACTCATTGATTTACAACAGCAATGACAATATCGTTGTATTACCCAAAGGTAAACTTGCAGTGATAGAAGGTCTGGAGGGGTTCTTGGTAGCCGAATCAGATAATGTATTACTGATCTGCAAAAAGGACGAAGAACATGCCATACGCAAGTATGTGAATGATGCACAAATGAAATTAGGAGAAGATTATATTTAGTACTGTACGAAGTTAATTTCCTAAGTATACGAAGTTAACTTATTAGAGCTAAGAAGTTAACTTCCTATAATTACGAAGTTAACTTTATAAATGCCACGAAGTTAATAAGAAAAAGGGGCTGAACGGCAACGTTCAGCCCCTTTACTATTATTTAATGAAGGAAGAATTTTATTTGGCTGTTTCGTAAGCAGAACTAATAGCTTTGGCAATAGAAATAAACTCGTCGTCTGCCAGTTTCAATTTTGGATTAGAGAAAAGCATATCCGATTCTTTTTGAATAGGAATCAAATGAATATGAGCATGTGGAACCTCAAGTCCGATCACTGCTTCACCCACTTTTTTACAAGGAAAAGCTTTTTCAATAGCACGAGCTATTTTTTTGGCAAAAACGTGCATTGCAGCCAGATCTTCATCACTCAAATCAAAGATATAATCAACTTCCTGTTTAGGAACAACCAAAGTATGTCCCTTCACCAACGGATTGATATCAAGGAAAGCAAAAAACTTTTCGTTTTCGGCTACCTTATAGCATGGAATTTCACCCGCTATGATTCTACTGAATATTGTTACCATAATCCTAATATATAAAATAGGGCAAGCCCGAATATGGACCTGCCCTCATGTTAAAACGAAATGTTTACTACTTCAAGACTGATTTTACCCTGTGGAACTTGGATCTCAGCAACATCACCTACCTTTTTGCCAAGTAATCCCTGAGCAATCGGTGTGCTAACGGAAATCTTTCCTTCTTTCAGATTTGCCTCGCTTTCTGAAACGATGGTATAAGTCATTTTCATACCATTCTTGGTATTTTTCAATTCTACTTTATTCAGAATCTGTACTGAATCTGTTTTCAGTTTCGATTCATCGATAATCTTAGCATCCGCTATAACAGCTTTGAGTTTGTTGATTTTCATTTCAAGCATACCCTGAGCTTCCTTCGCAGCATCGTATTCGGCGTTCTCCGATAAATCACCTTTATCGCGCGCCTCAGCTATAGCCGCAGAAATTTTGGGGCGTTCCACTGTTTCCAGTTCTTTAAGTTCCGCCATCAATTTCTTGTAACCTTCTTCTGACATATAAGCCATGATGTTTTCCTCCTTTTATTTTTAACGGTCATATAAAACAAAAAAGAATTCCAACATGAGTCATGCTGGAACCCTCTTTTCAATTATTTCTTCGCAAAGATAACCTTTTAAACAATATGTGTCAAGCAAAAAGCAATGCTATGTAACATATTTAAACGAAAACTTCTAATTTATAACAACTTAAAGCATAGACTTGATAGTTCCTTCCAAGTCTTTTATCGTCTCTCCACGGGCCCTCAGTTCATTGTTACGATTGATGAGGAATAGAGCCGGCAGATTCTTTACGCCATATAAAGCTGCATTCGTTGAGTAAATTCCATTCTCATCGCGAACACATACCCAAGGCAAATTATCGGCTGAAGTTTTCCAGAAATGTTCATCGGCATCCAATGAAACCTGATAAATTTCCAACCCCTGGCTCGCATACTTATTATACAAGTCACGCAACATCAGGTTATGTGGAGCCGAAACCGCACTTTGGTAAACCGTAAAATCAAGAAGAACGACTTTACCCTTCAAGTCAGTAAGTTTACGGATATTACCTTTCATATCTCTCAAAGCAATATCAATCACACCTGTTTCAGCAATCTTTTCTTCCGGTATCTCAATTGTCTTTTGCTGGGGGGTACGAGTATTTTTCATACCTTTTATGACTATATTATAGAGATTCTTCGAACGTACCGCATGCGGATAAGTATTATTCAGACTTGTGGCTACGGCACCAAAACATTTAATATCGTCTTTATTATTCAGAGGATCAAAAATCATATAATTATTTAGCTTCTGGAACAAAGCAAAATAAGCAGAAGCCGTATTGGGAGCAGCAAAGATATAATTGATTTTCACATCATCTTTATAATTCTTCAACAATACAGCCAGGCTGTCTTCAAACACATCGTTACCTAATTGATTGGCTTGCGCAGCTTTTACCAACGCATCCACATTCTTCTGTAAACGGATCTGTTTTAGAGTCAGTTCTTTAATTTTCGCAGAATTGTCCGAGCCTTCTACTGTATAAGCAGTCGAAAAGTCTGTATAAGGCGCTTTGATGCTGACAGTTTCTGTAGAGTCAACCGAGAAATTAATCACTTTATCTTCCACCCGTAAACGATAAAACTCAGGAGATTCAGGGCGTAATTGTTTAAAACTGAATGAACCGTCTCCTTTCAATTTTACAGAATCCAAAGGCACAATTCCTTCAAGTCCGGAAGCTTCCAGATAAAGCATTTTTCCATCTGCTCCCGAAACATCTCCTTTCACATTAAATTTAGGGTCAGAATTACAAGAACTTAAAGCAAGAGCCACAAGAGCTACTAACGTTACTTTTTTCATAATATGCGTGTTATTTTTCAAGCTGCAAATATACTTCTTTTCAAGATTAGTCAAAGCATTTTGCCATGTTCTTCACTCCAAAATTGAAAAAAATCAAATTCCTACTAACTTTTTATCTCATTTTCACGAGATTAGTGCAATAAATGTATATCTTTGCGGGAATTTTGAAAGAAAGATATTAGATAAAACAATTTTTATGATTAACCCAATTGTTAAGACGATCGAGTTGGGAGATGGCAGAACCATCACACTCGAAACGGGAAAGCTGGCAAAACAGGCAGATGGCTCTGTGATGCTTCGCATGGGTAACACCATGTTGTTAGCTACTGTTTGTGCCGCTAAAGATGCAGTTCCCGGAACAGATTTCATGCCGCTTCAGGTAGAGTACAAAGAAAAATTTGCAGCATTCGGCCGCTTCCCCGGTGGCTTTACAAAAAGAGAGGGAAGAGCATCTGATTATGAGATCCTTACCTGCCGCTTAGTAGACCGTGCTCTCCGTCCTTTATTCCCCGATAATTTCCACGCAGAAGTTTACGTAAACATTATCCTTTTCTCAGCAGACGGTGTTGATATGCCTGACGCATTGGCCGGACTTGCTGCTTCAGCAGCACTTGCTGTTTCAGATATTCCTTTCAACGGACCTATTTCAGAAGTACGTGTTGCACGTATTGATGGCAAGTTCGTTATCAACCCGACTTTCGACCAGCTTGAAAAAGCTGATATGGACATCATGGTTGCCGCTACTTATGAAAACATCATGATGGTAGAAGGTGAAATGAGTGAAGTATCGGAAGCCGAATTGCTGGAAGCAATGAAAGTAGCTCACGAAGCTATCAAAGTACATTGCAAAGCGCAGATGGAACTGACTGAAATGGTTGGTAAAACCGTAAAACGTGAATATTGTCACGAAGAAAACGACGAAGAACTCCGCAAAGCCGTTCACGATGCCTGCTACGATAAATCGTATGCCATCGCAGCTTCCGGAAACAGAAACAAACATGAACGTCAGGATGCTTTCGACGCTATCCGTGACGAATTTAAAGCTCAATTTTCTGAAGAAGAACTGGAAGAAAAAGGCGCACTGATTGATCGGTATTACCATGACGTAGAAAAAGAAGCGATGCGTCGTTGTATCCTTGATGAAGGAAAACGTTTGGATGGACGTAAGACTACTGAAATTCGTCCTATCTGGTGTGAAGTCGGTTACCTGCCCGGACCTCACGGATCAGCTATCTTTACCCGTGGTGAGACTCAGTCATTGACTTCAGTCACTTTGGGTACCAAGCTGGATGAAAAAATTATCGATGACGTTTTGGCCCACGGAAAAGAACGCTTTTTATTACACTATAACTTTCCTCCCTTCTCAACAGGTGAAGCAAAAGCTCAACGTGGCGTAGGCCGTCGTGAAATTGGGCACGGCAACTTGGCACATAGAGCACTGAAGAGAATGATTCCGGAAGATTACCCATATGTAGTACGCGTTGTTTCAGACATCCTTGAATCAAACGGTTCTTCATCCATGGCTACTGTATGCGCCGGAACTCTGGCCCTGATGGATGCCGGTGTGAAGATTAAGAAACCGGTATCGGGTATCGCTATGGGATTGATTAAGAATGCAGGCGAAGAAAAATATGCCGTATTATCTGATATCCTCGGTGATGAAGACCACTTGGGTGATATGGACTTCAAAGTAACAGGTACCAAAGACGGTATTACAGCTACCCAGATGGATATCAAAGTAGACGGTCTGTCTTACGAAATCCTGGAACGTGCCTTGAATCAGGCAAAAGAAGGACGTATGCACATACTTGGCAAAATAGAAGAAACTATTTCTGAACCGCGTACCGAACTGAAAGATCATGCTCCTCGTATCGAAACAATGACTATTCCTAAAGAATTTATCGGTGCTGTAATCGGCCCGGGTGGAAAAATCATTCAAGGCATGCAGGAAGAGACAGGTGCTACAATCACTATCGAAGAGATCGACAATGTGGGTCGCATCGAGATTTCCGGAACCAACAAGAAATCAATCGATGATGCAATCCGCCTGATCAAAGGCATTGTTGCCGTTCCCGAAATAGGTGAAGTATACAAAGGTAAGGTACGCTCAATCATGCCTTATGGTGCATTCGTTGAATTCCTTCCGGGAAAAGACGGTCTACTCCATATCTCAGAAATTGACTGGAAACGCCTTGAAACTGTAGAAGAAGCCGGCATCAAAGAAGGTGACGAGATCGAAGTGAAATTGATCGACATTGACCCGAAGACAGGTAAGTTTAAACTTTCAAGAAAAGTTTTGTTACCCCGTCCGGAAAAAAAATAAATAATTCCTGTCCTTACTGACAGATTGATAACCTGGCTATTATTTATAGCCAGGTTATTTTTTAACCGGCAATCAGTATAAAAGTCATTCTTTTATTTTGATATTCCAAAAAGTTTATGTTGCTTTGTCATAACAAAATCCAACGAACCTTTAAAATCTATTCATGTCAAGCAACAACAGTCTTCATACCATGGACCTATTCAGTCGGTTCTTCCAAGAAAACCAGGAGAGGTTTCTGTCGTTTGCTTACTCATATACCCGGAATAAAGCCGCAGCTGAAGACATCCTGATGGAAGCAATGATCAGCCTGTGGGAAAACCGTGAAAAATGGGAAAAAGACTCTAATCTCCACGCATTATTGCTCACTATCATCAAGAATAAATCTCTTAACTACCTTGAGCACGAACAGGTACGTATGCGGGCCGAAGAAGCCATCAACACACACAAACAGCGGGAACTCGACCTCCGCATTGCTACTTTGGAAGCTTGTGAACCCGAATCGATCTTCGACACCGAAATACAACGCATTGTATATAAAACACTTGAACAGCTACCGGAACAAAGCCGTCACATCTTTATATTAAGCCACTATCACAATGCTCCCAATAAAAAGATAGCCGAACAACTCGGTATTTCCATCAAGAGTGTAGAGTTCCATATCACTAAAGCACTGAAATTATTGCGGCTTGAGCTCAAAGATTATCTTATTTCCCTACTTTTCTAAAAAAAACTTCATTTTCCTTTAGGGTTGTCCGGGAGTATCCTGTTATATATACAGAAAGAGGAAATAAGGCCTCCGACAATATATATAAACTAAAAACATTTTATGGAACAGGAACTACTATACAAGTATTTTAAAGGAACTGCCTCCGAAGAAGAAGAAAAACTAATTCTAAACTGGGTGGATGCATCTCCCGAAAACCGGAAAGCATTTCAAAAAGAACGGATGCTATACGACATAGCTCTGTTCACGGATGAAAAACAAATAAACCGGAGAAACAAAAAAAACCGGATTCTCCCGATGTTGAAGTGGAGTGCACGTATTGCTGCCGTACTCATCGTAGCTGTCAGTTGTGGGTTCTTGTTTAAGAATTACCAATATGAAAAATCAGCCCACCGGCAAACCATAACTGTTCCTGCAGGACAACGTGCACAAATCACACTGGCAGATGGAACAAAAGTATGGTTGAACTCAAAGTCTACTTTGACTTATGCATCCAACTTCGGACGCCAGGAAAGAAACGTAGAGCTGGACGGAGAAGCTTATTTTGAAGTAGCCAAAAACAAAAAGATACCATTTTTTGTCAACACGGAAATAAACCGGGTAAAAGTGGTAGGAACCCATTTCAACGTCTGCGCCTACAAAGGCAGTAACGAATTTGAAACGACCTTGATTGAAGGTATTGTCGACATCTATCCGGTAGGAAGTGATCAAGTGATCACCCGACTGACCAAAGACGAGTTCTTCGGATCATACAACGGAAAGTACAAGAAGACTACTTTACCTTCGTACGATTATCTGAGATGGAAAGAAGGATTATACTGTTTTGATGATGCGCCGCTTAACAGCCTGCTCAACAAACTGGAAAAATATTATAATGTGAACATAAGCGTAAGAAATCTGAAAATACTGAACTACCGCTGTACAGGTAAGTTTAAAGAGCAGGATGGCATAGAGCATATTCTGAAAGTCATTCAGAAGGATCATAAGTTCACATACCGCATCAATGAAGAAAAAGACAGTATCATCATTGAATAGAAATAAGGAAAGAGCTCAATATAGACCTTAAATTAGTACAAACCATTAAAAACCAGATACGCATGAAAAAGTAGAAAAGAAAGTCCATTATTCTCAAAAAAGAGAATCGGAAAGTACCCCCATACTTTCCGATTCGAAACAGTCAAAAATCGACCTTAATCAATTTATTAACTTAACACGTTACAAAGATATGAGAAAAATTTCTTTGCCAAGGCATTTATGCCCAAAAAATTTTGTTTCAAAACAAATATTGTTAACCATGAAGATCACATTATTCCTTCTCTTTTTCGTAGCACTCCAAGCTTACAGTGAGAATGGATACTCTCAAAATGCTAAAATAAGCATACCACGTTCAAGCCTGAAAGTAAGCGAATTACTATCGAAGATTGAATCTCAGACGGAATATCTGTTTGTCTATAATAAAAAGAATGTAGATACCAGACGTACAGTAAACGTACAGGCCGACAACAAAGCCGTATCCGAAGTTCTCGACGAGGCATTTAAAGGTACCAACATTAAATATGTAATGGAAGGGCACAACATTGTTCTGACCAAAAACAACGATAACGCCTCAACAGCCCAGCAGGACAGAGTAACCGTAAAAGGAGTAGTTACTGACCAGAATGGCGATCCCATCATCGGTGCCAATGTATTGGAGAAAGGTACCACAAACGGTTGCATCACCGACATGGAAGGCAACTTCAGCCTTAATGTACCCAGCAACTCTATCCTTGTAATTACCTATGTCGGTTATCAGCCACAAAACATACAGGTAAACGGACGGCAAAGCCTCAACATAAAGATGCAGGAAGAAGCCATGGCACTGGAACAGGTAGTCGTAACCGCCATGGGTATCAAGAAAAAAGAAGCCTCCTTGACCTACTCAACACAACAAGTAGGTGGCGATGAACTGACCCGTGCCAAAGATCCGAATATGATTAATGCCCTTGCCGGTAAAACAGCGGGTGTACAAATCACCAAAAGTTCATCCGGACTGGGTGGCTCAGCCAAAGTCTCGATCCGTGGCAGCCGTTCTATCAGCGGAAACAACCAACCCCTTTATGTGATTGACGGCGTACCGATGCTGAATAGCAGCAACGAACAGGCTTCCACAGCCATCGGTGGTACTGCCGATGCAGGTAACCGTGATGGCGGTGACGGTATCTCCAACCTGAACCCGGATGATATCGAAAGCATGAGTATCCTGAAAGGAGCTTCCGCAGCAGCCCTCTACGGCTCACAAGCTGCCAATGGTGTCATCCTGATTACTACCAAGAAGGGTAAAGCCGGTATCCAGAAGATTACATTCTCTTCTAACTTGACTGTAGACCATGCCATCTGCCTGCCCGAATTCCAAAACAGTTATGCCATGGATCCCGAAGCAAAAAACGGTTGGGGGAAAAAGGCAACTCTAAAAGATTATGACAATGCAGATAATTTCTTCCAGAATGGTGTAACAGCTATCAATTCCGTATCCTTTATGAACGGCAGTGAAAAGATGCAAACTTACTTCTCTTATGCTAATACCACTGCCAAAGGTATAGTCGAGAAAAACAAAATGCAGAAGCACAATCTAAATTTCCGCGAAACAGCCAATTTCTTTAACGACTACCTAAAGCTGGATGCCAATGTCAACCTGATGACACAAACAATCAAAAATCGTCCGACTTCCGGTGGTTATTATATGAATCCGCTGGTGGGACTCTACGGTTTCCCGAGAGGTGAAGACTTATCCGAATATAAAAACAACTTCGAAGTGTTTGACCCGGCACGTAATATGAATGTACAGAACTGGTATACTTCTTATCAGGATATGGAACAGAATCCTTACTGGATCACCAACCGCATCAACAGCAACGATAAACGTACACGCGCCATCGCTTCACTGACCGCCAACGTGAAAATCACTGACTGGCTGAATATCCAGGCTCGTGGTACTGCCGATTACACACACGATCAGTATCAACAACGTATGTACGCTTCTACTGCTCCTGCCCTATCAGGACAAAACGGACGTTATATTGACTTGAACCATACTGAAACATTGTATTACGGTGATGTCATGGCTATGATAAACAAAAAATGGAATGACTTCTCATTGAATGGCGCAATCGGCGGCAGCATTAACAGTACGAATGTCAATTCTTTGAGACTGGACTCCAAAACAGCTTCACTGTACTACCCCAACGTCTTCACCGTAGCCAATATCAAAATGACACAGGCTGCTTATATCGACGAACAAATCAATCAAAAAAGAGTATTACAGTCCCTGTTCGGCACTGCCCAGTTAGGTTGGAAAGAAAGCCTGTATCTGGATGTCACCGCACGCAACGACTGGTCGTCTACATTGGCCTATACCAAACATAGCAGTTTCTTCTACCCCTCGGTAGGTCTGTCATGGGTACTGAACAATACAGTGAAACTCCCCGAATGGATTTCTTTCGGAAAGATCAGAGGTTCATGGTCCAAAGTTGGTAACGATCTCCCGTTGTTCATCAGCAACACGATTCCGGGCAGTAATGATATCATCGGTGCAGGTGGTGCCATCGTTACTTACTCTAAGGCTCCTTTCAATGATCTGAAACCCGAGATGAGTACTTCCTATGAAATCGGTACCGAATGGAAATTCTTCAACTACCGACTGGATTTTGACTTCACCTATTATCGTACCAACACCAAGAATCAGTTATTTACATTGCCTTCATCGGCAGGTGCCGAGTATAAATACTACATGGTAAATGCCGGTAACATTCAGAACGAAGGTATAGAAATCACTTTAGGAGCTACTCCGGTGATGAATGACGCTTTCCGTTGGAAGACTCAATTTAACTTCTCTACCAACAAAAACAAGATTATCAAGCTTCATCCGGACCTGAAAACATTTGTTTATGGTGACGAAAGTTTCTCTTCCTCCTACTCCATGCGCCTGGTAGAGGGTGGTTCATTCGGTGATATTTATGGCAAGGCATTCGAGCGTGACAAAAATGGCAAAGTGGTGTTCACTACAGACGCAGACGGTGACAAGATTCCAAACGTTATCGGTGGCGGCAATACAGAAAAAGTAGGAAACTGTAATCCGGACTTTATGTTGGGATGGAGCAATACTTTCACTTACAAAGGTTTCTCACTCTACTTCCTGATTGACGGACGTTTCGGTGGCGATGTACTTTCACAGACTCAGGCCGAACTTGACCAAAGAGGTGTCAGCCTGAACAGTGGAAAAGCCCGTGATGCAGGTTATGTCAATGTCGATGGGACTCAAGTGAAACCGCAAAAGTTCTATACCGCAGTCAGCGGACGCGACGGATGTACGGAATACTATATGTACGATGCCACCAACATCCGCCTCCGTGAACTTTCATTAGGCTACTCACTTCCTCAAAGCTGGTTGGCCAAAGCCGGCGGTGCTTTCAAAGATGTCCAGTTGTCATTCGTAGCACGCAACCTGTTCTTTATCTCCAAGAAAGCTCCGTTCGACCCAGATGCTGTTCTTTCAACAGGTAACGATAATCAGGGTATTGACGTATTCGGCATGCCGACTACCCGCAGCTTAGGTTTCAATATTAAGTTCACATTCTAAAAGAGATTCATCATGAAAAACAATATCAAATATATAGCAAGTATACTCTTAGGAGGACTGATCGGATTTTCAGCCTGTACCGATTCTTTCGAATCATTCAATACCAACGAAGCGGGATTCGATAACGATAGCAAGAAACAGGATTTCAACTATTATGGTATTCCACTGGGCATTATCCAGCAAGGAATCTACTTTAATTACGATTGGGGAAGCGGTAAGAACTGGCCTTTCCAGACCATGCAAAATCTGGGAGCTGATTTATTCTCGGGATACGTACACGACTTTAACCCTTTCAACGAAGGGAAGAACAACAGTACCTATTATATGATGGACGGATGGAACGGCTCCACATGGGATAACACCTACGGATACATCATGCCGGAAGTCCAGAAGTCTGAGACAATCAACGAAAAAGATAATATAGGATTCTATGGGATCACCAAAATATTGAAGGTGGAACTGATGCACCGTTTGTCCGACTTATATGGTCCGATCGTTTATACTCAGTTCGGATCGAAAACAGGTTCTACTCCTGATACACAACCGGAAGCCTACAAAGCTTTCTTCAACGATCTGGACGAAGGTATCGCAAAGATACGTGAATATCAAAAAGCCAATCCGGAGATAGAGAGTTTTGCTAAATTCGATATCCTGATGCCTCAGGGGAAACGCACTTTCAGTGAGTGGATCCGGTTCGCGAACTCTCTCCGTTTGCGCCTGGCTGTCCGCATCGCTATGGCAGACTCTAAACTGGCTCTTGCAGAGGCGCAAAAATCCCTTACAGACAAAGAGGGATTGCTGGAAGGAAATGATGAGGTGGTAGCCGTATCGACAGCGTCGGGCTATACCAATCCTTTCGGAGAAATCAATATTGGATGGGGCGAGGTGTTTATGAACGCCAATATGGAGTCCTTGTTAGTAGGCTATGAAGATCCCCGTCTGGAAAAATACTTTAATAAAGCAGCCGGTTCCGATGCAACAAGCATTATCAATTACAAGGGCACTTACAAAGGTATCCGCCAAGGTACGGGCTTCAATCACAAAAACTATAACGGACATTCAAAAAGTACTATCACCCAGCAGAGTGACGCCATACTGATGACTTCTGCCGAAATATGGTTCCTGCGTGCCGAAGCAGCTTTGAGGGGATGGAGTAATGAGTCCGTCAAAGATTGTTATGAGAGAGGTGTAAAAGCATCATTTGCCCAATGGGGTGCTGCAGGAGCAGAAACTTACCTGGAAAGCGAGAAGAAACCCGCTGACTACATAGATGCTTTCAAAGCGGAGAACAATGTGAAAGCCGTCAATACGCTGACCCCTAAATGGGACGATGCTGCCAGCAACGAAGATAAACTGGGTCGTATCATTACACAAAAATGGCTGGCCATGTATCCGGAAGGAGGAGAAGCCTGGGCAGAACAACGCCGCACTGGTTATCCGAAATTATTCCCTGTTTTGGTCAATCAGAGTGAAGGTACAGTAGACACCGGCATCGGGCCACGCCGACTAAACTTCTTCGTAGGTATCAAAACAACCAACCCGGAACAATATACCCAACTGGTAAATGCTTTGGGTGGAGCCGATAATTGCGGTACTCGTCTATGGTGGGACACCGGAAGAAATTTCTGACACACAAAGGTATAAATTTTGATTAGTGGTGTTTTCTTCGTATTAGTTACGGGGAAAAAGATTGGAAGGGGCAAAGTCGGGGGGGCTTTGTCCCTTTTCTATTAAAAATAAAATCAATAGAAAAAATCCCCGAAAGCCTAAACAATAAGTATATAATAGATTAATAACAAACATATTATCCATCATAGAGTGTTTCAAAAGACGTTCCTTTTTTGAAACACAGTTTTGACTCTGCGCACTGAAGGCAAAAGGAAGAGATAAATGACTGATAATTAAAACAATGTAGAAATATTTGCACAGATGGAAAAAGCACCTTATCTTTGTTGCATCAGACGAACGTCTTTTGAAACACGATTGCATTTCCAAAGACGTTATATCTAATTGTAATACACAAACTTACGCATAATAGAAGTTGTATCAAACAGTCTTTACCGGCTTATACACACATGTATAAGCCGG
>NZ_JAHKNF010000013.1:0-124465 GCF_018860125.1 Bacteroides sp. HF-4919
AGCCGGATGGGAGATTTTTGATATGATTATTCACTAAACAAATTTAGAATGAACAAATTTTTTATTATGCGAACGTCCCTCTTATGGATCGCGGTAATGACAGCATCCTGCCTCTGGGTCAGTGGATGCACCCAAGAAGAAAAGTATCCATTTCTTCCGGAAAAAGATAACGATTCCGACATTGTAATACCTATTAACATCAGTATGGCTGAAAATGGTGAGTACAATGCTTACTCTCCGGACAATACTATGTCCCCCCGTCATAATGCTCCTCTGATTGCCGAATGGGCAGGAGTAAAAACTCTAAGCCATACCCGTACAAAAGAATCTTCGGAATATAGTGGTCCCAGAATCGCATCCATGGAACTGACGGAAGATACCCTTTCCACCCTAACTACCCGTGCAAACACTCTATCTACAGGTATTTACTTTCGTCTGATCGTTTTCCGAAAATCAGGAAGCAACTACGTATTCCAATCAGCCGCAGACTATACCTCAAATGGTACTTCCTCGCCTGTACTGAAACAGGGGAAACTACTCACACGGTCAGGAACGATACGGGTAATCGGCTACTCCTTCAATACAACTGCGGCATTGGGAAGTATCCCTGCATCATATACCTATAATAGCACCAAGATAGACATTTCAAACATGAATAATGACTTTATGACTTATGATTCAGGAGACATAGCCAATGTGAATAGTCTTGATTATAATCTTCCGGTAACATTCAAACAGAAACTATGCAAACTTACAATAAGCATTAGTGTAACAGGCTTCACAAGTAATACCATTAGCGGGTGTACAGGAGTATACGTAAAGCAGGGAGGTAATTCAACCTCGTGGGTGATTGGAAGTTCGGCAGTGGCTGCTAATACCAACAACACAGCTTCATTTAATCCAAACACCAACCTGACTACCACTATACGCATGGTTCCCTTCGCAAGTGCCCGGACAATAACAGTACACTTCGACAAGCTGACAGTAGGAAATATAATTACTAATAATGCGGATAATATAGACATTACTTCAACTCAAAGCGTACAATTGAAAGAGGGTATGAGCTATACAATGAAAATCCAGTTTAAGAGAAGCCCCGGAATAAATGTTCCGGCAGGTAGCATCAATCTGAGCAATCCGAAAAAAGCATGTACCAATGATGATAAGCAAAAGTTATCAAAATTGGTATTTGCTGACGGAAATTTAAAAAGTACCGGTGCAAGCAACAATTATGTGTGGGCAACCAACAAAGAATTTGGCTACTATTATCAATGGAAAAAAGACTATAATGGAAACAACATCGATCCTTGTGCCAGACTAAATCCCACAACTTATGGTAGTGGTTGGCGGCTACCTACACGCAATGAATTAGAAAGATTGGGAAGATGCAATAATGTGAAAAAAGTCTCTAATGGAGTGAATGGTGTGTGGTTCCTAAATGCCACAACCGGTATTTTTTTACCGTTAGGTGGCTGGCGTAATAATAATCCGGGAACAACGGCAGAAGAGTGGCCTGGAACGTATGGTCAATATTTTACGGATGAATCAATTAATACTAATGATTGTTATAGATTGGATATATCTCCCGGTGAAGGTAAAACCGATGTCAATAGCACACCAAAGAAAATGGCATACCAAACTCGTTGTGTCAAAG
Organism: Bacteroides sp. HF-4919; assembly: GCF_018860125.1. Lineage (NCBI taxonomy): Bacteria > Pseudomonadati > Bacteroidota > Bacteroidia > Bacteroidales > Bacteroidaceae > Bacteroides > Bacteroides sp. HF-4919. The sequence goes on from NZ_JAHKNF010000013.1 coordinate 1,655, forward strand.
GACCTAAACTATAATATTTCCCCTTAAATAAAAGAAGAGTAAAAAAACAAAGACAGAAACAGTGCTGATAACCTACTGCCTGTTTTTTTCGGAGATATTCCGTAAATTACAAAATACGAGGCAACTAATTCATTTCGAATCAGTTGCCTTATTTATATTTTAATCATTTCTCCAAAAAATTCCGAACGCCTCAATCGAAGGAAAAGTCTAAAACAAATCCCCTACTATTAAATAGTCAGCACAATTCGTCAGGAATCTATTATGAACCAACTTTGCAAGCATTGCCATACCCTGGATACACCAAGTATTTCGATATTAGCAACCCTACATACTCTGATAGTAACCGTCCAAAAAGCAAGTATAAAACTCAAACAAAAGAAAAGTTCACTTCTCTAATAATAAATATCCTATGTTATAAGAATCATGTTTCAAAGGACGTACGTCTGATGCAACAAAGATAAGACGCTTTTTTCATCTGTGCAAATCTTTTTGCATTGCTTTAATTATCAGAAGTTTATCTACTCCCCTTGCATCCAGTGCGGAGGGTAAAAATAGTGTTTCAAAAAACGTACGTTTTTTGAAACACCATTTTGTATTCAAGGCCGTTATATCTGATTGTAATACACAAACTTACGCATAATAAAAGTGGTATCAAACAGCCTTTCCGGACTTATACGAGGATGTATAGGTCCGCAATGCATCTTTGATACGATTATTCACTTTAATATCTTAGTATATGAATAGAACTTTTATTATGCGAGAGTGTCTCGGTAAAGCCTTATGGCTGTGTTTTTGCCTTTCGATAACAGGATGTGCGGAAGATGACAGAATGACTCCCCTGTCTGCTGACAGCGGGGATACTGCCGACGAGTTAATCCCCATCCAGATCAGTCTGACGGGTGACAACAACTATCATTCTTCTTCTTTTAATGACGCTTCGACCCGTAGCCACTCTCCCCTGATCGCCGAATGGGTGGGGGTAAAAGCTTTCTCACCTACACGCACGGGAGAGCAACCGGACTATGAAGGTCCCCGGATAGCCTCGATGGAACTGACGGAAGATACCCTACCCTGTGCAAATACCCGTGCAACAGTGCCTGCGGGAGTCTATTTCCGGCTGATTGTTTTCCGGAAGTCCGGAAATGACTATGTCTTCCAGTCGGCGGCCGATTACACCTCCAATGGTACGGGCATTCCTGCACTCAAACAGGGGAAATTGCTGACACGCTCGGGAACGATACGTGTGGTGGGCTACTCCTTTAATACCACTACAGCTGCCGACTTGGGAGCTATGCCCGCATCATATACCTACAACAGTAGCACAGTGTCTATCCCTGACATGAGCAAGGACTTCATGACCTTCGATTCCGGAGATATAACGAGTGTAAACAGCCTCAGCCACAATCTTCTTCCGGTGAGCTTCAGCCAGAAGCTGTGTAAACTGACGATTACCATCAGTCCTACCGGATTTCCAAGCAATACGATCAGCAATTGCACGGGTGTATACGTAAAGCAAGGTGGAAACTCCACATCGTGGAAGATCGGTCCTTCGAGCAATGTGGTAGCTGCCAACACGAATAATACGGCGGCATTCAGTCCGAACACGACCCTGAGTACAACCATACGCATGGTTCCATTTGCAGGGGCCAGAACGATTACAGTGCATTTCAATACGCTGACAATAAGCGGACGGACCGTGCCCAACAATACGGAAATCACCTCCACCGGGAGCGTGCAACTGAAAGAGGGAAAAAGTTATACGATGAAAATACAGTTTAAGAAAGCCATTGGAATTAATGTACCCTCCGGAAGTATCAATTTAACTACAAATGGTTGTTCTGCAACTGATAAAACAAATTTAGCCAAGCTGACCTGGGCAGATGGGAATCTGAAAAGCACCGGATCTGCTAATTATGTGTGGGGAACTTATTCAGAATATGGATATTATTACACGTGGTATAGTACATATACGGGAAATACATCAACCAACAATACTGATCCTTGCACAAAACTTAAAAGTGATTACGGAACGGGATGGCGTACTCCAAATAGTAATGAACTAACCATGCTTTCTCGTTGTACTAATAAAACGATAACCAATAAAGGCATGTGGTTTATGAATAACACAATAGGGCTTTTTCTACCTGCTACCGGCTTTCGTAACCATACTCAAGGAAGCTATACTTCGGCAGATATTGATGTTGGTAACGCTGGGCGTTATTGGAGTTCTAATGCCAGTGGCAGTTTTGCGTATGTCTTAGAATTTTCCAGTAACTATGCGAGTGTACCCAGCAACAATAACCGTAAAGCCAACGGTCTCACTGTTCGTTGCGTGAAAAACAAATAATAATATTCACTTTTAAAAAAGATAAATCATGAAAACCGAACTCAAAGGCTGGCTTGCGGACAATACCGTAACCACCGACAACAAAGAAGACAAAATCCTGGTATTGGAGAGCGCCGGAAACCTGACGCTATCCGATGTACTGGATGAAATGAAGAAAGAGGATACCGGCTTACGGGCAGAGACTTTAAAGCATGCCGTCGATCTTTTTCAGCGCACAGTATCGGAATTGGTACTGAACGGATACTCTGTCAATACGGGGCTTTTTCGTGCCGTACCACAGTTTCGCGGTGTGATAGACGGTGGAGTATGGAATCCCGAGAAAAATTCTATCTATGTTTCCTTCAATCAGGATAAAGATTTACGTGAAGCTATCGCACGGACCGGCGTGAAAATTCTGGGAGCCAAAGGTGAGTCAACCTACTTCATCGGTGGTGAAGACGCTGCCACCCGTGCCACGGACGGTAGTGCAACTGCCGGACGTAACTATCGCCTACAGGGCAAGAACATCAAAGTAGCAGGTACAGATCCTGCTGTAGGTATCGTCTTAATTGATGAAAAAGGCACAGAAACAAAGCTACCGATGGATATGATAGCAGTAAACAATCCTTCGGAAGTACTGGTACTCCTACCGCCAGACCTGACAGACGGAATATACGAACTGCGACTGACCACGCAATATACAAGTGGCAACCGGCAACTGAAGACCCCACATGTCATCAGCCAAACCATCGTAATAGGCAATGCAACCGAGGGCGACGGAGATATTGTGGACGACCCGACAGCATAAATCATACCGCATCGCTTCCCTTATGCAGGGCTGCATTGATATCTTGTGCAGTTCTGCACAAGGTGCCGGTGCACCCCTGCACAATGCGGCAATGCAACCAAGCTCTAAAATTACTGATAAACCTGTACCGGAAGTTCTCCCCTTAAAGCACCCAAAGCATTCAATGCCAAAGCCTCCATCTCATCTTCTCCCGGATACACGAAGACGGGAGCAAGGAAAGAGATACGTTCCCTTAAACGGGAAATTACGTAATCAGAATAGGCAATGCCTCCGGTCAGCAGGATGGCATCTACCTTTCCACATAAAACAGTAGAGGCAGCACCGATACTTTTGGCCACATTGTAGATCATGGCATCGAGCACCAACCGGGCATGATCATCACCTGCCTCAATGGACTGAATAACGGCAGGAATATCAGTGGTTCCCAAATGGGCGGTAAGCCCGGCACGGCCCGAAATTCGTTTCTTCAATTCATCTTTGGTGAATTTCCCGCTGAAACAGAGGTCTATCAGTTGTCCGGCGGGAAGAGTTCCGGCTCTTTCGGGTGAGAAAGGACCTTCTCCATCCAGTGCATTATTGGCATCGACTGCACGCCCATGACGATGGACCGCAACGGAAATGCCTCCTCCCAAATGGCAGACAATCAAATCAAGATCTTCATAACGAGTGCCATGTTCGACAGCATAACGACGGGCAATAGCTTTCTGATTCAGTGCATGCCAGATAGTGATACGCGGCATCAAGGGCGAACCGGTAATGCGGGCAACCTCTTCCAGTTCGTCCACCACACCCGGATCTGCAATAAACGCCCGGCACCCGGGTAAAGCTGCGGCCAATTCATCGGCTATCAAACCGCCCAGATTGCAGGCATGCGTACGCATGGCATGGAGGGTATCCCGCTTCATGGCTTCGTTAACCTCATAAACTCCACCGGGAATAGGCTTCACCAGACCTCCGCGTCCAATGACAGCATCGAAATGGAAAGGAATATCATTTGCCTCCAACTCCCGGAGGACAAGTGATTTACGAAACTCAAACTGGTCGATCACCTGGGGGAAGGCAGACAACTCTTCTACTGTATGGCGGATGTTGCGTACCAACAAAGGAACTTCGTCTTCATAAACGGCAATCTTTGTTGAAGTGGAACCGGGATTGATAACAAGGACCCTTTCACCCCGTCCATTCCTCGCAGAAGGGGAAGTGGGGATTGCATTCAGTTTATCCATATTCTTAGTTTAATTATGATCATCATTCGGAACATCTTCCTCCCTCTGCCGACCGGGTAGAAGCCGTCAGGCATGCCATCGCAATGCTATAATACTTGGAAAGTCCGGAATCACTACGTGACGGTAACACCACCGGACAAATGGGGCCTTGCAGCAATCCTGCCATATCGGCCTTGGCAAATAATGAAACAGATTTATAAAAAGCATTGGCCGACTCAATATTAGGGAATATCAATACATCTGCCTGCCCGTTGATGGGCGATACAATTCCTTTAATATCCCCGCTGGCCTGCTCGCAGGAAGTACGGACATCCAACGGACCATCAATAATAACATTGCCAAACTCTCCGGCTTCGGCCAACTCCACGATATTAACATAATCGAGCGAATGGGGGAACTTGGCACTTACCTTCTCCGTACAATGAATCAAAGAGATGCGCGGCTGTTCTATCCCAAACCTCCGGCAGGTACAGATGGCGTACCAAACCATTTCAATACGTTGTTGTAAAGTGGGCCGGGGAATAACAGCCGCATCCGAAAAGAACAGTAATTTATCATACGTCGGAATCTGCATTACAGCCAAGTGAGTCAGGATCTTTCCTTTGGGTAGTAGCCCTTTCTCCTTGTCAAGAATAGCATGAAGCAGGTTGTCAGTATTAATAATCCCTTTCATCAAAATGTCGGCCCCCCCTTCCCGGACAATGCGGACCGCTTCACGCGCTGCCTCATCGGGATCTTCGATATGGATGGTCTTCACATAATCCGGATACTTTTGCAAGGTAGGATACTTTTGAAGGATGGCTGAGTCACCAATCATCAGAAATTCTGCAATACCCTCGTCAAGTGCACGGACAATGGCATATTCTGTATTCGGATCATTGGCACAGACAACGGCAATCCGTTTCCGTCGGTTTAAGGTTTTTAGGTGTTCTGTCAGTTGGTCGAAGTTTCTAATAGGTTCCATAACGTTAGATTTTTAGCAAATATCAGAAAAAGGATTGAGAAGTACATCATGGTATATTGAAAAAATGGGTAAACCGGATAACATTTTGATATTATACAACGCTTTCATTTCTACGGATGCAGGTAATTTCGTTTTTTAATGTAAATTTGTATCCTGTTAAACACCTATAATCAAACAGAACCATGAAAACAAAAACTTTTCTCGCTCTTTTCTGCCTGCTGTGCATCAGTTCAGGCTTTTCATCGTGCCAACGTCATTCATCCGACCAGTGGACATTGGTCTGGGAAGATAATTTCGACCAGAAAACAGGCTTTGACCCACAGGTATGGAGCAAAATACCACGTGGCAAATCGGACTGGAATAACTATATGACAGACTTCGACTCCTGTTTCGATATGCGTGACGGCAATATGGTGCTGCGGGGTATCATCAATTACAGCCAGCCCAATGACACAGCACCCTATCTGACCGGAGGGATTTATACCAAAGGGAAAAAGGCATTCAGCAACGGGCGTCTGGAGATACGTGCCAAGCTGAACGGTGCACGCGGCGAATGGCCGGCTATCTGGATGCTTCCGGTAGATGCTCCCTGGCCGATGGGTGGAGAAATCGATATTATGGAACGTCTGAATCACGACACAATCGCTTACCAGACTATACATACCAACTATACATACAATCTGGGTATTAAAGACAATCCGTTGTCACACTCCGTAGGTACGATCAATCCCGATGACTACAATGTATATTCGGTAGAAATGTATCCGGACAGCATTGCATTCTATGTCAATGATACGCATACTTTCACCTATCCCCGCATCGAAACAGACAAAGAAGGGCAATTTCCCTTCGATCAGCCTTTCTATCTGCTGATCGACATGCAACTGGGTGGCTCGTGGGTAGGAGCTGTAGACCCGAAAGAGCTTCCAGTAGAAATGCATGTAGACTGGGTAAAATTCTACCAGAAGAAATAAACTAAAACAAATTCACTGAATGAAGATACAATTCCCTCCATTCCTGTACGAGGGCGATAAAGTTGCCATCGTATCGCCTTCGGGCAAGATAGACAATATGTTTCTGAGAGGTGCCAAGGCGCAACTGGCGTCTTGGGGACTGGTCCCTGAAATGGGAAAACACGTCCGTAGCTCCTGGGGATGTTATGCCGGCACCATCCGGCAGCGCGCTTCGGACTTTCAGACAGCAATGGACGACAAAGAAATTAAGGCGATTTTATGTAGCCGTGGCGGCTATGGAGCGGTTCATCTTATTGAACGGCTCGACTTCACCCGTTTCCGCGAACACCCAAAGTGGATGATCGGATTCAGTGATATCACAGCGCTCCATAATCTGTTTCAGTATAACGGATTTGCTTCGTTACATGCTCCTATGGCACGCCATCTCGCAGTAGAAGCGGCCGACGATCCGTGTTCACTGTACCTGAGGGATATACTTTTCGGTAAACTGCCTGCATATAAATGTAAGCGTCACAAGTTGAACCGACTCGGCACAGCCAAGGGTATTCTGCGTGGTGGCAATATGGCAGTATTCCACGGCCTTCGGGGAACTCCGTACGACATACCTCCCGAAGGGACAATCCTGTTTATCGAGGACGTGGGCGAACGTCCTTATGCCATCGAGCGCATGATGTATAACCTGAAATTAGGGGGCGTACTTGAGAAGTTGTCAGGCCTCATCATCGGACAGTTTACCGAATACGAAGAAGATCGTGCCATAAAGAAAGACCTTTATGGTGCACTCTTCGATCTGGTAGAAGAGTATAATTATCCGATCTGCTTTGATTTCCCCGTAGGGCATGTAACGGAAAATCTGCCACTGATCAATGGGGCGGAAGTAGAACTTATATCCGGAAAGAAAGGAGTAGAATTGTTAATAAACCCTCCTATCTGACCTACCCTACTGCGAAAATGACTAATTTTGAGGCCTTAACCCCAAAAGCATAATTATGAAAAGAAATTCTATGCTATTACTGACAGCTTTTATTTTGTTATCCGCCTTTTCTTGCGGAACGAACAACAACAAAACCAATTCAGTTCAGGAGCCTGAAAAGAATATAACCGTGAAAGCACCACAATTCGATGCAGACAGCGCCTATAAATACATACAGGCACAAGTGGACTTCGGCCCTCGCAACCCGAACAGTAAAGGACATGCAGCATGTGGAGAATATCTGGCTGCTAAACTGGCAGAACATGGGGCCAAAGTGACTAACCAGAATGTGGAACTGCCCGCCTATGACGGCACGCTGCTGAAAGCACGCAATATCATCGGTTCATTCAAACCCGAAAGCAAAAAACGCATTGCCCTTTTTGCACACTGGGATACACGTCCGTGGGCAGACAATGATCCCAACGAGAAGAATCACCACACACCGATATTAGGTGCCAACGACGGGGCGAGCGGTGTGGGCGTATTGCTTGAAATAGCCCGACTGATCAATCAGCAGCAACCGGAACTGGGAATCGATATTATCTTTTTGGACGCAGAAGATTATGGCGCTCCCCAATTCTATAAAGGAGAACATTTAGAGGAGCAATGGTGTCTCGGTGCACAATACTGGGCACGCAATCCGCATGTGGAAGGCTATAATGCCCGTTTCGGTATCTTGCTCGATATGGTAGGCGGCAAAGATGCCACTTTCTTCAAAGAGGTGTATTCGGAGAAGTTTGCCCGTGGAGTCAACAAAAAGGTATGGAAGAAGGCTAACGACGCCGGTTACGGACGTTACTTTATTAACGAAACAGGTGGCCAGATCACTGACGACCATCTGTTTATCAATCGGCTGGCCGGTATCCCGACTATCGACATCATTCCGAACGACGAAAATTGTGAACTGTCCAGCTTCGGACCGACTTGGCATACCGTAAACGACAACATGGATGTTATCGACAAATCGACACTCAAAGCCGTGGGACAGACCGTACTGGAAGTTATCTATAACGAGAAATAATTATTCAATATGACAATCAACGAATTACAAGACGAAGTCATTGCCGAGTTCAGTGACTTTGACGACTGGATGGACCGCTACCAGTTGCTTATCGATTTAGGAAACGAACAGGAACCGCTTGACGAGAAATATAAAACGGAACAGAATTTGATTGAAGGTTGCCAGAGCCGTGTGTGGCTTCAGGCAGACGAGGTAGGTGGAAAGGTGATCTTCAAAGCAGAAAGTGATGCACTGATCGTAAAAGGTATTATCGCCCTGCTGATAAAAGTTGTTTCGGGACATACGCCGGACGAGATTCTGAATTCGGAACTTTACTTCATCGACCGCATCGGGCTGAAAGATCATTTATCGCCCACCCGCAGCAACGGTCTGCTATCCATGGTAAAACAAATGCGAATGTACGCATTGGCATTCAAAGCCAAAGGGACAAAAGGTTAATCTCCTCATTCTATATCGCCACAGTGGACACACAGAAGGTCCGCTGTGGCAAATCAAGGATCTTTTTCATCCACTTGATATTCCAGAATATCCCCCGGTTGGCAATCGAGTACTTTGCAGATTGCCTCAAGGGTAGAAAAACGAATCGCTTTGGCCTTTCCCGTTTTCAGGATAGAAAGGTTGGCAGGTGTAATGTCTATCTTCTCCGCCAACTCCCCCAAAGATATCTTTCTTCGGGCCATCATAATGTCAAGGTTTACTATTATAGCCATAATTCCATTAATTTTTCAGTGTCCGGATTCAGATGGTAAGGTCTTGCTCCTCTTTCATCTTTAACCCGATGGCGAATACTTCGCCTACAATCAGCGAAACCAGTCCTAAAATGACCAGCATCACAGAGTCAATACTTGTCTCCATAGAGTAGCCGGATAATGAAAAGACTGAGGACAGTTCATAATCATTCATCAAAGCCGGCACCGCTTCACTAATAAAACTCAGCAACAGGGTGACTCCCAACCAACGTAACCTACGAACATTCTTCCAATTAAAAATATCCGATTTATTGATAGAAACAATCAACTGCACAAACAGCACCGTAGATGCTATTACGGCCAAAATGGCAAGAAGCCCGGAGAGCACTTGCGCAACCATCAGCCAGGTGCTCCTATCCACTTTTACATTCGTGATCAACTGTGTGTAAGCAACAGGCACATAAGATTGGGTCCGTTCATTGTAAACAGAATCTTTAAACGACGAAAAATCTTCGGGCATCAACGTAGCAATGCGAAGGTTAATAGCCTGTTCCACACTTTCATTGCCGGAATGGCTTATCTTCATGCCCTCGGAAAAGCCATGACCGAAATCACGCCCCATGTTGAATACCGAATAACAGAATACCAGAAATACCAGTAAACATAGTATGTTCAATCTTCTTTTCATATTATGACTTGTTTTTCAATCTTCATAGTTTAGTTTCACTCACTCTTTCTCCACACTCCCGGAATCGTAACCTGCTTTATCCGTAGGAAGCAGCCAACGAACAGCATAGCGGCCACAGCTATCAGTATGTAATAAGATGTAGTATCGGTCACATCGCTAATTGTATCCGCATCGGGATAGGTCAGGCTCAATATCACAGAAAGGCTGTTATTCACAATGTGTATCAGGATACAGGGGATCAGGCTCCGCGTCCGGTAATAAACCCACGCCAACAGAAGGCCTCCGAAGAAGGCGGCAACTACCTGAGCCGGATTCAAATGGAATATTCCGAAAAGAAGTGCGGAAAGAAAAATCGCTTTCCGGGGAGAATATCGTTCAAGCAACGCCTTAGTGACACCACCACGGAACAAAAGTTCCTCAAGAACCGGTCCCAACAACGTGATGGCCACAATTCCCAACCAACCGGACTGTAAAGCATTAAACTGTTGTTCCAGAACATCAGGCACCCAAGATAAAACAGCAGTTAACAAGTCCATCAGAACAGTCATCGACAAGCCTATCAGAAAAGTGACCGTAAGAAACGGTAACGAAACGAATGACCAGCTCATTTTATCCTTAGGTATGTACCGGGCTTTCCATAAATAAAAAAACATCACTGCCATGGAAAGTAACATCGAAGGAGCCAGTGTCAACTCCGAAATCCGGGTGGCATCCATATTCCCACCATTCATACGGGCAACAACAGTAAAAGGAATACCTATCAGCCCACCACAGACAAGCTGGATCCCCAAATAAATAAGAATTAATTTGATCGCTGTTTTCATTCGGTTCTCTGTTTTAAATATGTACAAAGATAACGGTTTTAATTGACTACCGTTTCAGTAGCAGGGTGATTTGTACCATGTCCGTGCAAAACAGAGCTACACACAAACAAAGCTAACATAGAGATGGATACTACCAACATCGTAATGCTCATCAATGACTTTCCCATAAGATTGACTTTGGAGATTCGTTATGTTATTCAATAATAATTTATCGTTTTTCGATATGCAAAGATTGATATTAATTTCCACTTAAACAAGAAATCCGACAATTATTTATCGATAAACAATAAATATAGCATGTTTTTCGATATTAAGAAGGGCGCATATAGCCGGCTCAAAGGCAAACAGGAAATACAAAATGTCAATTGACATTTTATTTATTCCCCAAAAGAGCTTCTACATCGGCCGCATCCCGATGAAGTTGAGCTATCAGCCCGTCAATCCCATCGAACTTCAGTTCCGGACGGAGATACTTCACAAAAGAAATACGGATAAACTTATCGTAAATATTTGAATGGAAATGAAGGATGTTCACCTCTATCGAACGCTCGGGACCATTTCCTATCGTGGGGCGGGTACCGATATTCAACATACCGTTATAGGTACGCCCATCGAATGTGACATGAACCGCATAAACACCATCGGCAGGAATCAACTTATCAGGATCGTCCACACTGAGGTTGGCTGTAGGAAATCCGATCTTACGTCCCACTTGATAGCCACTCACCACCGTACCATCCAGAAAATAGTCGTAACCCAGACAACGGGACGCCATATCGACTTCACCCTGATGCAGCATCTTGCGAATGACGGAAGAGCTTACATGAAGATCATCACACACACAGGCACGGGCGCGGATTACCTCTATGCCCATCTCGGAACCATAACGGCAATAGTCTTCGAAACCTTCACTACGGTTGTGCCCAAAGCGATGGTCATAGCCGATGACGAGTGTCTGCACCCGATAACGGTCTCTTAAAAGATCAGACATAAACTCGCGGGCAGTCAGGCGCGATACTTCCTGCGTAAAGTCAAGCATGAAACAATAGTCCACCCCTGTTTCCTCGAGCAGTGTCCGCTTTTCTTCCGGAGTAGTCAGCAGTTCCGGACGATAATCCGCTTTCATCACCTTACGGGGATGAACAGGGAAGGTAATTAATGCAGAGCGCAATCCACGAGCGGCAGCCAGCTCTCTGACTTGCTTGATCAGGAAACGATGCCCTGTATGCACTCCGTCGAAAAAGCCGATGGTAGCTACACAAGGTTCGGGTGTAAATGCCGGTATATTATGGATTATCTGCATGCTATGTCTTCTAAATTATTTATCTCCGGCAAAAAGTGGCCTCCAGTCTTCACCGGATTTTACCGTATAAGTAGAGATGCCCAATGCCTGGGCTCCCTGGCAGTTGGCCTCGGAGTCATCGATGAAAAAAGTTTCGTGCGGATCAAGGTTTGCGTCTTCAAGTACCCCCCGGAAAATCTCTTCGGCAGGCTTCACCATTTTCATTTCATACGAAAGGTACATCTTCTCAAAATAGTCTTCCACACGGAAGCCCCGATACGGAAATGCGTGCTCGCATGCCCACTTCCAATGTATCTCGTTGGTATTGCTCAGCAGATAGACCACATATTTTTCGCGGAGCTTCAGCAACATGTCGAGTTTAAAGCGAGGGATATCTACCAGAAAACTATTCCAGGCAGCATCGATTTGCTCGTCAGTCACTTTTTTTGTGAGCAGTCCACGGATATTCTCACGAAATTCAGCCGACGAGATCAATCCTTTTTCATGCTGCATAAAGATCCCTTGCTGAGAATACATACCTAACAATTCGTCTACTTTCTCTAATCCCAACTTCCGGAAGTTCTCCACACAACGCTGACGGTCGAGATTGATCAATACACCACCAAAATCAAAAATAAGGTTTTTAATTCCTTTTCTTTTCATCTCTATATTGTTTTAAGGTCTCACCCCATCCCCTCTTCCTTTGAGAAAGGATGGGGTGAGACCCCTCTTATTTCATTTCTGAGTTAAACGTTTGACAAATCGGATCAGTTCACCAATCCATAAGACGAGAGAGGAAGAACCGATGATGATAAGCCATGTTTGCCAGTCAAGCGGCTCTGTACGGAATACAGCCCCACCGAACTGTACAATGAGGAACTGTCCGCCCAGAATAGCCAGTACTATCAGCTCCATACCGTATGATTTCGCAAGACCTTTGAATGCTGAGTCGGTAGTGCCAAACACACGGGCGTTGAACAGGTTCCAGAACTGGAGCATCACAAAGAAGGTGAAGAAAACGGTCAACCGCTGTACCGTCATTCCTCCATCGGCATTTGTGAAGTAATATATCATTGCCATCAGCACCACCAGAAAGACTGTACCGACACCGAATATATTTTGCCGCATCGCTTTGCTGATAATAAAATCAGTACTACGGCGTGGTTTATCATTCATAACGCTTTCGCTTGGCGGAATAGAGGCCAGAGCTAATGCGGCAAACGTATCCATGATGAGGTTTACCCATAACATTTGAGTAACAGTCAGTGGCAACTCCGTTCCTACAATAGAACCGAGCAATACGATGAGAAGTGCCACAAAGTTAATGGTCAACTGGAATACAATGAAACGCTGGATGTTCTTGTACAGCGAACGCCCCCACATCACGGCGGTTCCGATACTGTTGAAAGAATCATCGAGTAAGGTGATATCACTGGCCTCTTTGGCTACGGAAGTTCCGGTACCCATTGAAAGTCCCACCTGTGCATGATTAAGTGCCGGGGCATCATTGGTTCCGTCACCGGTCACAGCTACTACGGCTCCTTTCTGCTGGAGCAACTGCACCAGGCGCTGCTTGTCGGTAGGACGGGCGCGGGACATGATTTTCAGATCCATCACTCTATTCAGGGCTTCTTCATCGCTCAGTTCGGCGAAAGCAACTCCCGTTATGCGGTTACGCTCCGTATCTTCCGGTTTCCACAATCCGATCTGGCGTGCAATCTCAGTTGCTGTGCCCGGAGTATCTCCGGTAACAATCTTAATACCGATACCTGCCGACTGGCACTTAGCCACCGCTGCGGGTACATCGGGACGTATAGGATCGGAAATAGCAACCACACCAAGGAAGTTCAAGTTGTTTTCCGACACAAGGGCCACACAATCGTCCGGTTCGTTGTCCTCTACTATCCGGAATGCAAAACCAAGTGTACGCATAGCCATATTCTGATAACTCAGCAACTGCGCTTCGACAGTGGAACGGTATTCCACACTATCCACACGACGACCGTCAAGAATCACCTCTTTGCATTTGCCAAGCACAATCTCAGGCGCACCTTTTATATATAGCACTTTCTTGCCTATCAGCGGAGACTTCACCAAAGTAGCCATAAACTTACGCTCGGTAGAGAACGTCAATTGGTCGAGTACCTGCGCCCTTTCTCTGAGTTCAAGATAGTTACGGTTCTGACCGTTCAGCCACAGCAACAAAGCAACCTCAGTGGGATTGCCCACCCCTTTTGGCTTTTCTCCCTCTCCCGTCTCTTCAAGAAAAGCAGTCGAGTTAGCACTGATTCCCTCTGCTATCAATTTGCTGATATCGTCATCTGCCAACTTCCCGCCATCCTTCAAACCATAGAAGTTAGGCTCGTGCACCTGCATCAGGTTCTGCGTCAACGTACCGGTCTTATCTGTACAAATCACGGTAATGGCTCCCATCGTTTCGCAAGCGTGCATCTTACGAACCAGGTTATTGGTAGCAAGCATACGGCGCATATTCAGGGCCAGACTGAGCGTTACGCTCATAGGTAACCCTTCGGGGACGGCGACCACAATCAAGGTGACCGCCATCATGAAGTATTTCAGGGTACGCTCCAACACCGGCAACCAGTCATGCCAGCCATTCAGAGCTCCAAAATCAAAATAGAGTACTACATCTTTTATAAAGAAAATAAGGAAAGCAAGCCCCGCTACGGTAAAACCGATTTTACCTATCAGGTTAGCCAGCTTAGTCAACTGGATATTAAGGGGCGTAGGTTCCGTACTCTGCTCCGTACTCTGACGTGCCACTTTCCCAATCTCCGTGGCATCTCCCACACGAAGTACTTTCATCGATCCGTGACCGTCGACCACAGTCGTGCCACGCATCACCAGATTGGAGGCATACGTAGCTTCTTCATCAAAATCCGCCTCTACCGTTGTTTTATTAATTACCGGCTCTCCGGTCAGGTTCGATTCATTCACCTGTAAGGAGATGGCTTCTATCAGTTCTCCATCGGCAGGGATCTCCTCACCGGTTTCCAGTACCACAATATCACCGACTACCACATCCTTACGGGGAATCTCCTGAATACGCCCATTACGAATCACCTTTACCAAAGTCTCTTCATTGACGGCGTTCAGCAAATCAAACTTCTTGTTCGCATCATATTCAAAATAGAAGCCAATACCGGTTGCCAGCAGGATAGCAGCTATGATACCGACGGTTTCAGCATATTCATTCTCAATAATCGAGATGATAAGGGAGAACACAGCCGCAACGAGTAATACCCGTACAACAGGATCTTCAAATTTTTCCAGATAGAGTTTGAGGAGAGAAGGACGCTTGGGTGGCGTCAGCAGGTTAACACCATGTTTCTCCCGGCTTTGGAGGACTTCTTGATCAGTAAGGCCCAAATGAAAATAATCGTCGTTCTTTGCAGTCATGCAGATACATACATTAAATTAGAGGTTGCAAAAATACAACATAAATCCGGTATAGAATGTTTCTTAAATCTTTTTTAAGGATTCCAGTTTTCCCAACAAGATTCTCGATGAAATAGGCTTCGTCAGGAAATCGGTAAAGCCACTTTGCATAATCTTTTGGCGGTCTTCTTCGTAAGCAAAGGCTGTGAGAGCAATGATAGGCACAGTAGCCGACATTTGCCGGATAGCCCCCGTAGCTTCATAACCGTTCACCTCGGGCATACGAATATCCATCAGGATGATGTCGGGCTGGTTTTTCAGGAAAAGGGAAATGGCTTCTTCACCGTTATGTGCCCAATAGAGTTCGTAACGGGAAGCAAGGATAGCTTCACAAAGGCGATAATTATCTTCCATATCTTCTGCCACCAATACTGTCAGTTTCTTATCACCGTTTACCCCCGCAGCAGGAACCGACACAACAGAAGACGCCTCTTCTTGCTCTTTTTCGATAATCACTTTAGGTTTAATATCCGAATATTCGGGCAAGGTAAACCAGAAAGTGCTCCCCTGACCTTCCACCGATTCTACTCCGATTTCCCCACCCAGTTTATTCACAATCGTCTTACAGATGGAAAGTCCCAGCCCGGTGCCGTTTTTATCACTCTGCAGACGTACGAAACGGTCGAATACACCTCCCAGCTTATCTGCCGAAATACCCGAACCTGTGTCGGTGACATAAAACCGAAGTCCATTCTCGCAAGGCTTATATCCGATACGGATGCTGCCTTCTGTGGTAAACTTGATCGCATTAGACACAAAATTGGATACAACCTGGGCGATACGGTTCCGGTCGGAATGAACCGTGCATGAGGGTAATCCGGGCTCGGTAATTATCTGTACAGGTGAATCACAGCCGATCTTCATTTGGAACAATTGTTCCAGATCGGCCAGTAACAGATTGATATCAACATCAGAATAAACAAACTCTAATGTACCGGCTTCAATCTTCGATAAATCGAGAATGTCATTCACCAATTGCAATAGGAGTTCACTGTTTGTATGGAGGATTTCCAGATATTTCTGCTTTTCCTTTTCCTCGGTGGCAGCAGCCAGCAGTTCGGAGAAACCGATGATGGCATTCAATGGAGTACGGATCTCATGGCTCATGTTGGCAAGGAAGGCCGATTTAGAACGATCGGCGTTTTCGGCTTTCTCTTTAGCCTCGGCCAGCGCCTCTTCCGTATGTTTGATGGAAGTGATGTCATGCACCGTCAATACCATACGATCTTCACCATCCAGAGTCATAAAAACTCCCGAGATCATTACGTTGCATTTTATAAATTCATCTTCGCCTATGGCAATATTCAGTGAAGACTGCAGATCGGTAAACTCATTCTTCTGACGAAAAGCAGCCCCGATAGCCCCTCTTACAGGACATTCCTGACAAAAAGCATGGGTTCCGCATCCTCCCTTGGCAGACAATGCATTTTGACATTGCAATAAATCACCGACGCGCTTCTCTTTACCATCAGGATTAAGCTGAGTCAAATCATAATAATTTGTTTTCAGGACTTTAAAATCAGAATCGATAACAAGGACATAAGCATGAATATGTGTTAGGATAGCATCAAACAAGCGATTTACATTCTCCAGTTTTCGGTCCGATGCAGATTGCATAAACTTACGTTTTCTTCTTTCCCACAGAAATGCTCCCAGAAAAGAGACACATACCCCTATTAATACAATCTGCCACACCATAATTTATAACTGCTTGATTAATGCTTTGTTGTTATGGCAAAGGTAGTGCTTTATTAACTAAAAAGAAAAATAAGTGAACAATATATTCAACCCTTTTGTTATATTTGCATAAACTTTAAAAAAAAGAGACGACATGAAGTACATTTGCACTGTTTGTGATTACATTTACGATCCGGAAATAGGTGATCCGGAAAGCGGAGTCGAACCAGGAACACAGTTTGAAGATATCCCTGATGATTGGGTATGCCCACTTTGTGGAGTTGGGAAAGAAGATTTCGAACCGTATAATGAATAACTTATAAACAACGGACGTTTTTGAACGATGAACAATAAACGATGAACCGTAAGTGTACCAATCACACTTTATTCATCATTTATCGTTCATCGTTCACGATTCATCGGCCAGTTAAGATGCTTTCTTTTCCTTTACGTCACTGCTTGCTTCCACTACATTTACCACATAGTCACCAAGCTTCTCGCATTCGGCAATAATATCCATATAATAAACACCCATCTGATAATCATATTCTTTATTGTTCACATCCAGAATGTTCTGATTCTTCAGTTGGTTACGATAGTTATTTATTTCATTTTCAATATTGAACGACTTATTGACATCGATACTCTGATGCTCGGGTTTCTCAACCACGACAATCATTTGTGACAGGGCATCGTTCGTCAGCTTCATCATGAAGTGAATGTGTTCATACTGTTTCTCTGTAAAATCCTGATTGGTCTGACGCTTTCGGCTGATGGTACGTGCCAGGTTATAACAACTGTCGCCAATGCTTTCAATCTCAGTCACCTCACGAAGCATGGCACGTATCTGAAGCTTACTTTCCGAACTTAATCGTCCCTCAGACACTTGATTCAAGTAATTGGCTATCTCCAACTCCATGTTATCACTGATATTCTCATACTTTTCAATCCGGCTGAATAATTTATTGAAGTCGTCATCTTTCTCCGTATGCAGCAGATCCTGCACCATGCCAAACATACGGTGAATACGTTCGGAGAACAAATGGATTTCCTTGCGGGCCTGAAGTATTGAAAGTTCGGCCGTGGAAAGCATGCCACCGGTAATGAAACGCAAACGTGGCTCTTCGTCTTCTTCTTTCGGACGAATAATGGCACACACGGTACGTTCAATCAGTTTCACTCCCCAAATCAGCAGGCAGACGTTACATATATTAAAGATAGAGTGGAAAGCAGACAACTTATAAGAAATGGCTACTTCGGCACTTCCCGGATGGAAGAAACTATCCACCACCCAATTGACAAATACCATAAAGGGATGAAAAATAATCAATACCCAGATCACACCGAAAACGTTGAAAACGAAATGGGCCAAAGCAGCTCGTTTCGCTTGCGAATTGGCTGTCAGGGCAGCCAGGTTTGCTGTAATCGTGGTTCCGATATTCTCGCCCAGCACCAATGCAGCACCAAGCTCCAGGCTAATCCATCCGTTGGCGCACATAATTAAAGTAATA
The DNA here is from genome assembly GCF_018860125.1 of Bacteroides sp. HF-4919. Classification (NCBI taxonomy): domain Bacteria; kingdom Pseudomonadati; phylum Bacteroidota; class Bacteroidia; order Bacteroidales; family Bacteroidaceae; genus Bacteroides; species Bacteroides sp. HF-4919. The sequence continues at coordinate 20,077 of NZ_JAHKNF010000013.1, forward strand.
GCCATCGTTGCGGCAGACGCCTGAACGATCATTGTGAGAATAGTACCGATAAATAGAAAGAGCAGAACGGAGAAGAATCCCATATCGGTATAGTTCTGCACGAAAGCAAGCATTTCCGGATTGGCATTCAGGTCGGGCGCGTTTGCTTTAAGATACGAAAGCCCCATAAAGAGGAAAGAAAAACCAAAAATGAATTCACCGACAGACTTACGGTTACTTTTACCGGAAAAGATAAGAGGAAGGGCAATGGCTAAAAGAGGGAGGGCAAAAGCAGCCATATCAACTTTAAACCCAAAAATGGAAATGATCCAGGCCGTAACTGTCGTACCGATATTGGCACCCATTATCACACTAATGGACTCGGCCAAAGTCAGCAAACCGGCATTTACAAAACTGACCACCATCACCGTCGTTGCCGAAGAAGACTGGATAAGGGCGGTGATCAACACTCCTGTTAAAACTCCCGTTACCCGGTTCGTGGTCATTGCTGTCAGGATTCCTCGCAATCTGTCACCTGCGACTTTCTGTAAGCCCTCGCTCATGATTTTCATTCCATAAAGAAAAAGTCCTAATGAGCCAATGAGCTTTAAAAAATCATAAAAAGAATATTCCATCTATAATTATTTTAGTGGTTGTTTGTCTTCTTAGCAATTATGTGATATATTTATCCGTACTATTCACCCCTAAACGACGTGAAATGAAACAGATGTTACAAATATATTGCAAAAATAATAATATTTCTAAAGAATTCCCTATTGGAAGCTCACTTTTGGATATTTATTACGGTTTCAATCTTAATTTTCCTTATCAGGTAGTCAGTGCCAAAGTAAATAATCGTTCTGAAGGACTCAACTTCCGTGTATATAACAATAAGGATGTAGAGTTTCTGGATGTAAGAGATTCTTCGGGAATGCGTACATATGTACGTTCTCTTTGTTTTGTACTCTACAAGGCAGTCAGCGAACTCTTTCCGAATGGCAAACTTTTTGTAGAGCACCCCGTATCCAAGGGATACTTCTGCAATTTGCGCATCGGCCGGGCCATCACTCTGGAGGATGTGTCGCAAATAAAGAAACGCATGCAGGAAATCATTACGGAGAATATCACTTACCACCGTATCGAATGCCACACCACTGAAGCCGTACGTGTATTCAGCGAGCGGGGCATGAATGACAAAGTGAAACTGCTTGAGTCTTCCGGCTCCATCTATACCTATTATTATACTTTGGGTGGCACTGCGGACTATTATTATGGTAATTTACTCCCAAGTACGGGATTTATTCATCTGTTCGACCTCGTTAAGTACTACGACGGGCTGTTACTGCGTATTCCCAACAAAGAAAACCCGACCGTACTGGAAGAGGTAGTGAAACAAGAGAAGATGCTCGATGTCTTCAAAGAGCATTTGCGCTGGAACTACATTATGGGGCTGAACAATGTGGGAGATTTCAACATAGCCTGTGAAGAAGGACATGCCACCGACCTGATAAATGTGGCAGAAGCACTGCAGGAAAAGAAAATAGCACAAATAGCCGACAGCATCTTCCACCGGGGAGAAAACGGGAACCGTGTAAAACTGGTATTGATCTCCGGACCGTCATCATCCGGCAAAACCACCTTCAGCAAGCGGCTCTCCATCCAGCTGATGACAAACGGGTTAAAGCCTTATCCCATCTCACTGGACAACTACTTTGTAGACCGGGAAGAAACTCCATTGGATGAAAACGGCAATTATGATTATGAATCGCTCTATGCCCTCGACCTGGAATTATTCAATGCGCAACTGCAAGCTCTGCTGCGTGGTGAGGAAGTAGAACTGCCCCGCTACAACTTCATGCTGGGAAAGAAAGAATATAAAGGCGACAAACTGCGGATTGACGAACATACGGTATTGATTCTTGAAGGGATTCATGCCCTGAACCCGGAACTCACTCCGCAAATCCCGGCAGAGAATAAATATAAAATCTATGTATCTGCTCTGACAACCATCTCCCTGGACGACCATAACTGGATTCCGACCACGGACAACCGGCTTTTGCGCCGCATTATCCGTGACTTCAACTATCGTGGCTATTCTGCGCAGGAAACCATTTCGCGCTGGCCCAGCGTGCGTGCCGGAGAAGACAAGTGGATTTTCCCTTATCAGGAGAATGCCGACGTGATGTTCAACTCCGCCCTGTTATTTGAATTTGCCGTGCTCCGCTGCCATGCCGAACCCATCTTGACCAGCGTGCCACGTAACTGCCCGGAATATGCCGAAGCATACCGGCTACTGAAGTTTATCAAATATTTCACTCCGGTACAGGATAAGGAGATTCCTCCGACCTCACTTCTTAGAGAGTTCCTGGGAGGAAGCAGCTTCAAATATTAAAAAGACACATCCTTATGTTTTTCAGACATAGACTTTACAAATAAAACTCCGAAAGAGAGCATTATTTGTAAAATCTATGCTTGAATTATCAAATACTATCCACTACCCCATCAGCCGGCAATGCCTGTCATAACTCTCAAAGGAAGAATTGAGGAAGAAATGAAAAATAAAAGGGGTAAATGAGAGGTTCTTACAAAGATTTTTTAACTTTGTCACTGTTTAAAACCATATCGTATGAAAATATCGACTTTAATCCTGACCATCCTCGTTTGTTTTAGCACAATCGTCGATGCACAAGGCACACAAAACAGAGCAAATGAACTGATGAAACAAGCGCAAAGCAGTCTGGAACAAAAAGAATATACCAAAGCGCGTTATCTTTTCATCCAAGCCTATGGCGCCTTCGCGGCACAAGAAAACTATCCGAAAGCCGTGGAATGTGGAATTCAGGGAGCTGCTCTTTACCATCGTGAGAATTATTATAAAGAAGCATTCGACCTCTGCAGGGGAATGGAACAGTTAGTCTGGGCGGGCGAACAAAAGGAACAGAAGCAATTCTATCCGTTGCGCTTTCAAATCACCAAAGAGAGATTACAAATGTATATCGGGCTGAAGAATGCCGCACAAGCCAAAGCACAGTTGGACAAACTGGCGGAAACCGCCGGCCAGGCAAAGAACGATTCGCTAAGTGAGAACCTCCTGTACACGCAGGCAAACTATTACTACACTTTCGGCCAAAACGCACAAGGGGACGCCTGCTTCCGGAAATTGATTAATCAATACAAAGCCCAGAAGAACTACGAAAAGGTAAACGAATGCTATAAGAACCTGATTGCCATCGGCCGTAAGTCAAACAATGCCTCCTTGGTGGCCCGCACGTACGAGAACTTCATTGTCTGGACCGATTCGGTAAAGGCACTAACAGCACAAGATGAACTGAACGTATTGAAACGCAAATATGACGAAAGCCAGCAGATCATTCAGGAAAAAGACGATACGCTGTCCGGAAAACAGTATATGATTGTTGGATTATGTACGCTTGTCGTCATCCTGATAGCCGGTCTGATCTTCATCGCCATCGTACTGCTCCGCTTCATTGCCGGGAACCGCAAACTAAAGAAAAGCGTACAGATAGCCAATGAACACAACGAATTGAAGACACAGTTCATCCAGAATATATCAGCACAGATGGAACCTACGTTGGATACACTGGCCTCTTCAGCCGCCGAACTGTCCAACAAAGCTCCTCAGCAGGCACAACAGATGCAGGGACAGGTAGCAGCTCTGAAGAAGTTCAGTAACGACATACAGGAACTTTCCACACTGGAAAATTCTCTGACCGAGCCTTATGAGATGAAAGAGATCAACGTAAATACTTTCTGTGAAGCTACCATGGATAAGGTAAAAGAGTTTGTACAACCGGAAGTGTCGACCGTGGTAAACGCCGCCAAACTCCAGATCAAGACCAATCCGGAACAACTGGAACGGATACTGATTCACTTGTTGAAGAACGCTGCGGAATATACCGAAAGCGGAAAGATCTTCCTCGACTTCAAGAAGAGAGGCGCACATACGCATCAGTTTATCATCTCGGATACCGGTACGGGCATTCCCGCCGAAAAGCAAGAAAACCTGTTCAAACCTTTCACTGAGATTAAAGATCTGACGGAAGGAGACGGATTGGGACTACCTATCTGTGCCCTGATAGCTACCAAGATGAACGGTAGCCTGACACTGGACACCAGCTATACCAAAGGAAGCAGATTTGTACTTGAATTACATGCATAATTAACTTAAGTTTCGGAAGTAGATTTATGCCGTCTGAACCGGCATATTTATACCTTTCTTCAATTAACATTGTTAACGCCTTTTTCAGACGTTTGATTCTTGTGCGCAAACAACAAGCCTTTTGCATTTAAAACACTTGTTATTTGCATCTAAAAAATAAGCTTTAACACTGTGTTAAAACACAGCTTTTGAGAAGAGGAGTCTTATGCTTTGAAAATATTGTTTTTCAGGTGATTGATTTCAGTGTTCGCTTCTCCGCCTCACGAATGGAATTTCCAGTCAAAAGTCGGGATACTTGCTTTTTTGTCAACTATAAACGAGAACTTGCACTTCCGAAACTTGAATAATTAAATAAAAGAGGTGAATGTGTCGCAACTAAAGCGAGCACTCTAAAAAGTTACAAACTGTAATCCATAAATATAAAAGAGCCATATCATTACTCAAAATAGAGTTTGATATGGCTCTTTTCATTGTTGATAAGAGTGCACAAGTCTCAAATGAAAAGTTCTCCTTTTCTAAATCTGAGTTTGGATACCCTCCTGTCCGTTTATCGGGGTGTCCGTTGTCAGACCGTAAGTTCCAGCAGCACTTCTCCTTGGGTGTTGAGTACTTTCACTCTGAGTATATCCTTCTTCTTCTCAATCACCATTACCGTTGCACTTTTCATGCTATAACCGCCACCGATAATCACCGGGAAGTTATTGCCAAGGCTGCCTTTGGGATGATAGGCATATTCATGTGTGTGCGCGTTAAGGCTGATATTGAAAGGTGCTTTCTCCAGAAGTTTACCCCAAAGCCCGGAACACAGATTCTCGTAGTCGTTTCCGTAAAGCGGAATGTGATGAATCAGAATCCGCTTAGCGGCTTTCTTAAATTCTTTGGAAGCGAGCTCACGCTTCAAAAATCCTACCTGGTCATTACGCAGCTTCGTAAAATCGTTGAGTCCGTAGTATACCCAATGATCATCCGGCTTATCTTCACCGCAATCGAGCATTACGATACGGGTATCTCCCCAGTTGAAGGAGCCGTAAGTCTTATCGCCTACATAATCGAACAGGCTGTGCAGGCCTACCGAATAGGCATTCCGGATCTCGTGATTGCCGCGCATAAAGAAGACAGGTACGCGGTCACCCTCCACGCCTTCGGTCAGTTCGCTGATAAAGGCTGTTGCCTGATCGTGATTGGCGGGGTCGTCCACACAATCGCCGTTGAACACTACAAAATCATAGTCAATCCCCTTTATCTGTTCGCACAATGCCTGAAACGTCTTCGATTGTTTATGCAGGTCGTTGAACACCACGGCCGTAAAACTGTCATCACCGGCTGCGGGCAACGTGAACTCCCTGAGTTCTGTACGGGCTGTATTGCCAAACACCTTTTTGTAGGCCTGGTAAAGCAGGATCTCCTGCGAACAGGTACGATAATAATATTTCTGTCCGGGCTGCAAACTATCGAGGCGAATCTTGTGAAGAGTATTGCCACAAACAACTTGACCATCCAGAAGGGTACGTGCGCGTTTCAGGTTGGAAGGATCCGTGCCGTACTCCACCCAGCAATAGGCCGGCACGTTGGTCTGCCACATCACCGTGATTCCACCTCCCACGGGATTCTGAAGATAGGGTTTGGTACGGCAAATCCGATTCTCGGGTACCGCCATCCGTACTTCTACCAACAAAGGACGATGATCGGATGCCAAAGGCTCATCGATCACCCGGGCCAAGTTGACAACAAAAGTAGGCGTTTCCTGTTTCAGAGCAATCAGGTAGTCGAGCGTCTCCTTCGGTTCGGAAGCCGGATAAGTGGGCTGCTTCGGGTTGGAAAGTATCTGGAATGTACTCTTCAAATCTTTGATAAAGCCGGAGTCGGCATCCGAGTTGAAGTCACCGGCAAGGAAGAAAGGTTTCCGGGTATCGGCTGCAACGGACTTCAGGATTTCGAGAGACTTCATCCGATCCTCTTCGGTCAGAGAGAGGTGCGTACACGCAAAGACATACTCCGGGAACTCGGCGACAAGCATCGTGCGTGCCTCTTCACGTCCCGGCAGGGCGAAGGTCTGCACACGGAGCGGAGTCTCCTTCGAAAGCAGGCCGATGCCGTACTTTCCTCCGTCATAATCGATGGCAGGCGCAAAGCAGGGATGCAATTGAGTGCGTTCCGCCAGTTCCTTGAGAACATCGGTCCGGTTGCTCCGGGCAGTCATGCTGTCCAGTTCCTGGATGGCAACGATGTCCGGACGGGCGTTGTTGATCACATTGGCTACACGCTGATAATTGCATATACCGTCCATACCATTGGCGTTGCGGACGTTATAGGTCATCAGGCGCAGCACATCTTCAGCCTGGGCTGACAGCACAAAAAGTGCGGAGAATAAGAGCAATATAAGTTTTTTCATGGATCTGTTTGTTTATCAGGTTTTATTTGCTTCTGTACACTAATGTCAACCCGTCTACTGCCCCGTACTCTGTCATCAGTTGACGGAAAGCGGCATAATCCGCCGGGCGAATCATCTGTTTCTTCAACTTCAGGCTCCGGGTCACTCGCGTTTTCGCTCCTTCGGGACGGATGGAAATGGTTAATGTACCTACGGCATTGTCCATCTTCTTCTCCATCGGCTGAGTGACAGGCTCCATACCTGCAGGAGTATCTACGGTATAGGTGAAAGATTCATCCGCCAGTCCGGGCAACAAAAGGTTCGAAGTGCGCTGGCTATTGAACCGGACGTACTGGGAACCGGCCAGGCTGCCACGCTCTACGGGGAGGGTGAGGACCAGATAGCCATCTTTGGCATTTGCCGCGTCGGGCTGCAATGCATAGTCTTTTCTCAGGGTAACCGGTGGAAGATTCAGTTCAAACGGCTGCGTCAATGAAGCTACATAGGCATAATCTTTCTGCCAGGAAACGGCTGAGGGAGTTTTGCCTTTCAGTGACAGAGCCTGTTGGCTGCCTCCGGCGTCGGTCCACACAAACAGTTCGCGGATGCTGCCTACTCCCAGTGATGCCGTATTCTCGGACGGAGCGCAGACCGCCCCTATCCCGGCTTTCAGTCCGGCCGCTTTCAGCAATGCGGCCATCAGATTCGCCTTCTCGGCCTCCGTGCCGTATGCCGAACGGATCACCTCTGCGGCGGGACGGATGCGATAACCGCTTTCCGCCAACGGGAGGAACGAATAGTAAAGATTATCAATCACATAGTCACGTATCGCGGTTACTTTTTCTTTATCATCCTTCGCTCCGGCAGTCAGTTTTCCGGCCAGCGCACGAATCCCTGCATCTCCTTCCGGTTGCCATTGTGACGTCAGAAACGACAGGGGTTTCTCCTCAGTCGTGGCAGTCAGCAGAGGCAAATCACCGCCGATCACCGACACCTGCGGCTCACGGCTGAGGGCGGGCAGATTCTTCAGGGTCCAGCTGACTTGCTTCATCCCTTCGGATTCGGTTACGGAAGCTTTCGCCTTGTGGTTGTTAAGGGCATATTCCAAATGTTGCCCCCGGGGAACGGTGATGCTGATCTCGTACTCCTTCACCGGCGAAGAGTGCTCCAGCAACCGGCAGATCTGAATCCCCGGCAAATATCCCGGTTTGGTTGTAATGGAATAGTCCAGATAGATGGTAGCTCCGAGTTCCAGCCCGGTGTGTACGACTACCATCTCGCGCAAAGCATTGAATGCCGGCGCATTGGCTGCTGCCGAGGGAAGCACTTCGACCAGAGCATTGGCGGGGGTCTTGACGATATTTCCGTCTTTCTGGCGGGTATACGACTCGTGAATCTGCAAAGTCTGATAACGGGGATCGTACGTAATGAACGACTCCCCATACGTGCGGTTCATGGCCGTGTGAGTGTACAGCGTCAGGACTTTCGACTGACGATAAACCTGCGTACCATCAGCCTGCAGGGTCCAGCTTTCTTTGATTTTCTTAAATTCCGCTTCCCGGGCGGTGACCGGAAGAGTCAGCGCAAACAGGCAGAGGAGCAGAAGGGTATATATTTTAGTCATGTGTGACGATCATCTTTTTAGAGTTTAACAATCAAATAATCCGCAAAGCTTTTGTAGGCATTCACCGCAGCACGGAATCCTTCCCAGTCGGCTGCCCGATAGATGCGCTTCTTCAAGGCGAGTTTCTGTTTCAGCACCAGTTTGTTGCCAACCTGCTGCAACGAGCCTTCGAAGTCGGCTGCCGGAGCGGCCTTTTGTTCGCTGCGCGGCTCTCCCACTAAGCGGTATCCCCGAGGCAGGGCAATCGTTTCGTCCAATTCGACCAGACGAGAGCAAGCATCACGGAAGCCGTATTGGCGGGTTTCCAAGCCGGTATCGATGCGCAGGAACGAGAGAACGCTCGTATAGAGGTTGTTCATCACCATCGGTTTCAACAATAATTCCCGGTCACCGACCAGCGCATAGTCCGGTATCTCGTAACGGAACGTGATGCGAATGGGGCCTGCCTGATAATCCTTCGGCGCCTTTCCGTAGTCCACTCCGAGCATACGGGCTTTGGGAGACACGTTGAGCAACTGGCTTTCCATCGTGCTTTGCCATTCGGTCTGCCAGCCCTGCGTAAAGATGCGGCGGATGCTGCTGTCCGACTGACCTTCGGCGGTGATGGTAAACGAACCTTTCAGCGTGCCCTTTGCATCGATTTTGTTATCGGCAGTGATGCGGACATAATGATTCTCGGGAGCCGAAACCGGAGTCAGGCACAAGTCGGAACCTCCCGGAATGCCGGGCAGATAGTTCTGCTGCTGCTCGGCACTGCTCCACAACTCGCGGCAGAAAGGAACCCAGGTAGGATCGAGGGGCATATACGTCCCATTCGCCAGCTTCACCACTGCCACACAGTGGTTAAAGTGATCGGCAGGGATGCTTTCGATGCGGCTTCCCGCCATCGTCATGGCCGGATAGGCCTCAAATCCCGCCATACGCAGGAAAGAGATCAACGTGCCGGCAATGTCCTTGCATACTCCGCAGCGGTCGGTGTAGTTCATCTTCGTATTATGGAGCGTAAAGCCCTCGCCTTCGCCCATGGTGATGCCTGCATAACGGATATTATCGGCTACCCAATGGGTCAATACGGCGATTTTCTCCATTTCGGTCTTTTTTCCCTTTATCAGTTCGTCCACTTTCTTCTGAGCCTCGGGCAGTGCGGCAAAACTGCCGTATGCCTCGTTCAAGTCGTGAAACCAGAGCGACTTATCCTCCCATTTCGGGGTAGACGACATCATCAGCTTCGGGGCTTCGTCAAAAAGATCCACCATATTGGGCTCTTTCCGGAAAGGAAGCACTTCGTCCACGGCAAACGTATATACCTTTCGCCCGTCCTCATAACGCATTGACGAGGTACAGGCACCGTTATAGAACTGGAACTGAAGCTCTTTTTCCATCGGCATACTGACAACGTATACCTTGCGGCGGGTGGGTTCATTCACCCAAAAAGGAACAATGTCGTAGAACTGCCCGCGCATGGGCGGAATGAAACGTGCGTCATCATCTTCAGCTCCTGCCAGCAGAGCATAAGTAAAGCCTTTCTTACTGATTTCGTAGGAAACGACATCTCCCGGCTCCAGGCGTCCGAGTTCGAGCATGATCTGACGGGCTCCCCAATAAATAGCCCTTGCCGGAGCGGCATAATCGCAGGTCTTGGTCACGTCCACCTGTATGGTTTCGCCGTTGGCACGCTGCACGGTGACTTGCTTGAAACGGGCAAAGGCCGTCAGCGGATCATAATCATACTTGATCACATGGTTATTCACTGCCCCTTTGGGAGTCTGTACTTTAAACGATTTGTACACGGCAAAACTTCCGGAGCCGTTTGGCTGCACGGTTACCGAGGTACTGTCCAGCAGGGTCACGCAGTCAGCTTCGCTCCATGCATTCTGCCCGGCGGCCGGGAGACACATTAAGATTGAAAAAGCACAGCATGAAGATGCCCGGAGGACATTTTTTAATTTACGCATAGTTTATGAATTGAATATTTGTGAATGGTTTTATCGTTTTTCTGTCTGTAACGGACAAAAGTAGTGTATCGATGCATAAAAAACAAGAATTATCAGAAGAAGTAGAGAGAGAAAGAAAGAGAAAATATCCGGCAAAAAAACGAAGCTCATATATTGTATAAATATAGCACCAAGACAGCCAAACAGAAAGAATAAAGATATATTACCAATCCGCCAAAGCAAGCGTTTAGCCCCTTTTAAATCATCGCTTAAGCGATGATTTTTCAAGATTTAAATCTTCCCCCGCCAAGACTTAAGTCTCGAGATGGAGGCCTTTTTGAGAGATTTTTCAGAGAAAGCCTATTTGTAATAAAAAAAGCCGCTGTTCCCAGCGGCTTATCTAAAGTTATAAATAAATATTTTATACTGACTATGCAGTAGGATCATCCACGATTTCACCGCTTGGATCCTTCTCTTTAATCACATCATTTGTATTTGTTAATGAGACGCTTCGGGTTAACGCACAACGACTCAGCACTAAGTCAGTCTCTTCCTTAGCAGAAAAGCGTAGATTGATAGCCTTTATTTGTGACGCTTTCGCCTCATCAAGCGTTTTCACGCCGGTGCTGCTCGCAGTCAGATTAAAAGTACCCAAATGCGGAATATCAACACTTTGCCCGTCTTTCAGATAATTGATGACAGCCGCTCCCAATTTCGAGAGTACTCCCAGGCATATAGCCTCTTTTATTCCGGTGATCTGGCTCAGATAATTGACAAACGTATCCTGATCCACCATTCCTCTGTTTTTTAAAACACAATAATACAGCTTTTCAGAATCTTTATCTCTCAGATCACTGTTTCGCAACGCCAAGTTATAATACAATCCACTCATGTTTTTATAGGATTAGTAAAGGTTAGTATTAGAAAATTATTTAATTCTCCCAAAGGTATGCCCTTAAAATTTAAAAAACAACTCTTTCTTCTCTTTTTTTTCAAAAAACAACAAAAAAAAGATTGCCCGGATTCACATCCAAACAATCTTTGTCAATTAGAAAAATTCATTAATATTATCTTATTATAAAAGAGATCTGCCACCCCGATTCACATCTAAGTGACATCATAATGCTATGAAAAAAAAAAAGTTAAGTTATCTCCGTATAATGTCTTATCAGAATCAGTAACATTCTTATTTCGTAAACGGCAAATATCCGTTTCAATGACTAAATTCCGCCTAAGACAGTAAACGATTCAGATTTTCAACAAAAGTATCTTATTAAAATCAGAAAAACAATCCTTTCCCGATTTTATTTAAAAAAATCGATAAAAAAAAAGATTGCCCGGATTCACATCCGGACAATCCCAACATTAACACAAATTAAAATCACAATCGGATTTTCATCCGAGTAAATAAAATAAAACGTGCATCACCTGGATTCGCATCTTAGCAATGCTACAATGAAAAAAAAATTATCTTAGCGCTTCCACCTCGTCCGGTGTCAGCGGAATCTTCTTTCCTAAACGGCGGGCCCCCGTTTCCGTAATCAGATAATCCTCTTCGTTACGAATGCCCCCGAAGTCCTTGTACGTCTCCACTTTATCGTAATTGATAAAGTCGGTAAACTTCTTCTGTCCCTTCCACAGGTCTATCAGCTCGGGGATGAAATAAATGCCCGGCTCAACGGTATGTACAAAGCCCGGTTCCAACGGTATGGCGAGACGCTGCGACTTACGGCCGAACTGCGTGCTCTTGGGCTGTCCGTTGTAGCCCACCCAGAGTTCGCCCAGGTTCTCCATATCGTGCACGTCGAGCCCCATCATGTGCCCTAATCCGTGAGGATAGAACAGGGCATGCGCACCTTCACGTACGGCGTCTTCGGCATTTCCCTTCATCAGCCCGAGTCCTTTCAGGCCTTCGACCATCACGCGTGCCGACAAATCGTACACGTCCATATAAGGAATGCCCGGACGGAGTGCTTTCACCGACTCCAGATGCATGGCATTCTGTATCTCGTAAACCTCGCGCTGCCGCTGCGTGAACTTCTTATCGGCAGGGATGGTGGACGACATGTCGCCGGCATATCCCATCTCCGTCTCGGCACCGGCATCGATCAGAAACAGATCGCCCGGCTTCACCGTGTTGCCGTGATAGTGGTTGTGAAGTGTCTGTCCGTTCACCGTAGCGATGGTGGCGAACGAAAGTTCGGCTTCATTGGCCTGCGCCACGGCTTGCATGGCAGCTGCTATTTCACACTCCACCATCCCGGGGCGCAGCATCTGCATGGCAATAAGGTGCATATCTGCCGTGATGTCACAAGCCTTCTCGATTTCGACAACCTCCTCGGCCGACTTGTAACTCCGCTGCGCGATCACCGCACGGATAAAGGGCACTGACCCTTCCTGGCGTGCGGGAGGCACTCCCAGCCAGTCCATCAGTTTCAGCTTATGCTCGGCACGGTAAGGAGGCAGGTAATGGATGGCCTGGCCCTTTTGCACCGCCTTGTGCAGATAGCCGATGATGTCCGCCGAAGGCATGGTGATGCTGACTCCCACCCGCTGGCTCTTCTCCTTCAGCGTCGGCTGTGTACCCATCCACACGATGTGATCGATGGTAAGCTCGTCGCCAAATATAATTTCCTTATCTTCATCAATGTCGATTATAGCAGAAAGTCCGGCAAACGAAAGGCCGAAGTAATAAAGAAAGGTGGAATCCTGACGATAGCGGAACGTATTGTCCTCGTAGTTCAACCCGCACTCGTCGTTACCCAAAAACAACAATACTCCGGAGCCTAATGTTTTTTTCAGCAGGGCTCTGCGCTGCATATATGTCTCTTTGCTGAACATAATGGTATGTATTTAAGTTATGAAGGCAAAGATATAAACAAAGGATGAATTGGCAAAGAAGATGGAAAGCTTTAATTCCGCCGCCTTCTCCGCCCGTTTCCTCCTTTAACTCCTTTTATCGGATAAATCATTTCGCTATATCGAACAATTCATTACTTTTGTAGCGAGAAACAAAAAAAACGTAAAGCATTCAACGTATGGCACAAGGTTCCCGTCAGATACAATCGCAGGCGCAGCAGCAGATACAAACGCTCTCACCGCAGCAAATTCTGGTAGTGAAGCTACTGGAGCTACCGGCTGTGGAACTGGAAGACCGTGTACATGCCGAACTGCTGGAGAATCCCGCCCTTGAAGAAGGCAAAGAAGAAAACGCCTCCGACGAAACCACCCCTGCCGAAACCGCCGAAGGGGAAGCAGAAGGCGATACGGACTACGATTCTCTGAGCGACTATCTGACCGAAGATGACATCCCCGACTATAAACTCCAGGAAAACAACCGCTCCAAAGGCGAGCAGGCGGAAGAGATCCCATTCTCGGACGCCACGTCATTCTACGAAATCCTGAGAGAGCAACTGGGCGAACGCGACCTGACCGAACATCAGCGCGAACTGGCAGAATACCTGATCGGTTCGCTGGACGATGACGGCCTGCTCCGCAAGTCGCTCGAAAGCATCGGCGATGAACTGGCCATCTATGCCGGCATCAACGCGACGGAAGAAGAACTGGAACAAGCCCTGAAAATCGTACAGGACTTCGACCCTCCCGGCCTCGGCGCGCGCAGCCTGCAAGAATGCCTGCTGATCCAGATCCGCCGGAAAAAACAACCGCATACCGCGGACCCCCTGTTAGCAACCGAAGAAGAGATCATCAGCGAGTGCTACGAAGAATTCACCCGGAAGCATTGGGAGAAGATCATCAGGAAGCTCGGACTGGACGAAGAGTACTTCTACAAGGCACTCGAAGAGATCACCAAGCTCAACCCGCGCCCGGGTGCGTCATTGGGTGAAGCCATCGGACGGAACCTGCAACAGATCGTCCCCGACTTCATCGTCGATACCTACGACGACGGAACCATCAACATCAGCCTCAACAACCGGAACCTGCCGGAACTGCGCATGAGCCGCGACTTCACCGAGATGGTGGAGGAACATACGAAGAACAAGGCCAACCAGTCCAAAGAATCGAAAGAGGCCATGATGTTCCTCAAACAGAAGATGGATGCTGCGCAAGGCTTCATCGACGCGGTGAAGCAACGCCAGAATACGCTGATGACCACCATGCAGGCCATCATCGACCTGCAACGCCCCTTCTTCCTCGAAGGCGACGAGTCGCTGCTCCGCCCGATGATCCTCAAAGACGTGGCCGAACGTACGGGACTCGACATATCGACCATCTCGCGCGTGAGCAACAGCAAATATGTACAGACCAACTACGGCATCTATCCCCTGAAGTTCTTCTTCAGCGACGGATATACCACCGGAGACGGCGAAGAGATGTCGGTACGTGAAATACGGAAAATCCTCAAAGAATGCATCGACGGCGAGGACAAAAAGAAACCGCTGACCGACGATGAACTGGCCGAAATACTGAAAGAAAAAGGATACCCCATCGCACGCCGGACGGTGGCCAAGTACCGCCAGCAACTCAACATCCCGGTGGCGAGACTGAGAAAATAAAAAAGCATAATCAAAAAGAACAAAACCCAATGGCTGAAGAAGAGAAGATAGAGCAACATATCATAGCTGACAGGACACTGATCCGTACGGCCAGAATCATTTCGGGAATACTGACTCCATTCTCTATCCCCTTTCTGGCCTTCCTCGTATTGTTCCTGTTCTCTTACCTGCGCATCATGCCGTTGCAGTACAAGCTCATCGTATTGGGCATTGTCTACTGCTTCACCATCCTGATGCCCACCATGACCATCTTCCTGTTCCGCAAAGTGAACGGCTTTGCCCGCCAGGACCTGAGCGACCGCAAGAAACGCTATGTGCCGATCCTGCTCACCATCATCTCCTACGTCTTCTGCCTGATGATGATGCACAAACTGAACATCCCCTGGTATATGACAGGTATCATACTGGCCTCGCTGGTCGTGCTGGTCATCTGCATCTTTGTCAACCTGAAGTGGAAGCTGAGCGAACACATGGCAGGCATGGGCGGTATCGTAGGCGGACTGGTCTCGTTCAGTGCGCTCTTCAGCTACAACCCGGTGTGGTGGCTCTGCCTCTTCATCCTCATAGCAGGGATATTAGGCTCGGCACGCATCATCCTGCAACATCACACGCTGGGCGAAGTCCTTGCCGGCTTTACCGTCGGTTTCGTCTGCTCGCTGCTGGTGCTCCACCCGCTCAGCAACGTATTGTTCCGTATATTTTTATTTTAAACATAGTATCAATCCTAAAAACTAATCATTATGAACTTCCCACAGAATGTAAAGTACACCAACGAACATGAATGGATCCGCCTTGAGGGCGACATAGCTTATGTAGGTATCACCGACTATGCACAGGAACAACTGGGCGACATCGTATTTGTCGACATTCCTACCGAAGGCGAAACCCTGGAAGCCAACGAAGTGTTCGGTACCATCGAAGTAGTAAAGACCATCTCCGACCTCTTCCTGCCCGTTGCAGGCGAAGTACTGGAACAAAACCCCGCACTGGAAGAAAACCCCGAGCTGGTGAATAAAGACCCATACGGCGAAGGCTGGCTCATCAAAATGAAACCTGCCAATGCTGCCGACCTTGACAACCTGCTGAATGCAGAAAGTTACAAGGCATTGGTGAACGAATAAAGAGACCTCACCACAGAGGACATAGAGAACACAGAGTTTTAATCTCTTCCTTCATAAGATATTAAAGAGAAAAATATTCTCTGTGCCCTCTGTGTCCTCTGTGGTGAATCCGAAGCCATGCAAGTCTAAAGAAAGAAAACATTTAGCGTATAATTAAAACAATATGACCCCAATTGTAAGCATCATCATGGGTAGCACTTCCGACCTTCCAGTTATGGAGAAGGCCGCTCAGTTGCTCAATGACCTTCACGTGCCGTTCGAAATGAACGCGCTTTCGGCTCACCGCACTCCCGAAGCTGTGGAAGAGTTTGCCAAGAATGCCCGCTCACGCGGCATTAAAGTAATAATCGCCGCTGCCGGCATGGCCGCCCACCTGCCGGGCGTGATTGCCGCCTCCACCTCGCTGCCGGTAATCGGTGTACCTATCAAGTCGTCTCTCGACGGAATGGATGCGCTTCTGGCCATCGTACAGATGCCTCCGGGAATCCCTGTGGCAACCGTAGGCATCAACGGAGCATTGAACGCTGCCATCCTTGCCGTACAAATGCTTTCATTGGAAAACAAAGAACTCGAAACGAAATTCATTGCCTATAAGGAGGGGCTGAAAAAGAAGATCGTAAAAGCTAATGAAGAGCTGAAAGAGATCAAATACGAGTTTAAAACAAACTGAGAAGATTTATGACGGACGATTTACCAGTTACGGGAGGAGGCGGAACTCTTTTCACCACAGATTACACAGATTTTCACAAATTATCAATATGGATAATCAATGGTTTAAATTCACTCAGTGTTACTCTGTGTCCTCTGTGGTGAGTTTCGGCACTCCTCTTGTAAGCAGTAAATCGTCCCGTCGTAAAGCGACTCCAATTACATACAACAAAATGGATTTATTCAACTACTCCCGGTGGGAAACTTCGGAAGTGAACATCGGGGCTGCTCCGTTGGGAGGCTCCAACCCTATCCGAATCCAGTCGATGACCAATACCGCCACGCAGGACACCGAAGCTTGTGTGGCTCAGGCAAAGCGCATCGTAGATGCCGGCGGAGAGTACGTCCGCCTCACCACACAAGGGGTGAAAGAAGCCGAAAACCTGATGAACATCAACATCGGACTGCGCAGTGACGGATACATGGTTCCGCTTGTGGCCGATGTACACTTCAGCCCGAAGGTAGCCGACGTGGCAGCCCGATATGCGGAGAAAGTACGCATCAATCCGGGCAACTACGTAGACCCGGGACGCACGTTCAAGCAACTGGAATACACTGACGAGGAGTATGCCGCCGAACTGCAGAAGATACGCGACCGCTTCGTTCCTTTCCTCAATATCTGCAAAGAAAATCATACGGCCATACGCATCGGCGTGAACCACGGTTCACTGTCCGACCGCATCATGTCCCGCTATGGCGACACGCCCGAAGGTATGGTAGAGTCGTGCATGGAATTCCTGCGCATCTGCGTGGACGAGAAGTTCACGGATGTCGTAATCTCGATCAAGGCCTCCAACACAGTGGTAATGGTGAAAACCGTACGCCTGCTGGTGGCCGTGATGGAACAGGAAGGCATGGCATTCCCGCTTCACCTGGGTGTGACGGAAGCTGGCGACGGAGAAGACGGACGCATCAAATCGGCCTTGGGCATCGGTGCTTTATTGTCCGACGGAATGGGCGACACCATCCGCGTCTCACTGAGTGAGGAGCCGGAAGCCGAAATTCCCGTGGCACGCAAACTGGTCGACTACATCGTTGGGAGACAGGATCACCCATACATCCCCGGCATGGAGGCACCGGACTTCGACTACCTCTCTCCGACGAGGCGCAAAACGCAACCGGTGCGGAACATTGGCGGCGACCATCTGCCGGTAGTGCTTGCCGACCGCATGGACGGACGGACGGAGACCAACCCGCAATTCACGCCGGATTATATCTACGCCGGACGTGAACTGCCCGAACAGCCGGAAAAAGGTATGCAATACATCCTCGACGCCGACGTGTGGAAAGGAGAACCGGACACGTGGCCCGCTTTCAATTATGCCCAACTGGAGCTGATGGAAACGTGCGCCGCCGGACTGAAGTTCTTCTTTATTCCTTATATGGCACTTACGGACGAGGTAGTGGCCTGCCTGAAACGACATCCCGAAGTAGTGGTGATCTCGCAAAGCAACCACCCGAACCGCGTAGGCGAACATCGTGCGCTGGCCCATCAACTGACGGTGGAAGGGTTGCAGAACCCGGTCATCTTCTTCCAGCACTACTCCGAAAATGCAGCCGAAGATCTGCAAATCAAGGCCGGTGCGGACATGGGAGCACTGATATTCGACGGTCTGTGTGACGGCATTTATCTCTTTAACCAAGGGGAACTGAGCCATGCGGTGATCGACGCTACCGCCTTCGGCATCCTGCAAGCGGGACGCATCCGCACCAGCAAGACGGAGTATATCTCTTGTCCGGGATGCGGACGGACACTGTTCAACCTGCAAAGTACGATTGCCCGCGTCAAAGCAGCCACTTCACACCTGAAGGGACTGAAAATAGGCATCATGGGATGTATCGTCAACGGACCCGGCGAGATGGCGGATGCCGACTATGGCTACGTGGGTGCCGGCCGTGGCAAGGTAAGCCTTTACAAACGGAAGGAGTGCATCGAGAAGAATATTCCCGAAGAAGAAGCCGTGGAAAAACTGATCGAACTGATTAAGGCAAACGGTGACTACGAAGAGAAGGCTTAATCCTGATCGTCTCCCAAAGAAGACAGTTAGTCCCGCCGACGAATAAGTAATCAACAGAAAGAAAGCACCACGGATTAAGAAAGGGTGAGCTCCTGGCACCTTACTTCTTTCGGCTGACAAAGAGCCACTCCATGAATCCGGGATAGTTGAAAGCCGGATTCCAGCTGCCGTGATTGCAACCGGGAAACTCGACGTATTCCACCTCTGCTCCAAGTTTCTTCAACGCTTTATAAGCCTCGCGAGAGCCTTCTACCGGCACTACGTTATCGGCATCCCCATGGAAAATGCGGAAACGGACACTCACGGCATCGGCCAGGCGTCCGGGATTCACCGTGCCGCAAATGGGGACGGCGGCGGCGAATGTATCCGGAAAGCGGATGGCAAGGTCGTACGTCGCCATGCCTCCCATAGAAAGACCCACTACGTAAACGCGGTCACGATCCACCGAAGGCAAATCGAGGTAAGTGTCCAGCAATTCCTTTACCGCACGCAAGACGGGAGTGATCTCCTGTCCCACCGGCATCTCCGAAGGAACGAACGAAGAAGGGCGGGAGGCGTATGCCCAGTAATCCTTCTCCGGACATTGAGGCACGAGGACAAATGCCGGATACTTCTCACGGTTCACGGGGTTGAGAAACATCTGTCCACCGTGTGTCAATTGTTTCTCGTTGTCGCTCCCCCGCTCGCCGGCACCGTGCAGAAAGAGCACCAAAGGATATTGCTGCCCCGGCTTTTCCGACTCCGGACGAAGCAAACGGTAGTTCAGCGAATCTCCCCGGGAGGAGATGAATACTTTTTTCTGATACGCCTCTTGCGAACGGGCACCCACGGTCAGCAGGAAGAGACTGAGGAAGAAAAGAACAAACTGTTTCATGGCTATTCGGGATTATTCTACATATTGGGGTTCGGAGGGTAAAGATACACCATTTTCATTAAAGGCCTCCACGGCGAAATAATAATCCTGGTCGGTGGTCAGAGATTTCATGAGCAACTCGGTGCCGTCGTATACCATCCACGAACTGTACAACTTATCGGGAGCGATGCCCCAGAGCACATTGTACCCCTGCGCACCTTTCACTGGTTCCCAACGGATGGTGATGTCCCGCCGGTCGGCATGCCGGTCAAGGGTCAGTTTGCCGGGACGGCGGGGAGCTTTGCCGGAGCCGAGGCCGAATACGCGCAACTCGGAGATAGCCAGATTCGGAGTGGGTACGTCGATGTTCCTATACCGGACGTAACGCACCGTGGCCGGAGTCTCAAGCTCCACATAGTCATTCGGTGTGTCCTTATAACTGCTTTTGCGGTCGACCAGCGTATTCCAGGTCTCTCCGTCGGTAGAACCCTCGATAACGTAGCGATGGCGCAAGCCGGGAATCCGGCCGTACATATCGCTCTGATAGTCGTGATAGTTCACCTGCACGGCACAAACGCGGGCAGGGTTCTCCAGATCGATCATCACCCACTGACGTTCATCGTTCGCCTCAGCAAGCCAGAAGGTCTTGGTCAGCTCGTCCGTCAGCGCAGCAGGTCCGAATCCGCCTTTCACGGCAGACGCTGTCACCGGTTTGCGGTAAGACAGGAGCATCCATCCCCGGAACCGTCCCCTCTTGCCGGGCACAGCGGGGGCATAACGTGGATAATCTCCGAAACGGGTATCTACGTACATGATGCCGTCTTTATCGAATCCGGCAGGAAACATGCAGAGGCGGCGTTCCCAGTTGACATTGATGGAAAGGGCCATCGAAGCAAAATGCCAGTACGCTCCGCCGGGGCCCTGGACCGTGCTTCCGTGTCCGGCACCGTTCATGTATCCGCCCGGTTTATACGACACGGGGTTGTGTTTCTGATAGGTGTAAGGCCCCATCGGATGATCGGCTACATAAACGCCGTCGGCATAGACATTGAACTCAGTGCCGGGAGCACCATACTGCATATAATATCTCCCGTTGTGCTTGGTCAGCCACGGGCCTTCGATATAACCTCCCAGAACCGTGTCGCTGTGGTTCTCGCCGAAACGTTCCCAACCGTGGCGGAGCATGTCGAGGCTGAAAAGCTCTTTCACCTCTCCTTTGGGAAGAAAGCGGTGATTCTTGTCCAACTCCACTCCCCGGATGGGATAGATATTGGACGATCCCCAGAACATATAGGCCTGACCGTCATCGTCGATAAACAGGTCCGGGTCCTGCAGGTTATGCAAGATGGCGGGGGTGGCTTTCCATTCTCCCCGCTTCGGGTCGTCGGAGTAAAGGATACTCATCGAACCGGACGGATCGCCGGTGACGTAGAGCACAGAGTCTTTGTAGTTATGGGCGGCGGGGGCGTTGCTTCCCTGCGGATACCAGTTTTTGGGAGTGATAAAGTCCCAGTTCAGCAGATCCTTAGAATGCCAGTAGCCATTGGAGCGGGTGACGAACATATAGTATTCGCCACGGAACCTGACCACCGCCGGATCGGCACCGGAACGGTAAGAGATGTCCTTGTCGGAGTTATAGATCATATATGTATAATCTATGTTCAGCGGATTGCAGTAGGTATCCTGCCGCATATCCTGTGCGGGAGCAAGAGCCGGGGACAGGAAGAAGAGTAAAAGGAGAAATAGCTGTTTCATGGTTGTAACGGTATGTTTTCACCACAGAGTAACACAGAGTCTCACAGAGAAGTTTTTTCTTTTTAGAAATCCCATTAATAAAAAATCAAAACTCTGTGAGACTCTGTGTTACTCTGTGGTGAACCTTTATCTTATTTATTTTGATTCTGAACTGAACCCCAGTCTCTTCAGCCCTCTCTGCACATCGGGATGGCTCATGAACAGTTTCCAGATCAGCCCCGTGCGGTAATTCTCAATCATTACCACAATAGGGCCCTGGTCGATGGCCAGATAAGAAGGTGCAAACCAGTTCTCGGTCAGGTTGAAGGCATCCTTGAAGCCGTATTCTCCCCAAAGGCGGTCGCCCAACTCTTCGTAAAAGTAACGCATAGCTTCCAGAGAATGTTCTGGAGTATAAGGAATAGAAGAGATGGCCGCGGTCGGAGTGATCACTCCCAGATCGTTCTGCGGGCAATGCGCCGAGTAGCCCAGATGGTTGTCACTTGCCGTCAGTCCCCAGCATTTGCGGCTGTATCCTTTGTACTTCTTCGGGTTGTCAATGCAATAGGCACGGTTGATCAGGGTATGCGCCTTCATCTGCTCACCGTAGTCGGCATAGCGGTCTTTAAGCCCGCGCGGGTCGAGTCCGAGGTAAGAGTAATGGGTGAAGAAGAGCGGTCCGCCAAAGTCGGTGCCCAGCGGCAGACGGATGCCGTAGAACTCCTTCCCGTTCTTAAAGGTGATCGAGTTGGCCCATCCTTTATGATAGACCGATTCGCAGATGGGATAAGTAGGTGAAGAGGCAGCCAGCACATAGGCTATGTGGCACTCGTTCTGCCCTTTCAGCTGATGATTCATTGCCCAGCCGTTATTGGGTGACCAGTGCCAATAGAGAACATCTTCACCTCCACGGGTGAACCAGTCCCACTCGGCCTGATGCCAGAGGGAGTTGATGAGTCCCCGCACCCGGTTTTCAGTGGGAGTATCCCGGTCGAAGTACTGATGGGCTGCCAGCAGTCCTTCGAACATGAAGGCGGATTCTACCAGGTCGGCACCATCATCCTTACGGCTGAAGGGGATTGTCTTTCCGGTTGCACCGTCCATCCAATGTGCCCAGATGCCGTGATAGCTGTCGGCTTTGTTGAGGAACTCTACTATCTTGAGCAGACGTTCTGCTCCTTGCTCACGGGTGATGAAGCCGCGCTCCACTCCGACTATAATTGCCATCACGCCAAAGCCGGAACCGCCGATCGTCGCAACTTCCAGACGGTCGTTGCTGCGCTCACGCGCCAGGCCGGATTCGGGATGGGCAAAATCCCAGAAATAACGGAAGGTTTGTTTCTGGACAAGGGTCATCAACTCGTCGTCGGTCAGTTTCGGACGATTGCCTGCAACGGTGATCTGCAACGAGGAGGCACAGATCAGAAGAAGAAATAATAGGGTATGTTTCATAATGTTTCAAAATCTTATCCCCCGGCCCCTTCTCTTAACCTTTAAGAGAAGGGGAGGTGGCTGCGCGGTGGAGATACGGCGTTCCGCCGTCGAAAGGGAACTGTGTCCCCCTTGCCCTTGTGGGGATTCCGCAGTGCAGAGGGGATGGCGGCCTCCGCCGCCCCGAAGGACGGTGGGGAGGATGCCGGGTGTAATCATGGAATTGATAGTATTGGAATGATTCTATTTAAATGAACTGGTTATATATATACTTTTTAATTGAATGTGAACATAAAGTCGGGGTGAACGCAAACCCAAGAGTGGACACAAAGCTAAACACAAGCACAAACTTAGAAGTAAGTACAAGGCCGAAAGAAAAGAAAACCTACCTTTCCTCTCTCACCCAGCTCTGCCTGCTCCCCACTGCCCTTCGGGGCGGCGGAGACCGCCATCTCTACCGCACTTCGGAATCCCCACAGGGGCAAGGGGGACGCAGTCCCCTTTCGACGGCGGAACGCCGTATTTCCATCGCGCAGCCTCCTCCCCTTCTCTTAAAGGTTAAGAGAAGGGGCCGGGGGATGAGATTTTGAGAACCCCTTGCGAAATATCCACCTGTTTCTGCGGAATGAAGAACGTAGCATGCTTTGCTATCGAGAAGTTTGTCTTCCCGTGTGCCTTCATCATCTTCTCCGCATAGCCCGGCACCACCTTGTCCGCACGGATCAGGTCGAAGAAACGGTGTCCCTCCAAAGCCAGCTCGATGCGGCGCTCGTTCCAGATGATCTCGCGGAGCTTCTCTTTACCGGTTTCCGTAATCTCGGGCAGTCCCACTGTCATATCCGCCGGATGTACTGTTCTGCGAGCACGTGCGCGCACCATCTCCAGTTTGTCGAGGGCTTCCCGGGTTTCACCCAACTCGTTGCAGGCTTCGGCATACATCAGCAGCACATCGGCATAACGCAGAAAGATCAGGTGGCAATTCTGTTTGGCAAACGAATTCTCGTTCCAGTAACCGGTAGGCCAGATGGTCTTTTTGTTGGCACGGGGCGGCACTTCTTTCTTGAAATGGATCTCGCCCTTTCCCTCCAGTGTCTCTCCATCGTAGAAGATGGTTGCCGTACGTCGCGGATCTCCCATTTCATAGGCTTGGTCGAGGGCTTCGGAAGGAGAGAACATCCCCCAGCCCATCACGCCGCGAATGCCCTGCCACTTCACATACTCCGATTCGAGATTGCGTTCGGTCGATTCGCCCCAGAGGTACTGGTCGGCGAGCATCACTTCGTCCGAATAGTAAGAGTTAGGATTGAACAGGTCGCGATAATCCGGGTGCAGGCTGTACTCGCCGCGAGCAATCACCTGACCGGTGTATTTCTTCACGTTGGCATAGTCCCCGCGGAAGAGATATACTTTGGCCAGCAGTCCTTCGGCCGTTCCCTTGGTGGCACGTCCCGACTCTTTCGCACCCCACTCCTGACGGGTAGGCAGATGCTCGGCGGCATAGGTAAGGTCTTCGATGATCTGTTGATAAATGGCATCTTCGGTTGCCCGGGGCTGGTTGTATTCGCCGGGCTGCAACACCTTCGTCACCAAAGGCACCCCGCCGAAAGCACGTACGAGATTGAAGTAGAAGAATCCCCGGAAAAAACGGGCCTGAGCAACGCACTTCACCCGGAGTTCTTCGTTCTTCACCGTGCCCAGATTATCCAGAGCCACATTGCACGAAGCGATAGCTTTATAATTGCCTTCCCACCAGCCGTTGATCTCGGCGGTAGAGGCATCGTAAGTAAAATCGTTGAACAGGTTCAGCCGTGCCACACTGCCGTCGGCCAGCTCACTGCCCGTATCGGAGTTGTCGCCGGGCAGCTCGGTGATGGCAAACCATGAGAACCCGATGATGTCCCACGCCCGGAGTTGGGTATAGATGGCGTTAATACTCATCAACGCGCCTTCTTCTTCGCCGAAGAAGACGTCCTCGGTCAGTTTCCCCTGCGAATCCACATCGAGGAAATCGGCACAGGAAGAAAAGGTCAGTGCCGAAGCCAGTAATATTGAATATATCTTTTTCATTGTAATGGTTTTGGGTTCACCACAGATTACACAGATTTTCACCGATTAATAATTATTTCATTGGTAATAAGATTAAAGTATCCGTGTTAATCGGTGTAATCTGTGGTGAATCGTATTCATGTCTATATCATTTAATATTAGAAAGTAACGTTCAGCCCGAAGCGGCAGGTAGCTGTCACGGGATAGATCTGGCGGTCGATTCCGCCCAGTACTTCGGGTGTGAAGCCGTTATAGCCGGTAAAGTAGGCCAGGTTGTTGCCGGAGAAGTATACTCTCAGGTTCTGCACGGATACCTTCTGCATCCATGACTTCGGGAAGGTATATCCCAACTCGACTGTTTGCAGCTTCACGTACGAACCGCTCTCTACGTAGCGGCTCGACACCTGATAGTTGTTGCCTTCCAAGGTCATTCGCGGTGTCATGGTATTCGGGTTTTTGGGTGTCCAGCGGTCGAGGAAGGAGCGGTCCCAGTTGTCCGAACCGGAGAAGCGTTCTACCTGCTTGGCATTGAATATCTTGTTTCCGAAGTTGCCTTGGAAGTCGATAGAGAGGTCGAATCCTTTCCAGGAAGCACTGATGCCCAGACCGCTGATGAACTTGGGAGTGGGGCTGCCCAGATCCTTACGGTCGTTGGCGGTGATATATCCGTCACCGTCCACGTCTTCGTATATCAGGTCGCCGGGACCTACGTTGTTCTGATACTGTTGTCCGGAATTTCCGGTGGCAGCGGCGGCACGCTCGTTGTACTCCTTGATCTGTGCTTCGTTCTGGAAGATGCCGATCACGTTGTAACCATAGAAATATTTAATCGGCTTTCCTTCTTCGGTCATCTGTACGGATTTTCCGGCACCAATGTCACCACTGGCAATGCGTTTACCTCCCAGGCTGATGACTTCGTTTTTGATCGTCGTTCCGGTCAGGCGTATGCCGTACTGGAAGTCCTTCAGCGAATCTTCCCATTTCACGGTAAAGTCCACACCGCTGTTGCGCACCGCCCCTACGTTTGTTTCTACCGGGGTGAGGCCTACGGAAGCCGGTACGTCTACCGTCACCAGCATGTCTTTCGTATCGCGGCGATAGTAGTCCAGTTCCAGTGAAAAGCGGTTGTTCAGCAGTCCGAGGTCGAAACCGAGGTCCATCTGCTCCGAACGTTCCCAATGGATGCTCCGGTTGGAGAGCGACGTGATGGTTCCGCCGGGATAGAACACGCCGCCAAACACGGCATCGTAAGACGGAGAGATATTGGCAAGCGCACGGTATTTGTCGTTACCTATTTTATCATTACCGATCTGTCCCCAACTTCCTCTGAGCTTCAGGTTGCTCAGCCATTGCACGCGGTCTTTCAGGAATGCTTCTTCCGAGATCCTCCATCCGGCAGCCACTGAGGGGAAGTAGCCCCAACGGTTGTTGGGACCGAACTTAGACGAACCATCGGCACGGACCGAAGCCGTCAGCAGATAGCGGTCCATCAGCGCATAGTTGGCCCGGAAGAGGTAAGACATCATTGTTTCGTGGTATCCGTTGTTGGCTACCGACTTGGAGCTGGCCGAAGCCTGGTCGAGATACCAGTAGTTTTCGTTATCGGAGAAGAAGTCGCGTCCGGTGCCTTCCAGCAATTCATAAACACGCTTCTGCGCCGTGATACCTCCCAAGAGGTTGAGCCGGTTCTTGTCATTGATCTTCCAATCATAAGTCAACAGGTTCTCCCACAGCCAGGTGAAGTCGCGGTCCCAGGTTTTGGAGAGGCTGTTGGTTTCGTTCTTCTGTGTTTCCGAAACATAGTATTTCGGCACGAAATTGCGGCGGCGTCCGTTGATGTAGTCGATGCCGAGGCTGGTTTTAAAGTCAAGCCCGTTCAGGATATTCCAGTTCAGGAAGGCGCTGCCCACGATGCGTTCTTTCCAGTCGTCATTGTTCGTATAATGGAGTGTAGCGACGGGATTGGCGGAAGAAGCGCTTTCGGAATCCATGAAACTTCCGTCCTCATTGTAGGGACGCTTCACGGGACTGATGGTGTAGGCGGCTTTCACCACCGCGCTGTTTTCGTTTTTCTTATGACTGAAAGAGGCCGACAGGTTGTGCCCGATGGTCAGTCGTTTGCTGATCTTGTAGCTATTGTTGGCACGCAGGGTGAAGCGGTTGTAAGTGTTTCCGGTGATGATGCCGTCCTGCTGGTAATATCCCGCGCTGAGGTTGTAGCGCACCTTTTCCGACCCGCCGCTGACGCTGAGCTGATAGTCGCGTACGGAAGCCACACGGAAGATTTCGTCGAACCAGTTGGTTCCTTTGCCCAGTGAAGCAGGGTCGTCAAACTTGGGTTTTCCGCCCGTGTTGACCAGTGCTTCGTTCAGCAGCGTGGCATATTCGGTGGCATTGGCCATCTCGAAGCTGCTGTTGTTGAACTGGAATCCTTCGCTGGCCGTAAAGTTCACCACCGCTTTTCCTTCCGTCCCCTGCTTGGTGGTAACGATGATTACACCGTTGGCACCGCGCGAACCGTACATGGCGGTTGCCGAAGCGTCTTTCAGCACCTCCATCGACTCGATGTCGTGTGTGCTCAGGAAAGAGATGTCGTCCATAAACATTCCGTCTACCACATAAAGGGGGTTGCTGTTATTCGTTGTACCGATACCGCGGATACGCACTTCGGGCGAGCTTCCGGGAGCACCGTTGGCTGAGATATAGACACCGGAGACACGTCCCTGAAGGGCATTCGCCACATTGGGAGTGGCTACTTTCGTAAGGTCTTTGCTCTTCACCGTGCCTACCGAACCGGTCAGATCGGATTTGCGTTGCACGCCGTAACCGACTACAACTACTTCGTCCAACAGCTGATTGTCCTCTTCAAGAGAGATATTCAGCTTTGAAGAGGCGGTTACCTTGACCTCCTGTGCTTTCATGCCGATGTAACTGAAAACAAGAGTGGCGCCCGACGGGACACCTGAAATAGAATAGTTGCCGTCAAAGTCCGTGATAGTTCCGGACGATTGCCCTTTCAGTAGGATACTGGCGCCAATGATAGGCTCTCCTGTTTTCTTCTCGGTGACAACACCCGAGATGGTCAGGCTGCCTTGCGCAAAAGAAAGCGTAGAAAGCAGCAACATCATACATAGGGTAAACAGATTTTTTTTCATCGTTTTGGTACTGATTTAAAATTCTGCTGCAAACTTAGAAGGTAAATTGATGTAAGTCAAAAAAAGGGGTACTACAAGAGTACCATGAAGAAAAAAACGGGATTTCCGGAGTACTGCATCCCTACTACAAAGTGATATAATTAATTAATATTCAATAAAATAAAAAGAGGTTTTAGGAAAGGAAATGAAACGGTTAGGAGGGGTCGAGGCTATTCAGTTTAGAATTCACCACAGAGTACACAGAGGACGCAGAGTTTTAATTTAGACAGAAGAACCAGAGGGCATATTATTCTGATCTGTTCTTTATCTGTTCTTATATCTGAAAACAGATAGAACGCAGCTGATTAATCTCTGTGTCCTCTGTGTCCTCTGTGGTGAATCATATTTATTTCTATATCCGCTATGAAGTATTTACGCTATAGACTTTAATAGAAGAGAGAATCTTTCCGCTTACTATATTCTAAGATAAAAATAATAGACTTGTCTGGTTTAGGAATGGATTCTTTCCGGATGAAAGAGACGGGTAGTGAAAGAGAGGAAAGCAGCTCTTCATTTTGTATCAATTTAAGAGCAAATTTTCTCCTTATAGAATGTTACAACTAATTACCAATAGTCATTTGGAGTCGTTTTATCCCTTAAAAATTGAGATCACGATCTCAATTTTTCGTCGTCGAGACGATGTCTTCGTGAGATCACGACGACGATATATAGGCATCTAAATGACATTTTTGCAATTTTCCTGTTTTGTACAAAAAAGAAACCGCTACAAGTAGCGGTTTCCTAAATAATAATGTAAATATGAATGAATTGATTTTAAGTCTTTTTCAAGTCTGGATTTTATTGTGACGGAGATTAAAGTTAGGTTTATCTTATAATTCTACAAAGATAAAACAATAAATTGAAAATGCAATCTTATTTTCTATATTATTCATGCGAATCAGTAATTGATAGCCAATTAACGTACTGGGAATATCTATAGAAGGAAAGAGTTGAATAGTCGCTTGATTCACCACAGAGTTGCACAGAGCCTCACCGAATTTTGATCTTTGGTTTATAGGATATTTGAAAGAAAAAGCTTTTCTATGAGACTCCGTGCCCTCTGCGGTAAACTCTTATTCACAGTTTCATTTCCTCAGCAAGAATCTTGCCTTTTTCACATCCCGGCTGTTTCCGCCGATCATTACATCGAAGTCGCCCGGTTCGCAAACAAATTGCAAATCATAATTATAGAACTTCAACAATTCCGGTGTGATGCTGAAACTGACTTTGCGGGACTCTCCGGCTTTAAGGAAAATCTTCTCGAAACCTTTCAGCTCCTTCACCGGACGGGTGACACTGCCCACCAGGTCACGGATGTAGAGCTGAACCACCTCTGCACCGTCGCGACTGCCGGTATTGGTGACGGTAACGGTTGCCGTCAGTTCTCCGTCGGCACTCATCTCTGTGCTGCTCAGGTGGATATCGCTGTAAGCAAACGTTGTGTAGGACAATCCGTAACCGAACGGATAGAGCGGCTCGTTGCTCACATCGAGGTAATTGCTGCGGAACTTCTCGAACCAACGTCCTTCCTGCAACGGCCGACCGGTATTCTTATGATTGTAGAACAATGGGATTTGCCCCACATTTTGCGGGAAAGTAGCGGTCAGCTTTCCACTGGGATTGACATCACCGAAAAGGACATCGCCAATGGCATAAGCGGCTTCACTCCCTCCGAACCACACGTTCAGGATGGCAGGCACGTGTTCCTCCTCCCAAGTAAGCACCAGCGGGCGGCCGGTGAAGAGTACGAGCACAACGGGTTTTCCTGTTTTGAGCAATTCCTGCAACAGCGCTCTCTGCACGTCCGGCATTTCCAGATTGGTGCGGGAGCTGCTCTCTCCACTCATCTCGGATGATTCGCCCAGCGCGGCGACAATGACATCGGCTTTGGCAGCCACTTTCAGTGCCTCGTCCAGGAGCTCGCGATCCGTACGGTTATCTCTGTGCAGTTCGCGTCCGAACATCGTGGCGCGCTTTTCATATTCGGCATCGCCTATCAGATTACTTCCTTTGGCGGTTACCACCTCCGCACGGTTACCGACTACTTCTTTGAGCCCTTCGACCAGCGAAGGAGCATTATCCAGTACGGCAGCCACGCTCCAGGTGCCCGGCATGTTGGAACGGGTATCGGCAAGCGGACCGACTACGGCAATGGTACCCTTCTTGCTGAGTGGCAACACACCTTCGTTTTTCAGCAGTACAAAGCTCTCCGAAGCCGTCTTACGGGCAACGGCACGATGTTCCTTGGTGAAAATCTGTTTCTTGGGACGGCTTACGTCACAATACTTATAAGGATCGTCAAACAGTCCCAACTTATACTTTGCTTCCAGAATGCGGCGGCAGGCGGCGTCGATGGCAGCTGCCGATACTTTGCCTTCTTCCACCGATTTCTTCAGTGTACCGCTGAAGGCGTCGCTCACCATATCCATATCGACCCCGGCATTCAGAGCAAGGGCGGCAACTGTCTGCTGGTCACCCATACCGTGATCGATCATCTCGTTGATACCGGTATAGTCCGTCACCACGAATCCGCCGAAACCCCACTGCTTGCGCAGCACATCGGTCATCAGCCATTTGCTGCCGGTGGCGGGCACACCGTCCACTTCGTTGAACGAGGCCATCACGCTTCCGACACCTGCCTCGACCGCGGCTTGGTAGGGCAGCATGTATTCATTAAACATACGCTGGCGGCTCATGTCTACCGTATTATAATCACGTCCCGCCTCAGATGCGCCATAAAGGGCAAAGTGCTTCACACAAGCCATTATCTCGTCATTACGGCTCATGTCCTTTCCCTGATACCCGCGTATCATGGCACGGGCGATGGCAGCACCGAGGAACGGGTCTTCGCCGTTCCCCTCGGACACACGTCCCCAGCGCGGGTCACGGCTGACGTCCACCATCGGACTGAATGTCCACGAGATACCGTCGGCACTGGCCTCGATGGCGGCTATACGGGCGGACTCCTCGATGGCTTTCATATCCCAGGTGCACGACAAGCCGAGAGGAATAGGGAAAATGGTTTCGTATCCGTGTATCACGTCCATACCGAACAACAGGGGAATACCGAGACGGCTCTCCTCCACCGCCTGCCGCTGGACCTCACGGATGCGTTCTACCCCTTTCAGGTTGAACAGTCCCCCTACTTCTCCGTTACGGATGCGTTTGGCCACATCACTGCTTTTTGCCTGTCCGGTAGTGATCTCTCCGGTCACGGGCAGGTTGAGCTGGCCGATCTTCTCCTCCAGCGTCATCTTTTTCATTAACTGGTCGATAAAGCGGTCCATATCCCGGGGGGCCTTTTGCGCCTGTACCCCGGCGGCCACTATGACCAAAGAAGCGGCGAACGCCTGCATTCTTCGTACAAAATGTTTCATGGTCTTTACAGTTTTAGTATCTATTTACGAATATTCCGACTTTGCAGGTACAAATAAAGCGAATCTCCGGCAAATGCCTTCCATTTATCCATACGGCAAGAATACTACAAACCCGAAAAAACAAAAAAAGAAGTACTGCATTAGTACTTCTTTTCATATCAATCATTTAATTTCCAACTACTTGAAGGAGATCATAAAATCCGTCAGGCTGCTCTCCGGAGGAAGTCCCAACTTCTTGCGCAGACGATAGCGGGCAGCGTCGACACCCCTTACGGAAATGTTCATCAGCTTCGCAATCTCCTTCGTCGGCAGGTTGAGCCGGAGCAGCGCGCACAGGCGCAAATCGCCGGAAGTCAGGTCAGGGAACTTTTCTTTCAGGTTCCGGAAGAAATTCTCGTGTATCCGGTCGAAGTTGGACTGGAACATATTCCAGCTCTCTTCGTCGGAGACAATATTCTGATTGATCATCGAAAGCAGCTTATCCAGGTTCTTGCGGGTATATTGCCCGGAGAGTTTCTGCTGCTGCAATTCCTCTTTCAGCGAGCTCAGGAACTCCTGATGCGCGATGTTGGTCATCACCACGCCCGAAAGCTCTTTGCTCTTAAAGCGGAGGTCGGCCTCGAGTTGCTCCTTCTCCAGTGCCATGATCTTCTTTTCCTGCTGCTCTATCTCTGCTTTATGGTGCGCGCGCTGACGGTCGATGACGGCATCTTTCTTCTTCTTGGTATAGACGTAGACCCCGTAAAGGAGCCCCAACAGAAATGCCAGCCCGGAGAGAGCGTAAACGGCAATGGCTACGTACGAAAGATACCAGGGACGCAGGATACGGAAAGGCAGTTCGACAGCAGCAACCACCCCGCCGTCATCGTACACCTCGGCACGGAAGCGATAAGAACCGAATGGCAGCCGGGTAAAGTCTTTCTGCAAATCGGGAAGTCCCTCGATCCACTTGCCGGACAACCCCTCGAGGCGGTAACGCACATGAAACGCAAAATCATTGTAAACGGGATAGGCAAGAGAGATGCCTACATTGTTGAAAGCGGGGGCTATCTCATCATCTCCCGAAACCGGAAGTTGCAGCCGCTCGCCCGTCTGCTCGTTGAATGCCGAAAAGCCGGAGATCCATAAAGACGGTTGCTCACGGGACTTGTACAGCCCGGTGCTGTCGGCAGCAATACGGGCAAAGGAGTTATTGAGGCAGAGGTAAGAGCAATCATTCCGCTTGTCGTATACCATCCGGGCCAGCCCCTCGATGGGAAGGTTGCCAAACATGGAGAAGGGTATTCTCCGCTCCACCTTAAAGTCGTTCACGGTACATCTCACCAGACAGGCCTCGCGGTCGCTGAGAAACCAGTACAGATCGCCTTTCATGGCGGTGACGGTGTGGATATCCCGGAGTGCGGCCAACTGTTCGTTCATCGCTTTGTAGGGAATAATGGAATCCGCCATGTCGTCATAAGTGTAGAAGTTCCGCCCGTCCGAGAAGGCGACACGTCCGTTTACCTTGAAAAGGTAACAATGCCCGCCCGGATTCCCCGACAGAGAGTCGTACTGCTTCAGGTCCGTCACCTGCTTCAACGCTTCATCGAGACGCACTCGGTAAAGCCCCTTGCGCATGTGCTGCACCCAGATGTTGCCGTGAGGATCCACTTCGATGTTCTTTGCCATGTGGCTGAAGTTGCGCACCGAATTGGAGAAGTACCACTCACCGGCAGCATTCTTCTTATAAATATTCAGATAAGTGTAGGTACCTTGTATCAGGAGCTCTTCCCCACCGATCTGCGCCTGCCGCATACACATAGCTCCCCGTACGTCGGAAAGAAGCCGGGCCTGCATGCCTTTAATCTGGAAAGTACCTTTATTGTGTCCGCAAAGCACCTGGTCGCCCCATTCGCCGATGGTCCATGCCTGCTCTTCGAGTCCCGGAACCAGTTCCAGGAGGTTATCTTCAAGCCGGTACAACCCTTGGTTGGAAGCGATATAGGCATCCTTTTCACGTACCAGCACGTCATACACCATTCCGACCTTGCGACGCACCGGCTCGAAATGATAAATCAGCGAATTGTTGCGCACGTAGGCAATGCCGTTGTCGAGGGCTGTCCAGATATTATTGTCTATATCGCAATACAGCCCCAGGACGGTGTTATTCTCCAACTGGTTGTCAGCGTTCTCTTTCCAGAGCAGGCGTCCTTCTTTACTGAAGGCATACAGCCCGTTGGAGATGGTTCCTATCACGTAGCAAGAGTCTTTCGTCATCACTGCCCGATTGACGGTATGACGTTTCAACTCCTCATCACAATCTGTATGCCAGGGACGAATGCCGGAGGAGGTATAAAGATACCCACCGCTGTTACGGGTCAGCAACAACATTCCACCGGGATAGGGCAAACCTGCCAGTACGTCGCTGTTGCCCAACTCCTGTCGGGAGATCAACGGAGTAAACCTATCACCCGTAAAGGCACAAACACCTGCATTGATCAGTTGGGAATAAACCGTATCCCCTACCCGGAACAGATTCAGGGGCAGTTCATGGCAGCGGACTCCTTTCGTCGTCGTGCCATCGTATATGAAGTATGAACCGAATGACTGGAAGACGATGTTCCCTTCCTGCTCCACGATAGTCCATATCTCGTCATTGTGAAAATTGAACCCTTTCACCTGATCTTTCAGGGAATGATATTCCAGCAAGTTCAGGTCGTTCTCTTCAAAATAACCGAACTCCTCGAACGATCCGACGTAGATACGCCCGTCGGAAGCCACGTAAACGGCACGCACAATGCCCGACGCCGGCAAAGGAAACAGCTTCCACCGGCTTCCGTCATACCGGAGCAGTCCGCTGTTGTTGCCAAAGTACATGACGCCCCGCCCGTCCTGCGCAACGGCCCAGTTTTCGTTACCGGCATTATAGTCGAGAACAGAATAATTGCGGACAATAGGTGAAAAAGGGACAGGGTTGCCCCGACAAGGAAGAGAAAGAGTACAAACAAAAACAAGGAACAATAACAGATTCTTCATCAGTCAGTCGTCTTTAGAAAAATTCTTTGTGCGGAAAAAGCAGAGCTATCTTATCGGACGTTGATAGTTTGTTTTCACCACAGAGGACACAAAGTAACACAAAGTGAGTTTTAAGTCATTGATTATCGATGTTGATAATCCGTGAAAGTCAGTGTAATCTGTGGTGAAAAGACTTTTGACACAGCCCCATTTATTATTTCTTTACCGGAGCACTCAAAGTTTCTTTGTATTTGACCGGATCGGCCAATATCTTGAGAGCGGCTTGCAGCCCATCGTCATCCTTCAATTGCTGGATGATCCCTCCACGTGTATAGTAGTAACGCTTGATGATCTCATCGGCAATCATCGACTTGATATCTTTTGAGAAGTAATCGAGATCGCGGTCCAGATTATGAGTCAGTTTCTTCTCCAGTGCCTTGATCTCCTCCGATGCTTCATCCAGATACCCTTCGAACTTGGCAGCTTCTTTCAGCGTCTTCATGATCTTCTCACTCTGCTGGTCATACTTGAAGTCGGCTTTCTTCACCATTGCCTTGAAGTCGTTATAGTCGGCATCGGTCACCTTGAACTCCTGCGGAGAAGGGATGGACGGATGCTTCAGGCAGTACTGCGTTGCATAATCGAAAATCAGGTTATCACGCACCAGATAGAAGAGGATATTAGGCAACTTTTCCTGTTTCACTTCGATATCCGGCATCACACCTCCACCGTCGCGAACTTCACGTCCGGCTGCCGTATGGAATACGGTAGTCAGGCTGTCGGGGATGATACCTACACTGCCGTCCTCATTGCGGTGTTTATAGTCGATGGCCTGTACGCAACGTCCGCTGGGGATATAATACTTAGAAGTCGTGAGTTTCATCACACCTCCGTAAGGCAACGGACGGGTGGTCTGCACCAATCCCTTTCCAAACGTACGGCTTCCCACAATCACGGCACGGTCGAAATCTTGGAAAGCTCCCGAAAGGATTTCGGACGCGGAAGCAGTGCCTCCGTTTACCAATACGGTAATAGGAATATCGAGATCCAGCGGTTCACGCAATGTCTTATACGTATTGCTGGCCTGTTTGGTCTTTCCCTTGGTAGTCACGATCACTTTGCCGCGGGGCAAAAAGAAATTGGCAATCTCTACTGCTTCTTCCAGACGTCCGCCACCGTTTCCGCGCAGGTCAATCACCAATGAGGTGATGCCCTCTTTCTTTAGTCTCAGGAATGTCTTCTTAAAATCTTTGGAAGGAGTACCAGAGAAGGTGCTCAGATTGATATAACCTACATTCTTATTAAAGATGGTATCGTAAGGAATCATCGGAGTCTGGATGGTTTGACGTACAATATTAAACTCCAACGGCCGGGTGCCACCCTTTTCGTCCGGACGCTCTACCTTCAGCTTAAAGCTCGTACCTACTGCCCCCCGAAGCATCTGGCTCACCTCTTGGTTGTTTTTTCCCGCCAGATCTTTTCCGTCTATCTCCATCAGGATATCGCCTGCCTTCAGTCCGATTTTAGCAGCAGGGGTTCCTTCAAAAGGCTCGGCTATCATCGAACGTTTCAGTTTCTGGTTGTACGTGATTAAAGATCCGATACCTCCGAACGAAGCGTTCAACATCTGTTGCAGTTCAGCCTGGTCGTCCTCCGGATAATATTCCGTATACGGATCGAGTGACGAGAGCATATAGTCGATCCCCTCACGAACCGTCTTATTCGGATCGAGCGTATCTACGTAAAACATATCGAGTTCTTTGACGATAGAATTAAAGGTATCCAGATTCTTAGCAATCTGGAAATTGCGGTCGTCACCGCTCTTGAAACTAAAGAATGCTACGACAACCAATGCGGCTGCCAACAGGACACCATTTCGTCTATTCAGAAACTTTTTCATACACTTTTCGTTAAAATGAGACGTAAAAGTAACTCATTGCCTGCTTACTCTGACAGAACTTCGTTAATATTTAACTTTATTTCATCCCAACGCTCGCAAGGAATCGTGGTTCCAACTATCTGTATAACATTTCCGGAGAGAATTGAACCAATCTTTGCACATTTCTCTAAAGAATAGCCGCAAGTCAGCCCGTACAGAAATCCAGCAGCGAAATAATCACCTGCTCCCGTCGTATCGATCACTCTCTCTACAGGAATGGCCTCTACTTTGATCTCCTCCGTACCCTTACGGATGTAAGAACCATTTCCACCTACCTTTACAATGGCGATACTGCATTTCTTGCTGATCAGTTCAAGGGCTTCCTTCGGGTCTTCTTTACCCGTAAACGCCTTTGCCTCTTCTTCATTGGCGAAAACAATATCTACATACTTATTTATTAATAAAGAGAAGAACTCAAGATCGCCTGCCACGATATTATAACTTGCCATATCGAGGCAAACCTGCAAACCGGCTTCCTTTGCCAACTCAATGGCATGAAGAATCATATCGTGATCCTGCACCAGATATCCCTCTATAAGCAGATAAGCATAACCTTTGAACATATCCAGTGTCAGATCTTCGGCTCTCAGCGTAGAAGCAGCACCGAGATAAGTACCAAAAGTACGTTCTCCGTCCGGAGAAATAAAAGTAGAAGCGACTCCCGACGGCAGATCAGACGTTAATAATTTATCTTCGATGCCATTTTTCTGCAGATTCTCCCGAAAAAAGTTTCCGTAAGCGTCATTTCCGACTTTTCCGATGAAACCGGTTCCGGCACCCAGACAGGCGAGTCCAAGTATGGAATTTGCCGCTGCTCCACCGGTCGCCAAGTGGGTTTTCATCTGACTGAATTGTTCGTTAATCTGCTGTAACTTAGCATCATCAATAAGTTGCATGCTTCCCTTGGGTAATCCCATTTCATCAAGGAGTGTATCATCTTTCAGGGTTGCAAGTACGTCTACCAGGGCGTTGCCCAATCCAATTATTTTATCCATTTCACTATTTTTTTTTGCAAAGATATTGCATATTTCAAAATATCCTATTACTTTTGCATCGCAATTGAGAAAAACAAATCATTCTTCCTTAGCTCAGTCGGTTAGAGCATCTGACTGTTAATCAGAGGGTCCTTGGTTCAAGTCCAAGAGGAAGAGCTAAGTTCAAATTCTCAGTTGCTAAATTCTTCCTTAGCTCAGTCGGTTAGAGCATCTGACTGTTAATCAGAGGGTCCTTGGTTCAAGTCCAAGAGGAAGAGCAAACAAAGGTTCGTCATTACGGCGGACCTTTTTTGTTTTTACATTGTGAGTAAGAGACAAGTGATTCCTACAAATTTATTCAAAATGAAAAGGAGAGTATCACCATTTATACGTAAATTTGCGGAACGAGAATCATCTTAATTATAGATTATCATTATGGAGAAGAAAACAATCGTAGCACGTGTGGAAGTGCTACCCGGCAAAGAACAAGCATTTCTACAGGCGGCTGATGCTTTAATCAAAGGTACAAGGGCAGAAGAGGGTAATATTAGTTATAACTTATATCAAAACCCGTCACAACCCGTAGCTTTCATTTTCTACGAAGAGTACAAAGACCAGCATGCCATGGATATACATGCGGCATCCCCCCATTTCCAGGCTTTTGGAAAGGCAATCAAGGAAATGCTGGCATCCGATTTGATAATTGAAACTTTTTAAATAGATACGAGGGTGCTTCAATGCACCCTCATATTTATCACTTCATCTATTCGGCCACGGCCAATGTCAACACACTGATCCGTACTCCTTCAACTTCAAAAAGCGTAGATGCACAGGCCACAGTTGTAGATCCGGTAGTCAGCACATCATCAATAATCAGTACATGTTTCCCTTGGAAACAGACTACATCACACAAATTGAAAATACCTTCCACATTTTCCGAACGTTCAAAAGTCGATTTGCGGGTTTGAGTCTCTGTATTCTTTTCCCGTATCACGCTCTTCGCATTCAGCGGAATCCCCGTCACAGAAGCTATACCACGTGCAATCCATTCACTCTGATTGTATCCTCTTAACTTCTGTTTTTCCTTATGCAAAGGTACAGGAACAATCACATCCACATGATCAAAGAAGCCACAAGAAACTAATTCTGCCGCCATATAGCGTCCCATCACTTCGCCCAGTTCTTTGTATCCACTATATTTCAGCAGATGCAAGATACGTCTGAAATCACTACCTTTACGATAAAAGAGAAAGGAAGAAGCTCTTTCAAGAACCGGAATACGTCCCCAGAAAAGACACTCAACCGGATTATCCTTTCGCAGATGAAATCCGGTACGGGGCAAGTTCATATTACAACGAATACACAAGCACTCCTCTTCTTTCGACAGCGGAGCTCCACAAACCACGCAACAACGTGGGAACAAAAGAGACCAAAAAGAGTCGAACCAAGTATTCATGATGTGTTTTCTATTTGATCAATGACCGAAACTACATATCCAACGGAGGAACTTCTTTCAGCAACTGCTGAAAGACAGGATGCAAAGGGCCGTTAGTAGCGATTATATGATGCCCTTCTATGAAATGTCCATTTCCATAAAAGTCAGTTACTTTTCCACCCGCTTCCAATACAATCAACGCCGCAGCCGAATAATCCCATTTCCCGATAAATGCTTCTGCCCAAGCATCAAAACGTCCGGCAGCCACATAGCAAAGAGCCGACGCAGCCGAACCATTCATCCGAATTCCCCCTACCACTCCATACAATTGCTTCAGCAGATATTCTGCCGTCCGTTTATACTGTTGATGATTATAGGGAAGTTCGGTTATTACAAACGCCTCTTCAATGTTCCCCACTTTCGAGACATGCAGCTCTTCTCCGTTCATCCAAGCCTTCCCACCTTTCCAGGCATAAAAACACTCATCCCTGCAAACTTCGTATACTACACCTAAAAGTAGCTCCGTACGACTCCGGAGGGCAATACTGACACAATATGGAGCATTGTCATGAATATAATTAGTTGTTCCGTCCAGCGGATCAATTACCCAGCAATATGCCTCATCTTTATAAACACCAGAACCTTCCTCGGCAATAAACCCGGCCTCGGGCAACAGAGCAGACAGTTGCCCCACTAACAGCCTCTCAGATTCCTTATCGACATATGATACATAATCATGCGCATGCTTCTCTACTACACTCTCCCGGCTAAAGTTCTGCCGTTCTTCTCTCAGAAAATTCCCCGCTTCGGTTGCTATCCGGCGCACCTCAGTAGTAAGTTGTTGAAGTTCCAGTTCCATATTCGACTTTTAACGTATTTCGGCAAAGATAAATGATTCTTTTGAAAAAACATTGCAGCATTCGGCATATCTCTGCGTCTAAAAGACATAAAAGACTTAACTATGCAAAAATTCAGATTGACAATGCTATTTATCATTTGCGGCAACGGATTTGCTTATGCGCAAACATTCAACGAAACGCCCATACCTGCCTTTACACTGCACAAAGAAATGAAAACCCCTCAAATCTTCAAACTACCCGAAATAAACAATACTTTGTCAGAAACCAACCCTGCTTTCAATAACAGTATGCCGTTAGTCAAACAATACGAACTGAGAAAAAAATTCTCCTATCTGGATCCCGTCTTCACCGGTTATTTTAATCAGCAACAGTACCGATTGTTCAATTCCCGCTATTTCGGATACGAATTATACGGTTCCAGTTATTCACTCCGGGGAGTAGGTACACAGAATATGGCAGGTGGCAGATTGGTATATCGTCTTAACAGACAACTGGCTATCCGGATAGGTGGCAATGCCTATCAATACCGCTCTAACGGACGGATGTTTAATGATTTTACCCTTAACGCAGACCTTACCTATCGTCTGAATAATTGGCTGACCGCTTATATTTACGGACAATACCGGCTGGACTGTAATCCCAACTCCGGTGTACAAGGTTTCCCGTTATCTCCACAATCCCATTACGGCGCTTCATTCCGGATAAACCTCCTGGAAAGGAAAGAATATGGTCTCGACCTGAATCTGGGTACCGACAGAAGTTACAATGCTGCTACCCAGCAATGGGAAAATACTTATAAGATAGGCCCAACCATACGATTAAAATAACCAACCCAATATAAACCTGACTATGAAGAAAGGGCTATCCGGTACCGCCAATTTTACCGGATAGCCCTATTTTACAATCAATCTTATTTACATATAAACACTTTACACTCACCGGGAGCAAGCTTTACGACCCATCCGGTAGAAGCCTCAGCCACAAGGCTGCCTTCTATAACATCATATACCCGATCCAATGACAATCCTTCTACCGTCTTTACATTCAACTCCACGTCTACGGGTCCGGATATCCGGTTCAGACAAGCTATTGCTTTGCTTCCGTCACTCAACGGCTTCACCCAGACATCATAATGATCGGCACGAATGGCACGCTCTGCCTGAATGCCCAGCGGATCCTGATCGATAGCAATCAGATCCTTATTCAAAAGTATTTGTAACGTACTATCATTCATCTGCCGTACATCATTGCCACAGAGTAATGGAGAAGCCATCATGCACCAGAGAGCAAAGTGGGACTGATATTGTTCATTCGTACAACCTTCCGATTCATAACCGATACTCTTACTTTTTCCGCCAATCCCCACAACAAGCATATCCGGATCATTCCATCCGCCGGGTCTTGCATATTCACTAAGCGGTGCATTTATTTCAAGAATGTTCAAAATGCCACGTAAACCTCCCTTTTCGTCTGTCGAACGATTCCACAAGTCGCCAATATCACCGGATACTCGCCATAAATGTCCGCCGACTTTCTTCGCCCATTTCCAAGGTTCACGCTGTCCCCACTCACAAATTGAAAAGACGATAGAACGGTCGGTCGCTCTCAATGCCCTCCCCATCTTCTCATATCTTTCCATCGCTTCTACTCTTCCGGCAGGTGCATTGCAATAGTCATACTTCAAAAGATCAACACCCCAGGATGCGAAATCCCGTGCATCAATTTCTTCATATCCATAACTGCCACAAACCCCACCACAAGTTTTATCAGCGGCATCCGAATAAATTCCAAGTTTGAATCCTCGCTCATGCAAGTAATCGGCCACATATTTGATGCCTCTCGGGAACTTTGTTTTATCAATTTGGATATGACCGTCGGCTCCCCTTTCAGGCAACTGCCAAAAGTCATCGATATTAATAAAAGCATACCCCAAATCACGCATTCCGTTTTCTACCATTGCATCTGCAGTTTGCAACAGTAGCTCCTCTGTCAGGTGACGTCCGAATGTATTCCAACTGTTCCACCCCATCGGAGGAGTCAGCAACAACTCATCTCCTATATTAATCAGTAGTTCCTGTGTATCGGTTCCAAGGGCATTCTCAGCTTTCAGCATTACTTTGTACGTTCCCTTTTCTACTACTTTTCCCTTGATTATCCCCGTTTCTTTATCCAGCTTCAATCCCTTGGGAAGATTTTCAGCATGCCACTTTATCGGTCGTTCTCCGGAGGTGGGAATATAAAACAAAAAAGGGGTAGCAGGATAGTTTCCCACCACATGAGGGGGATTAATACACGGTTTCCCCTCAAAAATAGCGGTTCGCACTTCGCTCGCCTGTACTGTCGGACTCGCCAGCATCAGACATAAGCAATATAAAAAAGAAACATAACTTGTAATTTTCATACGTTTAAAAAGAATTTATATAGATTTTATTTTAATGTTACAACAACCATTACCGGATTATCCTCTTCATCCAATCGGTTTATCAATTCATCCAGTTCTTTTTTTCTTTCCGGCAGTAAAGCTTTCGAATAGCGTTTACCTTTACTCAGATAACCTACCATCCGGGCATTTGCCAACTGATTTCCCAACCCTGTTCCGGGAGGAGTAAAATCAAATCCTGCCGCCAAATCATCTTTTATAATCACATTTGAAAAACTCTTCTTCTGTTTATCATACAATCCCACAAAGCTTTCATTCTTCAGGACATAAAGCACAAAGAAATAACGGTCTGACTCAAAAACCTGTTGTACTGCAATTGATTGAAAACGTTTTCCGGGATCTATTTCATTGGCAGATACATCCACATCCTTCCCCGAACAATCAAATTTCCATGCCAATGTCTTTTTTCTGTTGGCATCAATTTTATAAATCAGATTCTCCAACGCAGGTTTAAAGTAAATATCGCCCCCATAACAATACATTACATCGCGGGTAGATAGGTTAACACCATATTTCTTTCCAGGTTCCATATATCCTTTCCAGATCTTTAGTTTCTTCCCATTTTCATCGATAAGGAACAATTGTTGGGGATTATCCTTTCTCATAAAATAATTATTATCACAATAGAGAATAGATCCCTGACCGTCTACAGCTCCGGTACCCATATTCAGGTGAGGAGCCGGTATACGACGGAGAAATTTACCATTGAAGCCATAACAGATTATATCCTGGAAATCCTGAACATACAGTTTTTGGTTATCAGGGTCAGTAAAAAACAATAATCCTACCGCATATTCTTCAGGCCCCTGTCCTTGCCGGCCTATCTTATTCATAAACTTACCATTTTTATCGAACCGATAAAAACTTCTGGTCTGTGCGTCACCCGCAATAATCGAGTTTCCGGCATAAATAATACTACATTCATTCCCCAGCAGACAATTATCAGTAGTTTCTAAAGGGAAATAACGTACATCAGAT
Source organism: Bacteroides sp. HF-4919 (assembly GCF_018860125.1). NCBI lineage: Bacteria > Pseudomonadati > Bacteroidota > Bacteroidia > Bacteroidales > Bacteroidaceae > Bacteroides > Bacteroides sp. HF-4919. The sequence goes on from NZ_JAHKNF010000013.1 coordinate 62,784, forward strand.
GCCAGTTCACTCATTAATACCGTCTTAGGACTTTGTGTAACAGCCTTTGCCAAATTCAGCGTGACGGCAGCTGCATTCTTCTGAGCAAATAGTGGAAAAGCCAACACATGGGCTAATAAAATGCAAAATGTAAATGATTTCATAATACCTCCTATCTTTTAAATTTATAAAGAATCACTACCGGATTGGCTTCATCCCCGATATTCAATACATCAGGAGCCTGCTTTAGATATCCTTTTTCACGTAAAGCCAAAAGAATATCAGCATTCACCACTTGTGCGCGTCCCCCATCCGCCATTACATACTCCGGCCAGAAAGGTATCCCTCCATCTATATCATTATCCATGCCAATTACATTGCCGCCTGGAATGGCAGCACTACATTCCAAATAATCATCCGGAATACGCTGCGATTTCAGTTCACCGGTCTTCTTATCGAATCTTTGTATAAAAATAGCATCTCCTTTGTACAGACGCAAGTAAAGATAGTGAGGAGATTCGAACAGATCATAGACTCCAATAATCTGATCCGTTTCAACTGTATTATCCCTGAATTTATTAATATTAGCAATATCCATATAATATTCAGTCGGGTTTTCCCGTTTCAGAACATAAGCCGGCTCTATTCCATTAGCATAAATCCCGGCCACCGTATCATTGCATGCAGTAAACAGCAGTACCTCTTCTGTAGAAGGAGAAAAGCAGATTTCTTTCATGAAACAAACATCCTGAGAGAGTCCTTGTGGAAAAAGAGACTTAGACTTTAACAGCAAACCATCAGCCTGTTGCAATGCGCCTGCCCATGGTGCTTGTTCAAAAGGCTTCATGACCAATCCTTTCAATGCTCTCTTCCCATCCGCAAAGACATACATTCCACCGGCCTGCTTCACCGTTGTATCATTCCGTAGAAAACTTCCGTCATACGAATACACCAATGCATCCCCTCCATACTGGAATATAGATAATTCTTTATTGCTATCATCAACCGCAAGTTCACTTATCATACTATACTCTCCCGGCCCATTTCCCTGGCGGCCGACCCGACGTATGAACTTACCCTTTCGATCAAATTGCAACACTTCTTCAGTCTTTCCGTTATACATAAACATGTAATCCGTCGTCACCTGCAGATTCAGCAGATTGCTAATCAGGCATGAGTCTGTTGTTTCCAAAGGAATATATTGTATGCTCACCACATCTTCTTTCATGGAGATAGGTGTCTCTTTCTGCAAAGCAGAGCGTACATTGACAATCGGGCATTCGGATAAAGAAGAAGATTTTGGCTGGCAGGCCACCAGCCCGAGCAGCCATAAACCGTTTAACAATAATATTGTGTTTTTCATAATGACTGTCTCTCAATATTTATTTTTCAGGGATATGTATACAAAGATACATTTTCAATTTGAAAAATCACTTAAAATCAATCATTTTTATCCCTATTTATAAACCCGACAATCAAATACCATATAAATTTAGTGTGATCAGTCCGGAAAGGTTGGTTGTTCAAGCCACCTTAGCATCTCCGCCTTACTCCTTCTGCAAGTAGCCAGCAATGCTTCTAAATTACGTTTATCCCGTTCACCCATATCAAAACCCGAATTGATGCCCCTCGGATGATGAAGATGATATAACGGTCCTTTTACACGTGCAATGGGCAACTCTAATATCTCCAGACGCTTCACTCTTTCGGCATCTTCGGGACCCCAACCATAAAACGCTTCATTCTCTCCGCCTGCCCGCAGATAGGCAACCCTGTTCACAAGAAAAGCTCCTCCCACCGAAGGTCTCATCCCTATTGAAGTAGCATCCACCTTTTCCAACACTGATACGTCCTTGCGGATTCTGTCACTCATAGCTTCATTCAGAAAGATAAAACGCCCGTCATACGGGAAACACATCACACAGCCCGAACAAATCCTACCGACCGCTTCTCTCAACTGAACCGGCGGAATAATCACATCCGTATCCCAGATACCTGCAATCGGGAACTTAGCCGATCTCAACAATATATTTAAATAACGTGTCCGGTAGAATACCGGATCATCATCTTTCACAAACCGATAGCGTAACCTCTCACACGTCTCAGACAAATAAAAACGTTGCTCCGTATCCGCCTCAAGAATATCCACAGACACCTCTGTCTGCTGTAGCAGCAAAGAAAGGATAAACCGAAGATTCTCCGCCCTCTCCGGATTATCTACCCGCAAGGGGATGACAATGCTAACCTCTCTTGTCAGATCCATACCGCCTCCCTTCCAGATGTAATCATGCCCTTCTCACAGTACTCCATCAGTTTCTCGACTTTTGCATTGAATACATCCAACCGATGCAACAGGCAAAGAATAAAAAACACCTCTTCGAAAAGTGAACTTTCCCTGACTCCGGGCAGCGAGTCTGCTATCCAGTCAATCAGGTAAATTAAATGCTCTTTCATTCGTAGCACCTTGATGTCTTCCTCACCTTTCCTCCGGGACAACCGGTAATACAGATAATAAGCGAGACCACAAATACCTTTCCCGATGCCTAAAGTTCCGATCGCCCTACTATTAATCGTATTAAATACCCTGCAATCGATCTGCCATAGAATCTCGTCGGCATCCCCTTCCACAAAGCCCTCCTGCAACAGATACTCAATTCCGACACCTACTCCGCACAAACCGTCACCATAAGTCACCGGAAGTTCCAAAGAACAATTCTCCATCACCTCATCCAGCAACACTTCTGCTTTCTCTTCCCACTCTTCTTCAGCCGTCTGCCGATAAAGACGATAGAATCCGATGATTTTCCCCATTTCTCCCATCATCCCCGGATTTTCTATCCCTCTTACGCTTTCCATATTTTCTTTATTGACGTAATCAATCATTTTATTACACCGACCAGGCAACCACTTCCGGAATTTGCCTTTCCTCTTCCGGGGGAAACGTTCTATAATCTCCATAACAACGGGTCAGATAAGCATCGTATCCTGACGGAACCGGAAACTCCACTCCTTCAAATCGTGCAGTATCCAGATATTCCACCTCATCCAGCCGCAAATGAATACGGCTCTCACTCAAATTCCGCTCAAAACTGTTCGACAAAGCATTCTCATACTTACCATCCCAATCATAAATGAAAAGATCCAACTGTAATCCACCGAACTGCATCGGCTCGGCCGGAGTCTTTTTATCCGGAACATACCGGCTGTGCCGATCTCTCAACCGCGCCTCAACCAACCAGCTCCATGGAGCCATGGCCGGTTCTGTTTCCGGAGTCTGAAAGAAAATATCCTGAGGCAATTCCGACACACCTTTCTCCAAAAAGAGTGCATAATCACTCCTTAACATCCCCACATCCGTATCTGTATCCCAAGGAATAAACCCCTGATGCCGGATAGCTCCCAGCAGTGTACCATAATCGAGCCAATAATCAATATCGTGCTTCTTGCAGACAGTATCGAAAGACTGCAATAAATAAAGCATCCTCCGATGTGCCTCCTTTATATCTATATTCATAATTTATATTTTAATATTCCGGCCAAATACCGGTTTTCCTCTTTACTCCTGATAGCAATACGAATATACTGCTTTCCATACATTCCCCTCTTCAAGCTACAGTCTTTTACCAGAATATCATGCTCTCTCAGCAAAACTTCCGCAAGCTCTCGGGCGCTGTACTTATGGGTCACTTCACATAAAAAGAAGTTTGCTTGTGAAGGAAATACCGCTAAATAGCCTACCTCCTGAAGTTCTTCAAAAAAGAGCGCTCTTTCCTCTCTAAAGCGGGCACATGCCTGCCGGTAGTCGATTGTGTATTTGTCCAGAATCTGTAAATAGTACTCGGCCAAAGAGTTTATATTCCAGACCGGAAGTTTCTGCTGTAATTCATCCATTAATTTATGGTCACCAGAAACAGCAATTCCCAATCGTAATCCGGGAATTCCATGTGACTTAGACAGGCTCTTTATCACCACCAGATGATTATACTCCTTCAATATCTTGTCATCAATCAGAGAAGTTTCCTCTCCGCCCTCCGAGAAGTCAATAAAAGACTCATCCACAATCAGCCGTATCGAACGCTCCTGAGTCCATCCCGCTAATGAAATCAAATCCTCGTAAGGAATACTATTTCCGGAGGGGTTATCCGGATTCAGCAATAGTAATGAAGTCACTCCCTTATCCTCAAAAAATGTTTTCAGGTCGCTTACGGTATAGCGATAACCTGGCCTCAACGGCAAGAAAGTCTCTATCCGGTCATCACCTACCAGATATTCTTCAAATGTAGGAAGAATCACCCCCATTCTACCGGGAAGCAACTCCATCAGCTTTCTTATCAACTCTGCCGCGCCATTCCCCACCGCGACAGCCTCCGCAGGAATGTTCCAGTGCTTCGCCACCAATCGCCTGTTTACATAACTCCCCGAAGGGTATTGCCTGAGCAGTTTATCAAAATTAGCCTTCAGTTCTTCCAGCATCCTTTCTGTCGGGAAATGTGGATTCACCAGATAAGCAAAATCAAGCAAGAAAGGGAAACGCCAATACCCTCCATAACGTTTCTGGTAACCGGGCAAAAGCCCTTCTTTCTTACCAAATAGCGTTTCGGCAATATCTAAATCCTGCATGTCATCTATCTCATACCACTTTTCACCCTCAAGCGGCAAAGCCTTCAACCCGGCTTTATCCAACAAAGACAAAACGGCCAGTATTTGTTCGTAATATGCACTATTATCAAAACATTTGCAATAGGCTTCCAGAAAAGGTACGTACTTACCTACAGAAAACTCCTTACTAAAACGATAGATATTCACCGTCTTAAAATAAGTAGAAGTTTTTCGTACGAAAAAGTATGTTTAGATACAAAGTCCACAATAAACTGCTTTTCATCCACAGTCACCATAGTCCCGTCCATCCAACTCTTATAACGGTCTACTACTGCAACATCCGGATACGGTTCTTCAAGCACTCTTTCAAGTATTCTCTTCTCAAAAACAATATCCGATTCTAACAATAAAGTATCATCAGACGCTAAGTGGTGCCGTGCCAGAAACAGAGAATAAATATTATTAGTATATGCATAGTAAGGGTTTTCCAGATAATAAATAGGAATTCCGCAATATTCATTTCCCAGATACGCCCGTAGTTTGTCACCTTGAAAACCAATCACAAGCACAATCCTCGATAGTCTTGCGACTGCCAGGTTTGCCAGTAACCGATCTATGATCCGGATACCGTTCACCTCAATCATACACTTAGTGTCGTACCGGGTCAATTCTCCCAGACGCCTACCCATTCCTGCTGCCAATATAATAGCCTGCATATCTGACCCCTTATTAAGTTCCTAACTCCGGCTGACTCTTCATACAATTCCTCTTTTCCTATCTCAAACAGGAAGTACTGCCACGACATCCAACCGAGTATTATGAAGATAAGCTAGCATTTCCACGGTTTAACATGACACAAATTAGGTTTTCCAATTACTAATTCGTAATTAGAGGGTGAAGGACAAAGATATTTGTACAAACATTCTTTACAAGCAGGCAATGAATCACGAGTCCAATGCCACATCTTCCCTTGTTTCATCTCTTGAAATACCCAGTCCTTTACATAACCATCAATTGTTCCTATTGACTTTGAATTAAAATTTGGGTATACCTTTCCGTCACAATCAATGTATAATGTACCAAAAAAGTGCGTATTCACTAACTGGTGAGCAAAAATATCTTTTTTCGTTCGACACAAAGCCATCACATCCTCAAGGGTCTGGAAAACATATTTTTCAAAGAAATCCAAGTTATCAATTGTATAAAATGGATAAATATTAGCTTTCAATTTATAAACATCAATAATTCGGCTCACTTCTTGAAATTCTTCTTCAGAAGTCACTGCAAAACAGTATTCTACACGTTCATTAGGTAAAGCAACACAGGCACTTATTGCATATTCATTTACAGGATAATCAATCAAAAATTTTATAGACACAGATGGGTCATTCAATAGTTCAGTTCTAATCTGCTCATAATCAACAGATTGTTTATAATAAAGATAAAAACACTTTCCAAAAGAATATTTTTTAAGTTCATTCAACAACTCATCTAAGAAAGGATATGACAGTACATTTCCACCTACAAAATTAATTAAAGTGACTGGAGTGTGTTTAAGCTGTTCTAACAAACGACATATCTCATTGTAGGAAAGCCGATTATCTTGTTTACGGCACCATACAATTTGTTTATCAACAGTTTGACAATAACGACAATTTATGGAACATTCACCGGTCAGACGCATCGTTACAACACGTAGATTATTTACAATCTTTTGTCCAAAAAGCTCCAAATTATTCATTGTTTCGACATCATTTTCCAAATTCTCATTCACACTAACTTCAGGCACAATAACTAATGGTTTCTGCCTAAACTCTTCCTGCGAATATAAGTCACCGATAAAATTTCGCCGAATTTCGGACACAAATTCCGTTACTTCAGGAACATTCAAATCATCCTCTGTTAGTTCCATACAATACAAATTCTCTTTTTTCATCAATTCCATAACAATCGTACGGACAGGATCTGTAAGTTTCCATGTCACTCCTTTCCCAGACAGAGAATCGTATAGCAATACGGCTTCATGGTTTGTCCATACGAAAACATACGATTCTAAAAAAAGCCAAAATCTCTTCATCACGCAAAAATCATTGTATTAACACTATTATATAAATCTGGAGCGATCTCTAACATAGAAATCTTATCGCTTAAATATTCTTTATATTCGTTCTCATCCATAGCAACTTCACAGACAGGAAGACCACCTTTAAAATCGAATTGAAATAGACAGTGAGGGCAAAAATCCGCTTGATAGCAATGCTCACATTGCTTACTTATCGCCTCATAATAGCGATTGTACTTATCTGCAATCTCTACACAATCGACTTTCACGGCCTCTTCTATCCTCCCCAACACATGCTGAAACCCTATTCTTTCGCAAGCCAACAAATCACCACTCGGAGTCACAAAAAGCTTTTTCCAAAAAGGCAAACAAGTACCTGTGGGTATTCGTGGGTATCCCTTTCTCTCTTTTAAAAGCAACTCTATATAATGCCTATACGAATTACCTATATGATAATAAAAAAAATAGCCAGCATTTCTTATTTGAGCAGAGTTTCTTTCACGAGCTCTTAAAAGATCAGTAGACTCAACATAAGGACGATAAATCTTACGAAAATGCTCCATTTTGCCCTTTTTCACTCCCGTATAAGTAATTGTCTCTATCCCAGGAACTTTATTAAATTCGCCATAAATAAACTGATGTACCGACTCCGCATTAGAGTAACAGTTTAATACAGAATTAAAATGAACCTTACGTTTAAAATAGCCAGGATATCTCTCCTTCAATAAGTTGATATTAGCATAAACTCGATCGAATGAAGGGGTTCCTTTTTTATCTACTCGCAATTGATTATGTACGCTATTTCCATCTAAACTAATTAATAGAGAAACCTCATGCTTCACTAGAAAATCCATATAACGATCAAGTAGTATGCCATTAGTAGTCATACTAAATAAAAAAGTCGAATGATTTTTTAAATGAAGTGTTTGGACATATTCCACAATCTGTTCTATCAACCTGAAATTAATCAAAGGTTCTCCACCATAAAAGCCTAACATAATATTCCCACCTTGTGACAAATTCAAATCAGAATCCCAAAGAACTACTAAATAGTCTATCAGAACTTTAGCCTGCTCAAAATTCATGGAATCATGGCGGGGTGCAATATCTGCATGATTATATAGATCCCCATAACAACAATAAACACAATTTAAATTACATTGATGTGTAACCTGAAAAACCACATTGTCTATATTAGCTAATTGTTGTGCCACTACTTGAGCTGATATTCGCCCAGCCAAATGCTTTTTGGAGTCAATAGATCCAAATAGTCCCCCCCTCTCAAATGCAAATATTTTTGATAATAATGTTTCAATTCTTCTATTGTCATTGAAGGATATTTAGTTTGAATAACAGCATATAGATCACTCTCAAGATTGTCTGCTGACAATTTCATGAAATCCTTAAATACTGGATGACAATTAACTATACAAGAATTCTGCATATCATATAAATATCCATTTCCATTATTACTTTCAAAATAAACCGTTGATTCCATATTCAATTATTGTTTTAAATGAGCTATTATAAGAATCGGATTTTCTTCATCATTCAATGAATCGGCAAGTGCAATCAAACGATTGCTCACGCTCTCTCCCTTTTCCGCCTTTTTTTGAATATATTCTTTCAGTTCAAACGGCCAAACCGAAGAAACCATCGCATTATTACAAATGCCATATTGTGGAAAAAATGTCATTCCATTATCAATATCATCTATCAGGCCGTCTCCTGCTATTGCTACAGTCTCACCTGTTTGCTTGTCATAAAGAGCCATATGTGACTCATTATACCCTCTCCAAGCTGAAGAAAAAGCTTTCAGATTCAACCACCATAAAAATAAATACCGCTTTCCCTCACTGACTTGATATACCCACTTTTTATTATCAATTAGCTGAGCTAGTTCACTATTTTTTGCTTTCTCTTTCATTGTTTCTACATTTCCTTTTGATGAGGAAACTATTTTAGTATACTCTTTTAAATATAATTTCTTATAATCATTTAAAAAGCACCGATTATCCGCTTTTAGACCCTTAAAATCAAGAGTCCAGCGTTTTTGGAGTCCCGTATCCGATACTGCATAAATAGCATCTGTAAAACAGTTATAAAAAAGTGTCGTATCCTGATAATCAGAAAAAGTATAAGGCATTCCCCCACCAATTCCCGGAGGATTAAGAAAGAGACTATCCGGAATAATTCTAGCACTATGTTGAATATTCAACTCTTCATCCATCCAAAATACAGAATCAGGATAATTTACTATCAAATAATTTTCCCCAGATTTTACCATAGCATATACATTTTTTAATCCAGAAGCGACTTTACCTTCTATACTTTTATCACGATATGCTATTCTAATTTCCTTCCCTGTAAATTTTCCTTTTGCATCAAACTGGATAATCTTATCTCCTTGGGTATAGAAAAGGTCGCGATCACGATCATAGAAGATACTATATCCAAAACCACTTTCCTCACCTGGCCCTTGCCCCAGCGCACCAATATTTGCTACAAACTGTCCTTTTTTATCAAATAAACTTCCTGGATAAACAACCCAATATGGCTTCATGTAAGAAATAAGCATTTTATCTTTTACATAACTTTTTGTTGTTTCTAAAGGAACATAAGTAATACTATCAACAAAAGCTGAAAGCTTCATTGAAACAGGATGCTCTATTGCATTGCCTATTCGAATAGTACGATCTATAACCTTGGTTTGCTCCTTCTTCGTATTGTCAGATGAACAAGCCAAGAATAGGAAAATGGATAATAACAAAAATGTATTTTTCATCTAATATTGCCAATTAAATTAGTATGAAGTGGAAAATATAAAAAGTCCCACTTCACACCCATTTTACCTAATAGCCAGATAAATTTCAATATCAAAAAATTCTTATCAAACTGTAAGCAACCTATAAGAAATCACTTATTTGGCAAAACCGTACCATTTGACTTGGTAAATTTAGCGACATCAGAAATAACATTGTAGTAAGCATCTTCCCCACTTCCACCACAAATACAAGAACACTTGCCTGAATAATAATTAGCCCATTGATTAGCTGTTCCAAATGCACATTCATTACCTCCAACCAATCGATCCATTTCTTTCTCCTCCAGACATTTTTTGTCTAGATTACCAAGTTTCAATACTGAAATTTTTTTCATAATAATAATTTTTATAAGTTAATACTATAAATTCAGCAGAGTGGCCTTTCAAATCCACTCTAGCTCTTTCATTCCCTCTTGCATGACATTCAAAGTATAGTGTTTCAAATAGACATTTCTACTTTGCTGCCGCATAGCATTCTTTTCGTCAATTGATAAAGATAAAATTCGAACCATACTGGATTTCAATTTCTCAATAAATACTTCCGGGTAAGCATCCACATCCTCTATAGATATAGCATATCCATTTAGCCCTTCCTGAATCATATCTTCTAAACCTGTAGAAGCTGTGCCAATGAGAGGTATTCCATGCATCATCATTTCTATAGCAACATAACTGCATTGTTCTTGAAGAGAAGGAAGAACACCTATATCTGATATTTGATATAACTGATATAATTTCTCCTTTCTGATTCGACCAGTAAAAGTAACATGGCTCCAAATACCCTCACACTCAGACAAATAAGCAGAATAATCCCCATCACCTACCACTAACAAATGAACATTAGGCAAGCAATCTAAAAGCTTTCGAAATGCATTAATTAGATAGTACACACCTTTGATCTGATTTAGTCGTCCCACGTAAAGAATTATTTGATCTTCCACTTTAAATGACAAATTACCTTTTTGAATTTTACGCTGTTCTATATCTAAAATCCGTGCTTCGTCCACCAGACCATTATATAATAATCTTATTTTTTGTTCCACAATCCCATAAACATTTCGAAGCAAATTATAAGTATGCTCCGATAAACAGACCACTCTGTCTGCTTTCAGAAAAAAGTCCTTATTTGCAACAAATTCTTTATAGACAATTTTCTCTGTAGCATCCCTGTCAGTGGATACTTTACCCAGAAGACATTCCAAATAGCTTCCGTTTCTCCTTTTCATGGTGTACCATCCAACGTAATGTATTACAATTATAATACGACAACTAGAAATAATCTTCTTTAGGTTCAGAATGAGTTCTGAATGACTCAAATAATTTACCAGAAATATATTATCTTCTTCTTCATTCATACAAAATCTCAGCGACTCTGCTAAATCCAAACAGTAACTTTCATGTCGCATCTCTTCTTCCTCTGTTTCAGAAGGAAACCATAAATATCGAACTCCATCTGACCACCCTTCTTCTATTACATTAGTGCCAGATTCCAACTTTACAATTGTCAACGCACTACAAACATCCATTCTCCAAATATTAATAATTTGTTGAATATATGTGCCTATACCATAAAGGGATGCAGAACTACATTGATCAATTATATATAAGTGTTTCATAATATAGATTTTCAACTTCTTATTAATCGGCTACAATATTATTCTATTAGATTTGCAAGGTATGCCCACCTTACTTCATATCCAAATATTATCAGAAAAGATGTACCGAACGTAGCCTTTTTTTATACCGAACGTCATATACCTATAGAAATAATCCTTATAAACAGAAATATATCTAAAAAACAGATATATTTGCCTCTGACAAATAATCCTTTTTAACCACACAAGCATGAAAAACACAATACCAATCTTCTTTGCAATCAATGAAGAATACATTGACCATTGCTGTACCTCTATAGTATCTATTCTTGAGAATAATAGATATTTGAATATAAGCATATACATTCTGACAGATTATATTTCGTTAGAAAGCAAAGAGTTCCTTCAGGAAATAAAAAATGTATTTACCTGTGTAACTATCCAATGGGAAATAATAGATTCAGAATCATTCAAGCAACTCAAGAAAAAAGGAGGATACATCACCGAACACACTCTTTATCGTTATGCCATCGCAGATCTTTTTCCCAATCTGGATAAAGCCCTATACCTGGATGCAGATTTAGTAATCAATGGCAGCATAGAGCCATTGTGGGAACTGGATTTGGAAGGTTATTATTGTGCAGGAGTGGATGATATCTTTATAAGACGAATCAATTATAGAAAGATACTGGAACTAACGGAAAAGGATGTATACATCAATGCAGGCGTACTGCTGTTGAATCTGAAAGACCTTAGAAAAGATAAAATACAGGAAAAGCTATTGCAACACACATCAATCTATATAAACCGGGATCGATATCAGGATCAAGATGCGATTAACTGTATATGTAAAGGCAAAATAAAGCTGATTCCCAATATCTATAATTTCACTACCAGTGAAACTTTGCATACCCCTGAAATGTTATCCGGCATCATCATCATTCATTATACCGGAAGTATAAAGCCATGGCATCAAGAGTACAATTGGCAAGTATTAAAAGAGCTATATTGCAAATACAATAGTTCTATGAACAAAATCAAAGATCGACTTTTATCAAGGTGGATGGAACGAACGATTGAGCTTTTTCAATTAAGCCAAAAAACGAACGATACAGAATTAGAAGAGGGGGCAGATAAATTACTGAACAAGATAATAGTGATGAAATACTACATCAAATAGACTCCGCTGTATATTCAGTCATTGAACAAAAGTCTTTGACTGACCTCGGATTAAGAAAGGGAGTTTCGGGCTTAGCTTACTATTTCTATTTACGTCTATGTGCAAGAGAAAACTTCAACACTCCCACAGCCTTAAAAATAAAAGAATATCTCTTTCACCTGATAAATTGGATAGCAGAGTTGCTTCCGGATACAAATAATCGGCTTGTATTATGCGAAGTTTACCTGGTTCTTAGCCTGTTACACGAACTAAATATCCCTCAAACACCAATAGAGACATTAATGCGCAATAGCCTGTCCCAAATAACAGGCTATTAGTTCCACAGCTACTAATACTTATATAAAAATCAGAAATCTATCAGTGTCTGGCCATATTCATTATTTCAGCTTCACTACAATCAACGCAGGATTCAATTCTTCTTTTAAAGGTTGAGTTCTGACAGAAATCAAATAATTGCCATCTTGGGAAATATACTCCGGGAAAAAAGTATCACCCTCCAGATAAGGAGGAAGCTCACCTGTAGGTTCACCAAAATAATCCATCTCTTTTTTTGATAATTTTAGTTCGAAAAGATCCGCCTGATGATTTGCCTTATCATAGAATGCAGTTAAGTAATATTGCTTCTTCTGATCTATGTCTACTGTAATAGCCCCTAAGACTAATCCATTAGCAGTCATACTGAACAAAGGAACGTATGGCATGTGCAAAAACAATTCTTCGTCCGGATTTTCCAAAGAGTAGCGCAATCTATCGTTAGATCTCAGCTTTCCCCAGTCGATTATATATTCGGGAGAAAGAGAATGCTTTACCGTATCCACAGAGAAAATAGTGTCATTAAGCAACTGCTTAAAGTACAACTTATCATATAAAGATGAAAATTGGGCTTCACGAGGGAAGAAACAAACTTTTTTTGCCTGATAGTTTTGTTGATATGGAATAGCCCCCCTCTTTTCATCCCGTCGATAAAACACAAGACGTTCTTTTTCATCTCCTCCACTCTGAGCTTTAAAGCCTATAAAGTTCTTGTCCGACATTGGATAAATGGCAGAAAACATGTCTGGAAGTGCCTGATAAGATTCAATAAACTTCCCATTCAAGGAGTAAACATTAACTTTATTATTTAAGTCTGTAATCAAAACACGATTGTTTATATAAAGCAAATTCATCAACATTGTATATTCCTCCGGACCACTTCCTTTCTGAGCTATATCACAAACAAATTTTCCAGAATGAGAAAAAAGAGAGCACTTCTTACCATATCCTATGATAAAATACTGATCGGTCATTATTAACTGGCTCACGTATGGAATCAGTAACGAATCATTCGTCTCTAATTGTACAACCTCTACACTTTCCGCAATATCATATACAGATTTCTCCACCGGATTTTCGATAGCATCGGCTAAGTCTATTACAGGATAAAGACTATTTTCTTTCTTACTACACGAGTAAAAGAGAAATGTACTTAAACAAAAAAATAAAAGTGATTTCATAATATCGGTAACTTTAAATGATTAATGTGATATAGAACCGAACAATCGGACAATCAGATGGCACCTGAGCTAACAAGTCTATTTTCTCTGAATGAGAAGAAGAGCAACCGATCAGATGCACCAATATACCTAAATACAAGAGTAATCGAACTTTATTCATACTTATTTATATTTAAAACAACAATCCAACATTCTATATTTCAATAGACAGACAAAGCTATTTTTTCAAATGAGCTATTATAAGAACCGGATTATCATCTTCTCGCACGCGCTGCATCAGGTTCAGTATTTGCGGAGCCACAGTCCGTCCGGCAGACTGCTCCTCTTCTATAAATTCTTTCAACTTATAAGGCCATACAGTGGCTAAAAGCTTTTCATTACACGCTCCCCAAGAAGGAGAGAAGGTCTTCATACCACCCAGATCATCTACAAATTGCTTCACGGCAAACGTCTCACCCGTACGTTTATTGTAAATGGCCGTTAATGGAGGAGTCTCAGGCAGTTTACGCAGCTCCCTGAATGGCATGCATTCATAGACAGATAAAAAAACAAAACGCTCTGTTTCAAAAACACCGGATACTATATATTTGTGATCCAGCAGTTTTATCATTTTTGCGTTTTCCAAATTACCCGATTCCCAACATTTAAAAGCTTCAGACAACAATCCATCTTCATATAGATACTGGGTAGGAAACCGTAATTCTTCATCCAACTCCACCACCCAACGAGGTATCAGGGAAGTGGGGGCAACAGTAAAAACTGTATCCGTATAAAAATTATAAAATAAGGTCGTATCTTTATAGTAACTCGTGTACTTAAAACGAGGATCTCCGCCACTCATGGACGGAACGCCCCCTTTCCTGCCCCACGGCATCATACTGCGTTTGGCTACAAACTCGTAATCCGTATTTATGAAATAAACCGTATCCGGAGAATTATAAAACATCAGGTTTTCTCCTGCCGGAGCAAAGCAGACCTTATTGACCATACGCCCAACCGGCGCAGTGTCCATTGTTTTCTGGGCATACCAGCTTAGCTCTTTCCCCGTACACTTCCCCCGGTCATCATATTCTATTATTTTAGAGGCATTCCCATAGAAATGATTATTCAAATACACTATATCAGCCACATGCGCATAGATATCTTCACAAGCCCCTTGCCCCTGGCTCCCAATACGGAACAAGAACTGCCCATTCCAATCAAAACAATAGTTTGAGTAAAATATGTATTGGGGAGAAAAGGTCAAACGCTGATAATTACCTAACATACAATTCGGATTCGTTTCCAAAGGAATATAACTGACACTATCCACCAGCTCCGAAAGCATCATTTCCTCCCGAACATTCTTTATCGCAGTTGACAAATGAATAATATTATCCCGAACAACAGGATTAGGATCCACTGTTTTTTTGTTACTACAAGCCGTGAAGCCCAATACCATAACACCCAGTATCAATTTCATGCGCATAAAAAATTCCATATCCACCTATTCTTTAAATTAGCAATTACAAGAACCGGATTTTGCTCCTCATCCAGTGAATCGCTAAGCATAACCAAACGCTCACTCACAATTCCTCCCTTTTCTTTCTTCTCTTGAATATATTCCTTCAACTCAAACGGCCAAACCGAAGAAAAAAAACTTTAGATTCAAAATAATAATTCTTCTATTTTAAAGTTGCAATCATCAAAATCGGATTGCTATCCTCAGTCACACTTTCCAGAACTCGGATTAGCTCCTTTTTCTTGGACTCATCTATTACAGTAGATGATTTTATTTGGTCGATATCAATCCAGTTTTCATCACCACCGGGTTCTAATATATCTATCCAGTATTTACCGGAAGAACGGCTGTCAACAGTAAAATCACCTCCACCTAAATCATTATCTAACACAAAATCACGTTTCATTTGGCGCAAAGGAAAGCTGAACCAGGGCACATCACGCTCGGTTATTGCGCTTTGTCGCTTCTGCAATCTAACACTTCCATCTTTTTTATTATAGCAATAGGTATATACCTCCTCGCCTTTACTACCCACCAAATAAATGAAATCTTTAGTCGGATAGTAGGACTTGATCGAAAAATAATCGAAAGCCTTTCTGTCTTTAAACCATAAATGAGTCGCTTCATAATCCCCTTTTTCTTCATCTGTAAAGATTGCATATTGAGGCAAAAGTTGGTTTGTCGCATCATCATAACAATAAATAGTATCGGTATCCGGATATTTGAGGGTCAATTGACCATTGTAAGTATCCACACTGGTTAGATACTCCATCCAATAATTAACCATCCGATCCATATTGGCACGGTTGGCTATAATCTGTTCTTCTTTACCTACATGTGCCGGATTTTTAAAATATTTCTTTTTTTGAAAGTCGTCGCCCAAAGAAACGAATGACCACAATGAATCTTTATCTATCGGCCTATACAATCCGAAATTTTGAGTAGCAAAGAATTTTTGATTATTCAAGATATATTGATCATACGGAGATGCAAACAACTGCAAAATCATTTGAATGTCAACAATCTTTCTTTTAAAGTTTCCTTCAAAATCGTATGCTAAAACGCCGTTAGTATTGGCTATAATATACACTTCTTTTTTATCTTCATCGACAAGAAAAGTTGAATAATTGGTATATTCACCCGGACCCTGTCCGATACTACCTATTTTATTAAGAAATTTTCCTGAACGGGAAAAACGATAAATGTAGAATTCGCGTCCATGATCTATCCATATATTATGATCAGTTACTTGCATTTCCGTAATGTCACTCAATACAGATTCATCTGTCATTTCCAAAGGAACGATTTCCAATTTCTCCGCCACCTCACTCAAAAGAAGTGAAGGTACAGTCGATACATCCTCAGAAAGATTAATGACAGGTATTCCTGACTTGGATATAGGTTCTTGCTTCTTATTGGAACTGCATCCCAATAATACAAATACACCGATCAATAATAAGAACATGTGTTTCATAGCCACAATCGAATTAAGATTTATTGTTTGTGCATAAGGATCCCACTTGCCCCATATCAGAAACGAGTATCTCCCTGCATGATACTTTCACGGCTACAATATACTACATTTTCGTAGTATATAAAACTTTTTAGCATTTTTCTTCTATATATTCTTCTAAAGACTAAACTTGGATCGTGTCATTTTTTGCCATAAGGGTCCTTTTGAGTATAGCCACTTTACGAGTGCTAATCCTATATATTTTATTATTATCCATCTTTACATGATATACTCCATCCAGACATACAAGATCTGTAACATGTTCTATATTTACTATTATTCCCCTATTTATCAGAAGAAAATTTGCAGGCAATTTTTCCAGAACATCATGCAAGCTTATCAAAAACAGAAGACTACCTCTTCCTTCTATTTGTATCATACAATAAGGCTTGCCATATTCCACGGCAATCAAATCCTGATACAAACAATCCCCATACGATTTCTTATATGAAAACGTTATCTTACCTTCTCCAAACTCGATTTTATCCATGACTAACCGTTTTAAATTATATAACTCAAAAGAGACCTCCCTCCTTGGTTCAAAGTTAAATCATGGTAAACAAATTCGCAAGTTATAGACCCGGACAATTTTTTAAGGGTTAGACACCTATATATAAGCAAAATACACATACAACAATCTAAAACGACCGGACAATCACAGATCTTTTATAGGGGTTAATTTCCTTTTTTCAGCCTGATATCAGCTTTTATTCACCAAAATCCCGCCACAAATGAGTCCTGAAATTCGCATTCGACTTGCTCTCCAAACAGACAATATCCAATTTCTTTATGTCTGATTCTCAAATTCAATAATTAATTAGTTTATTGCTCTGATAGGGCCACTACAGGATTGTCTTCAGTTTACCTATTAAGAGAACATTATTATCATTTCATGCAAATTATCTTTCAGTTTGGTCAACCCGCTTCGCTTTTATCGGGCAAAGAAATATATTGTCCTGAAGGACACCCTCCAATAAATCCTTTAATTCAAGAGGTTCATAAAGCCTAAATATTTACTAGAACCTTTTTCCTACGCCACCTATACTACATATAAAGAATGTCAGAATAATATAAATATCAGACGAATCATTTACAAGGAAGCAAACCTATTTTATTCGTTTCATAAACCATTATTAATAAGAACATTTACATTACAAACGGTATCTTTACCTAAGCCCGCATACCCAGGCTCATCAGCCTACATACCTGGGCTCATCAGCCCGCATACCCGGGCCCATTAGACCCCATACCCGGACTCAGATAAAGAAACAACCATTTCCACTAAAGATAGCAAGGAATACAAAATGCTTTTAAAGACTTAAACAGTTAAAAAACAAACATTATCTATTTATATATCAAGTTATTAAAACGAATATCCCTCCTAAAAAAGAGGGTGGAAGATGGAAGATAGAGGTGGAAGATAAATGGCCTTAAAACGCTATCTTCCACCCTATTAAACTACAGATAATCAATCGGTAATCTCAAAAAAGGTGGAAGATGGAAGATCGAAATGCACTTTTCGTATGAAAGGAGAAAATGGAAAGCCTTAATACTCCAATCCATAGAAGCACATATTGTTTTCACCTATCTTATCTCCTCCCGTATAAGGCAATAAAACCAATGAATCCGTAAAAGCCAGATCCGGATAAATTTTTGAACCGGCAGGAATCACGTACTCTGCACTATTCATCAGGTCAGTAGATATACACATGATAGAAAAAGGCTTGCCTGCTACTCCATGCCCATCCAATGGTCCCTGCTGAACTCGCCAGAATACGTCATGGTACGCATCATAGCACAATGGGAAATAATAACCGGTTTTCAGACATCCGAAACCGGGTTCCTCTTCGTTCATATCCGGTAAACGGAAAAAAGAATCTGTAAAGGTAGAAGGGAAATCATATTCTTTACTCTTCTTTGCCGACAAATCGTAAACATAAACTTTGGAAGATGCCGGAAAATTATAAATCAGCCAGTCTCCGTGAGGAAGTACATTGATGCAACTCAATAATTGCATGTCTCCCTCCTTCTTTATGATATCAGGACAATCTATTTCCACTTCATTCCGTATAGTCCAATCATCACACGAAATGACCAATACTTTCTTAGGATATTCTCCTGTAGCATCTTTCTCATAAGAATAAAGAGGTAATGCCACTACCCCCTTACTGGCATCAAATCCAAAGAAACTATACACACTAAAATAAATAGAAAGACCGGGTACGGCTATGCCATATCCATCTTCCTTAACCTGAGGCAAATCATTCAGCAGTTTCTTAGACAATACTTTCCCGTCCTGACCAACGCGATACAAACCATTGGTAGTAAATATAATAAATGAATCCTTATAATAGCCAATCCCTTTGGGAGTAAGGATCTGGTCCGGCCCCTCCTTAGCCAAAATTACTTGCCGCAAAGGCTGACAATCGGTCAGATTCAAAATATCAACAGAGTGAAGTTTACCATTATAGACTACTAAACACTGTTTACCATCAATACGGGCTGATGTGGAATAACAAAAACTACCGGCGTAGCTCTGTAGATAATCGTCATTTACATCAAAAGCAAAAGCTTCCACCCTCTCAAGCGCGGACTTTACGGTTATTTTTTTCTCTCCACAAGCAGTGAAGCAAAGGATCAGCCCTAAAGTTAACACACTGATAAAAAAGTCTTTCTGCATCATATCGTTCGTTTTAGTCGTTATTATTTTAAAGTCGTTATGGATATCACCGGATTATCTCCCATACGTAATTGATTGACCAATGAATCCAATTCTTGCCTGCGGGATGGTAATAAAGCTTCCGGATAGCGTTCTGCCTTTTTTGCATAGGAAACAGCATGAGCGTTTATCAACTGATTACCAAAACCTATACCGGAGAAGATAAAATCAAAACCTCCGGATAAGTCATCCTTTACAATTACATTCGAAAACGTCCTTTGATCTTTATCATACAAACCTGTGAAATTATTATTCCTTAAAATATAGGAAACGAATAAGTAGTGATCCGATTCAAACACTTGCTGAACAGAAATAGCCTGATAACGATTCTTTGGATCAGCTTCATTGACAGAAACATTGATCTCATAACCTGAACAATCAAACTGCCAGGCAACCGTCTTTTCTCCCTGTCCATCTATCCTATAAATAAGATTCTCAAATGCAGGTTTAAAATAAACAGCTCCCTGATAATTGTACATCAAATCGCGAGTAGACATCAGAGCTTTATAAGACTTATATTTCTCAACATATCCTTGCCACACTTTTAACTCCTTACCGGTTTCGTCTGTCAGAAAGAGTTGTAACGGATTATCCCGGTCTATGTAAAACCGGCTATCACTATAAAGGATATGCCCTTTATCAAATACCGCACAGGCATCGCCATTAAGATGCGGAACCGGTATACGTTTTATAAATTTTCCATCCAGATCATAGCAGACCAGTGTTCTTATATCATGTACATATACTCTTTTCTCCGAATAATCATAAGAGAACGACAGTCCCACAAGATAATTCTCCGTCTTTTGACCATACTCACCAATCCGGTTGAGTAACTTCCCGTTCTTATCGAAACGAAAATAATTTCTCATCTGCCGGTCATATACCAGAATATCATCTCCAGTATAGATGATGCGATATTCATCGCACAAGAAAAAGTCATCCGTTGTTTCCAAAGAAATAAAGTGAATATCGGAAGCTATTTCGCTAAGCATTATTACCTTGGGTTCATGGGTAATGGCTTCCGAAAGATTCAGTACTACAGTGTCGGTCTGCTGGGCAAAGCCCGGCAATAATCCCCAAAGCGTCAAGAAAAGACATATATACTTTTTCATAATCCTGCCTGTTTATTAAATATAAGGTTCGGAATCGGTTCTTCAAAAATAGGGAATATATTTGAAAGGGACAAACTTTCGTACTAAAAAACACATGCATATATATTTGTTTATCAGGAATATACGAAACAATCGTAGCAAATTAGCTAATAATCAGACAAATGCCATAATATAGACAATATAAAAGCCAAATGCAGTGCAATGTGCAAAAATGCGCTGCATTAATTTCCATACGGATTTATACGCTTTATATTAAAACATACAATACTGACGGACATATCACCTGAAACTGCTTCTTTTTCATTATTTTTGCCCGTACAAAAACAATGAGAAGGATGGAACACCCACTTAACCAATTCAAATACTGTCCGAAATGTGGTTCAGCCCATTTTGAGATTCACAACGAGAAGTCTAAACAATGTACCGATTGCGGGTTCGTTTATTATTTCAACCCGTCATCGGCTACAGTGGCACTGATTCTGAATGAGCAAGACGAACTGTTGGTATGTCGTCGTGCCAAAGAACCGGCTAAAGACACACTGGACCTTCCGGGCGGTTTCATCGACATGAACGAAACGGGTGAAGAAGGAGTGGCTCGGGAAGTAGAAGAGGAAACCGGACTGAAAGTGAAAAAGGCAACCTACCTGTTTTCACTTCCGAACATTTATATCTATTCCGGGTTTCCTGTACATACGCTCGACATGTTTTTCCTTTGCCAAGTGGAAAACACAAGTCACTTTGAGGCAATGGATGATGTAGCAGACTCGTTTTTCGTCCCATTGAACCAAATTAATCCCGAAGAGTTCGGACTCGGCTCTATCAAAAAAGGGTTAAAAAGATTCCTGAAAGAGAGGTAAAATACATAAAAACAAGTACTTTTGTCAAAACTCTGAATTATGAAAAAAAAGATATCACGATTGATATGTGCCGTGGCATGTTGTGTGCCTGTCGCTCTGCAGGCACAAACCAGCGAGAAAATAACGTCTCCCGTAAATCTGTATAAAGAAGGGAAAGAGCTGTTTCTGCAAAAGAACTATGCAGCCGCTATGCCTCCCCTACGCACATTCGTCCGCCAGAAAGCGGATGTGAACCTGAAAGAAGAGGCTGAATACATGTTGGTATGCTCGGCATATGAATTGAAAGACCGCAATGCCATCGCACAACTGCGCAGCTATCTGGATACCTATCCGGACACTCCTCACGCCAACCGGATTTATGCACTGATAGCTTCCGCTTATTTTTACCAAGGGAACTATGACGAAGCACTTGCCCTGTTCAACTCTTCACGTCTCGACCTGCTGGGCAATGAAGAACGGGACGACATGACCTACCGGTTGGCTACCTGCTACCTGAAAGTAGGCAATGTCAAAGAAGCGGCCATCTGGTTCGAAACCCTGAAAGCAAGCAGTCCCAAGTATGCGAATGACTGCTCATACTATATCTCATACATCCGATACACGCAGAAACGGTACGATGAAGCACTGAAAGGCTTTCTCCCATTACAGGATGACGCTAAATACAAAGCCCTGGTACCCTATTACATTGCTGAAATCTATGCCATCAAGAAGAACTATGACAAGGCTCAGATCGTGGCCCAGAATTACCTGTCTGCCTATCCGCAAAACGAACACGCCGCTGAAATGTACCGGATTCTGGGAGATGCATATTATCATTTCGGAGATTATCACAAGGCGGTCACTTCTTTCCGAAATTATCTGGAAAAAGAAAATGCACCCCGAAGAGATGCACTCTATATGCTGGGCCTGTCTTATTTCCAGACCGGTGTTTTCTCTAAAGCTGCCGAAACACTTGGAGAAGTCACTACCGAAAACGACGCGTTGACACAGAATGCTTACTTGCACATGGGACTTGCCTATCTGCATCTGGCTGAAAAGAACAAAGCACGCATGGCATTCGAACAGGCTGCCGCTTCGAACGCAAATCCGAAGATTAAAGAACAAGCTGCCTACAATTATGCGTTATGTATCCACGAAACATCTTATTCGGCTTTCGGAGAATCGGTGACTGTCTTTGAAAAATTCCTCAATGAATTCCCCACCTCCGAATATGCCGAGATGGTAAGCAGCTATCTGGTAGAGGTATATATGAATACGCGGAGCTATGAAGCGGCACTGAAGTCAATCGACCGTATCGCCCACCCCGGCAAACGTATTCTGGAAGCCAAACAGCGTATCTTATTCCAACTGGGTACACAAGCGTTTGCCAACACGCAATTCGAACAGTCCATCGGCTACTTCGACCGCTCACTCGGACTCGGACAATACAACCGGCAGACCAAAGCAGACGCCCTCTACTGGAGGGGCGAAGCATACTATCGACTGAACCGGATGGAAGAAGCCAAACGCAACTTCACCGATTATCTGCAACTGACTCAACAGACCAATAACGAAATGTATGCCCTGGCACATTATAACTTAGGCTATATCGCATTTCATCAAAAAGATTATGTACAAGCACAAAACTGGTTCCGAAAATACATCAGCCTGGAGAAAGGAGAAAATAAAACGGCACTGGCCGATGCCTACAACCGCATCGGTGACTGCTACCTGGATGTGCGTAACTTCGATGAAGCCAAACACTATTATTCACAGGCAGAAGCAATGAATACTCCCTCGGGAGATTATTCATTCTACCAACTCGCACTGGTATCGGGACTGCAAAAAGACTATTCAGGCAAAATCACCTGGCTGAACCGCCTGGCAGGTAAATATCCCGCTTCACCCTATGCCATCAGTGCTCTGTACGAAAAAGGACGTTCTTATGTCCTGATGGATAATAACCAACAGGCCATCACCTCTTTCAAGGAGTTATTGGCCAAATACCCCGAAAGCCCCGTCAGCCGCAAGGCAGCAGCGGAAATCGGTTTGCTCTACTACCAGAATGAAGATTATAACCAGGCCATTGACGCTTATAAACAGGTAGTACAGAAATATCCGGGAAGCGACGAAGCCCGCCTGGCCATGCGCGACCTGAAGTCGATCTATGTAGACATGAACCGCATCGACGAATTTGCCGCACTGGCTTCGGCCATGCCGGGCAACATCCGCTTCGATGCCAGCGAACAGGATTCACTGACCTACATGGCAGCTGAGAAGATTTATATGCGCGGACGGGTGGAACAGGCTAAAGAAAGCTTCGGAAAGTATCTGCAGACTTTCCCGGACGGAGCATTCGGACTGAATGCCCACTATTATCTCTGCCTGATAGGTAAGGAACAGAAAAATTATGATATGATTCTGGAACACTCGGGCAAGTTGCTTGAATATCCGGACAATCCGTTCTCGGAAGAAGCACTGATTATGCGTGCGGAAGTTCAGTTCAACAAAGTGCAGTTTGCCGATGCATTGGCAAGTTACAAAATGCTGAAAGAGAAAGCAACCACTGCCGAACGAAGATTGCTGGCTGAAACGGGTATGCTCCGTGCAGCTTATTTGCTGAAAGACGATACGGAAACCATCCATGCGGCAACGGCCTTGCTATCTGAAGCCAAACTGAGTCCTGAACTCAAGAATGAAGCTTTGTATTATCGGGCAAAGGCTTACCTGAACCAGAAAGGAGATAAGGCAGCCATGGCAGATTTAAAAGAGTTGGCAAAAGATACACGCAACCTGTATGGCGCGGAAGCAAAATTCCTGGTTGCACAAGAGCTGTACAACACGCAGAATTATGCAGCCGCAGAGAAAGAGTTGCTGAACTTCATCGACCAAAGCACACCACATGCCTACTGGCTGGCACGCGGGTTCATCCTCCTGTCGGATGTATACGTAGCTATGGATAAAAAACTGGATGCCCGTCAGTACTTGCTGAGCCTGCAGCAGAATTACCATGCTGACGATGATATCGAGAATATGATTGAAAGCAGACTGAACAACCTTAATAAGTAACAGAGTATGAAATATAACAATTATATCCTTTTAGGAATTGCTTTTACCGCGCTGCCTGTTTCGATACTGGCTCAGACGCAACCCAAAGATACGACTGTAAACCGCACCGTAGTGGTAGAGCAGCAATATAACCCGGACATAATGGATGCTTCCAAAGTAAATGTCCTCCCTAAAGTAGAAGAGCCTACTGTCAGTAAAAAAGAGGTGGAATATGCTACATTCACTACGCCCGCCACTTCAATTCCGATAGGGGCAATAGGAGCTTACACCGGCAAGGAAATACAACCGGGCTTCATTCCGGGATACGTCCGTCTGGGATACGGTAATTATGGCAATCTGGATATTTTGGGCAATTACCTGTTCCGGCTCTCGGATCAGGACAAACTGAACGTAAACTTCAAGATGGACGGAATGGACGGAAAGTTAGATATGCCTTTCGGTGATACCCGAAAATGGAATGCCTTCTATTACCGCACAAGGGCAAACGTAGATTATGTTCATCAATTTGCCAAACTGGATTTGAACGTAGCCGGTAATTTCGGCCTGAGCAACTTCAATTACGAACCCTACGGATTCAAGAAGCAGAAGTTTACTTCCGGTGATGTGCACTTCGGAGTGAAATCGACTGACGAGACCCTACCGCTGCAATACCGGGCGGAGACCAACCTGATGTTATACGGACGCCAACAATGTCAGCTCTTCGGAGGAGTAAACGAAACGCTGATACGCACCTTGGCAACCGTAAGCGGTTCAATCAGCGACGAGCAGACAGTAGCTATCGGATTTGCCATGAACAATCTGATCTACGGGAACGAACTGAAAGAAAATAAAGACCGGATAAAGAATATTTTCAAGAGCCGTACAACGCTTGATCTGAATCCCTACTACGAATTGAATGATGACAGTTGGAGAGTACATGTCGGAGCCAACGTAGACCTCTCTTTCGGAAATGGAAAAGCAGTACGTGTCTCTCCGGACGTAAAAGCTCAATATGTGTTCTCCGACAGTTACGTACTATACGCCAAAGCAACCGGAGGCAGACAGTTGAATGATTTCCGCCGATTGGAGACCTACAATCCATACCTCGATCCGGGACAGGAAGTCAGAGACACTTATGAGCAACTGAATGCCGGATTAGGATTCAAAGCCAGTCCGACACCGGGCCTCTGGTTCGATATATTCGGCGGATACCAGAATCTGAAAGATGATTTGTACCAATCGGCAGACCAATGGATTGGTGGAAGCGGAGCAAATTATATCGCTTTGGGACAAACCAATACGGATAACTTTTACGCAGGCATCAAAGCCAGCTACGAATACAAGGACCTATTCGCCCTATCGGCAGGAGGAACCTATTATCACTGGAATACGGACAACAAAGGAACCGATTCGAAAGCGCTCAGCTACGATGAAGCATTGTTGATGAAACCGGAGTTTGATTTCGGTATTCATGCAGAAGTTCATCCGATACCCGCACTCTGGCTAAACGCAGGCTACCAATATACCCGCAGAGCCGAACGATACAGCGTAGCTTACGGGAAAAGTATTCCTGCCGTCAGCAATCTAAGCTTGGGAGCTACATATAAAATTTTCAAGGGAATCTCGGCATATGTAAAGGCTGACAATTTGCTGAATAAGAAATATCAGTACTACTTGTATTATCCGGTTGAGGGAATCAATTTTGTAGGAGGACTTAGCTTCCAGTTTTAAAAGATTCTTATAAAAAAGGTCTTTTTTTGCAAAAAATATCAGATTCTCTCTATATTATAAGGTAAAGAAAACGTTTTTTTCTACTTTTGCGGGCAATTTATATGTTTTAATATCACAGATATGCAGAAAAACCTTGTCATTGTCGAATCTCCAGCAAAAGCAAAAACGATTGAAAAGTTTCTTGGGAAAGATTTTAAAGTTCTCTCAAGTTACGGACATATTCGCGACCTGAAGAAAAAAGAATTTTCTATCGATATAGAAAAGAATTTCAAACCCAAATATGAAATACCGGAAGAGAAACAAGAGCTGGTCGATAAACTGAAAGAGGAAGCAAGCAAAGCGGAAACCGTATGGCTCGCATCCGATGAGGACCGTGAGGGAGAAGCTATTTCATGGCACCTTTACGAGGTACTGAAACTAAAACCTGAAAATACGAAGCGTATCGTTTTTCACGAAATCACCAAAACAGCCATACTGAAGGCTATCGAACAGCCGCGCGACATTGACATAAACCTGGTGAATGCTCAGCAGGCCCGCCGCATCTTAGACCGCATCGTAGGTTTCGAACTTTCACCTGTGCTGTGGAAGAAAGTGAAACCGGCGCTCTCTGCAGGCCGGGTACAATCGGTAGCAGTACGACTGATTGTAGAACGCGAACGCGAGATACAGGCTTTCAAAAGTGAAGCCTCATACCGTGTCACTGCGGTTTTCCTGGTACCGGATGCCGATGGTAAACAGGTAGAGATGAAAGCGGAACTGGCTCGTCGCCTGAAGACGAAAAAGGAAGCCCAAAAGTTCCTCGAGTCATGCAAAGCTGCCACATTCTCCATTGAAGATATCGTAACCCGCCCGGTAAAGAAAAGTCCGGCGGCTCCCTTCACGACTTCTACCTTGCAACAGGAAGCAGCCCGCAAACTCGGGTTCACTGTAGCACAGACCATGATGGTTGCCCAGAAACTTTATGAATCGGGATTGATCACTTATATGCGTACCGACTCGGTCAACCTGTCGGAATACGCCACAGAAGGCAGCAAGGCTGCCATCGCACAGATGATGGGTGAACAGTATGTGCATCCCCGCCACTTTGCTACAAAAACCAAGGGTGCCCAGGAAGCGCACGAAGCCATTCGTCCGACTTATATGGAAAACCAGACTGTCGAAGGATCGGCGCAGGAAAGAAAGCTATACGACCTGATCTGGAAGCGTACCATAGCCTCACAAATGGCAGACGCCGAATTGGAGAAAACAACGGCAACCATTGGTATCAGTAGCGGAAGCGACAAATTCACCGCTACCGGAGAAGTTATTAAATTCGATGGTTTTCTGCGCGTATACAAAGAGTCGTATGACGATGATAACGAACAGGAAGACGAGAGCCACCTGCTGCCTCCCCTGAAAAAAGGACAGATACTGGAACATCAGGGCATTGTAGCTACCGAACGCTTCACACAACGCCCCTCGCGTTACACTGAAGCCAGCCTGGTGCGCAAACTGGAAGAATTGGGAATCGGACGTCCGTCAACTTACGCACCGACTATCTCCACCATCCAACAACGCGAATATGTAGAGAAGGGCGATAAAACCGGAGAAGAACGTTCATTCGACATACTGACTCTGAAGGATGATCAAATTACAGATGTCAAACACACGGAAGTTGTCGGGGCGGAGAAATCGAAACTGTTGCCGACCGACATCGGTACTGTAGTAAATGACTTTCTTACCGAATATTTCCCCAACATCCTGGATTATAACTTCACAGCTAACGTAGAAAAGCAATTCGACGAAATAGCCGAAGGTGATAAAAAATGGACAAGCATCATGAAGGACTTCTACAAGGAGTTCCATCCGTCAGTGGAAACGACACTGGCTACTAAAACCGAACATAAGGTAGGCGAACGTATCTTGGGAGAAGAACCTAAAACCGGAAAAACCGTATCGGTAAAAATCGGACGCTTCGGTCCCGTTGTACAGATCGGCACAGCCGACGATACGGACAAACCCCGCTTCGCACAGATGAAGAAAGGGCAGTCCATGGAGACCATCACACTGGAAGAAGCACTGGATTTATTCAAATTGCCGCGCAAAGTAGGAGAATTTGAAGAAAAAACCGTAACCATCGGTACAGGACGTTTCGGACCTTATGTATACCATGACTCTAAATATGTGTCTTTGCCCAAAACCTACGATCCGCTGGAAGTTACACTGGACGAAGCTATCGAACTGATTCTGGCCAAGCGCGAAGCAGAAGCGAAAAAGCACATCAAAAAATTCGATGAAGATCCGGAAATGGAAATCCTTAACGGCAGGTATGGCCCATACATTACTTATAAAGGAAGTAACTATAAAATCCCGAAAGATGTAGTACCGGCCGACCTGAATTACAAGACTTGTCTGGAAATCATCAAACTGCAAAGCGAAAAGGCAGAAAGCGCTCCGAAACGCGGACGCTATGCCAAGAAGAAATAGCCATACTCAAGGCTCCCCGATTAAAAAGCACGGATGATACAGAATCTGCCAACTTCCCCGAGAAGTGTGCAGCATCTGTATCATTTGTGTTTTTTTTATTTTCCCAACTATTATTCAGCAAGTTATCACTTTTATTGCATATCTTTGCCGGACAAACAAAACAAACAATCTATGAAGAAAGTCATTTTAGCAGTTGCCTCTATTGCATTGTGGGCTTCCTGCATCGAAGACGAGAAAGATTATTCTCAGATTATTGAAACACGTGTGGCAAACTGCGAAACCTCTCAGGATTTCGACGTGCCTATCAAAGAAGGGTATACGACCTTTGTGACTTACGGAGAAGACACCATAGCCGTAGCCAATGAACCCATCACCATCCGTATACCTAAAAATACGGCAGTTTCGACCCGTGCGGGAGATGGGATCAACATTAGTTATGATGTTCTAAAAGAAGGTGCCGAGACCACTTACGCCAAGACCTGGCAGGCAGTCATGTTTGAAGATACGCAAAACGGTGATTATGATTATAATGACTTAATCATTCACGTACAAAACACTGCAAGCAATCACGCTTACCAACACCCTGACGAAACCTGGCAAAGCATAAAAATCCAACCGATTGCTTTAGGAAGTATTAAAACGATAAAATTGGGATGCATCTTGTCCGATGGTTCCGAACATATTATCAGTAATGACGTAAGGACTGATTTGTTTTCAGGAAAACAGGGATTCATCAATACGGTTGACGACAATACTCCCATACGTTATAGGCTCTCCTCAACCAATATACAAAACTATGCTTTCGCCAAAACAGAACAAAAAGCAGCATGGGTAGCCTGGTTTATCGAAGTAGACGGAAAACGGATGTACGCTGCCAGTTCAGATATCGATTACAAAGTATACGATATGGTAAATAAGGAGAATATGCCTTACGGCCTTGCCGTAGCGAGTGGTAACGGTACGTTCAGTTATCCGCAGGAAAAGAACAGTCTTTTTGAGACTTACCTCGGTTTTAGCGACTGGATAAACGGAAAAGCAAGTTCCATCGGCAGCTTCGAAAAGGAACTTGTTTACAAATATTGTTCCGGTGGCATCATAAGTGAAGATGGCAAGTCACATAAAATCTGGGACTATCAGGATCTGCAATAATTTCTCCGGAACTTATGAGGCAAATACGACTACGGGATTCCTTTAGCAGTTGTTCTGACTAAAGAAATCCCGTAGTTTCTATTTTTATTCAAAGAATATCTTACATTCTGTCCGGTACTTCAATGCCCAGCAATCCCATTCCCAAACGGACAACCTTGGCAATATTGGCAGACAGAGCGACACGGAACAGTTTCACGTCTTCATTCTCTTCACGCAGGATGCTGAAGTCATGATAGAACTGATTGTATTCTTTCACCAAATCGTAAACGTAGTTGGCGATACCTGACGGGCTATAGTCTTCACCGGCCTGACGCACTACTGCGGCAAAGTCGGCAACCATCTGAATCAATCCCTCCTCTTTCTCACTCAGCTCGATATTGGCCGGAAGCACTTGCGGAATCACAATGCCTGCTTCGGCTGCTTTACGCAGAACGGACTGGATACGTGCATAAGTATACTGGATAAAAGGACCTGTATTACCGTTAAAGTCAATAGATTCCTTCGGGTTGAAGGTCATGTTCTTACGGGCATCCACTTTAAGGATAAAGTATTTCAGTGCTCCCAGTCCGACGATACGTGCAATGTCGTCTGCCTCTTCCTGTGTCAGCCCGTCCAACTTGCCCAATTCCTGAGAAGTTTCCTTGGCTGTCGCAATCATTTCCGCCATCAGGTCGTCAGCATCTACCACCGTACCCTCACGCGACTTCATCTTGCCTTCAGGCAGTTCCACCATACCATAAGAGAAATGTACCAGGCTCTTGCCCCACTCAAATCCGAGCTTATCAAGCAAGATGGACAATACCTGAAAGTGATAGTTCTGTTCGTTTCCTACCACATAGATCATCTTATTAATAGGATAGTCGGCAAAACGCAATTTGGCCGTACCAATGTCCTGAGTCATGTATACTGAGGTTCCGTCTCCACGAAGCAGCAGTTTATGATCCAATCCTTCCGCCGTCAGGTCAGCCCAGACCGAGCCATCTTCTTTCTTAAAGAAGAAACCCTTTTCAAGACCTTCCATCACTTTCTCTTTGCCTTCCAGGTATGTATTGGATTCATAATAGATTTTATCGAAGCCCACTCCCATCTTACGGTAGGTTTCATCAAAGCCTTCGTATACCCAGTTATTCATCATCTGCCAGAGTGCACGCACTTCTGGATCACCCGCCTCCCATTTCACCAACATCTCACGCGCTTCATTCATCAGCGGAGAGGCTGCCTCGGCTTCTTCCTTGGTCATACCTTTCTCCATCAACTCCGCTACCTCAGCTTTATAGTGCTTGTCGAAAGCGACGTAATAATCGCCTACCAGATGGTCGCCTTTTTTACCCGACGACTCGGGTGTTTCACCATTGCCATACTTCTGCCATGCCAGCATCGACTTGCAGATATGGATACCACGGTCGTTGACGATATTGGTTTTGACTACCTTATTTCCGTTCGCCATGACGATATTGGCCAGTGCATTACCCAACAGGTTATTGCGCACATGGCCCAGATGAAGAGGTTTATTGGTATTGGGTGACGAATATTCAATCATTACCAGCGGAGCATTTTCATCCGCTGAGACAATGCCGTATTGTGCATCGGCATGAATCTCATTCAACAGTTCGATCCAGGCAGCCGACGCGATGGTCAGATTCAGGAAGCCCTTGATCACATTGAAAGCTGCTACAGCCGGTTCATTGGCTTTCAGATACTCACCGATTTCCTGTGCGGTTTGCTCCGGGCCCTTCTTCGACATTCTCAGGAAAGGGAATACCACAAGGGTGAGGTGTCCTTCAAACTCTTTCTTTGTCTTTTGCAACTGCACTTGCGCGGCAGGCACATCCTGTCCGTAAAGCGCTTTGAGTCCGCTGATTACGGACGCCACAAGTTTATCTTCTATCTTCATATCCAAGTTATTATTCTGCGCGCAAAGATACAAAAAAAGGAGACGCATCAGCGTCTCCTCTCTTAATTTCTTTTCAACTATAAATGCTTATTTTATAGCATCTGCCAGCTCAGCACCTGGCTTGAATTTAGCAACTTTCTTTGCGGGAATAATAATCGCTTTCTTTGTAGAAGGATTGATACCTGATCTTTCGGCTCTTTCAGCTACAGAAAATGTACCGAAACCAACCAAAGAGATTTTGTCACCAGCTGACAAAGCTTTTGTAACCGAAGAAAAGAAAGCTTCAAGTGCTTTCTTAGAATCCACTTTACTTAAACCGGATTCTGCTGCCATTGCATTAATAAGTTCAGCCTTATTCATAATACGTAAATGATTAATTAATATATGTTACACAAAAGATATCCTTAAAATCCTCACAAATATAGAGTAACAAAACAACATATCAAATAAAAACATCAAAAAAACACATCAAATTGTTGAAAAAGAACTAATAGTAGATTATTTTTCTGCTGTAGAACAGAATTTATTCGTATTTTTGCGTCTATTATCATGTGTAAAGGAGCTAATGCACACATTATCACATTAATTACATTAACAAATTAGAAGAATGCCAACTGTAACAAAAAACCTGATAATTATCAATGTTCTCCTATTCCTCGGTCAACTTGTAGCGCAAAGCTACGGGATTAACTTATCCGATTATCTGGGTCTCCACTTTTTCCTCGCCGACAACTTCAATCCGGCACAGCTATTCACTTATATGTTTATGCACGGAGGATTCAGCCACATCTTTTTCAATATGTTCGCAGTATGGATGTTCGGCCGGATTCTTGAACAAGTATGGGGACCGAAACGTTTTTTATTCTATTATATCCTCTGCGGCGTGGGCGCAGGCCTGCTTCAGGAGGTGGTGCAATACATACAATACGTGACCGAACTGTCGCAATATACCAGTGTAAACATCGGTACGGGCATTATCCCCATGAGTGAATACCTGAACATGATGACCACAGTGGGAGCTTCGGGATCCGTATATGCCATCTTGCTGGCTTTCGGAATGTTGTTCCCCAACCAGCAGTTGTTCATCTTCCCGCTGCCCTTCCCCATCAAGGCAAAGTTCTTCGTCATCGGATATGCCCTGATAGAGTTGTACGCAGGCTTTGCCAACAATCCGGGTGATAACGTGGCACACTTTGCACACCTCGGAGGAATGATATTCGGATTTATCCTGATCATGTACTGGAGAAAAAAGAACAGAAACAATGGGACATATTATAACTGACCTGAAAGAAGCGTTTCGCAGGGGAAACGTCTATATCCAACTGATATTCATTAACGTCGGTGTATTCGTTGTTACGACGCTGATCGGTATCCTATTGCAATTATTCAACCGGAGTGCAACAGGGATCTTTGAATTATTAGCTTTGCCGGCATCCTTCACACGGTTTGTGTGGCAACCATGGTCCATCTTTACTTATATGTTTATGCATGCAGGATTCCTGCACATCCTGTTCAACATGCTCTGGCTTTATTGGTTCGGTTCGCTGTTCCTGTATTTCTTCTCGGGCAAACACCTGAGAGGCCTTTATATTGTAGGCGGAATCTGTGGCGGGCTGCTGTATATGATCTCTTATAATGTCTTTCCGTATTTTCGCCCAATGACCGCCTACTCCACCATGGTAGGCGCATCGGCTTCGGTGCTGGCCATCGTAGTGGCAACCGCCTATCGGGAGCCCAATTATCCTGTACGCCTTCTCTTTTTCGGCAATGTGCGTCTGAAGTATCTGGCCCTGATCGTTGTGCTGACCGATTTGTTTTTTATCACCTCAAGCAATGCAGGCGGGCACATCGCCCACCTGGGCGGGGCACTGGCAGGACTTTGGTTTGCGGCCAGCCTGAACAAAGGGAAAGACATCACTTCATGGGTTAACAAAGCGCTCGACGCAATCGCCGCCCTGTTCAGCGCCAAAATCTGGAAACGGAAACCCAAAATGAAGGTGCATTACGGAAACAATACCCGTCAGAACGATTACGACTACAATGCCCGTAAAAAGGCACAGTCGGACGAGATAGACCGCATTCTCGACAAACTGAAGAAATCGGGTTACGAGAGCCTGACTACGGAAGAAAAAAAGAGCTTGTTCGACGCAAGCAAAAGATAACGCATGAAGCATATAGGCAGATTAGCCCTATTCCTGTTCCTGGCCGTCAACGCATTCTTCATCGGAATGTTGCTGCTGACGGCTTACAGTCCGTACATCAACCCTGAAGTACACCCGGTGCAGTCGTGTCTGGGACTGACATTCCCCATCTTTCTCGTCATCAATTTCTGCTTTCTGGTCTTTTGGCTTATCGTGCGCTACCGTCTCGCGTTGGTACCTCTTTTAGGATTCCTGCTTTGTTATCCGCAGATCAAGACGTATATGCCCTTCAACATGGGGCCGTCCGGACAGCCGGAGAACAGCATTAAACTCCTTTCGTACAACATCATGTCCTTTGGCAACATGAAGAAAGAGAATGGACAGAACCCTATTCTGAACTATATAAAGAACAGCAAAGCCGACATTGTCTGCATGCAGGAGTATGCGGGTTCCGAAACAGCCAAGATACACCTCAACAATAAAGAGATCAGGCAAGCCTTAAAAGACTACCCGTATCGTCACATCAAACAGGTGGGAAAGACGGGAGCCGGCAGCCAGATAGCCTGTTACTCCAAGTTCCCCATTCTTTCCGCCCGTATGCTCGACTATCAGAGCAACTACAACGGCAGCATGGTTTACGATATAAAAATAGGAAAAGACACCGTTTTGCTGATAAACAATCATCTTGAATCGAACAAGCTTACCCGCGAAGATAAAGTAGTATACGAAGACATGCTGAAAGACCCGAAAGCAGGAAAAGTGAAAAGCGGTATCCGGCAACTCGTCAATAAACTGGCTGAAGCTTCGGCTATCCGCTCGGCACAGGCACGCGCCATTGCTCAGGAAATAGCCCGTTCTCCCTACCCCTCGGTCATCGTTTGCGGCGACTTTAACGACTCTCCCATATCGTATGCCCACCGGGTTATTTCGCAAGATCTGGATGACGCATTCACCGAATCGGGACGGGGACTGGGTATCTCGTACAACCAGAATAAATTCTACTTCCGGATCGACAATATCCTGATCAGCAAGAATCTGAAAGCATCGGGATGTACGGTAGACAATTCGATCAAAGACTCAGACCATTACCCCATCTGGTGCTACATCACGCTCCCCGATTAATCGTAGGAAACAGTTCGTTCCTACAGCATCCACACAGCCCCGTACGCGTCAGTACTGCCTTTGGGACACAACAAGCGGAATGTGCGCTTTTGTTTCCCGCCAATCCGATTCAGTAACAAAAAGACAGTAAAAAGCGCTATTCGCTAACCATACCCGGTGAAAAAAGTCTCAAACCAGGAGCCGGACAGAAGAAAAAACGGTGAATTGGAACCGGAAAGCCGGGGTTTACATCGACATGAGCCGGGGTTTAGGGCAAAAAGACCCTTTCTTTTCCCCCATATCTCTATATGTTATTCAAATTACATCTATTGTCCCGAAAAATAACACTTATCCGGACCTTATAATCTTCTAACAGCCTTCTCTCAACAGTCCTTATCGAAACATCAAAAAGACAGATTATCCCCCCCGGAAGACATATCGGATACATTTACGTCCACACAGCTTTCTTTCTGAAAGAAAATGAAAGATAAAACCAAAAATGCGATAAACTCCGGAACGAAATAGAGCCGTTTTTCCGGGGCAACCTGTGCCAAGAGCCGAAAAAATGAAATCTGAGAGCCTTCATTTGACATATTGCCAAAATGACAAACGATACTTCCGCCAATATCCGCCAAAGCGTCTCAAAAATCCCCTTCACATTCAAATATTTGCCTCCTAATTACTTCTGAATGTGAAAAAAAAACTATATTTGCAGCCTTGTATGCGACAGAAATCAATTAAAATGTAATCATAATAAATTAAAAGTAAAATGCAAAACAAAGGATTTGTAAAGGTTTTTGCGGTATTACTCACGCTGGTATGCGTGTTCTACCTCTCTTTCTCCTTCGTGACTCGCCATTATACCAATAAGGCAAAAGAGTTTGCGAAAGGCGATGTGAAAGTGGAGCAGGACTACCTCGACTCTCTCTCCAACGAGAAAGTATGGTTGGGTAACTATACGCTGAAACAGTGTCGTGAAATGGAAATCAGTTTAGGTCTGGACCTTAAGGGAGGTATGAACGTTATCCTCGAAGTGTCTGTACCCGATGTTATCAAAGCATTGGCTGACAACAAGCCCGACGAAGCTTTCAACAAAGCACTGGCCGAAGCTGCCAAACAAGCTACTACCAGCCAGGACGACGTGATCACGCTTTTTATTAAAGAGTATCACAAGACTGCCCCAGGTGCCAAGCTTTCTGAACTCTTCGCAACACAACAGCTCAAAGACAAAGTAAACCAGAAATCATCTGACGCCGAAGTTGAGAAGGTGTTGAGAGAAGAAGTAAAAGCTGCCGTAACCAACTCCTACAACGTGCTTCGTACACGTATCGACCGCTTTGGTGTGGTTCAGCCCAACATCCAGAGCCTCGAGGACAAAATGGGACGTATCATGGTGGAACTTCCGGGTATCAAAGAACCCGAACGTGTAAGAAAGTTGCTCCAGGGATCGGCTAACCTTGAATTCTGGGAAACATACAACGCCAAAGAAGTAGCTCCTTACTTGCAGGCTGCCGACTCTAAACTCCGCGCAGTCCTGGCGCACGAAACTACCGCCAACGATACTGTTGCCGCAGTAGATTCGACAGCCTTGGCTGCAACAGAAGCTACTCCCGATAAAGCAATCAGCGCCGCCGACAGCCTTGCTGCCGCACTGAAAGGTGGAGAAAAGAAACAGCAGGCTTCTTCTGCCGATCTGGAACAATTGAAAAAAGAACATCCGCTACTGGCCATCCTGAGTGTAAACCCCAACGGAGGTCCCGTAGTAGGTTACGCCAACTACAAAGATACAGCTACTGTCAATTCATACCTCGCTATGAAGGAAATAGCTGCCGAACTGCCGAAAGATCTCCGTTTAAAATGGGGTGTTTCTCCGTTCGAATACGATCCGAAAGGCCAGACTTTCGAATTGTATGCTATCAAATCGACCGAACGTAATGGCAAAGCACCGCTGGAAGGTGACGTTGTAACCGATGCCAAAGACGACTACGACCAATATGGCAAACCGTCTGTAAGCATGTCGATGAACTCTGACGGTGCACGCCGTTGGGCATTGTTGACCAAACAGAACATCAATAAGTCCATCGCCATCGTATTGGATAACTATGTATATTCCGCACCGAACGTAAGTAACGAAATCACAGGCGGTAACTCACAGATCACCGGCCACTTTACTCCGGAACAGGCAAAGGACTTGGCTAACGTATTGAAGTCCGGTAAGATGCCGGCTCCTGCACACATCGTTCAGGAAGACATCGTTGGTCCGTCATTAGGTCAGGAATCCATTAACGCAGGTATCTTCTCATTCGTTGTCGCTCTGATCCTGTTGATGATCTATATGTGCTCTATGTACGGATTCATCCCGGGTATGATTGCCAACGGCGCTTTGGTGCTGAACTTCTTCTTCACGCTGGGTATCCTTTCATCTTTCCAGGCCGCACTGACTATGTCAGGTATTGCCGGTATGGTGCTGTCACTCGGTATGGCGGTGGATGCGAACGTGTTGATCTACGAACGTACCAAAGAAGAGCTTCGTAGCGGTAAGGGCGTGAAGAAAGCATTGGCGGACGGTTATTCAAATGCCTTCTCTGCTATCTTCGACTCCAACTTGACTTCTATCATCACTGGTATCATCCTGTTCTACTTTGGTACAGGTCCGATCCGTGGTTTCGCCACAACCCTGATCATCGGTATCCTCTGTTCATTCTTCACAGCCGTGTTCATGACCCGTCTGGTTTACGAACACTTCATGAACAAAGACAAACTGCTGAATCTGACATTTACTTCACCTATCTCAAAGAAGATGCTGGTAAATACCCACTTCGACTTTATGGGTGGCAACAAGAAATGGTTGACTATCACAGGCGTGATCCTGCTGATCTGCATCGGTTCATTGGTAACCCGCGGTTTAAGCCAGAGTATCGACTTCACCGGTGGACGTAACTTCAAGGTTCAGTTCGAAAATCCGATTGAACCGGAACAAGTACGTGAGCTGATTTCTAACAAGTTCGGTGATGCCAACGTAAGTGTCATCTCTATCGGTACCGACAAGAAGACTGTACGTATCAGTACCAACTACCGCATTCAGGACGAAGGTAACAACGTGGACTCGGAAATCGAATCTTACCTGTACGAAGCATTGAAACCCATGCTGACTCAGAACATCACCCTGGCTACATTCATCGACCGTGACAACCACACAGGCGGCAGTATTATCAGTTCACAGAAAGTAGGTCCGAGTATCGCCGACGATATCAAGACTTCAGCTATCTGGTCGGTTGTATTCGCCCTGATCGCCATTGGTCTGTACATCCTGATCCGCTTCCGTAACATCGCTTATAGTGCGGGTTCCGTTGTAGCTCTGACCAGTGATACACTGATGATCTTAGGTGCATACTCCCTGTGCTGGGGCTGGATGCCGTTCTCTCTGGAAATTGACCAGACCTTCATCGGTGCCATCTTGACCGCTATCGGTTACTCAATCAACGATAAAGTGGTAATCTTCGACCGTGTTCGTGAGTTCTTCGGTCTGTATCCGAAACGCAATGTGAAACAGTTGTTCGACGACTCTCTGAACACAACTCTGGCACGTACCATCAATACCTCATTGAGTACGTTGATCGTATTGCTGTGTATCTTCATCCTGGGTGGTGATTCTATCCGCAGCTTTGCCTTCGCAATGATTCTGGGTGTTGTTATCGGTACACTGTCATCACTGTTCGTAGCTTCTCCGATTGCTTATATGATGCTGAAAAACAAAAAAGGTTCGGCACCGGCAACTACTACAGAAGAATAAAGCCTGATATATTATAAGGTAATAAAAAAGCCTCCTTCGCGATTATGCGAAGGAGGCTTTTTGTTTTATGGTAGCCCCGAGGAGAATCGAACCCCTATCTAAAGTTTAGGAAACTTCTATTCTATCCGTTGAACTACAGGGCCATGATAGATATCGACTGCAAAGATAACGCATTCTCCCGATTTGGCAAACCCCGAAGAATAGATTTATACAAGAAGAATATGCAAATACCTCCTATATCAATAAAGAATAGACGAGCGATCACAAGAATGAACTCAAAACACAAAAAACGAAAGAAAATTCAATTAAAATACAATCATATATCTACCTATCAAGCCGATTGAAGAGCAATTCGTCAGAAGAAGGGTGAAGAAGCAATATCAATCTGCTTGTCAGAATGCCTATATTCGGACAAAATGCAGACATTTTGCTTACTCCGGAGAACAAAATAGCAGCAAAACGGGTATCTTTTAATAAAGCCCTACAGATAAATCAGAAAAGATTTTGTTAAGTCACTTAACTTTGCGAACTTTGCCTGCCACATATACAAGGAAGTGACAAACAAAAAAGACACGCTGGTGGTTAATATTCTAAGAACACACTAACACCGGTTAATGTTAATCCTAAATTTAAATATATAAATAGAATTATGGCAGACGAAATGATGGTTAAAGAATTGGAGGAAGTGGTTGTTCGCTTCTCCGGCGATTCCGGCGACGGTATGCAGTTGGCCGGCAACATCTTCTCGAACGTGTCGGCTACGGTTGGAAATGACATCTGTACATTTCCCGATTATCCGGCAGATATCCGTGCTCCGCAAGGGTCGCTGACAGGTGTGTCAGGTTTTCAGGTACACGTTGGCGCAAGTAAAATATTCACCCCCGGTGATCATTGCCACGTATTGGTAGCCATGAATCCCGCCGCACTGAAAACTCAAATTAAATTCTGTAAACCGCAGGGACTGGTCCTCACTGACTCCGACTCCTTCGGAGAAAAAGATCTGGAAAAAGCACAGTTTAAAACAGGCAACCCTTTTGAAGAGCTGGGAATCAAACAACAAGTGCTCGAAGTGCCCATCTCATCGATGTGCAAGGAGAGCCTCAAAGACTCCGGACTGGACAACAAAGCCATGCTGCGTTGCAAAAATATGTTCGCCCTCGGATTAGTATGCTGGTTGTTTAACCGTAACCTGTCCGCCGCAGAGAAAATGCTGAACGAGAAGTTCGCCAAGAAACCGGAAATTGCCGCTGCCAACATCAAAGTGCTGAACGACGGTTACAATTATGGAGCCAATACGCACGCTTCTACTTCCACTTACAAAATTGAAAGTAAAATTCCAAAAGCTGCAGGACTCTACACCGATATCAATGGTAACAAAGCTACGGCTTACGGCTTAATCGCCGCTGCGGAAAAAGCCGGGCTGGAACTCTATTTAGGATCATATCCTATTACTCCCGCTACCGACATCCTGCACGAGCTTGCAAAACATAAATCAATGGGGGTGAAAACCGTTCAGTGTGAAGACGAAATTGCCGGATGTGCTTCGGCCGTTGGTGCGGCTTTTGCAGGCGATCTGGCTGTGACAACGACTTCGGGACCGGGTGTCTGCCTGAAAAGCGAAGCCATGAACCTGGCTGTTATTGCCGAACTTCCATTGGTTGTAATCAATGTACAGCG
Source organism: Bacteroides sp. HF-4919 (assembly GCF_018860125.1). Taxonomy (NCBI): domain Bacteria; kingdom Pseudomonadati; phylum Bacteroidota; class Bacteroidia; order Bacteroidales; family Bacteroidaceae; genus Bacteroides; species Bacteroides sp. HF-4919. Next base: position 103,197 of record NZ_JAHKNF010000013.1, read on the forward strand.
CGGGGGACCTTCTACCGGTATGCCAACCAAATCGGAACAAACCGACCTGTTGCAAGCCCTTTACGGACGCAATGGCGAAAGCCCGATGCCCGTCATTGCAGCCACTTCGCCCACTAACTGCTTTGATGCCGCCTATATGGCTGCCAAAATAGCTCTTGAGCACATGACTCCAGTAGTACTGCTGACCGATGCCTTCATCGCCAACGGTTCTGCGGCCTGGAAACTTCCTGACCTGGACGAATATCCGGCTATCAAACCGCCGTATGTGACACCGGAGATGGCCGAAACATGGACTCCGTTCCAACGTAACGAAAAGAGCGGCGCACGCTATTGGGCCGTTCCCGGAACAGAAGGATTCATGCACCGCATCGGCGGACTTGAAAAGAGTAATGAAACAGGTGTGATCTCTACAGAACCTGAGAACCACCAGAAAATGACGCTTCTACGCCAGGCTAAAATAGAAAAGATAGCCGACAGCATCCCCGAACTTGAAGTACAGGGCGATACTGATGCCGACCTGTTGGTAGTTGGCTGGGGCGGTACTTATGGACATCTCTATTCAGCTGTGGAACATATGCGCAAAAACGGAAAGAAAGTGGGACTTGCCCATTTCCAATATATCAATCCGCTGCCTAAGAACACCGCTGAAGTACTGAAGAAATACAAAAAGATCGTGGTGGCCGAACAGAACCTGGGACAGTTTGCAGGATATCTGCGCATGAAAGTGCCCGGATTGAATATCAGCCAGTTCAACCAAGTAAAGGGCCAGCCGTTCGTAACGAGAGAACTTGTAGAAGCATTTACTAAATTATTGGAGGAATAAGAGATGAGCGAAACAGTATATACAGCAAAAGATTATAAATCAGGCCAGCCTCGTTGGTGCCCGGGATGTGGTGACCACGCTTTCCTGAACTCTCTGCACAAGGCCATGGCCGAACTGGGAGTAGCTCCACACAACATTGCCGTAATCTCCGGTATCGGTTGTTCTTCCCGTTTGCCTTATTACGTCAACACTTACGGTTTCCATACCATTCATGGACGTGCAGCTGCTGTCGCAACAGGCGCCAAAGTAGCTAATCCGAATTTAACCATCTGGCAGATTTCCGGTGACGGTGACGGGCTGGCCATTGGCGGCAATCACTTCATCCATGCGGTACGTCGCAATATCGACCTGAATATGATTTTGTTGAACAACCGTATCTACGGTCTGACTAAAGGTCAATATTCTCCGACTTCCGACCGTGGTTTCGTCAGCAAATCGTCTCCTTACGGAACCGTAGAAGACCCGTTCCATCCGGCAGAGCTCTGCTTCGGAGCGCGCGGACGTTTCTTTGCGCGTTGTGTAGCAGTAGACGGACCGGCATCTGTCGAAGTCCTGAAAGCTGCCGCCAACCATAAAGGGGCATCAGTCGTAGAAGTTTTGCAAAACTGTGTCATCTTCAACGACGGCACACACGAATCGGTAGCAACCAAAGAGGGACGTTCTAAGAATGCAATCTATCTGGAGCATGGCAAACCGATGCTCTTCGGTGAGAACAAAGAATTCGGACTGATGCAGGAAGGTTTCGGACTGAAAGTGGTGAAAGTAGGCGAAAACGGCATTACGGAAAAAGACATCCTGGTTCACGATGCCCACAGCCAAGACAACACTTTGCAACTGAAGTTAGCACTGATGGAAGGACCGGATTTCCCGATTGCACTCGGTGTGATTCGTGACGTGGAAGCTCCAACCTATAACGATGCAATCGTTGAACAGATCGACGAAGTGAAAGGCAAAAAGAAGTATCACAACTTCAAGGAGTTACTGATGACCAATGAAACATGGGAAGTAAAATAAAACACCCTTCCCGTTAATTCATATGATCTAAAAATAAGGGGTATCGTTCAACGATACCCCTTATTTTTAGATCATATCTGTCCCCGCATCGTTTCACTCCTTCCATGTATGCTCTGGTCTGTATTTCTTCACAAACAATTCCGGTCTGTCCGTAGCCAACACATCCACTCCAAGTTCAATAGCTTTCCGGTCGGACTCTTCCACATTGTCGGTGCCCAATGCTAACGCAAGCACTCTCAACCCTTTTTTATGGCAACGCTCCACCAAATGCTCATCCAATGAATCGATCCGGATAACTGCAATATTAGGGTTTATTTCCGCTATAACCTTATCAAGTTCGGCACCACCTCCCACATACGCTTGCAAAGTCCGTACTTCAGGAGCCGCCTCACGAAATGCTTTTGCTTGTTTGTCCGACCAAAAAGTGAATGTACAATTTTCCAGCATTCCTTCTCTGCGCACCAGACTGAGCAATTGCCCGAAGTCCCCCGAACGATAATCGAGGGTCAGTTTTAATCCGTTCTGTTTGGCCTTGCGCAACAAAACCTCCAACCGGGGTACGCGCTGCCCCTTGAACTCTTCTCCGAACCACGAACCTGCGTCCAGCGTATCAATATCCGCCGAAAGCCATCCGGCAATCGGTCCTGTTCCATTCGTCGTACGGTCTAAAGTAGAGTCGTGTAACAAATAAAACACACTGTCCTTGCTGATACAGACATCACACTCCATAAAGTCAATCTTATACTTTATACAAGAATCCGCTGAAGCCAACGTATTTTCCGGCGCGATGCAATCGGCTCCCCGGTGCCCGCTCAGTTCCGGCAGCCGGACGGGATCACTCTTACAAGCCCCGACCGATAAAGCAAAAGACGTATAAACAGCTATTGAGAATATTTTAGAAAATTTATTTTTCACTTTAATTATATCTTTCCACGTTTCATTATAGTGGTGACAAAGATACATAAATCTCTTCTTTCTTGCTTGCCATCAGAAACCATTTTATAAAAAAACAGCCTGCCTTCTTCTCCCCGATCCATAATCAGAGAGCAAGAAGGCAGGCTGTCCGGTCATCACCTTTTCTATCTTTTTTACTCTTTCTCACCGAAAGCAAGATCGCCCGCATCGCCCAAACCGGGAACAATATACGAATGCTCATTAATCTCAGGATCGATAGCGGCACACCAGATCGTAGTTTTATCTTCTGGCAGAATAGAGGCTATATGGTCTACAGCCCTCTGGCTGGCAATAATCGAAGCGACATGAATCTCAGAAGGATGCCCCTTGGTCAGCATAGCCTGATAACTCAGCTCCATACTGCCACCTGTGGCAAGCATCGGGTCTGTAATGATAAGAGTTTTTCCGTCAATACGCGGTGAAGCGATATATTCAATATGTATGTCAAATTTCAGCGTATCTTTGTACTTGCGATAAGCTGAAACGAACGCATTCTCAGCATAATCGAAGTAACTCAGGAAACCCTGGTGGAAAGGCAGGCCGGCACGAAGTATCGTACTGATAACTAACTGATTGTCCGGTGTACTAACAGGTGCTATTCCCAACGGGGTCTGTATCTCCTTTACCGAATAAGCGAACGCCTTGCTCATTTCATAAGCCATTACCTCGCCGATACGTTCAATATTACGGCGAAAACGCAAGCGGTCGTTTTGAACCTCAACGTTCCTTATCTCTGATACATACTGATTCAATATTGAGTTTGTCTCACTTAAATTAATAATCTTCATCTTTTCAACTGCGTTTTAATATTCAGGTTTTATACGGTGCAAAGTAAGTGATAATCTTTCAATTTGCAACGTTCAGTTTGCAGATATTGTTACGTAAATATAAAACGGTTTCTATTAAAGAAAAATTTCTCTAATATATTCTTTGTTTCCAAAGAAAGCATTACTTTTGTAGTCGATTTACAAGGGTATGTTTAAAAACATTCCTCTCCAAATGCCAGAAAGAGATAATAAACAATATACCAATTTTAATTAATTCAAAAGAAAATGGCAAATTTAGATTTAAGCAAGTACGGTATTACAGGTGTTACTGAAATTGTGCACAACCCGTCTTACGATGTATTGTTCGCTGAAGAAACCAAACCGGGTTTGGAAGGTTTTGAAAAAGGTCAAGTAACAAACATGGGCGCTGTAAACGTTATGACTGGCGTTTATACAGGACGTTCTCCTAAAGATAAATTCTTCGTTAAAGATGCTACCAGCGAAAACACAGTATGGTGGACTTCTGAAGAATACAAAAACGACAACAAACCGGTAGACCAGAAATGCTGGAACGCCGTTAAAGATTTGGCAACTAAAGAACTTTCTAACAAAAGACTGTATGTTGTTGACGCATTCTGTGGTGCTAACGAAAATACTCGCCTGAAACTGCGCTTCATCATGGAAGTAGCTTGGCAGGCTCACTTCGTAACAAACATGTTCATCCGTCCGACAGCTGAAGAATTGGCTAACTTCGGTGAACCTGATTTCGTTATCATGAACGCTTCTAAAGCTAAAGTTGAAAACTACAAAGAACTGGGTCTGAACTCAGAAACTGCTGTTGTATTCAACTTGACTGAGAAGATCCAGGTTATCCTGAACACTTGGTATGGTGGTGAAATGAAGAAAGGTATGTTCTCTTACATGAACTACTTGCTGCCATTGAAAGGCATGGCTTCTATGCACTGCTCTGCTAACACAGATAAAGAAGGTAAGAGCTCAGCTATTTTCTTCGGTCTGTCCGGTACAGGTAAAACAACTTTGTCTACTGACCCGAAACGTCTGTTGATTGGTGACGACGAACACGGATGGGACGATGAAGGTGTATTCAACTTCGAAGGTGGTTGCTATGCTAAGGTTATCAACCTTGACAAAGAAAGCGAACCGGACATCTGGAACGCTATCAAACGCGACGCTCTGTTGGAAAACTGTACTGTAAACGCTGAAGGTGAAATCAACTTCGCTGACAAATCAGTAACAGAAAACACTCGTGTTTCTTATCCTATCTACCACATCGAAAACATCGTTAAACCGGTGTCTAAAGGTCCTCACGCAAAACAAGTTATCTTCTTGTCAGCTGACGCATTCGGTGTATTGCCTCCGGTATCTATCCTGAATCCGGAACAGACTCAGTACTACTTCCTGTCTGGATTTACAGCTAAATTGGCTGGTACAGAACGTGGTATCACTGAACCGACTCCGACATTCTCTGCTTGCTTCGGTGCTGCTTTCTTGTCACTGCACCCGACTAAATACGGAGAAGAACTGGTTAAGAAGATGCAGAAGACCGGTGCAAAAGCATATTTGGTTAACACAGGCTGGAACGGTACCGGCAAACGTATCTCTATCAAAGATACTCGTGGTATCATTGACGCTATCCTTGACGGTTCTATCGACAAAGCTCCTACTAAGGTTATCCCTTACTTCGACTTTGTTGTTCCGACAGAACTTCCGGGTGTTGATCCGAAGATCCTTGATCCTCGCGATACTTATGCTGATCCTGCACAGTGGGACGAAAAAGCAAAAGATCTTGCAGGTCGTTTCATCAAGAACTTCTCTAAGTTCACTGGAAACGAAGCTGGTAAGAAGTTGGTTGCTGCTGGTCCGAAACTTTAATCAGACAAAGTTAACAACTTTAAATAACCGAAAGGCGACTCCGCAAGGAGCCGCCTTTCTTTTTATCCTGTACTACAAAATCCACCGATTAGCATCTTTTCTTAATTAACATTGTTAATACCGTTTTCATATTACTTTTTTCCTGTATGCAAACAACAAGTCTTCTGCTTGTAAAAGACTTGTTATTTGTTAGCAGAACGCTTGTTTTAACAAGGTGTTAAAACAAGCGTTTCAATATCAAAAATCTCACACTCCATTTTGCTGATTTTCAAGATATCAGATAAAAAACAAGCCCTATTCTTTAAATATATCGCCATTCTTTTCTCAAAGACATAATTGTCGTTCTGATAAGTAGGCCCCCGCTTGGAGATAGAAAAAAAACGTTAGCTGACCGATACAAGCCTCCGATATGGATACGGAATAAATCTTGCAAAAATGATATTTGCGGAAAGAACGGAATTATCTAATTTCTCAGAATACGATAAACCACATTGAAAAAATCGACAACCCTTATAAATGATATAATAAAAACAATGATAAAAATTTCAGCAGAAAAATAGCATAAGTTCTTTCAGTACTTAGGAATTATACGGAAAGACAACAGATAGCTCTTAGAACCAGTTAACCATTGCATTTGCAATTATTAGTATTTATTATGGGGTCAAAGATAACAATAAGTTAATATCCCTACAACTTTTTACTATATTTTTTTTATACCAACGTAATTTACATAATAAACATTTAATATTATTAAGATTTTCATTTATTCGGTTAGCACTGAAATGGCAGAAGAAACATGCGGATAGCGTTCACAACTCTTCCCATAAACAATAATCAACTATATTCCAGATACATATATAAGTAAAAGGTAGAAAATAGGTATTATACCTCCCACTCAAAAGCATTAAAATATTCGGCCAAGCATCTTCACCGTTTTACACTCCACTTAGTACACCATTAATAATCAATCTAATACAGATGGTAAAAGTACTGAAAGAACCTATCTCATTTAGCTCTATTTTTTCCAGATAACAATCAGCATAGTTCAGCAAGGTTATTGAACAGACTTAATATTATAAACCAAAAGCTAATGCCTATGAGAACCTGAAAGAATCCTCCCAAATCGATGTAGATTAGACAGTCTGATCTATATCCTCCAAATCACATTTTTATGTTTAACCGAATAATTTAATGTATGACAAAAAGAACTAACCTGTTTCCGAAGCTCACATGCCCTCGAGAAATGCACTTTTTGAAAATAGCAGGCATCAGTCTCCTGTTATTCTGCACGACATCACAAGTTGCCGTAGCAGACACTTATGAAACATATGCTGTCACAGCCACACAGCAGAGTAAAACGGAGAAACTCACAGGTAAAATAGTCGATGAAAACGGAGAAGCTATTATCGGTGCCTCTGTAAAAGTACAAGGAAGCACTATCGGCACCATTACCAACCTAGAAGGAGAATTCACTCTGTCCAATGCCCCCCGCAAGGCCGTACTTGAAATCAGCTACATCGGATACAAACCGTTGGAAATCGCTATTGGAAAGTCCAGAGATTTGCGTATCACCATGGAAGAAGACACCAAGACACTGGATGAAGTCATCGTGGTAGGTTATGGCACAACTTCCAAACGTAAAACCACTGCTGCCATTGCCAGTGTCAACACCGAAGACATCATCAAAGCACCAACGGCAAACATCACCCAAAGCCTGGCGGGACGTGCACCGGGTCTATTGGTTACGACCAGCGGTGGAGGTCTGAACAATTTCTCCAGTATCTCTATCCGCGGTGGAGGTACTCCTCTATATGTAATCGACGATGTTATCTCGGAAGAACGCGATTTCCGCAACCTGAATGCTGAGGATATCGAACAGATCACGATTTTGAAAGACGCCGCTTCTACTGCCGTTTACGGAGCACGTGCCGCCAATGGTATTGTAATGATAGTCACCAAGCAAGGTAAAGCAGGAAAAATGAGCGTCAACTATAACTTTAACTATAACTGGAGCCAACCTGCCAATATGCCCAATAAACTGGATGCTCACGATGCAGCCTTCTACAAGAACATGAGTATGACCAATGACGGATTGGCACCGGCTTATACGGATGCCGAGCTAGAATTGTTCCGTAACGGGTCAGATCCACGTAAGTACCCCAATACAGACTGGCAAAAACTCTGTTTGAAGAACTTCGCACCGGAAATGCAGCATACCCTGACCGTTACCGGTGGTAGTGAAAAGATAAAAGCATACACTTCACTGGGATTCTACGATCAGAAGTCACTCTATAAGTTCGACGTAAACAGCTTCAAACGCTATAACTTCCGTACAAACATTGTAGCGGACTTCAAAGAAATAGGTTTGAAAGTTACTTCCAGCATCGAAGCTTATAAGACGGACTTAAGATCGCCCAATGCCAAATCAGGAGACAGCTATTATCACACCTGGGGACATATCCAGAATAAAGCTCCCTGGGAAATAGCTTATAATCCGAACGGACAGATATTCAACACGCCGGACAACCCATTGCTGGAAATCTCCCCCGAAGCCGGATACACTAAGAACGAAAACCTCAGTGCCATAGCCAACCTCGCACTGGAATGGAGTGTACCTTATGTACCGGGCCTGCGATTAAAAGCACTGGGTAACTACCGCATTAACAACGACAAGTCAAAAAGCTGGAAAAAATCACCTTTAGCATATGACTGGGACGGCAATCCCAACGATCCGGGCAAGCCTTCACTGAGTAAGTCTTACTCAAACTGGTCATCGTACACCGTGCAAGGTTTTGCCAATTACGACCGCACTTTCAATCAGGTACACACGATCAGCGCCACAGCCGGTATCGAAGCTTACAAGCTCTTCACTGACGACTCATCATTATCCCGCGAAGAGTATTTGCTGGATGTAGACCAAATCGGTGCAGGTCCTGTATCTACAGCCAAAAACAGTTCTTCGGAAGGGGAACAAGCACGTGCCGGTGTAGTAGCCCGACTGAAATACGACTATGCCAGCAAATATGTGGCCGAAGTTAGTCTCCGTTACGACGGTAGCGACAACTTCCCCCGAGGCAAACGCTGGGGAACATTCTATGCCGGATCTCTTGCATGGGTCATCTCGGAAGAAAGTTTCTGGAAGACATTAAAGGACCGTCATATTTTCGATCAGTTCAAAGTGAGAGCTTCTTATGGAGAGATCGGTTCAGATGCCATCGGACGCTATGCCTACCTCCAATCATACGGACTAAATGATCGTGGTTACCTGCTGAACGGAAGCTGGTATCCGGGATTTTCCGAAGGCGCTCTGGTAAGCAAAGATATTACGTGGTACACCACCCGTGACTTCAATATCGGCTTCGACTTCGGATCACTCAACAATCGTCTTTCTGGTTCTGTAGACTATTTCCGCAAAAGTACCAAAGGTTATCTGACCTCTCCGTCAGCAGTAGCTTATACTGACCCGTTGGGTATCGCATTACCCAAAGTAAAGTCAAACGGTGAATTCATCCGCCAAGGTGCTGAGTTTATTCTGCAATGGAAAGAGAAGAGAGGTGATTTCGAATATACACTTTCGGGCAATTTTACTTACTTTGACCAATACTGGAATATCAACCCGAATGAAGCGGAGACAGATACCAAGAACCCATACAAACGCACGACTCAAGCCAAAGGATATTGGGGTATCGGATACGACTGTCTGGGCTATTACCAGAATCAGGAAGATATAATGAACTCACCTAAAAGGCAGAGTTCCACCAACCTGGGTGCAGGAGACCTGAAATACAATGACTTCAACGGTGACGGTATCATTGATGGTTCCGACCAACACCGTATCGGTAAAAATAGTATGCCTCGCGGTCAATATGGTTTCAGTGCCGACTTGAACTATAAGGGTTGGTTCATGAACATGCTGTGGCAGGGAGCCACTCCCGCCGATCTCTACATGGGTGGTATGATTCAGGGAAGTCAAAGCGGCAGCGGCTATCCCCCTGTTATCTATGACTTCCAGACCGATGTATGGACTCCGAATAATACGGGAGCCCGCTATCCACGTTTGAGAAGTACGGCAAGCTACAATGGCAGTAACAACTACGGCAGTTCGGACTTCTGGCTGATCAACACAGGTTATCTTCGTCTGAAGACACTATCCATCGGTTACGATTTCAAACATAAATTACTGAAAAGAGTAGCATGGATGAATAAATGCAACGTTTCTCTGAATGGTTATAACTTATTGACTTTCAGTAAAGCGAATAAGTTCGATATCGACCCGGAAATCGGTGACGGAAACCTTTATACCTATCCGGTTTCAAGAGTATACTCCATCAGTGTCAATGTAGGATTCTAATAATATGAACTTAAAAAGAAGACAATATATGAAATTCATAAAATATATCACTCCCGCGCTCTTTTGCGCAGCACTGACACTCCAGAGCTGTGAACACTTCCTGGATACGAAGCCCATGGAATCTTATTCGGAAGACCTTGTCTGGAGTCTGAAATCAACAGCGGACGCCTTTGTATTGCAAACTTACAACAACGTCCTGCCATTCTACCACGATATCCGTACCGAAGAGCAATGGACTCTAAACTCGGTCATGCGGCAAAATTGCCCGAATGAAGCCAGAGACCTTATGAACCGCGACTGGGGATGGGGATTCAACCAGTTCGGTACCATCCGCCGATGCAATCTGATCATCGAAAAATCGCAAGCGTCTACAGGCCTGTCCGATGCTGATAAAAAAGCACTGGTAGCCGAAGGAAAAATGCTGCGTGCCATGACCTATTATTACATTGCCAAACATTGCGGACGCGTAATCTGGGTTGACCATGTACTGGCAGAAACCGATGAATTCAATCTGCCTCTTACAGAATCTATCGACAAAACATACGATTTGATTCTGAAAGATATAGACGATGCCATCGCAGGATTGCCCGAATCATCCTTGCAGGGACGTATCAATGCCAATGCCGCACGTGCGTTGAAATCAGAAGTCTGTTTAACGGCAGCTGCCTACAGCACAGACGACACACGTAAAAAGTCACTCTTTGAGCAAACTGTAGCTGCTGTAGACGGTATACAAGGATACACACTGGACAGCAATTATGGCAGCATGTTCAATCAGGATGGCGCCAAAACTTCTCCCGAAATCATCCTGGCACGATATTATAGCAAAGATAACACAAATGGTGCAGGAACACTTATGCAGGAGATGCTGCCTAACCAAAGCAACAAGCGCTTGGAGGACTACGGAGGACGTCCGTTCTTTAATCAGGATCTGGTGTTTGAATGCTGGCTGGAACACTCGCCTTCTCAAAACCTGGTAGACGATTATTTAGTAATTGACCAGACCACCAACCAAGGTGTGAAATGGAACAAGTCGACACAGTTTCTGAACAATACAACCGCGTTATCCAATGCCGATGTAGCCGACATGGCCGTAGATGCCAAAGAACTGGACGCCAGCAGTCTGGCATACAGGACAAACAGCAGTGATCCCAATGTACAGATCAACGATTTTATCTACAAAAACCGCGACCAGCGCTTCTACCACTCCATCCAGTATGATTCATGTATGTTCTACAATGAACTGATTACCCTCCACAAGGGAGGAAACCTACACAGAACAGCTGTAGACGGTAAAACACCAGGCAACGGATATATCCCTATAACAAACTACATCTGGCGCAAATATATCTATATCAATGCCGAGCGCATTTTTTGGAACAATCCGACGGATTACCATTATGTCATCTTCCGCTATGGCCGCGCGTTGCTGAATAAAGCCGAAGCGTTGCTCGGACTGGCCAAATACGATGCATCGAAAGTGAGCAGTGCGGTAGCTACATTCAACCAGACGCGTACCACTCATGGCAATCTTCCTCCTTCTATTGCCACTTCACTGGCTGACGCATGGAACGATTACAAGATTGAACGTCATGTAGACTTAGCTTTGGAGGGTGATTATTACTGGAGCTTGTTGCGTTGGGGCATGTACGGAGGAGAAGCCAACCACGGAAAGCCTGCGGGAGACATTATTCCTGAACTGAGTTCACCGGCAACGTTTATTGAAATCAGCCAGGACAGACACCGCATGTTTGTAGGTACCGTAGGTTACACCAACGCCGACCGTACATTCTCTAAGAAACGTTACCTGTTCCCGATTACACAAAGCATTATCAATGCCAACTCTGCCATCAATGACAGTGACCAGAACCCGGGATGGTAAACGTAGTATTTCATTAATAAACTAAAGAAAAGTAATATGAAGAGAATCAAATTATCAGATACGAAATGGCTCATGTTGCTATTGATGTGTATGCCACTCATCGCTTCATGCAGTAAAGAAGACCTGCCCGCCTACGAAGAGGCGGAAATAACCAAAGTAGGCGCTTACCACCGCTTCTACTCCGGTGATAAGGATGCCCTCACCGGAGAAAACATTGTGGCTGAAAAGGAATTGGACCGTACAAACGACATTGACTCCGACAACGGAATTGCTACAGCCGTATTTACAATTCCTGCCGCAGGAGGCAAATTTACAGAGGCCGAACGCGCCAAGGTATCATTGAACAACCTCGTAGTTTACGTCAATATATCTACCGCTGCACGTGTCACCCCATTGGACGGTTCACCTAAGTTCGGTGTACCTGCCGATTGGACCCAAGAGCATAAATATAGCGTAATGGCTGCTGACGGTACAAAGAAAATCTGGACCATAAAAGTTAGTCTTAATAAATAGTCCACATGATTATGGCTTATAAAAGTCACAGATTTCAATAGGTAAGTATTGCTTAATTATTAAATGTTTTTTAAAGCCGTTGGTGAACGCGTTTATGAGAATAAATCGTAATCCAACGGCTTTTTCAATAAGAAAAACATAATTTACATATGAAAATAGGAATCATCTACATTGTCACAGGCCCCTACATTAAATTCTGGAATGAATTTTATTCATCCAGCCAACTTTATTTTTGTGTAGAGGCAGAAAAAAACTATGAGGTATTTACCGATTCTTCGGAATTAGCCTCACAACGACTTCCTAATGTCCATATGCACCTAATTGAAGACAAAGGCTGGATTGTCAACGTATCTTCTAAATCAAAATTCATCTGCGAGATACGAAATCAATTGACTTCTTATGACTACATATTCTATCTAAATGGCAATTTCAAATTCATATCTCCCATTTATTGTGATGAAATACTACCACAAGCTGAACACAACTATCTGACAGCACTCTCATTCAGCCATTATTTAACTATCCATCCCGATCATTATCCCTATGACCGAAATAAAAACTGTAATGCATTCATACCTTACGGGCAAGGAAAATATTACTTTCAGGGAGGTTTCTACGGTGGACGTACCCAAGAAGTACTGTCCTTATCAGAATGGTGTCGTGATGCCATAGAAGCAGATTTTAACAAGAAAGTCATCGCCCGCTTCCATGACGAGTCATATATCAATCGCTATCTACTAACCCAGCATCCCAAAGTCCTAAATGACAAATATGCCTTTCAAGACATATGGCCATATGAAGGTGAATATAAAGCTATTGTGTTAAATAAAGAAGAAGTACCGGAAGACAATAACCTACAGGAAATGAAACAGAACTATATAGATCCGTCTCTTTCATTTTTATTGAATGACGAATTAAAGTTCATCCCCATCAGTATTGTACAACTCTACGGTGGATTAGGAAATCAAATGTTCGGATATGCCTTTTATCTTTATATCCGCCATATATCAACACAAGAACGAAAGCTGTTGATAGATCCTGCCCCATGCAAACGTTACGGAAATCACAATGGATATGAACTGCCTTCCATTTTCAGCAAGATATGCCAAGACATACACATCTCGGACGAGACGAAGAATAACATCCGAAAACTACGTAAAGGAACAAGTCTTTCCATAGAGGAGGTACGTGCCTCAATGCCCCAATCTTTCAAAGAAAAGAAACAGCCAATCATCTTTTATTCAGGTTGCTGGCAATGTGTAACCTATGTAGAGACCGTTAAAGACGAAATTAAAAAGGATTTCATTTTTGATGAATCAAAACTTAATGAGCCTTCTGCCCAAATGCTCCGTATCATACGTCGCAGTAATTCAGTCAGTGTCCACATTCGTCGCAATGATTACCTTATTGGGAATAATGAATTCCTGTATGGAGGTATCTGTACAAAATCTTATTACGAGAAAGCCATCAGCCAGATGTATACATTACTTAAAGATGAGCCTATCTTTATTTATTTCACGGACGATCCTGAATGGGTAAGGAGTAATTTTGCTTTGGACAAAAGCTATTTAGTGGATTGGAATAAAAACAAAGATAATTGGCAGGATATGTATCTGATGTCAGCCTGTCGTCATCACATCATAGCTAACAGCAGTTTCAGTTGGTGGGCCGCCTGGTTGGGAGGCTTTCCTGAGAAGAAAGTAATAGCTCCCTCCACTTGGCTAAACGGTATGCAAACTCCGGATATCCTCCCGACAGAATGGATAAAAATACCCATAACTCCGGATAAGAAGATATTGGACCGAATTTGTAATCATTTGATACTACATAGCAGTTATATGAAACAGCTGGGACTGAATTCCGGCAAAATGGGCGTCGTAATATTCTTCTTTCATTATGCACGATATACCCAGAACCCTCTTTACGAAAATTATGCGGGAGACCTGTTTGATGAACTGTATGAAGAAATTCACAAAGGAATATCTTTCAGCTTTTTGGACGGCCTTTGCGGTATTGCCTGGGCAGTGGAATATTTGGTACACGAACAATTTATTGAAGGTAACACAGACGATTCATTAGCAGAAATAGACTTTAAGGTTATGCAAATTGACCCCCGACGGTTTACTGATTATAGCTTTGAAACCGGACTGGAAGGAATCGCATGCTATGTACTGAGTCGCTTGCTCTCTCCCCGAGTTTGCAGTTCATCACTTACTTTAGACTCCGTCTATCTGAAGGACTTAACAGAGGCATGCCGGAAAGTTCCGGTTGATAAGGCAAACTATACACGTCTATTTTTGAACTATATAGAGTCGAAAGAAGTGGGTTATTCCTTCAAGGATGTGCTAATGCAAGTTCTAAACCATTCGGAGAAAGCATTCGGATCAGATGGTCTGACGTGGCAAACCGGACTAACAATGATTATGCGATGAGACATATTTATATTTTCAACAATGCAACACGTGCTGCCGAATATGGTATAGGTACGTACATTAATCAAATGCTTTGTGCCCTCAGAGAAGTGCCCCAGCTGTATATCACCTTGATTAACCTGAATACTGAGAAAACAGAATTAACAGTAGAACAAGAAAGCATAAGAATCATCCAAATCCCAGTCATAAAATACCCAAGTACAGATGCCAACTACTACAGATATTACAGAAATCTGCTATATGCATTAATTCCTCATATACGTATCGAAGATGAAAACATATTCCATCTGAACTATTTACATAATCGTCCTATCGCATCATTGCTGAAACAACAATACCCCGATTGCCGGATATTACTCACTATACACTATATGGACTGGTGTTTTACCCTGAAAGGTAATACTTCGCTCTTCAAACGGATACTGGCTAAAACAGAAGGTACCAAGAATAATCAAGAGGAAGAGATATATCAAGACTTCCAGAATGACAGCAGGCTTTTTAAAGAAGTCAACCGGATTATATGCCTATCGAAGTACACCAGCCAATTGCTCTACACTACATATAATATTCCGATAGAGAAAATAACATTGATTTATAATGGTTTGGAAGACAAAGCTATTTTCTTGACCAAGGCCGAGAAAAAGCAGAAGAAACAATCGCTACTGTTCGATAAAGAAGATAAAATAATACTTTTTGTAGGACGACTGGATGAAATCAAAGGGCTGGACGTTTTGATAAAAGCCTTTCGAGAGGTGTTACACAAAGAACCGAAAGCCCGACTATTAATAGTAGGTGATGGAAATTTCAAAACTTATATGGAAGAAGCCACTGATTTAGCTGGCAGGATAACATATACGGGAAAAGTAAACAAAGAACAACTATATGAATATTATCAAATAGCAACAGTAGGCGTAATGCCTTCTTTTCACGAGCAATGTAGCTATGTTGGAATAGAGATGATGATGCACGGCATCCCACTTATAGGAACCGACTCTACCGGATTAAGTGAAATGGTCGAAGAAGAATGCCGGCTACACATTGATGAAAACAATAAATCATTGATTGTCCTGGAAGAGCTAAGCGGTTTATTGTCAACCATATTAAGTAACTCCCCCAATAACGACCTGAGAACAAAATATCGAAAACGATACGAAAATAATTATTCATTATCCGCCATGAAAACAAAGTTCCTGCATCTGCTGAATACTTGAGATAATCACAAATTATTAATCACTTAAAAAAACAAAACGATGAAAACATTGAAAAAAGTAACACTAAAAGATTGTCCGGATCATTCATTATTAAGCGATGAAGAACAAAAATTTGTTCTCGGAGGAATGACTACTGCAAGGAAATGTAATGTCAGCACTACTTGTGACGACGGTACTGAACTTGAAATAACAGACTGCATAGGCAACTGCTATTCAGAGTCGGGGATATCCGTATCATGTGTCGGCGCAACACAGACCTTAACAAAGTCTTGTACCATTGAGTAAATACACCTCTAAAAACTATAATATGAATACATCTCTCCCATTTCTAACAGCTATATGCTGTACACTCTTCTCCTGCACTGCCACTGTAGCAGTGCAGGAAAAAGACGTACCTATAAGTTTAGCTTATCATGAAGCCAAAGAAGAACAGGCTCCTTTGCTCTCTACACTCGTTTCTAATATAGACTACATAGCATTAGAAACGATAGATGCAACATTAGGAGACTATTTTTACTTAACCTTATTAGACGAGTACATCATAGCAGATACAAGCACAGGATGCCATCTCTTTAACCTCAAAAATGGAAAGTATATCCGTACAATTGGAATGATAGGAGACCAGAGCCCCATGGGGTATTCTACATGCACAGACCCTCCCTATGCTGTTAAAAACGAAATACTACTAAAAGGATTTGATAAAAAGTTTAAGGTTTTCTCTATAAATGAAGGCAAACTGCTAAAAACTCTTCCGGGTGAAGAAGATTTGAAATCAGATCTTATGTATGATGTAATCTTTCCGCTTAATGACTCTACGATGTTACTTTATTCTAACAATTTGTTGGGAGTCAATAAATATAACCTACAAGTTCGAACCTACGAAGGGCACATACTTAAAGAATTCCCTTCAACAAACTGTTTTCAAAAAAAACAGAATATACTGTGCAAGATGGCAAATGAAGGAGAATTTTATTCCTATAACAATGACGTATATATGCATGAGTTTACCAGCGATACAATCTTTCAAATAGATAAAGAACTGAACTTACATCCCTACTATATACTCGACTTAAAAGGAGCTTTACCGGCTCCAGATTGTCGGGAAATGAATAACTGGAAAAGTCATTATGTAATATTTGGAGATATTGTAGAGACTGATCGGTACTTGATATTAGAAAGAAGCTCCTTCTACTCTTATGGATGTATATATGATAAAATGCTAAAGAAAACAATACGAATAAACAGAGAAAAAGAGAATAATGGTTTTATAAATGACATTGACGGAGTTTTCCCATTCTGGCCACAAAGCAGGGGTAGAGGAACATCATCGAACAAAGTATGGCAAATGGTATCGGCCGAATCCTTCTTGAAATATGCTAATTCAAAAAACAGAAAGTTATTTCAGAAAACAATCCACGAAGAAGATAATCCGATTGTCATAATCGGTACAATAAAAGAAGAAGAGTAAACAAACAAAGCGGTCTCAACTTTTAAACAAAATTGAAGTATGAAAAAACATATCTTACCATATATAGCGATCATAATGATTCTGGGTTCGTTGTTTTCATGTGCCTATTTTAATGATTCAGACAACAAAGTGATACAACTTGCATGTGACACTACTAATGAGCATCCGGCCCCCTTACTTTCTACACTTATCTCTAAAATTGAGTATATTCCTCTTGAGACAAATGATACGACTTTGGGAGATTATTGGGATGCAGTGGTTACAGATAAATATATAGTCACAGCTACCAGTACAGGTTGCCATGTGTTCTTGCGGAAAAATGGTGCATTTATTCGGACTATCGGAATGAAAGGTGATCAGGGGGCACTCGGCTATTCTTCGTTTACGTCCCCTCTATATGTTATTAATAATAGGGTTCTTCTTAAAAGGAATAAAGAACTTATACTTTTTTCTGTGGAAGACGGTACTCTACTCAGAAAGATCACAATGGAGGAGGAGGAAGAAAGGCATACCTATGACGATATGATACCATTAAATGATACGACAATGATTATATATTCTCACAACCAAACAGGAGAAAACGAATATAACCTGCAGATACGCACTTTCTCCGGAGAAGTATTGAAAACTGTTCCGGCCTCCAACCGATTTGAGAGAATAGACAAAACAGCAAGAGTCAGTTTTAATAACGAATGTGTTTTCTATAATTATGGCTCCAATATATACATGCGTGAATTTACCTGTGATACCATATATAAGATAGATGCAAGCATGAATCTTATTCCATATTACTCTTTAGAATTAGGAGACAAATTACCTCCGGCGAATAGCAGGGAAGAGTGGAAAAGTTACTATCTCAGATTTGGAAAGATCATTGAGACCAAGCGCTATTTGATTCTGTCAGAAACCGGAGTAACGAGCTCAGATGCCCGATTTGGTTTTATTTATGATAAGGTTTCAGGAGAAACGAAATATCTTAATCACATAAAAGACGGCATTGGGTTTACGAATGATTTAGATGGCTTCATTAACTTCTGGCCCATAAAGTCAAGAGGAAATGAAACGCAGGAAATATGGCAAATGATCCAAGCAGAAGATTTATTGCAGCAAGCGAGTTCCAAACAGACGGAATATCCATTCTTGGAAAGCATTCACGAAGAGGATAATCCCATAATCATCATAGGAACTACAATATAAAACAAGTCAGAATATTTAATAATTTCAAATTCCGGGGGTTGTCAGTTAAATTAAAAAATAACATATCGAATGAGGAACAATATACTATCGCTCTTTCTAAAAGAGCTAAAGGTCAAAAACACGAGCTCTTTCTCTGAGACTCTTTTTGAGGAGCACCCTTATAAATATAGTTTATATGGATTATCCAAGATGTTATCAGTTTACCAGATACCTAATGCCGGGTTTAAACTCAGGGAGAAAAATATAAGCCGACTGACTCCTCCCTTTATTGCACACATAGGCAGTGACTTTGTGATTGTCCGAAAAATAGACTCAAAATCGATAGACTATATATGGAAGGGAGAACAAAGCCATTCCCCTATAGAAACATTCAATGAAGTATGGTCAGGAGTCGTTTTAGTGGCAGAACCAGATGAGCAATCAACAGAGCCAGATTACAAAAGACATCGGACAAAAGAAATTTTACGTATCATACAAAGAAGCATTCTATGGTTACTCTTGTCAGCAGGAGTATTACTACTATGCATTCATCAGAATATCACTCATTCATTCGGGCTATGTGCCCTGTTTGTTACTAATTTAGCAGGTCTATACATCAGTTATCTATTACTACTTAAACAAAGCCACACCGAAAGTGAATATGCTGACAAAATCTGCTCTTTATTCCATCAAACAGATTGTAACAATATACTGGAGTCCGATGCTGCCAAAATCGGAGGTGTGCTTAGCTGGAGTGAAGTTGGATTAGGATACTTTATTTCTAATATAACTCTTCTAATATGTTATCCGAGTTTGATCTCCTACTTGAGCATTATCAACATTTGTGCACTTCCTTATACTTTATGGAGTGTATGGTATCAATATAAAATAGCCAAACAGTGGTGTGTACTATGTCTATTAGTACAATTATTGCTTTGGGTCCTGTTCACCATTAACATAAGTACAGGGCTAATTCAACAACCGGATTTTTTAATATCTCACTTGGTTGCGGTCTGTATCATCTATGCATGCCCTCCGTTATTAATCAATTTATTAACAAGCACGATTACAAAAGCAAACAAACTACAGTCTGTAACCCAGGAATTGAATAGTATAAAAAATACAGACGAAGTGTTTTTAGCGATATTGAAAAAACAGCCTTATCATACGGTAGACCACTCAACCTCTCAAATTATATTTGGAAACCGCAAAGCGCGGTTAGGCATCACAATATTAACCAATCCACATTGTGAACCTTGTGCTAAGATGCATAAAAGAGTAAATAAATTATTGGAAACTGCCGGAGATAAATTGTACGTCCAGTATGTCTTTACTTCATTCAACGATAATTTACAAGACAGCAATCACTTTTTGATTGGTACTTATCTGCATAGTGGTGAAAAGGCAGCAATGAAGATTTACGATGACTGGTTCGAAAAAAACAAGTATAAATCGAAAGAAGTGTTTGAGAAAGCAGAGTTCGAATTGAATGCAACAGATATAAATGCTGAGACAGAAGAACATAAGAAATGGAAAACAGAGAATCATTTGACAGCAACCCCTACCATCCTAATAAATGGCTATCAGCTGTCTGATAAATATAAGATTGAGGATCTGGTATCTTTTACAGATATAGATATTCACTAATCCTACCTGAACAACCCAAAAGAGAACTATAACAGTAGATTTCATTTAGCAAACAAATTATTAACAATTAAAAAAAGAAATTATGAAAGCATTAAAGAGATTCGTTCTTAAAGAAGAACAAGAATTGAACGAGTATGAAATGAAAATGATTACCGGAGGTACGGCTTACACTGACTGTAAACTAAACGAAGGGGAAAAAGCATGTGTTAAAGAGAACGCAACATGCTTGACTAAACTTTTAGGAATTGCAGTTACCGGAGAATGCCGTTTTCACGGAAGCAACTTATTAGGCTCAAAGCCAGACTGTACATGCATTGCAGGCATTGATTAAATCAACAATGATTAACTTAACATATTATTCTTGTACGGTTTGTTAACTGGCAATTAATAAACCATACAAGAATAATAGAAAAACATCCCACAGATTATGACCAGAATTTATCTTTTATTTTACTGCATTTTCATCTGCTTGCAAAGTAATATGGGCCAAGACTCTATTTATAGAATAAAAGGAGTGATCGATCCCCTATATGATCATAGAAAAGTTACTTTAATCGTTCCTATAGATGGAAAAGCAACAAACATTGATTCTACCTTTATAAAGAATGGGACATTCTATTTCGAAGGTAAAGAACGTAGAGAGAAACCGTTGACCGAAATAGTGATTGACTCTTATTTTTCAGCTGATTCCGGTAGAGAAATCAACCTCTTTCTGGAGCAAGGGACTATTGACCTCAAAGTAGACCCGACTTATAATTGGTTAGGCTATCAGGTTCAAGGCACCCCACTAAATGATCTGTACCAGATATACCAGGACTCTTCAGCCTATTACATTCAAAAAACAGTCGATATGTACAAACGAAAGGAAGGAGGAAGTCGCACCGAAACCGGACTTAACATAATACCGGGAGGGGTTCTGGAAGCAGTCTACCGACAGTGGGGTGTATTCACCATGGACTTTAAAAGAAAAAACATACATAATCCCGTAGGAGAAGCTGTTTTTAAAGAAGAACTGAGGGAATTCAGAATGTATGAAAGAATCTGGGACCATCACACAGACAGTTCTTTCAATATATTATATGAACAATGCCGGCAAGAAGTGAAAGAATCCCCGGAGGTCCTAAAATATATCAAAAGG